>CAMAWD010000099.1 GCA_945861785.1 Rhodoferax sp. OV413 | reverse complement strand
CCGGTATGAAAAACAAACTCCAAGAAAAATACCCAATGAAATCAACGGGTTGCTTGCGGACTTCGATGGCAAGACCGTCGCCGTGCCAGATTTTCTGAATGGTTTGTATTTGTCATGAACTGGCTGCGGTTTTGACCCGGCATGACAACCCGTAAAGTCGCACATCTTCCAATCGGTAAAGGCCGATGGCCTGTTGCGTTATGTGGCGTCTATCGAGGCTGGCACGGCGGGATGATCCTGACCGAGCTGGGGCCCGGTCACGGCGTATCGCATGCATGCGCCACGGTGGGCCACGGTGCCCACCAGTGGCGCGGGCGCGGCGGTACACGGTGGGCGGGCGAACCGACCAGGCGTTTTGGCCCTGTACCTGGCCCTGGAGCCTGAAACCGCTGTTCGCGAGTACCAGCAGCTTTCGCCGCTGATGCCACCTGGCACGCTGGTGAGCTACATCGTTCCCCTGGCGCCGAGCTACAGTGCGTGATCACTTGCGGACGGCGGTTCAATTCCGCAGGCGAGCGACCGCACTCGAACGGTGTCCATTCACACGGGATTCACACGGGGCGGCTGAAACTTGTCGCGGATCCGCTCGCCAGTGACCTCGCGCTCGAACTGCGCGAAGGACAGCCGCTTCTTGGTTGTGGTCTCGGCGATGCGCATTTGAAGCCCTTACGGGTCTTGGCCAGGGCGGCAGCAGGCGAATTTTGATCTCTGAATAAAATCCTGAACAACGTGAGGATTTCGTCCAAACAAGACGACGAACACATTAAATCCGCACGATCAAAAGGATTTTTTGCCAAACGTGCCATCTTGGTGCAAAATCCTCACATATGTGAGGATTTGTCATAAAGATACCCATCGACAACGCAGCTGCCATCGGCAAGGTGGTGCGCGCCAGCCGTAAGGCACAGAAGATTCGCCAGGACGACGCAGCGGGCAGCATCGGCGTCAGCGAGAACTTCCTGGGCAAGATCGAACGCGGCAGCGAATCAGTGCAATGGGGCAAGCTCTTTCAAGTTCTAGAGGGCTTGGGCGTCCGAGTCATGGTGGATGTGCCCGAGAGCGTGGCCGCCTATTTGAACGATTCAGTGAACAGCAGGGACAAGCCATGAACGGCCGGTCTTTGCGCGCATCGATCAATCAGATGGAAGTCGGCACCTTGCAAGAAATGGCCGGCCTCTGGAGTTTTCGATACGCAGCAGACTGGCTGGGCAACCCCCAGTGCTTCGCACTCAGTCCGCATCTTCCACTGACGGCAGAATTCTTGCTGGACGGCGCAAGCAAGCGCCCCGTGCAGTGGTATTTCGATAACCTGTTGCCGGAAGAAGGGCAACGTGTTCTGCTGGCCGGAGATGCCAAGCTGGCGGCCGCAGACGCCTTCGGCTTGTTGGCCTGGTACGGCGCGGAATCAGCAGGGTCGGTGACCTTGTTGCCGCCAGAAGCAGCGCCGCAGGCCGCCGAGCCCTTGCGTCCGTTGCCGGACGATGGCCTGGAAGCGCGCATCCGCCAGTTGCCCAAGGCACCGCTGGCGCATGCTGCCATCAAGCGCATGTCGCTGGCCGGTGCACAGCATAAACTGGCAGTAGTCCTGCGAGGTGGCGTGCTGTTTGAACCTGCAGGCGCGACGCCATCCACCCATATCCTGAAGCCTGATCACCTGGATGAGGACTACCCCCATTCCGTGATCAATGAATGGTTCGTGATGCGGCTGGCCAAGCGGCTAGGGCTTGATGTGCCCGTTGTCCATCGTCGCTACGTGCCCTCACCGGTGTATCTGATTGATCGCTTTGACCGAGTTCCAGATGAACAAGGTTGGCAACGCCGACATGTGATCGACGCCTGCCAGCTGCTGGGGCTGGACCGCAGCTTCAAATACAGCCAGGGCAACATGGAAAATCTGGCAACGCTGGCCAAAGCCTGTCGCAGCCCGGCGGTGGCGCGATCGCGGCTCTTTGGCTGGCTGGTGTTCAATGTGCTCGTCGGTAATAGTGACGCCCACCTGAAAAACTTGAGCTTCCTGGTCTCCCATGAGGGCGTTCAGTTGGCCCCGCACTATGACCTGCTTAGCGTCACCACGTATGACACGCCCGCTTTCGACAAAAAAGGCTGGCCCCCACAAACCCAGTTGGCTTGGCCGATACTGGGCATGCGCCAGTTCTCGGACATCAATCGTAATGTGCTACTGGAAGCTGGCGCATCGTTGAATCTGGCCAAGGGCACGGCCGAGCGCCTGCTTGAAAACCTGCGCGGTCGCGCTGTGCCGGAGGCTGTAGCGTTGTATGCCGAGGTCGAAGCCGAAAATGCCCAAATCGTCCATGCGCGCCCTGAACTTTCCGCAACGATGGCAGGCGAATCCCGTTGCCTCAGAGCTATTCTGCACACCGTAATCAAAGAGATGACGAAGCAGATTGCCTGAGCAATGAGGGACGCGGGTTCGATTGCAGTATCAGGCAGCCAATAGATTCAAGCCATAGCCGGCACTTCGTATGGTTGGTTCGCGCGCACGGCAGACATGGATGGCCAACCCACTTGGCCAAGTGTGCACCCCTGACTCAGCGGACCGACCGGCGGGCATCCTTGAGGAGCAACAGCAATTGCTGGTCGCGCAACGGTGATGCGATGAAACCGAACTTGCCGTAAAACTTCGCCGCTTCATCATCGATGGGGTGGGCCAGCATCGCCCTGATGCCGGCCTGCTCTGCAATCTGCATCGTACGGCGGATGGCATCCTGCAGGAGACCAAATCCGATGCCACGTCCATGATCCTGTTGCGACACCGCCAGGCGTGCCAGCATCACGACTGGCACCGGGTACTGCACCATCCCTTTGCGGATACGCTCAGGAGCCTCCAGGATATCGATCTGGCCGACGGTCAAGCTGAAATAGCCCACTACGCTGTCGCCATCGGCGACCACGAAGGTCTTGGCCGATCCGCTGCCTTGGGCTTGCCGAGCCTGCCGCAACAGCCAGTCGTTCAGGGCTGGCTTGTCGCAGTCGAATCCTTCCAGCCGATGGTGCAACCCCAGAGGTTCTGGGCCGCACAAGCTCACTGGTTTACCTTCGCCCTGCGGACTGCAGTGTGAGCCTTGGGAGCGGCCCGGCGGCTTATGCCTTGTCCCACGGGGCTGTGCGAGAGAACAGATCGCGCAGCCCCTCGTTCGGTTGTTCTGGCTGTTCCAGCAGATCCATCAAGGCCCGATACTGAGTGCCGGAGACCATGAGCAGGCGCTGGTCGAGCAAAGTCTGCTCAGCGGCCAGGCAGGCGCTGTCAAGAATGAAATCGGTCAATGACTTGTGGGCCACTTCGGCCGCGCGTCGCAGCACGACTTCCTGCTCCGGAGTGGCGCGCAAGCCCAGGCGGGCAGAACGGGCAGTTGGCAAAGATGCAATGGCAGCCATGGCGGCACCTCGTTGTGTGAGCGTAATCGTCTGTTGTTAGTACAAGCGATGCACGCAGTCCAGATCTGGTCTGAAAGGTCACCGCCTCCTGCCGTAGCGTACCGATCGACTTCACGGCCAAATCGCAACAACTTGGTCCAGACAGTTCGCTGCGGCGAATCGCGGGCGGCGGTTCAATCGCATGTCACGATATCGCTGAGATCTGAAGGTGTCCGAACAGGTGCGCACGAGGACCGGACGGTGTTGAGCAATCGAATTGCCCGGGTGCTGCAGCCGCCCTTGGCCAGCGCATCAAACTGGAATTAACGCCAGTCGACCCACTCAAATGCCCTTGAAGACAGGCTTGCGCTTCTCGTCAAAAGCCCGAACACCCTCGTGTCTATCTTCCGTCGAAGTCGTTCTGTTGTAGGCTTCGATCTCGAAGGCCAAGCCATCCCAGATCGACATCTGGATTCCGCGATCAATCGCCTGCTTCGCCTGCCGGATTGAAGTCGGGGCATTGGCCGCGATAACCGAGGCGGCCTCTATTGCCGCCGGCAGCAGTTCAATCGAGGGGTAGATCTGGTTCACCAGTCCCCAGTCCAGTGCCTGCTGCGCGCTGAACGGCTTGCCGGTCAAAATTAGTTCCTTGGCTCGCCGTTGGCCAATGGCGCGTGGAAGGTTCTGAGTGCCGCCGGCGCCGGGCATGATGCCGAGTGTGACTTCTGGGAGCGCGAATCGCGCGGTCTCGGCCGCGTAAATGAAGTCGCAGGCAGCAGCGATTTCGCAACCGCCGCCGTATGCAGCCCCATTCACGGCTGCGAGAATGGGTATGGGACATGCCAATAGGGCCCGCGCCATGCGCTCGAACACGGCATGCTGCCGCATCCATGTCTCATCGGTCATGCCAAGCCGTTCCTTCAAGTCGCCACCTGCGCAGAACGCGGAAGTGCCCATGCCGGTCAAAACGATACACCTTAGAGCTCCGGGAGCCAATGCCGTTGCCTCGAAGAAATGAACCAGGTCCTTGCCCATCTGCGTGTTCAGAGAATTCGCTGCCCGGGGACGCGACAGCGTCACGACGCATACGAATTCGCTGTGCTCGGATATGGCGAGTGTCTCGTAAGTACTCATGAGAGGTTTTTCCTGTCTGGCGGAAGCCTTTGAACCACGCCTTAGCGTAGATTTCCACTTAGGCCAATTGCTCTAAGAATTTGAAGCACTGAGCGGCGGATCGGAGTTACGCACCAGGTGCGCATGCGCAGAGTTGCCCTGTTGCACCACGCGACATCCACCGGGGTGTTTTGCATTCTTGAATCCATGATGATGGCAAGGTGAGAGTCTTTATGGGGGTTGATAGCTTCTCCAAGGTGCGATACGGGGGCTCAGAGGATTGAAATGCCTGTCCGATAATTTATGCACGCGATGCCAGCAGCGCATTCACGCGCGGCCACGCTGCTAAATCCCAGATGGCGTCCACGGCAGCTGCCGATGCCAGCGTACCCGCCGTGCCGGTGGTATGAAATACCTTGTAGTGGGAGCGCCCCAGGAATTCACCGACGCGAATGCCCACTTCGTAACCCGCCACTGCGGCGGTCAATAGCTGCTTGCCACTGGCCCCTAAGGCCTGCGCCACCGCCATGGCGGCCAGGTAAGGGCTGGTCCAGACACGCCGGGTGATCACTTCGCTCAGGCCGGTGGTTGGCACGTCACACCCCAGCGCAGCTTGTGGCCCCATGGCCAGTGCAAATCGGGTAATGCTCTCCACGGGGCGTGAACCATGGCCCGCCACAGCGGAGCCAAACCAGTCGACCAGAAAATCTTCGATCTTACGGATGACAGGGTCTGGAATATCGGCGAAGCGCAGTTCAGCGGCAAACGCAGCGAGTTGGGCGCTATGAGAGGTCATGGAGAAATTCTTATTTCTTATTAATAAAAAGGGCCTGCAACCGGTGCTTTATATTGGCATTCCGCTGTCAAAATAGTTGTCAAACAAGTTAAATCGCCCCGCAGGCGCGCAAGGCCGCAATGTTTTCCTCCGTTTGCCCCAACTCCCGCAGGATCGAATCGGTGTGCTGGCCCACGGCCGGCACCGGCCCCATTCGGTAATGAAACTCGTTGTTGCGGCCTGGGGGCAACAGGGCGGGAATGTCGCCTGCGGGTGTGCCCACGGTCTGCCAGCGCTGACGCGCCTTCAGTTGGGGGTGCGCCCACAGGTCGGCCAATTCGTTCATGCGGGCGTTGGCAATCTGGGCCTCGTCCAGCCGCGCCACCACCTGCGCGGCGGTGAGCGTGGCGAACAAGCTAAGAATGATTGTCCCGAGTGCCTCACGGTGTTCGTTGCGTCGGGCGTTACTGTCAAAACGCGGGTCAACAGCGAGCGCGGCGTTTTGCAACACCACGTCACAGAAGGCCTTCCATTCACGCTCGTTTTGCAAACCCAGCATGATGGTGGCGCCATCACCGGCCTCAAATGGACCGTAGGGGTAAATGCTGGCATGTGCAGCTGCCGTACGCGGTGGAGGCGGCGCACCCTCAAACGCGTAATACAGTGGGTAGCTCATCCACTCACTGAGTGACTCCAGCATGGACACATCAATGTGCGAGCCCCTGCCTGTGCGCCCGCGCAACAACAGTGCAGAGAGGATGTTGGTGTAGGCATACATCCCCGCTGCGATGTCGGCGACCGAGTTTCCTGCCTTGCTTGGCGCCTCGGCCGTGCCTGTTACCGAGAGAAACCCTGCCTCACTCTGGATCAGCAGGTCATAGGCCTTTTTGTCCCGGTAAGGGCCATCGTCGCCGTAGCCCGAAATATCACACACGATGAGGCGGCGATGGACTTGGCTGAGCGCATCGAACCCCAGCCCCATTCGCGCCGCCGCACCGGGTGCAAGGTTTTGCACCAACACATCGGCCTTTCCCAGAAGGTCTTTGAGAGCCGCCAGGGCACCGGGCTGTTTGAGGTCCAGCGTCAAGCTTTCCTTGGAGCGGTTCGTCCAGACAAAATGCGAAGCCTGGCCCTTGACCCGGGTGTCATAGGCGCGCGCAAAATCACCTGCGCCGGGTCGCTCAACCTTGATGACTCTCGCGCCCAGGTCGGCAAGTTGGCGTGTGCAGAACGGCGCAGCAATGGCATGCTCAAGAGATACTACGGTAATGCCGTCAAGGGGGCGGGTCATGCGAGTCCTAGGTCAATGGATGGCAATGCGGGCTTCTGTAGCGCCTACTCTCAGAAGGACTGCGGCAGGCCCAGCACGTGTTCGGCGATGTAGGCCACGTACATCCTCGAAGCTGATCGTCGCGTTGATTGTGGACGATCCCCCTGAGCGATGCACAACCAAAGCATAGCGAAAAAAGGGTAGCGTCCCCTTTGTCCATGCTTTCAAGCGAGATTCTTGGAAGGGCAAATTTGCCTTGCGGTGATGGTGGTCGGATGTGTTAGTTCTGTTGTCGGAAAAATTTACAGATTAGAGGCATCGACAGCATAAGAACTTTTTTAACCTATTGTTTACAACACAAATTGCAAATACGGCATGGTTCGTGCTCATGGCCTCATGTAAGTGTTCGCGAATAACCGCCGCCCATTACACAGACCAAAGGGAAAGAAATGAACCGTAAATTTTCGCCAGTTCGGGCTACCAGCTGGATGAAACGTGCTCAGATGGCATTGACCGGTGCCGCGTTGCTATTGGCAGCACAGGCCGTGCTTGTCAAGCCGGTGTCGGCAGCTTTGATTACCTACAACGCAAACTCTGCTTTTTCGGCCATGGAGGCCGGCTCTGTCCCTGGAACGAACCCGTTCTTGCCTTTCAGCGTCGGTTATGCCAACGAAGCCCTCAGTCTGCCCGGATCGTTTGTGGCGTTCACGGCGGCGGAACACACGAACAGCTTCTTAGGAAACTCCAACGTCCAAGGATATTTTGTCAACAACAATGCAGTTGTTCCCGCGGTGGTCGTCAATACCGCCAACACCAGCCAAAACATTCATGCCTCCATCGAGGCTCTGGATCCTGGACAGATCTTGTTGCACCCGGGTGGAATCGGAGGGAACGCGTTCACGCCGCCGATCTATGGTGCCGTCATCCGATTCACCACGCCGACTGCGGGCGTTTACACCATCTCCGGAGACTGGGAGTCACTTCACAGTGGCGCAACGCTGAACCAGATTCTTAGAAATGGTACGTCGCTTTTTTCCGACGCTGCAGCCGATATCAATTTCAACCTCACTGACGTCGCGTTAAACGCCGGTGATTACGTTGATTTCGTTGTGCGCAGCAACAACGGAGACATTGGCAGCGATTCCACGGGTCTGCGCGCTACGCTAAGCACCAACATTCCTGAACCTGGATCGCTCGCCCTCTTGGGTCTTGGCCTTGCCGGACTTGGATTCTGTCGCCGCAAGCAGACCTGATTTCAGCAATACCCAGACAACCCGCTTCGGCGGGTTTTTTTTACATTTTTTCCAGGGCAGACTGGAGGCAGAGACAAGCTATTTTTTTTTGGAGGGCAACGACAACCTGTCTCCGACCCAGATACGCTTGTGCATCTCCGGCGACGGCTGATTTTTGCCGGTCGTTCTGGGCGATTCGTGTGGCATCAGCGGCCGCGACGGTGCCAGCCAAGACGTAATTCCCGAGTGGGACGACGCCAGAGCGCTATTGTTCGACAGCGGGCCAAGTTCCGCGCTCGACATCAGAGCATCCCACGCCGGGCGGCAGAAGTTGTTGCAGCTGAGGCCGGTTCAAGTCGATTGCCGGCCCAGACGAACGGCGGCTGACCGGCACCCAAAATCACCCTCTGGCCTGCCAGGTAGCTTTACCGATGGCTGCCGCAGAAACACCCGGTGTCGCCATGACTCGCATCCGGCCGCTGATGCGCCGGATGCGGATCGCGATGTGCCAGTTTGAACTGTGGTTCGGCACCCACAAAGGCCTTGATCAACCGTCAGCCCGAGTCGGGGGGCAAGCATGGGCGGGATTACCGAAGATCGGAGTTGAAATGTCCATCCATGCTTGAAGTCCCTCAGCCTGAATGCGGCAACCCTTGGTGCGCGAATTTGTTGTTCCAGCCCACCAGAAAGTAGAACTGAAGTTGCGTCGACGTAATTGCGAAAACGGCAGTCGCAATTGGAGCTTCGCCCACCCACGGGCTGAATACACTTTGCCCGGTTGCCGACCATCGGCACGGGTGTGTGCGGTTTTGGCACACGCCCCATACGTCATCCAATTTCCCCAGGAGCAAGCGCCAATGGCCCAATTCCCTGAACGAGCCAAAGTTGTCATCATTGGCCAAGGCGGCATCGTGGGTGCCTCGGTGGTGCACCACCTGATCGAACGCGGGTGGGACAACATCGTGGGCATCGACAAATCCGGCATCCCCACCGATGTGGGTTCGACCGCGCACGCGTCTGATTTTTGCTTCAACACGATGCACGATCAGATGACGATCTTCACCACCAAGTACAGCATCGACTTTTACGACAAGTTGGGCCGCTACGAGCGCATTGGTGGGCTGGAAGTTGCGCGCGTCGGTGACGACGAGCGCATGCAGGAGTTGCAGCGCCGCGTGGCATCGGGCAAGGCATTTGGCAACCGGGTGGAAATGATCACTGCGGCGCAAGCCAAGGCCAGGTTCCCGTTGCTCGAGGAAAGCATGGTCCAGGGCGCCCTGTGGGATCCGGATGCGGGCCTGGTCAAGCCGCGTTCGCAAATGGTGGCAGGCGAGTTGGTGGATGCGGCAGTGGCTTCTGGCAAGCTGCTGTCGTTTGCCAACACGGCGTGTACCGGGCTGCGCATCGAGAACGGCCGCATCCAGGGCGTGGAAACCACCAAGGGTTTTATTGCTGCTGACTACGTGGTGGTGTGTGCCGGCTTGTGGGGGCGCCTGATTGCGGGCATGGCCGGTGAAGACCTGCCCATCATGCCGGTAGACCACCCGCTCACGTTTTTCAAGCCCTATCTCGAATTTGCCGGTACCGGCAAGGACATCGGGTACCCGCTGCTGCGTGACCAGGGCAACTCGGCCTACCTGCGCGACACCGGAGACCCCAAGACGCCCGAAGGTGGCCAGATCGAATGGGGCTACTACGAAGAGAAAAACCCGCGCATGTGCCACCCGCGCGATCTGCCCGAAAAAGAAGAGGCCAGGTTGTCGCCTTCGCAGCGCGACCTGGAGCTGGACCAGATCATGGCGCCACTGGAGCGGGCCATCGAGCTCACGCCCATCCTGGCCGAACTGGGCTACGACGACAAGTATTCCTTCAATGGTTTGTTGCAGGTCACCACCGATGGCAACCCCTCGATCGGCGAGTCGTCCAAGGTGCGCGGTCTGTGGTACGCCGAAGCGGTGTGGGTGAAAGACGCGCCCGGCGTGGGCAAGCTGGTTGCCGACTGGATGACCGATGGCTTCACCCATCTGGACCACGCCCGCATCGACGTGGCCCGCACCTACCCGTACCAGCAGGACGAGAAATACATCCACGACCGTTGCTACGAGGGTGCCTTCAAGATCTACAACCCGCCGGTGCACAACCGCGAGCCCTACAGCGCCGGGCGAGGCATTTTCAAGAGCCCGTTCCATGAGCGCGAAAAGGCGCTCGGCGCCTACTTCATGGAGCTGTCCGGCTGGGAGCGCGCACATGGGTATGCCAGCAACGAGCATCTGCTCGCGGTCTACGGCGACAAGGTGCCGGTGCGTGCCAACGAGTGGGACAACCGCCACTTCTGGCGCGTGTCGAATGCCGAGCATCTCAAGATGTCGGAAGACGTGGGCATGGTGAACGTCTCGCACTTTGCCGAGATCGATGTGGAAGGCCCCGATGCTGCCGACCTGCTGGAATACATCTGCGTGGCCAAGGTGGGCGGCGACACGCCGGTGGGCAAGGGCGTGTACACCCACTTCCTGGACGCCAAGGGCGGCGTGCGCGCCGATCTGACGGTGCTGCGCCTCGGGCAGGACCACTACCGCGTGGTCGACGGGGCCGACGCCGGCCACCGCGACCTGACCTGGATACGCCGCATGGCCCAGGACCGTGGCGCCAACGTCACGGTGACGGACACCACCACGCAGTATGGCTGCCTGGGCGTGTGGGGGCCCAACGCCCGCGCCACCATCCAGAAGATTGCCGATGAACCCGCGGCCTGGACGCACGAGAACTTCCCGTTTGCGGCCCTGCGCAATCTGGCGATCAAGGGCGTGCCGGTGCTGGCCTTTCGCATCTCGTATGTGGGCGAGCAAGGCTGGGAGCTCCACTTCAAATACGAGGACGGCCTGGCCCTGTGGGATGCGCTGCACGCCCTGGGCGTCACGCCCGTGGGTGTGGAAACCTACGCCAACAGCCGGCGCATGGAAAAAAGCCTGCGCCTGCAAAACGCCGACCTGCTGACCGAATACAACCTGTTCGAATGCGACCTGGCCCGCCCCAAGGTGAAGGCTGCCGATTTCCACGGCAAAGAGGCGCACCTGAAATTCCGCGAGCGTGTACATCAGCCCGCGACCCTGTGTACGCTGACCATGACCCACAACATCGACAGCACCGGCGTGGCGCGTTACCCCCTGGGCAACCTGCCGGTGATGGACCCCGCAACCGGTGCCACGCTGATCGACGCGCAAGGCCGGCGCTCCTACACCACCAGCATCGCCTTCGGCCCGACCATCGGCAAGAACATTGCCCTGGCGTATCTGCCCCATGCGTATTGCGAGGTGGGGCGCGAGTTGCAGATCCAGTACTTCGGGGATGTCTATCCGGTTCAGGTGGCGGCGGTGGGGTACCGGCCCTTGTACGACCCGGAGAACGTCAAGCCGCGGTCCTGACAGAGGCCGGCTTTGTGGGTGCCATTTGAGTCGAAGGCCTCGCGCTTGAAAACGGCCTTGAAGGCCCAAGAGTAAGCACCTCCGGTCCAGGTTCAGGCAACCGGTTGCGGCACGACCGTTACAGGGGGTGCCAACCCGAGCTTCTTGGCTCTACGGGCGAACTTGCGGTCGTCAAACGTTGCGACGCTGTCGCAAGACCTGTAGCTGGAGTGGTGCAGCGCGTCAGCGAAATCGATGCCTGCCTCGCAGTTGGAGAGCGCCTGCTCGACTGCATCACGGTCTTCGATGCGGATGTTTGGCTGCTCGAGAAGATGCCGGACCACCGATGCCACCTCGGCTTGTGCGAAGCCGTAATAACCACGCATGACCCACTCGAGCTCCAGAATTACCGACTTGCTCACCATCAGCGGCTGTCCCGACTCCATGAGGCGCCGAGCCGCCAGCCGCTGTCGCATCGCCTCTGTGTCCGCCTTGTCGTCGATGTAATACCTGGCGAGAACGTTGGTGTCCAGACCGATCATCGCTTTAGCAGTGTCGCGGGGTCGAAGTCGGATGGCACTGCCGCGCGCCGGCTCTTGACCATGCCGAACCCGCTGCGCGGCTCCCCCGCAGGCGAACTCCATACCTTCATTTCGACGCGATCGCCGACCAGCGAAAACTCGATGCGGCTCCCCTGCCGGATGCCGAGTTGCTGCCGAAGCTCCTTCGGGATAGTGACCTGTCCCTTGCTGGTGACTGACGTGACTTGCATGACATCTCCATGTATTACCAAGTAATACTAGCAGAGTCAAACACCATCGACAACTGGGTCCCAAGCGCCAGCCGATCCCGCAATGTCACGATGTGACCGCCAGTCATTGACAGGCGGTCCGCGGGCAGTTTCACAGCGATCGTCCTGGAATATGCGCGCGGCGGGTTGCCGCTCGCACGGTCGACCGGCGCGCCTACTCGGCCTTGATATTCGCAGCCTTCACCAACTTGCCAAAACGGTCGAACTCGCTGCGGTTGAAATCGGCGAACTGCTGAATCGACATATCCTCCGACATCCCACCCAGGCTGCGCAACCGCTCCTGGACATCCGGAAGTTGCAGGGCGCGCTTGAGTTCCGCAGCAAGCTTGTCCACAACGACCTTGGGCGTGCCAGCCGTTGTGTACAGGCCGTACCAGGTGCTGATCTCCACATCCGCCAGACCCACCTCGCGCAGCGTCGGCACATCGGGCAATTCCGCAGACCGCTTGGGGGTGGAAATCGCCAGTGCGCGCAGTTTGTTGCCTTTCACCTGCCCCATGGCGGACGACGTGGTGTCGAGCATGATCTGAACCTGACCGCCGATCAGGTCGGTGTGCGCCGCGCTGCTGCCACGGTAGGGCACGTGAACGGCCGATGTACCCGCGGCCAGGTTGAGCGCCTCCCCGGCAATGTGCTGGGTGCTTCCTATTCCGGCCGATGCATAACTGTAGCCGGCCGGTTTGGCCTTCATGGCCGCCACCAGCTCCTTGGTGTCCCTGGCCTTTTCGCTGGGCCCGACCAGCAGCAGGTGGGGCACCACGACCACCATGCCCAAAGGCTGCAGGTCCTTCATCGGGTCGTATGCGAGCTTGAGCAGGTGCGGAGCGATCGCCTGTCCGGTATTGGTGGCCACCAGCAGGGTGTATCCATCCTTGGGCGCCTTCGCAGCTGCATCCGCGGCGAGCGTGTTGGCGGCTCCGGGCTTGTTTTCCACCACGAATGATTGCTTCATTGCCTGGCCGAACTTGTCGGCCAGCATGCGCGCCAGAATGTCCGTACCGCCACCCGCAGTCGCACCGACCAGGATCTTGACAGGTTTCGCAAGGGGATATTCCTGCGCCAACGCAGTGCCGACCGCCAACAGCGATGTCAGGCAGACCGAAAGAATGGATATGTGGTTCATGGACGTGTGTCTCCTTGGTGAATGAAAGGGTGGATCAATGGCGCGCTACCGCCATGCGGCATGCCAGCTGGAATGCCTGCAGCATCGCGCCAGGGTTGGCTTTTCCCTGGCCCGCTATATCGAACGCGGTTCCGTGGGCGGGGGTGAGAATCGGGATCGGCAGGCCCCCTTGCACCGTCACGCCGCGCCAGAAGCCCATGAGCTTCATGGCGATCTGGCCCTGGTCGTGGTACATGGTGACAACGCCGTCGAATGCACGCCCAGGCCCCTGCACCTTGAGAAACAACGTGTCCGCGGCAAACGGTCCGAGTGCGGGCAGTCCTCTCGCATTGGCGTTGAGAACGGCAGGGCCGATTGTGTCGAGTTCCTCCCGGCCAAACGAGCCGTTGTCGCCGTTGTGTGGATTGAGCCCGCAGACGGCAATGCGCGGGGCCTGGATCCCGCTTCCACGGATGGCATCATGCAGCAGCGAGATCGCCTGCTGCACGCCTTCGATCGTGATCTGCGCTGCCACGTCGCGGTGGGCAATGTGGGAAGTAACCCGCGACGTCCACAGGTCATCGAGCACATTGAACTCGCAAATCGGACCCTTGAAATCCAGCTGTTGGGCAAACCAGTGCAACTCGTCGGCGGTCCCCATGTCCGCCAAGTGCAATGCATGTTTGTTGAGTGGCGCAAACAGGATCGCGTCGACAACCCCGGCGGTGGCGGCTTCCAGCGCCGTCTTCAATGTGCCAAGCGCGTATGCCCCGGCCTCCGCGGTGCTCGCAGCACGCTTGAAGCCAAGGGGGGTGGACCCTGCGTGGGTCAGCAGCATGAGGCCATGGCCGCGTCGCGCCGCATCAAGCGATGCAACAGTCGATAACGCGGTGTGACACCCTGCAATCTGCATGCCGAGAGCCAGTTCGCGCGGGTCGGCAATCACCAGGACATCGGCCACCTCGCTGGTCGTGGGGTCTGCCAGCAGCCGTGCCGCCAGCTCAGGGCCGATTCCTGCAGGGTCACCCAGAACCAGGGCGATGCGGGGTTTGCGGGGGATCATTGGAGCACACTCCTTGCGCGTGCCTGCGCCGATGCGCGCCCGCTGATGTGTTGAAACAGCGCGCGCACACCGAACGTCCATGGCGTGACTTGGTCGCTGTACTGCACGGTATTGACCAATGTGCCCAACCCCGGTGTATGGATGCGGACGCAATCGTCAGGATGGTGGGTGAATCCGCAACCAGGTGCACCTCGATCCTGAACCGGGGGAAACATGGTGCCAAGGAACAGTGCCACTCCGTCCGGATATTGGTGGTGGGCGCCAATCGTTTGCTGCACGAGCGACGCTGGGTCCCGACTGATCTGCGCCATGGAACTTTCGCCTTTCAAACTGAAACCATCCGAGCCGTCGACTTCCAATGTGATGACGCTGCGCCGGACGTCGTCCAGGTTGTAGCTGTCGTCGAACAGACGCAGGAACGGACCGATCGCGCACGACGCATTGTTGTCCTTGGCTTTGCCCAGCAAGAGCGCGCTACGGCCCTCAAAATCGCGCAGGTTCACATCGTTGCCCAGGCTCGCACCCTTGATCCGCCCGCGAGAGTCGATCGCAAGTACCAGCTCGGGCTCCGGATTGTTCCACTCGGACATCGGATGAATGCCGATGTCGGCGCCAAGGCCAACCGACGACAGGACAGGCGCCTTGGTGAACAATTCGGCGTCGGGCCCGATACCTACCTCCAGGTACTGGGACCACAGGCCCTCCTGGACCAGCAGAAGTTTGATTTCCGCTGCTTTCGCCGAGCCGGGAACCACGCCCGACAGCGTTCCGCCCAGGATGGAGAGTACCCGGCCGCGTGTGTGCGTGGCCAACGCCGGATCGCCCCTGCTTTGCTCTTCGATGACGCGCTCGATCATGCTGGCGGCGAACGTCACGCCTGCTGCCTTGATTACCTGAAGGTCAAACGGGGCGACACAACGCGGTTGCGAGTTGTTCCCCGCCAATGATGCGTGGATCACCGATTCAAGGCTGCCGATTTTGGAGCCAGACGCCTTGCTCGCACAGGCAGCGGGGTCGTCCTCTTCCAGCAGGTCACTCATCGTTGGCCAGTACATCGACAGGTCAAAAACGCCTGATTCGCGAAAGGCCGCGACGCACGGCCCACCCGTGATCCCCTTGCTTGTACTTGGCATCCAGACCCGGCCGACCAGCGTGGCCGCAGGCATGTCCAACGGCAGGCATGCCGCCCAGGCCGTCGCCTTGCCCGACTCAGACAGCGCGCTTTTCATGCCCAGGCCGCGCCGTCCGGAAATGTGTATTGCTGGCGACTGGCGGCGTGGATCTCGATGCTGTAGCCTGGTCGTTTGGGCGGCATGTAGCGACCGTTGCGGATCACCACGGGCTCGACGAAATGCTCATGCAGATGGTCCACATACTCAAGCACCCGGTTCTCCAGTGACGCGGACACGACGACGTAGTCGAAGATGGCAATGTTCTGGACATATTCACAAAGGCCCACGCCGCCGGCATGCGGGCACACCGGAATGCCGAACTTCGCGGCCATCAGAATGACCAGAAGTACCTCGTTCAGGCCACCCAGCCGCGCCGCGTCCACCTGGCAGAAGTCGATGGCGCCGGCTTGCATGAGTTGCTTGAACATGACACGGTTGTGGCAATGCTCCCCGGTCGCGACGCCGATGGGGGCCACGCGCTTGCGAATCTGTGCATGGCCCAGTATGTCGTCGGGACTGGTAGGTTCTTCGATCCACCAGGGTTCGAAAGCCGCCAACTGGCGCATGTTGGCCACGGCTTCGTCAACGTCCCAGACTTGGTTGGCATCCATCATCAATTTGCGTTCCCAGCCTATCTCCTCGCGCAGGATGGTGGCGCGACGGATATCTTCGGACAGGTTTCCCCCCACCTTCTGCTTGAAGTGGGTCCATCCCTCGGCAACGCCTTCGCGTGCAAGTTTGCGGACCTTCTCCTCTGAGTATCCTAGCCAGCCGGCGGAGGTGGTGTACCCTGGGTAGCCATGCTCGAGCATCTCGCGTTCGCGCGCCGGCTTGCCGGCGGCATTGCGCCGCAGAATCGCCAGGGCTTCATCGGCGGTGAGCGCGTCCGTCACAAAACGGAAGTCAAGGCACGCTACGAGTTGCTCCGGGGTCATGTCGACCAGCATCTTCCAGACGGGCTTGCCGACCGACTTGGCCCACAGGTCCCACACGGCATTGACGATTGCGGCAGTCGCGAGATGCATGACGCCTTTGTCCGGACCCAACCAGCGCAGTTGGCTGTCTGCAGTGGTGAGTTGCCGCCAGAAGGCTCCCATGTTGCTCGTGATGCTGTCGAGCGTGCGGCCGATGACGGCAGACTCCAGTGCGTGTATGGCCGCGACGCAAATCTCGTTGCCGCGGCCAATCGTGAAGGTCAGCCCGTGGCCCTGCAGGCTGCTCGGGCTGTCGGTATGCAGCACCACGTAGGCCGCTGAGTAGTCTGGCGCGGCATTCATCGCGTCGGAGCCGTCGAGTGAACGGGAGGTCGGGAAGCGAATGTCCTGGACCGAGAGAGAAGTTATTTTCACAGGAGCGTGCGCCTTGTTGGGTTGACGATGGCCGGAATGTTAGGCCAGCGGTCGATAATCGTCCAATCGCAGTTATTGATGTATCGATCTGTTTTTTCATATCAAGCATGCACTCCGCCAAAGGCCCGATCTACCCTGAAGACAAGTTCCGCCAGCTGCGGCTGAAAAGCCAGCAGATTCTGCTCCTCACTGCGCTGGAGGAGCATCGCAATCTGCGTCGCGCGGCTGCCGCCATTCACACCACCCAACCGGCAGCGACCGCGTCGCTCCAGCAACTTGAGGCGCGTTTGGGCGTTGCGTTGTTCGAACGCCACCCGCGCGGCATGGTGCCCACCGTCTTTGGCGCGGCGATGATCCGCTACGCGCGAGGCGTGTTGCACGACTTCGACCATGCCACGCAGGAGATCGCGGCGCTGGCGTCGGGCGCTGCCGGCCTGCTGCGCATTGGCAGCGTCATGGGGGCGGTGCCAACGATCCTGACCGATGCGTTGAACCGTTTTCACGCATCCAATCCGATGGTTCGCCTGACGCTCCTGGTCGAGACCAGTGACTTGCTCGTGCCCGCGTTGATCAGGGGCGAACTCGACATCGTGCTGGGCCGATTGCCCGATAGTTTCTACGGCCACAACCTGCGGATCGATTCACTTGAAGGCGAGCCGATGTGCGTGATTGGCCGGCCGGGCCATCCCATGGTCCGCAAACGAAGGTTGTTGATTGCAGACCTGCTGGGCTGCCGCTGGATACTGCACCCTGATGGCAGTCCCATGCGACGGCGGATCGAGCAGGCATTCCAGGCTGCGGGTATCGTGGCCATACCGGACATCCTTGAAACCGCGTCGATTCTGGCGACAACTTCCCTTCTCGCGAAGACCGATGCCTTGTCGGTGGTGCCCGCGCATGTGGCCCAGCACTATGCCGGTTATGGCATGGTGGCAATACTCCCGGTCAGCTTGCCCATCGACATGGCCAAGTTGGGAATCATTACCCGCAACGACCGGACGATGTCGCCCGCATTGGCAGCCTTCACCGACACACTGATGCAAGGAGATGTGGACAAGAAATTGCATCAGGGTGAAGCGTCGATGGGTGCATTGACGGGGAGGACAAGCGATCGGAAGATCCGATAGCTCCGCTGATACATGCCTGCATCGACGTGGCCAGCACCTGCCCGTACCAGCAGGACGAGAAATATATCCACGACCGTTGTTTTGATGCCGCCTTCAAGATCTACAACCCGCCGGTGCACAGACGCGAGCCCAGGTGCCGGTGCGTGCCAACGAGTGGCACAACCGCCACTTCTGGCGCGTATCGAACGCCGAGCATCTCAAGATGTCGGAAGACGTGGGCATGATCAACGTCTCGCACTTTGCCGAAATCGATGTGCAAGGCCCCGATGCTGCCGACCTGCTCGAATACATCTGTGTGGCCAAGGTGGGCGGCGACACGCCGGTGGGCAAGGGCGTTTACACCCACTTCCTGGATGCCAAGGGCGGCGTGCGTGCCGACCTGACGGTGCTGCGCCTCGGGCAGGACCACTACCGCGTGGTAGACGGGGCGGACGCCGGCCACCGCGACCTGACCTGGATACGCCGCATGGCACAGGACCGTGGCGCCAACGTCAAGGTGACGGACACCACCACGCAGTACGGCTGCCTGGCCCTGTGGGATGCGCTGCATGCCCTGGGCGTCACGCCCGTGGGTGTGGAAACCTACGCCAACAGCCGGCGCATGGAGAAAAGCCTGCGCCTGCAAAACGCCGACCTGCTGACCGAATACAACCTGTTTGAATGCGACCTGGCCCGCCCCAAGTTGAAGGCTGCCGATTTCCATGGCAAGCAGGCGCACCTGAAATTCCGCGAGCGCGAACACCAGCCCGCCACCCTCTGCACGCTGATGATGACCCACAACATCGACAGCACCGGCGTGGCGCGTTACCCCCTGGGCAACCTGCCGGTGATGGACCCCGCAACCGGTGCCACGCTGATCGACGCCCAAGGCCGGCGCTCCTACACCACCAGCATCGCCTTCGGCCCGACCATCGGCAAGAACATTGCGCTGGCGTATCTGCCGCATGCGTATTGCGAGGTGGGGCGCGAGTTGCAGATCCAGTACTTCGGGGATGTCTATCCGGTTCAGGTGGTGGCGGTGGGGTATCGGCCTCTGTACGACGCGGAGAACGTCAAGCCGCGGTCTTGAGCGCGCGCATCGACGAGGTGTTCCCACAGGCGTGCCGCGTGCGCGGCGGCAACACGCGCCTCATTGCGCGGGCACTGCCTCCTTGGCAGGTTTGCGTGCGTGAGCGGCCGATATTTTTGGTGGTGGCTGCGCGGGCAGGCTCAGCCGCAATCGCTGCAGCAGTATGCAGTATTCGGCTTTGGGCTGGGTGTAGCGCGACAAACGCAGTTCGCGCCCGTCGGTGGTGGGTATCAGAAAGCCCAGGCATAGGGCTGCCCAACTATTTGACTAGTCTTCTTGCCTTGAGCGGAAGAAGTTCCTGCATCACGGGCAACGGTTTGAATTCCGGGTCTTTGTGCAGCAAAACAGCCCCTTGCTCCGCAGCGCATGCGGCAATCCAGGCGTCTGCAATCGATAGCGGATACAGGGCCTTGTATTCGGCGGACCTGGCCAGCAATGTTTCGCTGTTTGACATCCACTCGACCGGCAGGGCCAGGCATTGCTGGTACGCCAGTTGTCCTGCCGCCCGGTCTTCGTCGCGCCATACGCGGTAGTAGATCTCCATCAGGGTGATGAAGCAACCAAAGCATTTGGCCTTGCCGCTACTCGCAAGGCCCAGCACCTCCGCGACGCGGTCGGCACCAGGCTCATCGTCGCGCAGTGTCAACAGGGCGGAAGTGTCCAACAGGAAGCGTTTCATTCCCGCTCCAAATCCTGTTTGCGTGTAGCCAGCAGACGCGCCGTCGCGCCACCTTTACCCTGGCCCCTGAAAGCGTCTATCGGATTGGATCGCACCGGCACAACACGGATGCTGCCGTTGTCCAATATCCACTCCAGCCGATCAGCGGGGCCCAGGTGGAGTTGGTTTCGTATCGCTGCGGGCACAACGGTTTGTCCTCTGGCCGTGATGGTGCTTTGCATGGAAAGCTCACTTTCGTTGAATTACTAAAGTTCTGAAATTGTAATTCAGTGACCGGCTGACTTGCAGCTGCAAGCGCCGAGGGTTCTGCCCATTATGCGGTGCGCGCCGGATGTCACAGACTGCGCTGTTCATGGGTGCGATGCCGCACGAGAGTGCACCGCTCCCCCCTGTGTGCCGACATCGACGGCTTCAGCCTGTACGTGGCGGTGCGGGTGGATGCACACCACCGAAAGCGGCCGGAGCAACTGTGCCGGTACATCACCCCTCGGCTCTGGACCACGACCCTGGGCGATGCTGTGCGTCAGGCCAGCCCAGTCGAGGATTGCGAGCTCAGGGTGAACCTTGAGTCGGAGGCTTAGGATGCGCCCTGTGAGCGGGCCAGGAGTTGGCCACGCAACGCACTTTGCCGAAATCGATGTGCAAGGCCCCGATGCTGCCGACCTGCTCGAATACATCTGTGTGGCCAAGGTGGGCGGCGACACGCCGGTGGGCAAGGGCGTTTACACCCACCTCCTGGATGCCAAGGGCGGCGTGCGTGCCGACCTGACGGTGCTGCGCCTCGGGCAGGACCACTACCGCGTGGTAGACGGGGCGGACGCCGGCCACCGCGACCTGACCTGGATACGCCGCATGGCACAGGCCTCACCCACCGCAGTACTGATGTAGCGCGAGATGTTCAGGTTGAAATCATTCTTCTCAATCTCGGCCATCTCAACGCAGCGGGCATAACGGTGCTCGTACTTGGGGCCCTGCAGCTTGCCAATGAAGCCTTATTCAATGTGTTCTTCCCTTACGGCATGACTCGTCGCGCCAGAGGGCAAGGGGGTAGGTGAACTTGGGTGACGGCATGGGCTGGCGGGTGACGTAATCGGTCGATTATGCGGACTGACCTTACTCCTCAGACGCGTATTTCATAGTTGACGGCGAAAATCCGTTTCAGGGGAACTTTTTTGCTGGCAATGTGACTACTGGTTCAACATGGCCGCGCCGCAGTAACATTGCGCCAGCCGGCACCGTGTTGTTCGTGGTCTTCAGTCGACAGAATAGGAAAACCCATGCCAAGAATCCGGTCCCTGTCCATCGGCGAGTTCGACCCAGAGTTGCGAGCCCTGGTGTGTGCGGACGACAAGTCCGAGCGCGAGTTGCGACCCACAAGTGTCCGCGCCCACCACCCAGAAATCGCCAAAGCCTATGTGCGTTTCGGTGCAGCCATGAAGCAGTTCGCGGTGTTGCCGGCGCGCCTGCGCGAGCTGGTCCGATTGCGGATCGCCTTTCACAACCAGTGCCGCAGTTGCATGGCCATGCGGTATGCCGATGGCATCGATGACGGCGTCACCGAAGAGCTGGTGTGTTCCCTGGAGCAACCGGAGCACGCGCCGGACCTGACGCCGGCGGAACGGGTTGCTCTGCGTTTTGCGGATCTGCTCGCGACCAACCATCTGGCGATCGACGATGCGTTGTATGCGCAGTTGCGCCTGCATTTCAACGACAAGGAGCTTGTGGAACTGGGCTCGGTCTGTGCGCTGTGTGTGGGGTTCGGGCGGCTGTCGGCCACCTGGCAGATGGTCGAAGACCTGCCGGATCGTTTTCGCGCACAGGCCAGCGATCCAGTGACGCCGTGGGGCCCCGGCGCGTGGGTCACTGCACGACCGCAGGCGCAGTGTGATGCGCGGGTGTCGCAGGTTTGAAGCCGCACGCGACAGCCGCAAATGGCTGACCCTGGTCCAGCGGCGCTTCGAACAGGGTTTGCCGGTGGCAGTCGATCGCAAACCTGTGCGCCGGCCTTGACTATCATCGGCGGCATGCAATTGCAGGATGTTCTCTATTCCCAGGGTTTTGGAACCCGTCGCGTCTGCGCCGGATTGGTCCAGCAGGGGCTGGTGCAGGTCTATGCCAGCGGCACCGGTGACGCGCAGCCTTTGCCTTGCACAGAGCCCGCAACCGAGCTTGGAGCCAGCGGGCTGCGATTTCGGGTGCAGGGTGTCGATTGGCCGTACCACGAAAGAGCCTACCTGATGCTGCACAAGCCGGCTGGCACCGAGTGCTCGCAAAAGCCGTCCACCTACCCCAGCATCTACACCCTCCTGCCTTCGCCGTTGCGCATGCGGCCTCAGAAGGCGGCAGTACAGGGTGTGCAGGCGGTCGGGCGTTTGGACCAGGACACCACCGGCCTGCTGCTCCTGACCGACGACGGCAAGTTCATCCACCGCATGAGTTCTCCCCGCCACCACGTGCCCAAGGTGTACGAGGTCACAGTCAAGCACCCGCTGGATGACAGGCAGGTGCACCGCCTGCTCGAGGGCGTCGTGCTCGACGACGACCCCAAGCCGGTGCGTGCGGCTGCCTGCGAGGCGGTGGGCGAGCAACAGCTTCGCCTGACGTTGACCGAAGGCAAATACCACCAGGTCAAGCGGATGCTGGCTGCTGTCGGCAATCGGGTGGAGGCCTTGCACCGTTCCCGCATCGGGGGGTTGGTGTTGCCGGCCGACCTGCCACCAGGCAAGTGGTGCTGGCTTGGTGCGCAGGAGTTGGCCGCGATCGAATCCTGACGCGGGCAAGTCCGAGTCAGGCAATCCGCGACAGGAACGTGGTGATGTGCTGCAAGGTTTCCTGCGGGGCGTCGCGGTGCGGCGAATGCCCGCAAGCCGGCAACTCGACACGCGTGATCTGATGGGGCGGCAGGTTGATCTGTTTGATCTGTGCCAGTGTTCCGTACGGATCGTCGAGGCCCTGAATCGCCAGCACCGGCGCAGTGATGCGGGCGCAGTCGTCGCGAATGTCGAAACTCCGAAACCCCGGGCTCAGCCAGATGTCGTTCCACTGCCAGAACGCGCCATCGACACCCGCGTGGTAACGCCCCAACCGCTCACGCAGTGCACCGTCGAGGTAGGTTTGCCGGGCCGCCTCGATCGCGCGGATCGACACGTCCTCCACCATGACATGCGGTGCCATGGCGATGCAGGCACTGGCCGCAAGGCGGCTGGCGTACAGCAGCGCGATGCTGGCGCCGTCGGAATGTCCCAACAACACCGGTGCAGGCGCAGCCAATTCATTCAGCAATGCAGGCAAGACCTCCCAGGCCTCACGGTGCAGGTAATCGGGCAACAGTCGGCCAGAGTGGCGCACATCCGCCACCGCATCGGAGTGGCCGTAGCCGCGCCGGGAGTAGACCCAGCCTGCGCGGCCCGTCACCTGGCAGACCGTTTGGGGCCAGTCGCGCCACATGGCGACCGACCCAAGGCCCTCGTGCAGGAACACCAGCGGCGCGCGTGGGCGACCTGTGTCGGGCGCGCGGATGTGCTGCACCTCCAGTTGGGTTCCCAGCACTGCGACGCGGTTCATGGGCCGGATCGTACCCGTTCGCCCGTGGCCGTTATGCTAGCGCCATGAACCTGTTTCTGGATTCCTTCTGGCGCGCGGTGGCATATTGCGTGCGGCCACGGGTCATCGCGCTGTCGTTCCTTCCCTTGATCCTGATGGTGGCGATGGCGCTTGGACTGGGGTACCTCTACTGGGAGCCGGCGATCGACTGGGTCCGCAACACCTTGGAGGCATCGGCGATCATCAAGACAATGCTGGACTGGCTGCAGGGCATCGGCGCGGGGGCGCTCAAGCCGGTGCTCGCGCCGCTGATCGTTATTTTTGCGGTCACGCCGCTGATCGTCGTGGTGTCGCTTCTGGTTGTGGCGCTGCTGATGGCACCAGCCCTGGTGTCGCTGGTGGCCGAACGGCGCTTCCCGAATCTTGAACGCAAGCGGGGAGGCTCCTGGCTGGGGGCGCTGGTGTGGTCGCTTGGCTCAACCTTGCTGGCCATGATCGCGTTGGTGGTTTCTGTTCCCCTGTGGCTCGTGCCACCCCTGATCCTGATCCTGCCGCCCCTGATCTGGGGCTGGCTGACGTACCGGGTCATGGCTTATGACGCTTTGGCCGAACACGCGAGCCGCCAGGAGCGCATCGAGCTCCTGCGCCGGCACCGCGGCTGGTTGCTTGGCATCGGGGTGCTTACCGGATTTCTTGGCGCTGCTCCGAGCATGTTGTGGGCCTCCGGCGCGTTGTTTGCGGTTGCCTTTGTGTTGCTGATTCCGGTTGCGGTCTGGGTCTATACCCTGGTGTTTGCGTTCTCCGCCCTGTGGTTCGCCCACTTCAGCCTGGCGGCCCTGCAGGCCCTTCGCGCCGAGACAGCGAACATGCCGCCACCGCCACCACCACCACCACCGCCGTTGCCGCCATCCGAAGGTGCGCCCGTTGTAGCATTGCCCCATGCAATCAACTGACGCGACGCCACCTGCAGGCGGGCCGATCCCCGACATCGGCCTGATCATCATCGGAGACGAGATCATGTCTGGCAAGCGGGCCGACAAGCACCTGCCTGCAGTGATCGAACGGCTGCAGGCCAGGGGCATGCACCTGGCCTATGCCGACTACGTCGGTGATTCGCCCCGGCGCATCACAGCAACCCTGCGGCGCGCGTTTGTGTCGGGCGACATTGTTTTTTCCTGTGGCGGCATCGGTGCAACACCGGATGACCACACCCGCCAGTGCGCAGCCCAGGCGCTGGGGGTCGCATTGGAGTTGCACCCGCAGGCGCGCATGCTGATACAGGAGCGCATGCGTGATGTCGCGCTGGAGCAGGGTGTTCCCTATGAGCCCGAGCGCGACGACAACCGCCACCGGCTCAACATGGGGATGTTTCCGATTGGCGCTGGGATCATTCCCAACCCGTACAACAAGATCCCGGGTTTCAGTTGCACGATGGCAAAGGACGGCAGCTTCACCACGGGGGGTGTGCATTTTGTGCCTGGTTTTCCGGTGATGGCCTGGCCGATGGTCGAATGGGTGCTTGACACGCTTTACCCCCACCTCGCGCAGCGCGGTTCCTGGACAGAGCTTTCAGTGATTGTGTTTGGCGCAATGGAGGCCACGCTGACCCCGCTGATGGAGGACATCGAGCGGCGGTTCCAGGGCATCAAGGTGTTCAGCCTGCCCAGCGTGGACCATCCGCAGCATGGGCGCCACATCGAGTTGGGGGTCAAGGGTGAGGGCGACCGCGTTCAGGCCGCCTTCGACGCAATGAAACACGGTTTGCGCCATTTTGATGCCAAATTAGGCCCTGAGCTGGTGCGA
>CAMAWD010000098.1 GCA_945861785.1 Rhodoferax sp. OV413 | reverse complement strand
GCGCACATGTAGTCGCTCAACCTCGCCCCTGAGCCCAGTACCGCCTTCGTTCGCGCCATAACTCACCACCGTCAAGAGTTGACCCGGGCGTGATTGTGCCTCAGAATTCAACTAAAGCAACAGTATTGGGTCAGGTCTTGTTTTGCAATGTCGCAATGCAAGACCTGACCCCCAGCCCTGTGCAGGGCAGTCGGCGCGTTCAGCGCCCGACCGCTCCAGTATGAGCGCCCGCCGGGCTGCGCTTGCCGCGACGCGCGCCAACGCCAACGCCAACACTAACACCAACACCAACACCAACGCCAAAGCCAAAGCCAAAGCCAACGAAGACCAGGCAACGAACGCCCGCAAAGGCCCGAAAGCTGCCACTCGAATTCGCCAAATGCACACCGGAAGTCCGCCTCGAACATCAGGTCGTCTGGATCACTCCACGCTCGACCTGGTCGCGTTCGATCGACTCGAACAAGGCCTTGAAGTTGCCCTCGCCGAATCCATCGTCACCCTTGCGCTGGATGAACTCGAAGAAAACCGGGCCGAGCAGGGTGTTGGAAAAGATCTGCAGCAGCAGACGCCGCTTGCCACCGCCCGTGCTCCCGTCGAGCAGGATGCCGCGTGTGGCCAAGGCGTCGAGCGGCTCGCCATGCCCGGGCAGGCGCCCGTCGAGCATGCGGTAGTAGGTGGCTGGTGGCGCGCTCATCAGCGGAACTCCAGCGCGTTGGAGGCTGTCGACACTGGCATAGATGTCGTCGCACAGCAGCGCGATATGCTGGATGCCTTCACCGTTGAACTTGAGCAGGAACTCCTCGATCTGCCCGGCGCTGCCCGAAGCCTCCTCGTTGAGCGGGATGCGGATCTTGCCATCGGGCGCGGCCATGGCCTTGGACGTCAGGCCGGTGTATTCGCCCTTGATGTCGAAAAAGCGCATCTCGCTGAAGTTGAACAACTGCGCATAAAACCGCGCCCAATACGCCATGCGACCGCGGTACACGTTGTGCGTCATGTGGTCGACGATTCTGAACCCGTGGCCCAACGGATGGCGGTCCGCGCCCTCGATGAAATCGAAGTCGATGTCGTAGATCGACTTGCCCTCCTCGAAGCGGTCGATCAGGTACAGGGGCGCACCGCCGATGCCCTTGATGGCGGGCAGGTGCAGTTCCATCGGGCCGGTGCGAAGTTCTACCGGTTGTGCACCCAGTTCGAGTGCGCGCTCGAAAGCCAGGCGCGAGTTCTTGACCCGGAAAGCCAGCCCGCAGGCCGAGGGCCCGTGCTCCGCCGCGAAATACGAGGCCACGCTGCGCGGCTCGCGGTTGACGATGAAGTTGATGTCGCCCTGGCGGTACAGCGAGACGTCCTTCGAACGGTGCTCGGCCACACGCGAGAACCCCAGCATCTCGAACACCGGCTCGAGCACCCCTGGCGTCGGGGACGCGAACTCCACGAACTCGAAACCCATCAGGCCCATTGGATTGCTGGTCGGATCAGACATGACACCACTCCTCGTTGTCACCAATGTTGTACGAATAAGTATGCGCCCGGAAAGAAATACAAGCAATATTCAACCAGGTGCCACTGTGTGACCGGTCCGACCGTATCCCCTGTGCGAGGTCGATCCGGAAAGGTCTTTTGCCAAAGCAATGGTAGTGAAGCGCCGCCAGAATAGGCTTGCGAAAGCAGATTGGTGACGGGTCCACGACCGAATAAAATTGCGCAAATTTCTCGAAAATAATCCATATGTTGCAAAACGTCGAATTCGACCGTATCGACCTCAAGCTGTTGTCCTTCCTGCAGGAACACGGGCGCGCCTCCAACCTGGAGCTGGCCCAGGCCATCAGCCTTTCGCCGTCGCAGTGCCACCGCAGGCACCGTCGGCTGGAACAACTGGGTGTCATCACGCGTTACGAAACGCGCTTGCATGCCGGTGCGCTCGGGCTGGGCGTGGTCGCATTCGTCCATGTGGCCATGGAAAAGGGCCATATCCCAAACCTGCACAAATTCACGCGGGCCATTTGCGTGCTGCCGCAGGTGCTGGAGTGTTTCTCGGTCACGGGTGATTTTGACTATGTGCTCAAGGTGGTGGCCCGCGACCTGAAGTCGCTGTCGCAGTTCCTGATGGACACGCTGATGGGCCTGCCCGGCGTCAGCAACGTGCGCTCCAGCGTCTGCCTGGACGAGATCAAGAGCACGGGGTCGTTGCCGCTGCCGCAATGAACCCAAAGCGACGCAGCGCCGACAATCACACGATGCCCCCTGCCTCCACCATCCGGCGCACCTTGCGCCACCCGCAGTTTCGCGCCCTGTGCGCCAGCGGGACGATCTACTTCATCGGCAACGCCATGCAGACCATGGCAGCCGCCTGGATGATGGTGGAACTCACCGGCTCATCGTTCCTGGCCGCGCTGGTCCAGACCGCCGTGTTCCTGCCGATGTTCCTGTTTTCCCTGCCTGCCGGCGTGCTGGCCGACATCACCGACCGGCGCCGGCTGATCCTTCTCGCGCTGGGCATCCAGGCCGCCGTGGGCACGCTGCTGGCTGCGCTGCTGATGGCCCATGTCGGCGGGGCCGGCACGATTCTTTTCTTTGTGTTTCTGTCGGGCAGCTGCACCGCGTTCCTGTCGCCGGCCTGGAACTCCTCGATCAGCGACTCGGTGCCGCGCCATGACCTGCCGCAGGCCATCACTGCGGTGGGCATCGCCTACAACGCAGCCCGGGCGATCGGCCCGGCCCTGGCCGGTGTGGTGTTCCTGCATATCGGCGGCGCCTGGAACTTCCTGTTCGCGGTGGTCAGCACCCTGGTAATGATGCAGGCGATCCGGCGTTTTCCGCCCAGGGCGCACCCGCCCACGCGCCTGCCGGCGGAGCGCCTGTGGGGCGGCATGCTCAGCGCGCTGCGGTTCGCCTGGCACTCGCACACCGTGTTGTCACAGCTGTTGCGCGCGGGTGCCTACTGCGCGGCGGGCTCGGCCTTGTGGGCCCTGCTGCCGGTCATCGGACAGCGCCAGCTCGGCCTGGGGGCAGCCGGTTATGGCCTGCTGATGGGTTGCCTGGGCACCGGCGCCATCATCGCCGGCCTGTTCATCGGCCGCCTGCGCACGCGTTTCGGCCTGGAGCCGCTGGTGGCCGGTGGCTGCCTGACGTTTGCGCTGGTGATGCTGGTGGCGGCGTACTCCGAATGGGACCCACCGGTGTACCTGGCGCTGATCCTGGCCGGTGGCGCCTGGATGGCCGTGATGTCCACCTTCAACACCGCCACCCAGACCAGCGTTCCGCCCTGGGTGCGGGCCCGTGCCGTGGCCATGCACACGCTGAGCGCCCTTGGCGCATTCGCCATCGGGTCGGCCTTCTGGGGCGCCTTGTCGGACCTGGCCGGGCTGTCGCTGGCGCTGACCGTCGCCGCGCTCTGCATGGCATCGGGCCCCTTGCTGGCGCGCCGTTTTCCGCTGCGCATGGGCGAGACCGGCGAGGTCACCCAGGCGACCCCCTGGGAAGACCTTTTCCTCAGCCACGAGCCAGACCCGGAAGCGGGGCCGATCGCCGTGGAAATGGGTTACCGCATCCTGCCTGCGAACGCCGAGGACTTCCTGGACGCGATCAGCCAGATGCGTGCGCCGCGCCGGCGTGACGGTGCAACGCTCTGGCGCATCTACCGCGACCTGGCCGACCCTTCCCGCTATGTGGAGCGGTTCATCGTCACCTCCTGGGCCGACTACCTGCACCAGCGCGCACGCGCGACGCTGGCCGACCAGCAGATCGAAGCCCACCTGCGCACCTTCCTGCTCGAAGGCGAGTCGGTCACCATGCAGCACTACATCGCCGAGCGCTGAGGCGCTCTACCATTGCTTGAACTCCGCCGGAGCGATATTGGTTGCATTTTTGATACCATCTCGCCATGCGCGCCGTCATTGATACCAATGTCTTCGTAGGTGCTTGTCTAGGTGTTGGCGCGTGCAATGCGGTAGTGGCGGCCTGCCTTGAGCGTCGCATCGTGCCATTGATGGGGGCGTCACTTTTGGCAGAGTACGAAGAAGTGCTCGGGCGCGAGTCTCTTTTTGCGAATTGCCGTCTTGACCGTGCAGATCGCGATGCGTTGTTCGATGTCTTCTTGGCCTTGTGTGAATGGACTCGGGTCTACTTCCTGTGGCGGCCCAACCTGCCCGATGAGTCCGACAACCACTTGGTCGAACTGGCCGTCGCCGGGGCTGCAGACTTGATCGTGACGCGAAATGTGCGTGATCTGCGGGCGGGTCAGCTGCCGTTTCCCAACCTCAGGGCGATCACGCCCGAAAACTTCCTGAAGGAGTTCTGAATGACTGCCTTGACTGTGCGTTTACCCGACGAAAAGCACCGCCGCCTGAAGGCCCTGGCCAAGAGCCGCGGCACGCCTCTGAACCGACTGATCGACGAGATGACCACCGTGATGCTTGCCGAGTTTGACGCCGAGACGCGCTTCCTTGCGCGCTCTGCGCGTGGATCTGGGCAGGAAATCAAAGGCCTGCAGCTGCTCCTCAAGGCGATGGCTGACCGATAGATCGAAGCCCACCTGCGCACCTTCCTGCTCGAAGGCGAGTCGGTCACCATGCAGCACTACATCGCCGAGCGCTGAGGCGGGCGGCTGCAGCCGCGGCCATCGGGGCGAATGGCCGGAGCTTGACATGCCTCAGATCCGCACAGGCAACATGCCACTACGCTGCGAATTTCCGCAAGTGGCGCTTGTTCGCCAGATCGCCTCCATGAAAACAAGCCCCGAATTCTGGCCCTGCATCGACACGTGGTGCGCCAACGCGCTCAACGACGGCGGCCTGCGGCCCCTGACCCTGTGTGAGCGCACCTTGCTGCCGATCGTGCAGGGTGGCATGGGCATTGGTGTGTCGGCCCACCGCCTGGCGGGCAGCGTCGCCGCCCTTGGCGGTGTCGGCACGATTTCTTCCGTCGACCTGCGCCGCCACCACCCTGATCTGATGGAGCGCACCAGCGGCCTGCCCCCCGGCGACGCCACGCGACAGGTTATCGACGCGGCCAACCTCGAAGCAATCGAGCGCGAAATCCGCGCTGCAAGGGTGTTGACCCAGGGGCGCGGGCTGCTCGCCATCAACGTCATGCGCGCGGTCAGTGCCTACGGGCCGTCCGTGACCCGCGCGCTCGAATGCGGCATCGACGCGGTGGTCGTCGGGGCCGGCTTGCCACTGGACTTGCCTGACCTGGGCCGGGACTTCCCGCAGGCGGCCCTGATTCCGATCCTGTCGGACGCCCGTGGTGTGCAACTGTTGGTCAAGAAGTGGGAGCGCAAGAAGCGCCTGCCCGACGCCATCGTGATCGAACATCCGCGCCTGGCCGGCGGGCACCTGGGCGCCGCCAGGATTGCCGACCTGGGCGACCCGCGTTTCGACTTCGAGAACGCCATCCCACAGTCACTGGCGTTCCTGCGCTCGGCTGGCATCGAGCGCGAGGTTCCGCTGATCGCCGCCGGTGGCATCCGCAGCCATGCCGACATCGTCCGCCTGCAGGGCCTGGGCGCAGCGGGCGTGCAACTGGGCACACCGTTTGCAGTGACCGAGGAAGGCGACGCCCACCCCGAGTTCAAACGCGTGCTGGCGCAGTCAGACGACGACGACATGGTCGAGTTCACCAGCGTTGCCGGCCTGCCGGCACGCGCTGTAGGCACACCCTGGCTGCGCGCCTACCTGAAAATCGAAGACAAGCTGCAGGCTGTCAGCCACGCCAAGTCGCGCTGCACCAAGAACTTCGACTGCCTGGCGCAATGCGGTTTGCGCGATGGCCTGAAGGGTTGGGGACAGTTCTGTATCGACAACCAACTGGCTGCGGCGCTGCGCGGCGACGTCAAAAAGGGCCTGTTCTTCCGCGGCGTCGGGGCCCTGCCCTTCGGCGACCAGATCCGCAGCGTGCGTGCGCTGATCGACAGGCTGCTGGTGCCCTTGCCGGTTGCTGCTTCTGCCGTTTGTTGAGCGTTGCGAAAATGACGATCGGTTCAGTCTTGGGGCGCCCTGACTTGGCTTGCGGTCGTGAATCACCGGATGGGGGCCTTGGTTGGCGAGCCGAGAGGGCCGACCGCGTGCCGCGACTCGTGTCCCCCGCCCTACGGGCTCCTCCTTTACCTCGCAGCGACACGCGGTCAGCCCTCTCGGCAGCCGCGGCTACTGGCGAACGGCACTCCAACCACGTTGCCAGATCAGGTCGGCGGTGCGTTCGGCGCAGCGGCATAAAGGAGGAGCCCGCAGGGCGGGGGACAGCCGCGGAGCCGAATGCGCCGTCGGCCTGATCCCACACCAAGCCGCCGGCCTGATCCCACACCACGCCCCCGGTATCCCGCCCCCTCAGCTGAACTCCACCGGTCGGCCCTGCCGGTCGAAGGGGATGTAGGCCGACAGGCGACCCTGGCGGATCGACTCCATCATCTGGTCGAGTGCGCAGGTCACGGCGTCGCCGCTGCCAGGAGGTCGTCGAAACTGCTGATGTGCATGGTTTTCCGGCCCGTGCAAGGCGCCCGATTTTGGTGTAGAACGAAACTTCGCGACGCATCGAGCTGCAGGATTGTGGCAGGTCAACCAAGTGACATGGGCGATACCCTACCCTTGCTCGCCACAGCAACCGCGCCTTGCGGTCGTGCAACCCTGCAAAATGCCACCACCACCATGACCGACACCATCCAAACCCCGCCAACCGCCGCCAGCACCTGGCAAGCCCAGCCCATCAGCGAAGAGGTGCTGCGCGAGAAGTACGCCAAGGGCGACGAACAAAACATCCTGGACGTCAACCGGCGCGTCGCCCGCGCACTCGCACAGGCCGAGCCGCCCGAGCACCAGAAACACTGGGAAGCCCGCTTCCTGCAGGCCCTGCAGCAGGGCTTTCTGCCCGCCGGGCGCATCCAGTCCGCCGCCGGCACCGACCTGTCGGCCACCCTGATCAACTGCTTCGTGCAGCCGGTGGGCGACTCGATCGCCCAGATGGAAGACGGCCACCCGGGCATCTACATCGCGCTGACGCAGGCCGCAGAGACCATGCGCAAGGGCGGCGGCGTGGGTTACGACTTCTCGCGCATCCGTCCGCGCGGCGCCTGGGTCGGCAGCACCCAGAGCAGCGCCTCCGGGCCGGTCAGTTACATGCATATTTTTGACCGCTCCTGCGAGACCGTCGAATCCGCCGGTGCGCGGCGCGGGGCCCAGATGGGCGTATTGCGCTGCGACCACCCGGACGTCGAGGAATTCATCCGCGCCAAGGACCGGGGCGACCTGAAGAACTTCAACATCTCGGTCGGTGTCACAGACGCCTTCATGCAGGCGGTGCAGGATGGCGCCAGCATCGAGCTGGTCCACCGGGCCGAGCCCGGGGCCGCGCAGAAGGCAGCCGGCGCGCATGCCCGCACACTGGCTGACGGCAGCCGCACCTGGGTTTACCGGCAGCTCCCGGCCCGTGACTTGTGGGACCGGATCATGCGCTCCACCTACGACCATGCCGAACCCGGCGTGTTGTTCCTGGACCAGATCAACCGCGACAACAACCTGTCGTATTGCGAGTCGATCTCGGCCACGAATCCATGCGTGACCGCGGACACCTGGGTACTCACACAAGACGGCCCGCGGCAGGTGCAGCAGTTGATCGGTCGTGCGTTCACTGCCGTGGTCGACGGGCGGGGTTATCCCACTGCGTCCGAGGGATTCTTCGCGACCGGCACCAAACCCGTGCTGCGCCTGCGCACGCGTGAAGGGCATCAACTGCGCCTGACCGCAGACCACCCCGTGCGGCGCGTACGGCGCAAGACGCGTTACCTGATGGAAGCCGAATGGACGAACGCCTCTGCGCTGGCCAGCGGCGACGAGATCATGCTGCACGACCACCGCAACTGTCTGGGCTGGGACGGAGAACACACAGAGGAGCAGGGCTACCTGATGGGCCTGTTGATCGGCGATGGCACGCTCAAGGCAGACAAGGCGGTGATCTCGGCATGGGGGCTCCAGCTGGGCATGACCCCCGGGGGGAAGTTCATCACACCGGCCATGGAGCAGGCATCCTCGGGCTTCTGTGCCGGCCTGCTGCGCGGCCTGTTCGATGCCGACGGCTCGGTTCAGGGCAGCCAGGACAAGGGCGTCAGCGTGCGCCTGACACAGTCCAGCCCGCCCCTGCTGGAGGCGGTGCAGCGGATGCTGCTGCGCATGGGCATCGCATCGACGATCTACCGGGAACGCCACGTCAGCGGCGTCAAGCGGATGCCCGACGGCCGCGGTGGCCATGGGGACTACCCCACCCGGGCGGTCCACGAACTGGTGGTCAGCGGCGAGAACCTGCTGATGTACGCAGAGCGCATCGGTTTCGAGGACGAGCAGAAGTCCGCTCGCCTGGCCCTCGCGCTGTCCACCTACCGGCGGGCCTTGAACCGCGAGCGCTTCACTGCCACTGTCGACTCCCTGGTGGAAGATGGTGTGGAGGCGGTCTACGACGTCACGGTGAGCGAGGTCCACGCCTTCGATGCCAACGGAATCGTCGTCCACAACTGCGGCGAGCAGCCGCTGCCCGCTTACGGCTGCTGCTGCCTCGGCTCGCTCGACCTGACCCGGTTTGTGCGCAACCCGTTCGATGCCGACGCACGTTTCGACCATGCCGCTCTCACCGAGGCCGCCACGGTCGCCACGCGCATGCTGGACAACGTGCTCGACATCACGGTCTGGCCGCTGCCGCAGCAACAGGAGGAAGCACGCAACAAGCGCCGGGTGGGCTTGGGTTTCACCGGGCTGGGCGACGCGCTGGTGATGCTCAACCTGCGTTACGACACCGAAGACGCACGCACAATGGCCAGCGAGATCAGCGCCACGTTGCGCGACGCGGCCTACAACGCGTCGGTCGAGCTGGCGCGCGAGCGCGGGGCGTTCCCGCTGTTCAACGCCGACCTGTACCTGAGCGGCCAAAGTTTCGCGTCGCGCCTGCCCTCCGGCCTCAAGGACCGCATCCGCATGCATGGGCTGCGCAACTCGCACCTGTTGTCGATCGCACCCACCGGCACCATCAGCCTGGCCTTTGCCGACAACGCCAGCAACGGCATCGAGCCACCCTTCAGCTGGACCTACACACGCAAGAAACGCATGCCCGACGGCAGCTTTCGCGAATACGCGGTCGAGGACCACGCCTGGCGCCTGTACCGGCACCTGAAGGGCCCGGACGCGCCACTCACCCACGCCTTCGTCACCGCGCTGGAAATGAGCGCACAGGCCCACGAGGAGATGGTCGCAGCGGTCGCGCCGTACATCGACACCGCGATCTCCAAGACCGTCAACGTACCTGCCGACTACCCGTACGCCGACTTCCAGGGTCTGTACATGCAGGCCTGGCAATCGGGCCTCAAGGGCCTGGCCACCTACCGGCCCAACAATGTGCTGGGTTCGGTTCTGAGCACCGGCCCCGCGCCGGCGACGGCGGCGGCGGCGCCGCTCACCATCAACGATGCGAACCGCAGGCTGGCCCTGGAGCGCCTGCCCGCGCCGGTGCTGTCCTCGCTGCGCTGGCCGGGCCGGCCCGACCTGCCCGGCGGCAATCCGGCCTGGACCTTCATGGTGCACCACCCCTTCGGCGACTTCGCACTCTTCGTCGGCGAACTGGCGCCCGAAGAAGGTGGTGCGCCACGGCCGTTCGAGGTCTGGGTGAATGGCGCCGAGCAGCCGCGCGGGTTGGGCGCGCTGGCCAAGACCCTGTCGATGGACCTGCGCGCGAACGACCCGGCCTGGCTGCAGCTCAAGCTCGATGCGCTGGCCACGGTGGCGGAGGAGCGCAGCTTCGAGATGCCTTTCCCGCCGTTCGGCGAAACCCGCATGTTCCCCGGCGTGGTGGCAGCCACCGCGGCGGTCATCCGGTGGCGCTGCGAGCAGCTCAAGGCCCTGCCCGACCCGGCACGCAAGGGCCCGACACCGGTGCTCGACGCGATGTTCAGCCGCGACGAGCCCCGCACCGGCCCCTCGGGCACCCTGGCCTGGGCGGTGGACATCGACAACCCCGCAGCCGGCGAGACCTTCACGCTCACCCTCAAGGAGATCACCCTGCCCGGGCACGATGGTCACCCCGTCACCCGGCCTTGCGCCGTGGGGTTCTCCGGCAACTACCCGCGCGCGCTCGACGGGCTGGCGCGCCTGCTGTCGCTGGACATGCGGGTGATCGACCCGGCCTGGATCGGCATGAAACTGCGCAAGCTGCTCAACTACGCCGAACCGCTGGGCCATTTCATGGCGTTCGTCCCCGGGCTGCCGCACAACCAGCGCCGCCAGCAGACCTGGCCGTCCACCGTGGCCTACCTCGCACGGCTGATCATCCACCGCTATGCGATGCTCGGCGTGCTGGACGAGCAGGGCTTTCCGGTGCGCGACATGGGTGTGCTGGAAATCCCCCGGGACTCCAATGCCCCAGCACCACTGGCCGGGCGTCCCTGCCCGGAATGCGGCAACCCGACCGTGATCAAGAAGGACGGCTGCGACTTCTGCACCGCCTGCGGTTACGTGGGGCAGTGCGGCTGAACCCCGGCTTTCCCGGGGGGCGCCGGTCAGTGGCAGGTCGTCGGGGGCGGCAGCGTGGCGACCAGTTCGGCCTGCGGCACAGGCCGACCGAACAGAAAACCCTGAAACGCATCACAACCGAGCCGCGCCAGGAATTCATGCTGCGCGGCGGTCTCGACACCTTCGGCAATCACCTCCAGCCCCATGGCGTGGCCCAGCATCAATATCGCTCGCACAATGGCCGCGTCGTTGGGATCGCTCAGGATATCGCGCACGAAGGAGCGGTCTATCTTGAGCTGCGCCAATGGCAGGCGCTTGAGGTAGGACAGTGACGAATACCCGGTGCCGAAGTCGTCCAGCCCAAACGACACTCCGCGGGACTTGATGGCAAGCATCTTGAAGATGATGTCTTCGATGTCCACGGCCAACATGCTCTCGGTCAGCTCCAGTTTGAGCCGCTGCGCAGGTGCGCCCGTCTGGTCCAGCGCGCGGAACACATTGGCAACAAAACTGGCGTGGGCGAACTGCGATGCGCTGACATTCACCGCCAGCGTCCAGTCACCCTTGCCCGGCACGTTGGCCCACAAGGCCAGTTGGCTGCAGGCGGTATCCACCACCCACTGGCCGAGTTCCAGGATCATGCCGGTCTGTTCGGCCAGGGCAATGAAATCGGCGGGAGGCAGCAGCCCGCGCACCGGATGCCGCCAGCGCACCAGCGCCTCCACCCCGACAGGCACCCGATCCAGATTGACCTGAACCTGGTAGAAAAGCTCAAACTCGCGCATTGCCAGTCCGCGTCGCAGATCCTGCTCGAGTTGGGTGCGCGCCTCGGCAGTCGCCTGCATCGCGGGGTCATAGAAACACGCCGTGTTGCCCCCGGCTGCCTTGGCCTGGTACATCGCGACATCTGCCATGCGCAGCAGGTCGTTAACCCAATTTTTCCGGTCCTTGAACAGAACCACCCCGATGCTGGCTGTGCAGGAATGGCGCTGGGTGCCAAGGTCATAGGGCTTGTTCAGTGCTTGCAGCACCTTCAGGGAGGTGTCCCAGGCCTGGGCGCTGGCGTCCCGTTCTTGCGTTGCAAGCCCCTCCAGCAGAACCAAAAATTCGTCCCCCCCCAGACGCGCCACGCTGTCTGCCTCGCGCACGCAGTCCTTCAAGCGCTGGGCCACCTGGACCAGCAACTGGTCGCCCATGCCGTGTCCCAGGGTTTCGTTGAGTTGCTTGAAGTTGTCCAGGTCCAGGAACAACACCGCACCATGTTCTCCCACCCGCGCCGCATGTGTCAGGACGTGCTCCAGGCGGTCGATCAGGAGGCGGCGGTTGGGCAGGCCGGTGAGCTGGTCGTAAAACGCCAATTTGTGGATCTGCGCCTCGTCCTGTCGCTGCTGGCTGATGTCCCGTACCAGTCCGATCCAGGTGGGGCTGCGCTCACCCTCTGCGCGTGACACTGCCAGGTCGAGTGGAAAAAGGCTGCCGTCCTTGCGCCGCCCCTGCAACTCGCGCGGTGAGCCGGTCCGATGCGCCTCGCCGGTGTCCTGGTGGTGCCTCAGGTAACTGTCAGGAAAGGCCCGCTCCGGGTCGGCCATCAGCATCGACGCATTGCGACCGATGGCCTGGTCGGGCGTATACCCGAACATCCTGGTCGCAGCCTTGTTGAACGACTCCACCAGGCCATCGCCATCGATGGTGATCACCGCATCGACGACGTTGTCCAGGATCGCCTGCGTGTGCAGCACCGACGCGCGCAGCGACTCCTCGCGCACCAGCAACTCGGCCTCGGCCATTCTGCGATCCGAGATGTCGACGAAGGTGCACACCACCTCGACCACCTGACCCAGTGCATCGAGTTGTGGCTGCGCGTCCACCAGCAACCAGACGAGGTCATTGGTGCGCGGGCGAAACACCCCCATCACGACATGGCGCACAGGCTGGCCGGTGGCAATCGCCCGGGGCACAGGGTGGCTCGGGCCCGGAAAATCCGAACCATCGTCACGCACCACTTTCCACCCGGAATCGAACGACGTCTTGCCCAACAGTTCGTCCTCGGTCAAGCCCAGCAAGTCGAGCGCGGTCCGGTTCGATTCGCGAATTTCCGCCTGGGGGCCCTGCACCAGCACCCCCACCGCCAGGTTGCGCACCAGGTGGCGGTAACGCGCCTCGCTGTCGTGCAGTTGTTGCTCGATGCCAGCCTTGTCCAGCGCGACGATGGATTCGTCCTCGACCACGAGAATTCGGGGCCGGGCGATGGAAGCGCTCTGTGTATCTGGCGGCTTTGGGTGGGTCTGCGTGCTCACACCACCAGTCTAGGATCGACCACCGCGCGGCACCATCAGGCAAATACCTTAAACACCCTGGGAAAAAGACCTGAGCCCCGGGTGCGCCTGGCCCCCGGGTGCGCCAAAGGGCGCCAGCCGGCCTTCAGCCGCGCACGACCAGCACCGGCAGGGGGGAGTGCGACAGCACCCGCTGTGCGACGCTGCCCAGCACCAGTTTCTCGATGCCGCTTCGACCGTGTGAGCCCATCACGATGAGGTCTGCGCCGCCGGCCTCTGACGCCTCCACGATGCCACGCCATACCGAATGCGACTCCACCACGGAGGCGCTGACCTGCACCCCGGCCGCATCAAAAACCTGGCGCGCCGCGGCCAGGGCCTCATTGGCCTCGGCCTTGGCGGCGCTCAGGTACTGTACCTGGCCATACGAGAAATCGGCTCCGACACCGGTGAACGGGTAGGGGTCGATCACGAACAGCACGCTCACCGCACTGGAAAACGCACGCGCCAGACCGATGGCCTTGTCGACGGCAAGCTGCGAGGTGGGTGATCCATCGATGGGAACGAGCAGGTGTTTGAACATGGCAAGGACTCCTGATTGGGGAAAGGACCGGTTTCCAGTGTCGGGGTGAAACACCCCGGGCACCTTGACACGGATCAAGCCCGCATCAGGCCACGACCTGCACACCCTTCCAGAATGCGACCCGGCCCCGAATCGCCTCCGCCTCGGGTTTCGGATCGGCGTAGTACCAGACTGCGTCCTGGTTCATGTCGCCATTCACGATCAGCGAGTAGTAACTCGCCTGGCCCTTCCATGGGCACATGGTCTTGTGGTTGCTGAAGCCGACAAGCGCGCGGTCGAGCGCAGCCTCGGGAAAATAATGGTTGCCCTCGACCAGCACCGTGTGGTCGCTTTGCGCGATCACCACGCCATTCCAGATTGCCTTCATCGTGGTCCTCTCACATAGTCAGTCGGCAAATTACAGCACAGCTGGCGCGGGGCCCGGCCACCGGCCGATCCGGATGCCGTTACCATCCGGCCTTGCGGTAGCGCAAACGCCCCCGCCTACCCAACCCCTGAGTCCGACCATGATCCCCTTCTCCGTCCTCGACCTGTCCCCCATCACGCAGGGCAGTGATGCCGCGCAGTCCTTTCGCAACAGCCGTGACCTCGCCCAGCATGCCGAGGCCTGGGGTTACCGCCGCTACTGGCTCGCCGAGCACCATGGCATGCCAGGCATCGCCAGCGCAGCCACGTCGGTGCTGATCGCCTATGTGGCAGGCGGAACCTCAACCATCCGCGTCGGCGCTGGCGGCATCATGTTGCCCAACCATTCGCCGCTGGTGATCGCCGAACAATTCGGTACGCTGGAGTCGCTGTTTCCCGGGCGCATCGACCTCGGCCTGGGCCGGGCCCCCGGGTCGGACCAGATCACGGCGCGTGCGTTGCGGCGCAACCTCACCTCCGATGCCAACGATTTCCCGAATGACGTCGTGGAACTGATGGACTTTTTCTCCGATGCGCCGCGCCAGCAGGTACGCGCCGTTCCCGGCACCGGCCTGAAGGTGCCGATGTGGATCCTCGGCTCCAGCCTGTTCGGCGCCCAGCTTGCAGCCATGCTCGGCCTGCCGTATGCGTTTGCCTCGCATTTCGCACCGGCGCAAATGATGGACGCCGTCGCCCTGTACCGCGCCAGCTTCCGGCCATCCGAACGCCTGGCCAAACCCTATGTGATGCTTGGTTTCAACGTGTTCGCAGCCGACACCCACGACGAAGCCGCCTACCGGGCGACCTCCATGCAACAGGCCTTCGTGAACAGCCGCAGCGGCCGGCCGGGGCGGCTGCCACCGCCCCGGCGGCACTACTACGAGAACGCTTCACCCCAGGAGCGGGCCCTGCTGGACTCGGTTCTGCCCTGTTCGGCCATCGGTTCTCCCGACATGGTCCAGGACCAGATCGAAGCCTTCATCGCCCGCACCGGCGCCGACGAACTGATGATCGCCTCACAGACCTTCGACCACGGCCATCGACTGCAGTCGTTCGAAATCACGGCCGACATCAGGAGTGTGGCGAGCACACACACCACTGCGCTCCAATAAGCCCGGATCGGTTGCCGCCAGATTGGCCAGCCGCCCTTGCGCGCTGCAGCCGGGTGCGCCTATGATGTGCCCTGCAAACCCAAACCGCTGGCCTGCACCATTCCTTCATGCTCCCTGAAGTCAATCGGCCAAGAATACTCATCGTCGAAGACGAGGCCATCGTCGCGCGTGACCTCGAGATCCAGCTGCGCGACCTGGGTTACGAGCCGCTGGCGCCGGTCAAACGCGGCGAGGACGCAGTCCGGCTTGCCGGCGAACTTCACCCTGATCTGGTGTTGATGGACATCCACCTCGCCGGCGAAATGGGCGGCATCGAGGCAGCGTCGGAAATCCGCAACCGTTTCGCGGTGCCTGTGGTGTTTCTCACTGCGTATGCCGAACAGTCCACGCTGGAGCGCGCCAAACTCGCCGAACCCTACGGTTATGTGCTCAAGCCCTATGTGGAACGCGAGTTCCGCATCGTGCTGGACATGGCGTTGTACAAACACCGCACCGAAACTGCGCTGCGTGACAGTGAAGACCGCTACCGCAACCTGGTCGACAACCTGCAGGCGGGCGTGCTTCTGCACGGCGCCGAAGGCCAGGTCCTGCTGGCCAACAACCGCGCGCTCGAGTTGCTGGGCATGCCGCAGGAGCAACTGGTAAGCAAGACCTGGCTCGACCCGGACTGGAATTCCATCCACGAAGACGGCTCGCCATTCCCTGGGGCAGAGCACCCGGTTCCCCGCTGCATCGCGACACGTGAACCTGTGCCCGATGTCACCATGGGCGTGTTCCGAGCCAAAACCCAGGACCGCCTCTGGCTGCAAGTCAGCGCCGCGCCGCGCTTGAACCCGGACGGCAGCGTGCGCGAGGTCATCTGCACCTTCAACGACATCTCCGGGCGCAAGCGCATCGAGCTCGAACTGATCGCCGGGCGCGAAGCCCTGCGTGAGTCGTCCATGCACACCCAGGCAATCCTCGACAACGTGGTGGACGCCGTCATCACCATAGGTCGCGACGGGCTGGTGGAATCGTTCAACCGGGCCGCCACCCATATCTTCGGTTACGAGGCGAGGGAAGTGACCGGGCGCAATGTGTCAATGCTGATGCCCGACCAAGTCCGTCTGAACCACGACAGTTACCTGCGCCACTACCACGAAACCGGAGAAGCCCGGGTGATCGGCAAGGCGCGCGAGATGCAGGCCCGGCGCAAGGACGGCAACCTCTTTCCGGTCAGCCTCGCGGTGTCGCGCATTTCCTACCAGGGCAAGGTCACCTACATCGGCCTGATCCGCGACATCACCGAGCGCACCCGCGCCACCGAAGCCCTTGAAGAAAAATCGCGCCAGTTGCGCAGCTTGTCGCGCCGCGTGCTCGAGGCGCAGGAGACCGAGCGGCGCCGCGTGGCGCACGAACTGCATGACGAACTCGGCCAGTCCCTCACCGCCATCAAGATCAACCTGCAATCACGGGAGCGCTTCAAGGACCGCTCGCCAACCGAACTCAACGCCGAAAACCTGCGCATCGTCGAAGACGCGCTGCAGCACGTGCGCCGCCTCGCCGTGGCGCTTCGGCCGTCGGTGCTCGACGATCTGGGCCTGATCCCGGCATTGCGCGGCATTGCCGAGCAGACTTCGGCGCGCTCCGGTTTCGCCGTGCGCTTCCAGCCCAACCTGCCGCCGGTCCGTTTGCCCCCCGATGTCGAAACCGCCTGCTTCCGGATCGTCCAGGAGGCGCTCACCAACATCGCGCGCCACGCGAACGCACACCATGTCGACATCGACCTGTTTCACGATGGCGAGGCCCTTGTGCTTGGCATCCACGACGATGGCTGCGGCTTCGACTTTTCTGCCGTGCGGGAGCGGGCGGCAGCGGGCGACAGCATCGGCCTGCTGGGCATGAAGGAGCGCGCCACGCTCCTGGGCGGCCAGCTCGACATCGAGTCCATCCCCGGCATGGGCAGCACACTGCGCTTGCGTTGCCCGCTGTTGCTCCCACTGGAGACCCCATGACACGACTTCGTGTGCTGCTTGCAGACGACCACACACTGGTGCGCGCCGGGCTGCGCAAGCTGCTCGAATCGATACCCGATCTGGAAGTCGTGGGCGAGGCCGCCGACGGCATGGCGCTGTTGCAGCAGGCGCACGACCTGCAGCCCAACGTGGTCCTGATGGACATCGCCATGCCGGGACTCAACGGCCTGGAGGCAACCGCGCGGCTGACCAAGAGCCTGCCCGACGTGCGCGTGATCATCCTGTCGATGCACCAGAACGAAGAATACGTGCGCCAGGCCCTGCGCAACGGGGCCGTGGCCTACCTGCTGAAAGACTCCGCCCCCCTGGAGCTCGAGCTTGCGCTCAAGGCCGTCTTGCGGGGCGAGACCTACCTCAGCCCGGCGGTGTCACGCGGCATTGTCAGCGACTACGTGCAGCGCCTGCGGGCCGAAGACCAACCGGGCGACTCCCTGACACCGCGCCAGCGCGAAGTGCTGCAACTGGTGGCGGAGGGCCACAGCACCAAGGAAATTGCCCGCCGGCTCGACCTGTCGGTGAAAACCGTGGACACCCACCGCAGCCAGCTCATGAAACAGCTCGATATCCACGAGGTGGCGGGCCTGGTACGTTACGCGATGCGCAATGGCTTGATCTCGCCCGACAACTGATCCCCGCCGGTGTGCGGCGTCAAACCGCCTTCAGAAGCCCAGACTTGCCAGAAGATCGTCGACCTCACGCTGATTGCTGACGACATCGGTGCGCCCTTCGGAGTCGACCACCGGGCCATTCAACTCGGCGGACACCGCCTCGGGGGAGACCAGCTCGGACGGCGCGACCTGCACCAGCAGCTTGACCAGGCTGTCCTCCAGGTCGATCGCCAGCGCCACCACCTTGGCCACCACCTGGCCGGTCAGGTCGTGAAAGTCCTGCGCCAGCATGATGTCGGTCAGGTGCTGGTCGACGCGCCCGGTAGACGCTTCGAGTTCGGCCACAAACGCCATCACACCCGCCATGGCGGAGGTCTGGGACGCATCGGCAGACAACCTGGCCGCAAGCCGTTTTGCCGAATCGGCGATGCCCACATGTTCTTGCTTGGCAAGTTCAACCGCGGTCAGGACCTTGTCAGCCGCCTCGCCGGACTTCCTGGCGATGTAACTCAGGCGGCTGCGTGCATCCGGCAGCCCTTCAGCCGACTGCCGCAGCTTGGGCATGACGCCCAACTGGTTCATCGTGTCGTGCAGTTGCCGGGTGATCAGCCCCAGTTGCTGGAACACCTCGGGTGAGGCTGCTGGTGGTGCCGCGGTTGCGTCGTTCATGGTGGGTGCTTCCTGGGGCAGGTGCAGGCTCAGCCCGCCGCAGCGCGCTTTTGCATGATCTTGATGATCTTGTCTTCCAGTGTGGCCTTGGTGAAAGGCTTGACGATGTAACCAGCGGCGCCACTCTGGACCGCCAGGACGATGTCTTCCTTGCGGGCTTCAGCGGTGACCATCAGCACCGGCAGGTGCTTGAGGCTGGCGTCGGCCTTGATCGCCTTGAGCAGGTCAAAACCATTCATGTTCGGCATGTTGATGTCCGACACCACAAAGTCGTATGCCTTGCCCTTGAGCATGTGCAAGGCAATCGAGCCGTCCTCCGCCTCATCGGCGTTGTTGTTGCCCATTTCTTTGAGCAGGCCGCGCACGATGCGGCGCATGGTGGAGAAGTCGTCGACGACGAGGAACTTCAATTGGGAGATATCGCTCACGGTTGGTCCTTGGATTTGCTGTGGTCACGAATGTGTTTGGATGATAGGGGCAGCGCCTGTGGTTTTACTGCCCATCAGGTGTTTTTCCGGCCGGACTCAGGTATCAACCCGATGTCACCGTGCGGAGCAAGCCCCTACAGTCACCCCAGGAACACAACCCCTGCGTGGCCCACCGACAGGCAATGCCGCAATGAACGCCGATTTCACACCGCCAAATGCCCGGACCAGCCCCGCCATCCAATGGTGTTCTCCGCACATCGGGGGAATAGCGGCGCGCGCGCGATCCCCGGCACAACCAGACATGCGATTCAGGACCCAAGTTTCGGGGCCCCTGCGCCCGCCCGCAACGGCAGTTGGCACCCAGCCTGGCGGCCATCCCGAACACATCCATGGCCGTCACCGATAACGCCCGAGACACCGAGTTCAGCTTTTCGGGCTCCGACTTCGAGCGGGTCCGCAAGCTGATCTACCAGCGTGCGGGCATCAGCCTGCACGCTGGCAAACAGGCCATGGTCTACAGCCGCCTGTCGCGCCGCCTGCGGGATGTGGGTTACACCAGTTTTGCAGACTACCTGCAGCGGCTCGAGCAGGCCAAAGGCCCGCAAGGCGAAAGCGAATGGCAGGAATTTGTCAACTGCCTGACCACCAACCTCACCTCGTTCTTTCGCGAAGACCACCATTTTCCGCTGCTCGCGGCGGAACTGGCACGCAACCCGGGTCGCCGCTGGCGCATCTGGTGCAACGCGGCGTCCACCGGCGAGGAGCCCTACTCCCTGGCGATCACGGTGGCCGAGGCGCTTGGCACTTCGGTGCCGGTGCAGATACTGTGCAGCGACATCGACACCAAGGTGCTCGCCCGCGCCGAGCAGGGTGTCTACCCTGCCGATGCCCGCGGCCTGGGCCCCGAGCTGCTCAAACGTTATTTCATGCGCGGCACCGGCAACAACAATGGCTTCATTCGGGTCAAGCCCGAGTTGCGCCGGCTGGTGCAGTTCCGCTCCTTCAACTTGATGGACACCCACTGGTCGCTGGGCGAACCCATTGACATCGTGTTCTGCCGCAACGTAATGATCTATTTCGACGGGCCCACCCAGCGCAAGGTGCTCGAGCGCATGCGCCGTGCCATGCAGCCCCACGGCCTGCTGTTTGCGGGGCATTCCGAAAACTTCAGCGAGTCGCGCGAACTGTTCCGCCTGCGCGGCAAGACCGTCTACGAGTGCGTCTAGCAGGCCAACATGGTCGCCATCGCAATACCCCAACGGCCTTCCGGCACTCCCTGGGCCCACCACCTGGCGCGGCTCAAGAGCGCATCGCGCAAGCTGGGCGAGGCATCGTTCTTCTGGTATGAGACGCACTTCCAGAGCATCGCCGTGAAGGTGCTGCCGGGCGAGTACTACGTCGAGACCGAAGACATCCTGATCATGACCACGCTGGGTTCCTGCATCGCCGCCTGCCTGTGGGACCGCAACGCCCGGGTCGGTGGGCTGAACCATTTCATGCTGCCTGAGGGCAGCAGCGACGACGGCCGTTACGGCGCCTATGCCATGGAACTGCTGATCAACGAAATGCTCAAGCGCGGGGCCACGCGCAGCGCGCTCGAGGCCAAGGTTTTCGGCGGTGGCCAGGTGATTGCCGGCATGGACAGCATCAACGTGGGCGCCCGCAACACCGCGTTCGTACTCGACTATCTCAAGACCGAACATATCCAGGTGGTCAGCAAGGATGTGCTGGACATCTACCCGCGCAAAGTTTGCTTCCTGCCAGCCAGTGGCAAGGCCATGGTCAAACGCCTGGCGCCGACCCAGGCTGCCGCCTTGCAGGTGCAGGAGCGTGCTGCAGCGCAACGTGCCGCTCCGCAGGCCAGCGACGGCGGCTCGGTCGACCTGTTTTGAAGGACAGCAACCAGATGGCAAAGACACGCGTAGTGGTGGTGGACGATTCTGCGCTGGTGCGCAGCCTGCTTACCGAAATCATCAACCGGGAACCGGACATGGTCTGCGTCGGCGCCGCAGCCGACCCGCTGCTGGCCCGCGAGATGATCCGCGAGCTCAACCCGGACGTGATCACTCTGGACATCGAGATGCCCCGCATGGACGGGCTCGATTTTCTGGCCAAGCTGATGCGCCTGCGCCCGATGCCGGTGGTGATGGTGTCCACACTCACCGAGCGCGGCGCCGAATCGACCCTGCGCGCCCTGGAGCTGGGCGCGGTCGATTTCGTGGCCAAACCCAAGATCGGCGTGGCCGACGGGCTGCAACTGCTGGCGGCCGACATCACCGCCAAGGTGCGTATTGCCGCTTCGGCCAAGGTGCACAAGAGCCACGCCGCAGTAAGCCACGGAACGACCGACGCCGCCAGACCGGTGAACGCCGTGGCTGCAATCGGGCGGCTGTCGACCGAAAAAATTGTCTTCATCGGGGCCTCCACCGGTGGCACCGAGGCCACCCGGGAATTGCTGATGGGCCTGCCGGCCGACGCGCCGGCGGTCATGATCACGCAGCACATGCCACCGGGTTTCACCCGCAACTATGCCGCCCGCCTGGACGGCCTGTGCCGCATCAGCGTGAAGGAGGCGAGCGACGGCGAACGGGTGCTTCCGGGGCACGCCTACATCGCGCCCGGCGGGCTGCACATGAGCGTGGAGCGCTCTGGTGCGAACTACCTGGCCCGGGTGACCGACGGTGAACCCGTCAACCGCCACAAGCCCTCGGTCGAGGTGCTTTTCCTGTCTGCGGCCCGGGTGGTCGGGCCGAATGCATTGGCTGTCATGCTGACCGGCATGGGTGCGGACGGCGCCCGGGCCATGAAGGTGCTGCGCGACGCGGGCAGCTTCAACCTGGTGCAGGACGAATCCACCTGCGTGGTGTTCGGCATGCCCAGGGAGGCCATTGCCGCCGGCGCCGCCCACGAAGTGCTGCCACTGGGCGGCATCGCACCCCGGCTGATCGAGCGCCTGCGCAGCACGGCAGGCACGGCGACAACCCGACTGTGAAGGCGTTCACCATGCAAATCGAGACCCCCGAAGCCCTGTACGAACCGTACCAAGAGCCGTACGAAGAACCGCCGGCATCGACCATCCCCCTGGTTGTGGCCGCCGACGTGCAGGACCACCTGATCGCGGCCTGCAACGACCTGCAGCGCCTGCAGGTGCTGCTGGCAGACGCCTGCCAGGTGCTGCTGGCGAGTTTCCACACCGCCTCGCGGGAACTCAGCCAGCACCGCCGGCGCAAGCCCGAACGCGAGCTGGCGACCGTGCTGGGCGAGATCCAGCTACAGCTGGACAATGCCGTCACCGCCCTTCAGTTCCACGACATGACAGCGCAGCTCATCAGCCACACCCATCTGCGGCTGCGCAACTGCGCCGACCAGTTGGCGGGCAGCCTGTTTGCCGACGACGGCGACGGTGAAGCCGTGATCGAACCGGCCCCGGACCGCCCCAATCCGGTGACCCAGTCCGAGATGGATGCCGGCTCGATCGAACTGTTCTGAACCCCTTGCCCACGCGCCCAACCTCCAGCAAGCACTTCCGGAGCCCCCCAATGCACTCAATCCTGGCCGTCGACGACTCCATCTCCATGCGCCAAATGGTGTCCTTCACACTCAAGAACGCCGGCTACGAAGTAGTCGAGGCGGTGGACGGCGAGGACGCCTTCGACAAGGCCCGCCAGCGCCCCTTCGACCTGGTCCTGACCGACCAGAACATGCCCCGCCTGGACGGCATCGGCCTGACCAAGCGCCTGCGCGAACACCCCAATTTCAAGACCACGCCGATCCTGATCCTGACCACCGAGTCGAGCGACCAGATGAAACAGGCCGGGCGGGCCGCCGGCGCGACCGGGTGGCTGGTCAAGCCGTTCGACCCGGCGAAGTTGATCGAGGTGATCAAGAAAGTGGTGCGGTAGGAGCCGCAGGGCCGCCCCCGAGGCGAACCACACCGCAGTACGAAATACGGAGGTATTCGAATGAGCAGCGACAACGCGGGTTTCGACCTGAGCCAGTTCCACCAGGTCTTCTTCGAGGAGGCGGGCGAAAACCTCGACCGCATGGAGCAGCAACTGCTCGAGATAGACATCGAGTCGGCCGACGACGAAACCCTGAACTCGATTTTCCGTTGCGCGCACTCCGTCAAGGGCGGCGCGGCAACGTTCGGGTTCAGTGACGTGGCCGCCCTGACGCACCAGATGGAAACGCTGCTGGACAAGCTGCGCCGCCATGAGCTCGAGCCCAACGCGGCCATGGTCGACGTGCTGCTGCAGTCCGGCGACGCGCTCAAGGCACAACTGGCAGTGCACCAGGGCGGCGGCAAGGGCGATCCGGTAGATACCGCGCACCTGCTGGCGAGTTATGCGGCGTTCATCGCCGGCGAGACTCCGAAAGGCGCTGCGCCGCCGCTGCCCGCAGCTGCCCCGGTTGCAGCCACTGCCGCGCCGGCCGAAGCCGCGAGCCCGAAAGGACACCGCGCCCTGGAGCTGCTCGTGGGGCCCCTGGAGGCGCCGGCAGACGCCGACCTGCTGGTGGAACTCTTCGCCGAAATCACCGACCTGGGCACCATCGAACCGCTCGACGGCGGGCAGGCCGCCGACGGCATGCGCCGCTTCAAGGTCGTCACCGGCAGCACGGACGACGACCTGCTGGATTTGTTCACCTTCCACGTTGCGCGCGAACAGGTCAAGCTGCTGCCCCTGGGCCCGGGGTTCGGATTTCACTCTGGCGCGCCGGGCGTGCCCACCGAGGACGCCCCGGTCGTCGAAACACCCGCAGCGGCAGCGGCTGACACGAGTTACGGCTTCTTCGATGACGCCCCCGGCGTACCTGGCAGCGCCAGCGCCCAGCCAACGTCGAACGCCCCCGTTCAGGTGGAGCGGCGGGCGACTGTCAGGCCGCAGGCAGCGCCGGCTGCCGAGGCGTCCACGTTGCGGGTTTCCGTCGAAAAGGTGGACCAGCTCATCAACCTGGTGGGCGAACTCGTCATCACCCAGGCCATGCTGGCCCAGACCAGCACCAAGATCGACCTGGCGCAGCACGAGCAACTGGTCGTGGGCCTGGCCGACCTGCAGCGCCACACCCGCGACCTGCAGGAATCGGTGATGTCGATCCGCATGATCCCGATGTCCATGGTCTACAGCCGCTTTCCGCGCATGTTGCGCGACCTGGCCGCCAAACTCGACAAGAAAGTCGACTTCGTCACCCACGGCGAATCCACGGAGCTTGACAAGGGCCTGGTGGAAAAAATCACCGACCCCCTCACCCACCTGGTGCGCAACAGCTGCGACCACGGCATCGAAATGCCTGCCGAGCGCCGCGCCGCCGGCAAGTCCGAAACCGGCACCATCACGCTGTCGGCGTCGCACCAGGGCAGCAGCATCGTGATCGAGGTGCGCGACGACGGCAAAGGCCTGTCGCGGCCCAAACTCATCAAGAAGGCGCGCGAACGCGGCATCGACGCACCGGACGACATGCCCGACTCCGATGTCTGGAGCCTGATCTTCGCGCCCGGCTTCTCCACCGCCGAAGTGGTGACCGACGTGTCGGGCCGTGGCGTGGGCATGGACGTGGTCAAGAAAAACATCACGTCGCTGGGCGGCACGGTCGAAATCGAATCGGCCGAGGGTTTCGGCATGAGCGTGCGGGTGCGCCTGCCACTCACCCTGGCCATCATGGACGGCATGAGCGTGGGCATCAACAACGAGTGCTACATCCTGCCGCTGGCGTCCGTCGTGGAGTCGTTCCAGGTGCAGCCCGACACGGTCCGTACCATTGGCGGCTCCGGCCAGGTGGTGCGGGTGCGCGAGGAGTACCTTCCGGTGGTCGAACTCGAACGGGTGTTCGACATCCAGCGCAACGGCATCCTGCCCGACAAACCGGTGATGGTGGTGGTTGAAGCCGAAGGCCGGCGCGCCGCCCTGCTGGTGGACGAACTCCTGGGCCAGCAGCAGGTGGTGGTCAAGAACCTCGAGGCCAATTACCGCCGTGTGAGTGATGTCTCGGGTGCCACCATCATGGGCGACGGGCGCGTGGCGCTGATCCTCGATGTGGGCGCGCTGGCGCGACGCGGCAGGGGTTGAGGGCGCCCTGGGGGTCAGCGCCCTGGGGGTCAAGCACCCTGGGGGCACACGCCCTGGGGGTCACACACGCCCTGGGGGTCACACGCCCTGGGGGTCAGGTCTTGTATTGCAACATCTGATGCCCCAGGCCCGCCCTCAAGGCCCGCATCGCAGCCCTGGGGGTCAGGTCTTGTATTGCAACATCTGATGCCCCAGGCCCGCCCCCAAGCCCTGGGGCATGTTGCATTACAAGACCTGACCCCATCGGCTGTGACCCCATCGGCTGCATCGGCATGCAAGACCTGACCCAATACTCGTAGTTTAATGCATGATGCGTCATAATTCACTCCATCTAAACGATGGAGGCTGCGATGGCGCGAACCAAAGCTGTGCTTGGTACTGGTGTTCGACTGGCTGACCACGTGAGTGCCGGCCTCTTGGCCCG
>CAMAWD010000097.1 GCA_945861785.1 Rhodoferax sp. OV413 | reverse complement strand
GGTGCTCGCCCGAGGGTCGGGCCGCAGAACTCACTGCGTTCACTTCGTTCTCTGCGTTCGGACAACCGCGGCCAAAATGATGACGAAGTGCGCTGCGCGCACCGACCCTCGAGCTGCGCTCCTCGGCGCTCCAGAAATCGCCCCCGCCGGGCTGCGCCTGCCACGACGCTGGGCTTCTGGTGTTCGGGAGGTCGGGGTCCGGACTTCCCCGCAACACGGTCCGCGGGTCAGGGCTGGGGGTCAGGTCTTGCATTGCAATATCGCAACGCAAGACCTGACCCCACTGCCTTCAGACCTGACCCCACTGCCTTCTTGCAGCAACGCAAGACCTGACCCCTCTGCCTTGGCCGTCGATGTTCATGGCAATGGTTCCCGGCTGGCCATCACACGTCGTGGGCGTAGACAATGAACCCGTGGTGCTTTGCGACCTTGTCGTAGAGCAGCCGCCCCGCGGCGTTGGTCTCGTGGGTCTGCCAGTACACCCGTTGGATGCCGGTTTTCTTGGCGGCCGCATAGACGGCCTGGATCAGCGCGCGACCCACACCCTGGCCTCTCGCGTCAGGGGCGGTGAAGAGGTCCTGCAGGTAACAGGTCAGTGCGATTCGCGTGGTGCTTCGGTGGTACAGGTAGTGCGTGAGGCCGAGCAACTTGCCGCCTGAATCTGCGACCAGCGCGAACATTGGCTCGTCGGGGTTGAAGAACCTGCGCCAGCTTGTTGCCGTCACTTCCGGGTCGAGTGCGGTCGGTCCCGCCCGACCGTAAAACGCGTTGTAGCCATCCCACAGAGGCAGCCATTCCGGGTAGTCAGACTCGCGGAGTGCGCGCACGGTGATGACGGATGGCATGGCGGTTTTTCGGGGTGGGCAATGGGACCATTGTGCCTCCATGCTGCGGCCTTGCGCCACACATTCGACACCCCCGGTCGCGGTGGTGTACCCCCAGTAGGCCCGCACCCTGTGGCGAGGAGTAGGCTCAGGGGGTGCACACCCACCCCTCCAGTCCCTGGCCCCCGACACCGCGCGAAGTCGAGGTGGTGATCGAAGTACCGCGCGGCAGTTTCCTCAAACGCGGTTCGAGCGGCCATATCGACTTCGTGTCGCCGCTACCCTGCCCGTTCAACTACGGCGCCGTTCCGACCCACCTGGGCATGGAGGGCGACCTGCTCGATGCACTGGTGCTCGGGCCGCGGTTGGTGCTGGGCACACGCCGGCGCGTGATGGCCTGGGGCGCGGTCACGCTGACCGACCGTGGAATGTCCGATGACAAGCTGGTCTGCAGCGACCATGCGCCCAGCGCCGACGAGATCCACCGTGTGCTGCGTTTCTTCCATTTCTACGCCAAATGCAAGTGGCTGCTGAACCTGTGGCGCCGCCGCCCCGGGCGCAACGCCTGTGAGGGATGGTGCGACGTGGCGGACGCCTTCGCACGGGCGCGCCCGCTGCCGCCGAAGTGGGTCGGTCCGGACGTGCCGTTTTGACCCCGCGCAAGGTCGACTGCCTGCCTGGCAGCCACCTGCTGCACCACTACCCGCAATGACCAAACTCACCGACGCCCTGGAAGAAACGCTGACCCGCAAGGACTTGTTGCCTTCGTTGCGCTCTTTGGCCTGGGTGCTGGTGCTGTTCGGCCTGGCGATCGTGCTGGCACGCAGTTATGCCACGCCGATCGGTGATGCGCTTGCCGACCATGGGCAACTTGGTTTGCTGATCTTTTTCGGCACCACCGCGCTGGCCGTGGTGCTTCCCCTGTTCAGCAACCTGCCGCTGGTGCCGTTTGCGGTGGTGTTGTGGGGCCCCTGGTGGACGGCACTGATCATCATGATTGGGTGGGTGGCCGGGTCGAGCCTGTCGTTCGCGCTGGCGCACCGCGTGCGTCCGCTGTTGCTGCGGCTGTTCCCCAACGTCACGCGGTATGCCCGCATCGACCGCCTGATCCATCCGCGCCGGCATCTGCTGTCGCTGGTGTTCCTGCGCATGACGTTTCCGGTGGACATCCTGTCCTATGTTTTGGGGCTGTTCAGCCGCAAGACCACGTGGGTCGAGAACGCGCTGTCCACTGCCATCGGAGGCGCACCGTTCGCGCTGCTGTTCGCGTTTTTCCCGGCATTGCCGCTGTTGCAGCAGTTGCTGATCCTGGCCGCCACAGCTGTGGTGTTCGGTGTGTACGTGGCGTGGGTGGTGGTGTCGCATCGCGATCCGGCGCCGTCGACTACCAACACCTGATCGGACCTTCACGTAGACTGTGCATTCCGTGGCGCACCGCCGCCGTCCACCCGGAGTCACCATGCCAGAAGCTGCCAGCAAAACCAGCCCGATCCCGATCCAGGGCCTGGCCCATATCGGCATCCGCGTGCACAACCTCGAGCGTTCCGTGCGTTTTTATGAGCTGCTCGGTTTCACCAAAACGATCGGTCCGATCGGCCCGGAGCCAGTGGCCGTGCTGGACCATCCCTCGGGCGTCGAAGTGAACCTGGTGCTCAACGCGCCGGACCCCGCAGCCCCGAACGTCCTGATGGATGTGCCCGACAAGCACCCGGGCATCACGCACTTCGCGCTCTTGTGCCCCGACATCCTGGCCGCCAAGGCGGCACTCGAAGCTGCGGGCATCGCCCTGAGCGGCGGCCCGGTGCGTTTCGGCCCTGGTTCGCAGGGCATCTTCGTGCGTGACCCGGACCGCAACGTGATCGAATTGCACCAGCGTGGCTGAGCCTGCAAGTCGGCGGACGGGCCGCCCTCAGCGTGGCCGGTGCATGCGAAACAACTGCTCCGGCCCGATCCGGAAATAGTCGGCTGGCCCGCCACCCCGCAAGATCGGTTCGGCTTTGGCCGTGTCGTACACACCGTCGACCAGCAGGTCCTGGCGAATATGCACCGCAAGCACCTCGCCCAGCACCAGCCAGGTCGGCACCTTCACACCGTCAATGCCCTGCAACTGGGTGATCTGGGTCACTTTGCACTCGAAGGACACCGGACTTTCGCCGACGCGGGGCGGGCGCACCAGCCGCGAGCCCACCGGTGTCAGCCCGGCCAGGTCGAATTCGCTGACCTCGGGTGCCACTGCGGCGCAGCTGGCATTCACCGCGTCGGCCAGCGGCCGGGTGGCCAGGTTCCACACGAACTCGCCGGTTTCCTCCACGTTGCGCACGGTGTCCTTGTAGCCCACGCTGGAGAAACCGATGATCGGGGGCACGTAGTTGAACGCGTTGAAAAAGCTGTAGGGCGCGAGGTTGTTCCGCCCGCTGGCGCCACATGTAGAGATCCATCCGATCGGCCGCGGGCCGACGATGGCGTTGAATGGGTCATGGCGCAGGCCGTGGCCGGTGCGGGGTTCGTAGTAGTGGGTGTCCACTGCGGGGTCCTTGGGGTTGGAATCGCGAAAGCGCCAGGGTGAATCGCAACCCGATCAGCGTGCGTCGGGATGGTGATCGCCCAGGGCTTCCAGGTCTGCGAGATCCTGGAGTCGACCAGAGGCACGTTTGTTGGTCTTGAAATCTTCCAGCCCGATGAAGTTCAAATCCAGGCCATCGATTGGAACTGTCATTCGCCGCGAATAACAAGCTGCGAACTCCACGCCGTCTATGCTCGTGAGAAGGTCGATCCGGCGCGGAGGAAAACCCAACTGCACCACATGCCCTGGCACGGTCAGATCGTCAAGGGCGATGTCCAAGCCTCCAAAACCGAATTCCTTGAGAACCCCGAGTGTTCGCTGCGCGTTCAGCGAATCAGCGCCGATCCAGAAATCGAGGTCGCCGGTATAACGCGGGTGCCCATAGGCTGCCAACGCGTACCCACCCACAATCAGGTATTCAACCCTGTTTGAGGCGAGTAATGCGGCAAACTCTTTGAAGTCTTGGTTCAGCATGGTAGCCAGCCACTTGTTGCCGCAGTTCTTCCACCGCCGCTATGCGTGCCTGGACCGGCTGCGACAGCCAGTATTGCAGGTCGCTAGCAGCCTTGCCACCAGCCGGATGCAATGTGGTTTTGCGGACTACGAGACTGATGGTCATCGCCGCATTGTCGATCATTGCCGCAGTCCGTGGTCTGCCTCCGCTCGGTGCTGCGCCGGATGGAAGACAAACACGTTATGGCCTGGACGACCCCATGCGGACAAGGCGCTCTACGCATGGTCTGTCGCCTGTCCGACCCGTTCCCCGGTCTGCAGTCGCCACAACGCGGCATACCCGCCACCCTGACGCACCAGCGCATCGTGCGTGCCGCTCTCCACGATGCGGCCATTCTCCAGCAGGTGGATGCAGTCGGCATGGCGCACGGTGGACAGGCGGTGCGCGATGACGATGGTGGTGCGGTTGCGGCTCACCACATCGAGCGAGCGCTGGATGGCGGCTTCGGTTTCGTTGTCGACCGCGCTGGTGGCTTCGTCCAGCACCAGGATCGGCGGGTTCTTCAAAATGGCGCGCGCCAGTGCCAGGCGCTGGCGCTGGCCACCCGAGAGTTTCTGCCCGCGCTCGCCGATACGCGTGGCAAAACCCAGCGGCAGCTTGTCGATGAATTCGGTGGACTCGGACGCCTGCGCCGCCTGCGCAATGGCGTCGTCACTGGCACCGGCGGCGCCGTAGGCGATGTTCTCTGCCACCGTGCCATCGGTCAGGAAGGTGTCCTGCGACACATACCCGATGGCGCGGCGCAGGTCCTGCAGGTTCAGGTCGTTGATGGGGGTGCCATCCAGCAGGATGCGGCCGCTTTGCGCGGTGTAGAAACGCAGCAGCAGTTTCACCAGGGTCGACTTGCCCGAGCCGGTGGAGCCCACGAACGCGGTGGTCTTGCCGGCGCGGATGGTCAGGTCGATGTCCTGCAGCGTCGGTGTGTCGGCATATGCAAAACCGACATGCTCGAAGCGCAGTTCCCCGCGGGCCTGATCGATCGGAAAATGCCGGCCCTCGTACGGAATTTTGATCGGGGTGTCGAGCAGCTTCATCGAACGCGCGATCGATGCCATGGAGCGTTGGTACATGTCGGCCACATCGGCCAGCCCGGTGAGCGGCCACAACAGACGCTGCGTCAGGAACACCAGCACCGAATACGCGCCCACCGCCAACTGGTCGTGCAGCGTCAGCCAGCCGCCATACAGCAAGGTGGCTGTGAAACCGCTCAGGATGGCCATGCGAATCACCGGCGTGATGGCCGAGCTGATGCGGATCGCCTGGCGGTTGGCACTGCGGTAGGCATTGCTGGCCTGTTCGATGTGGTCGGCCTCGAAGCCCTCGGTGGCAAAGGCCTTGATGGTGGCCAGGCCCAGCAGGTTGTTGTTGAGCCTGGCGCCCACGTCGCCTGCCGCTTCGCGCACCTCGGCGTAACGCGGCGCCAGGCGGTTCTGGAACCAGAAGGCGCCAAACAGGATCACCGGCACCGGCAGCAGCGCGACCATCGCGATGCCGGGCTGCAGCGCAAAAAACACCCCGCTGACCATGATGCTGGAGCAGAACACCTGGATGATCTGGTTGGCCCCGCCGTTCAGAAAACGCTCCATCTGGTTGATGTCGTCGTTCAGGATGGACATCAGGTTGCCGGTGCGCTGGATTTCGAAATACGCCATGTCGAGCTTTTGCACATGGCGGTAGGTATCGAGCCGCAGATCGTGCTGGATGTCCTGCGCGAGTTGGCGCCACTTGACTTCGTACAGGTACTGCGTCAACGACTCGCCGCCCCAGACGAACACATTGACCGCGCCCAGCACCAGCAGTTGTTGCCAGGTGTCGGTGATGCCCACGTTCACCAGCACATGGCGCGCCAGGAAACTCTGCTCCCCCTTGACCACCACATCCACCGCCGCGCCGATCAGCACCTCGGGCAGGATGTCGAAGAACTTGTTGAGGACCGAGTAGAGGGTGGCGAGGCGGAAATCGCGGCGGTAGCCGGAGGCGTAGTGGAACAGGCGCTGGATCGGGTGCATCGGGCATCGTAACCGTGTGCGGGATCCCGCCTGCTAAAAGTACTCCTCTCCTTCCTCATCGGCAACACCGCCACCACCACCACCACCACCCAGCGCGCGTTTCCGTGCGTGTTCGACGAGGTCGGTCAGGTCGGCGTAGAAGTGTTCGGTCTCGGCCGTGCCCAGCGCGATCCAGGGCAGGTTGAGCACCTTGTAGACTGGCTCCCACACCTGCGCATCGCGCGCGCTGCGCAGTTGCAGCAACGGATTGGGCAGGTAGTGGCCATTGCGGGTGCGAACCCACAACTGGCGGGCGGGTTGGTAGGGGCTGTGCACCTCGGCGCGCGCCAACACGGCGTTCAGATACAAACGCTTCTTGCGCTTGGCGTGCCACAGGTGGTCCGGCAGCGGGGTCAGCACGGTGTGCAACTGCTCGGCAAAAAAGCCGTGCCGGTACTTGTAAAGCGGCTGAGCGGGCGAAGTCGGGCTCGGCGGCCGCTCCGCGCAGCGGGACCCCTGCGTCTTGAGGCCAGCCAGCATCAGGCTCAACACCCAGTATTCGGCCTGGTGGTGTTCAACACGCACCAGGCGACCGCCACTCTGCACATCCAGCACGGCTGGAGCCACCTGATCAAACAGGGGGGCAATCGACTGTTTGGCGAAAACCGCGTCCTCGCAGGCGCGGTTCAAGGCAAACAGCCACGCAGTGTGGCCGTAGTCGTCGGTGCGTCGCGGATCGGCGCCGCGTTCGAGCAGGGCCCGCACCAGTGGCAAATTACCCGCCCGCGCCGCCATCATCAGGGGTGTGGCACCGGTGGGTGTGGCATGGTCCACCCCGTACTGGTCGCATTGGCGCAGCAATTCCTTGAAGTTTTGCGCCGCACAGGGTTGCAGATACCGGGTGCGCAGACTGGCGATTGAGCGCCAGATAAGTTGTATCAGCCGCTTCTGTTCATCATGCACCGACCGGCCTTGCTGGTACCCGTGGCTGTAGGCAGACGCCGGCAACTCCCCCAGAACGGTGCCTGGAACCAGGTTGCGGGCCGGTTGGAACTGCACCTTGGTCGCCAGTTGCTGCGCCCAGGCATGCTGGCCGTGCCAGAGCGCGTAGTCCAGCAGTGCCTGACGTGGCTTGTTGGAGACCTGCACCTTGTCCAAGGCGCGCGGCAGCATACCGCGCAGGACGCCCTCTGACCAAGGTGTCCACGGCACTGGCCGGTGCTGCAGGAAGGTGTCGCGGATCGCACGGGCCTGCTCGTCCTTGCCCTGCAACTCCAGTTTGCGCGCCTCTTGCGCCCAGGCCTCGCGCGAGGACGTTTGCACCGGTGCCGAGCCTTGCGTCTTCCCGTCCAGAACTTGCAGGCCCAGCAGGCCGAGCAGCGGATGGCCGGTGTCGGACTCCACCAGCACCAGGCTCTCGACCGCGCGTGTCATGGCCACGTACAAAGCGTTGACATAGAACTTGTACAGCTCCAGCGACTTGTCGGCCTTGTCGCGCGCGCGGTGGTAGTCGAGTTGTTCGACCTGCAGGTCGGCCGCTGTGACGCCCTGGCAGACCTCGGCATACGCCGCGCGTTGGCCCGACACCAGCGCGTACAGAATCACATGCGGGTATTCCAGGCCTTTGGCCTCGTGCACGGAAAACAACAGCGGGGTGGAGAAGTGTTCCCGGGCGCCGGGTTTGTCTTCGTCGCGCAAGACCACCACCGCGTGTTGCACCGAGGCACGGGTGCGCAGGTTGAGTTCGCGCAGCCCGGGCTCGCGGGCCGGCAAAAGTTCCACCGACCCGTCGCGGCCGGACGCGCATTGCACCAGGAAATTGCTCTCGCGGTCGATCGATCCAAATCGCGCCTGCTTGACCTTGAGCAAGGCGTTGGCCAGCCCGGTCACACTGCGTGTGTTGCGGAAGTTGGCCTGCAGCACCGACAGCATCTGTGCCCGGGGCTGCGGGGGTGACTGTCCGTCGGCTGCTGCATGGCCCGGCAGGCCATGCCAGAACAGTGCGCGGACCGACGCCCAGGAGAAGAAGTTCGGGTGCACGATCTGGTTCGAGTCGCCGCACAGCAGGAACTGCCCGGGTTGTTTCAGGCAGGCCAGCACCAGTGCCAATTGCACATTGGTCAGGTCCTGCACTTCGTCGACCACCACGAAGTCGTACAGCGCTTGCGCCAGCGACTGCCATTCGTGGGCCACCAGGTTCAGATCGAACTGGCTGGTCTCGATCAGCCAGGACTGGTAGCGGCCAAACAGGCCAAGGGCCGCTTCGCGCGCCGGCCCGGCCAGCAGCGACTGGCGCGCTCCCAGCGCCAGATACTCCGGCAAGCCCAGTGGCCCCCGCACGTCTGCGCTGATCACGCCGCGAAACTCTTCGAACAGGGCATGGGCATCCAGGTCGCCAAGGGCGCTGCGCACACCCGGGCTCTGGCGCTGGCGCTCGAACCAGGCCCGAAAAGCCGGGAAGGTGACCTCGCGCCCGACTGGCACACGCAGGGTCTCGACAAACTCCCGGTAGCTCAGAAAGTCCGCCTCCTGCGCCGGATTCTCGTAACCGTGGGCGCCGTACAGCGCGCGCGCGGATTGTGCGAGGTACGCCGATTGCGTGACGTACAACACACGGCCCTCTGCGTCCCGCATCCTGGCCAGCGTGACGGCGGTCTTGCCGGAGCCGGCCGAGCCCACTACCACGACCGGTGCCGGCAGGCGGCGAACAGCCTCCTGGTCGTCGTCGAAAACCAGCGGCTTGTCGAGCAATTCGAATTCGTTGCGGCTCGGGTGCAGCCAGCGCATCGGAGTGGCAACGAATGCGGGGCTGGTGATGGTGGCGTGGGTCAGCTCCGGTTCCAGGATTACCTTGGCCTCGTCGACGACCGCGCCGCGCAGAAAGCGCGACTTGTCGTAGGCATGGTTGTCGATCACCTCCAGCGCCAGGCAGACGGTCTCGTCCCCCCAGCGGGCGAATTGCAGCAACAGGCGGTTGCTGTAGTCGAGCTTGGCGCGCCAATACCCGGTGGGCGCCAGCTTCTTGACGTCGGCACTGCGAAAGTCACCGGCTTCGATGGCGGCGCGCACCTTGGCGAACGCCGGTTTGACGCGGCGGGTATCCAGATCTTTGTAGAGCAGCAGGCGCACTGTCGACCCTACACCAGCCAGCGCTTGACCTTCTTGTCCCAGCTGCGGGTCAATATCTTCACGTCCCCCTCGTACGCCTCCAGCCTGCCGGTCACATGCCAGTGGGTCTTGCTGGCGGTCATCGCCGACCAGGTCTCGGTGCGCACTTTCCAGTCGCCGCGCGAGCGCTCCTCGGTCCAGTGGCATTCCTGGCGCGCCGACAGCGGGTCGTCGGGGTGGATGCTGTAGTTCTCGCGGCCGCAGGCCCAGGTGGTCATGCCGTGTTCGGCGATGGTCGAACGACCGAAATCGTCGACGATGGCCAGCCGCTGGATGCCGGTGTGCTGGTCGATGCTGACCTCGCGTTTGTGGAAGGGTTTGTCCACCTCGACCAGCTTGACGGCCGGGGCGGCCTCGGCAGGCGCGAATGTGGGCGCCGACTCACCTTTGCGTGGCAGGCGCACCGGCAGGTCCATGAAACTCGTTCCGGTGTGGATGGTGAGTGTGACCGGCTCTGGCGCCGGCCAGATCAGCGGCCAGTAACTCGACGAGATCGACACCCGCAACCGGTGCCCCTTGGGCACCTTGCAGGCCACGTCGTCGAGCTTGATCTGCACCGTGCAGGCCTTGCCCGGCTCCAGTGGCTGAGGGTGCTCGTGGCCATCGCGGTGGCACAGGTTGAACACCGCATAACTCAGCCGCGACACCGCGCCATCGGGCCAGATCTGGTTGAGCCGCACCGCCACATGCGCTACCGGTTTGTCGGCGCTCACTTTGAGGTTCAGCACGGCGGCGCCCATGAGGTCGATGTCTTTGGCCAAGGGCACGCTGTCGAAGGTCAGCGAGCCCGAATCGTCGCGCCGCTGGTCACCTGAAAATTCCGGGCCAAGCCAGATGATGCAGTATTCGCCACTGTCTGCACCGACGGTCTGGGGGGACGACAGCGTTTGTTTGCCCGGCTTGCCCTTGGCCTCGGTCAGCCCCTCGGCATTCAGGTGCAGGCGGCGGATCGCATGGCGGTCGCCGGGCCAGGTCTGGTCGCTGACCCAGCGCCCCGGCAGGTGCGTGACCGACGCGCCGGGCCGGCGCGGGTCCATGATGTAGGTGCGAAACGCCGGGTCCCGGTCGACGCCGGTGTCGATGCCCTTGAGCCACTGGTCCCACCAGCGCAGCATTTCCTGCAGAAAACCGATGCGCGGCTCTGGCACGGCGAAGTGCGGGTACTTGTGCGCCCATGGGCCGATGATGCCCTTGACCGGTGACTTCACCGAGCCCACCAGGCGCGGCACGGCATTGGTGTAGGCGTCGTTCCAGCCGCCCACGGCCAGCACCGCAGCGTCGATGGCGCCGATGTCTTCGTTCACCGAGCCGTGTTTCCAGTAGGCATCGCGGTGCGGGTGTTCCAGCCAGGGGATGGCCAGCAGCGGCTCGGCCTCCAGCCGCGCCAGCCACATGTCTTTCCAGCGCTCACCCACCAGCGCGGGGTCTGGCGGACGCGACGAATACGCGAACATGGTGGCCGACCAGCCCAGGTTCTCGTTCAGCAGGCAACCGCCCTTGTAGTGGATGTCGTCGGTGTAGCGGTCGTCGGTGGAGCACAGCGTGACGATGGCGTCCAACCCGGCGGGCCGCAGGGCTGCAACCTGCAGCGCATTGAACCCGCCCCACGAGATGCCCATCATGCCGACCTTGCCCGTGCTCCAGGGTTGCTGCACCAGCCAGGCGATCACGTCACAGGCGTCGTCGAGTTCCTGTTGCGTGTATTCGTCGAACAGCAGGCCGTCGGAATCGCCGTTGCCACGCATGTCCACCCGCACGCAGGCGTAGCCGTGGCCGGCCAGGTAGGGGTGGGTGAGCGCGTCGCGCACATGGGTGCCGTCGCGCTTGCGGTAGGGCAGGTATTCCAGGATTGCCGGCACCGGCTTCTTGTCGGCGTCCACAGGCATCCAGATGCGCGCGGCCAGTTTGGTGCCGTCGGGCAGGGCGATGAAGATGTTGGGAGTCTCTTTGACTTTGCGCGGGAAGGTCTTGGTGGTTTTCATGCAGTAGGCCTGGGCGACGGTGGGTGTGGAAAGCACACTCTAACAGGCGACGGCTTGGCAGACAGACGCGCACATCAGGGTTTGCGCGGTTGTACAAGACCTTTGTACTGTCGTCTAATTCATGCCATCGTGGCAAAGAATCCCCGAGACGAAACAGCGCCGGAAACCCGGCCCGACCGCAAGCAGGCGATCCTGCTGGTGCCCACGCCCCCCCGTTCCCGTTCCACCGACCCCACCTCTTCCAGGAGACACACATGAACAAACGCTTCTTTTCCCGCACCCTGGTGCTTGCGGCCATGGGCCTTGCGGTCGGCGGCGCGCACGCGCAGCAGGTGATCAAGCTCACCGCCACCGCCGGGCACCCGCCGGTGTTCCTGTGGGTCAAGACCATGGACGAAGTGTTCATCCCCGAGGTCGACAAGCGCCTGGCCGCGGGCGGCAACAAGTTCAAGATCGAGTGGACCAAGGCCTGGGGCGGCACACTGATCAAGCTGGGCAGCGAGTCCAAGGGTGTTGCCGATGGCGTGGCCGACGTCGGCTTGATCAGCACCGTGTTCGAGGCTGCCAAGTTCCCGCTGCAGAACGTCTCGTATTTCACGCCCTTCGGCACCGAGGACGTCGGCACGGTCAGCAAGACGGTGGCCGAACTGCAGAACAGCATCCCGGCCATGGCCGATGCATGGAACAAGACCGGCCTGACCTACCTCAACGGCATGGCGCTGGATTCGTACCATGTGTGGACGAAGTTCCCCATCACCCGCATCGAGGACCTGCAGGGCAAGAAACTCAGCGCGCCCGGCCCGGCCGCGAACTGGGTGCGCGGCACCGGTGCGGTGGCGGTAGCCGGCACGCTGAACAGTTATTACGAGGACATCAAGTCCGGCGTGTCCGACGGTGCGGTGGTGTTCTCCACCGGCGCCTGGGGCGCCAAGCTGCACGAAGTCGCCCCCTACGTGACCAAGGTCAACTTCGGCTCGATGTTCTCGGGTGGCATCGCGGTCAACAAGGCGCGTTTCGACAAGCTCCCGCCCGAGGTGCAGAAGGCCCTGCGCGATGCGTCCGACGAATGGGCGGCGCAGTATGCGCGCGCGCAGAGCGCGGCGGTCAATACGGTGCTGCAGAACATGGCGGGCGCCGGCGCCAAGATCAGCGAACTGAGCCCGGCCGAGCGCAAGCGCTGGGCCGACGCGTTGTCGCCGATCGGCAAGACCTGGAGCGCCGACGTGGTGTCCAGGGGTGGCCCTGGCCCCGAGGTGCTCAAGGGCTACATGGACGCACTCAAGCGCTCCGGCACCACGCTGCCGCGCGACTGGTCGGCAAACTGAGCATGTCACGCAGCGCCAGCGACAAGGCTGCCACACAGGCGGCGCCGCAGGATGCCTATGGCCAGGCGTTGCCCTGGAATTTCCAGCGCGTCGGCCGCTTGCTCAACGCACTGGGCACCTTGTGGATCATCGCGTTGATGCTGCTGATCAACACCGATGTGCTGGGGCGCAACCTGTTCAAGGCACCGGTGCGTGGTGTGACAGAGCTGGTGGCGCTGTCGATTGTGGGCATCGTCTTCCTGCAGCTTGCCGACACGCTGCACAGCGGGCGTTTCACCCGCGCCGACGTGCTGCTCGACAGCCTCAAGCGACGCCGGCCTGTGTTCGCGGCGCGTTTGCAGGCCTTCTTCCACCTGGTGGGGGCCGGGCTGATGGGGGTCATCCTGTGGGCCGCATGGCGGCCACTGGTGGAGGCGATCGCCATCCGCGAATATGTCGGCGCCATCGGCGACTTCACCGCACCAGTCTGGCCAGTGCGCCTGATCATGCTGGTGGGCTTGAGTGCGACCTTGATCACGTTTGTGTTGCTGGCATGGGCCGACTGGCAGCGCGCACGTGCCCTTTCTGGCGGAGGCATGGCGTGAGCCGCAGGGCCGCTCTCCGGTCAAACGGCACCGCCGCATTGGGCGTGGAGGTCAGTCCATGACGCCGGCGATCATCGCCTGCCTGTCGCTGGTGGCCATGCTGGGCCTGATCTGGGCCGGTATGCACGTGGCAGTGGTGCTGGGGTTGGTGTCCTTCGTTGGGGTATGGCTGATCAAGAGCGATGTCACCGTGGCGGCCAACCTGCTGGCCGGGTCTGCCAGCGACGCGGTGGCCAGCCATATCTTCGGCGTGGTGCCCCTGTTCGTGCTGACTGGTTTCCTGGTGGCCATGGCCGACATCGGCAAGGACGCGTTCGAGGTTGCCAACCAGCTTTTCCGTCGCCTGCGCGGCGGGTTGGGCGTGGCCACGGTGGCGGCCAACGCGGTGTTTGCTGCGATCACCGGCATCTCCATCGCCTCGGCGGCGGTGTTCACGCGGGTGGCGGTGCCGCAGATGCTGCGTTTTGGCTACCGCAGCGGTTTTGCCACCGGCGTGGTGGCCGGCTCCTCGGTGCTGGGTATGTTGATTCCCCCCAGCCTGCTGATGATCCTGTACGGCTTTTTGTCGAACCAGTCGGTGGGTGACATGTTCACCGCTGGCATTGTTCCGGGCCTGATCCTGGCGGTGGCTTATGCACTGGGCATCGTGCTGATGGCCTGTCTGCGCCCGGGCATGGTGTTCGAGGACGGCGTGCCGCGCGAAATCGCGACGGCCGACCTGATGCCCGTGGCGGAGCTGTTGCGCAAGCTGCTGCCCAGTGTTGTCATGATCGTGATGGTGTTGGGTGGCCTGTACGCCGGCCTGTTCACCGCCACCGAGGCCGGCGCGGTAGGTGCGGCGCTGGCACTGCTGATCGCACTGCTCAAGCGCAAGGTCAACAGCGCCAGCCTGTGGGGCGTGCTCACCGAAACCGGCCACGTGACCGTGGCGGTGAGTTTCCTGATCATCTGTGCCAGCATCTACACCCGCATGCTGGCCATGTCGGGCATGCCGCAGTTCCTGGTCGAGACCATGGCGCAGGCGGGCCTGGGCCGTACCGGTTTTCTGGTGGTCTACATCAGCGTGGTCATTGCACTGGGCACCATCATCGATTCGTCGTCGATCATGCTGATCGTGTTGCCGCTGATGCTGCCGATTGCCGAGCAGTTCGGCATGAACCTGGTGTGGTTCGGCGTGGTCACCGTGGTGGCGGTCGAGATCGGGCTGCTCACGCCCCCGTTTGGCCTGTCCGTGTTCGTGATCAAGAGCACCTTGAACGACCCGCGCATCACGCTGGGTGACATCTTTCGGGGCACCACACCTTTTACCGTGATCATGTTCCTGGTGCTGTTGTTGCTGGTGGCTTTTCCCCAGCTGAGCCTGGTGCTGCTCAAATGAACCCGATCCCACCCAATCCCCTGGCCGGTTTCACGGTGGACCGCGCCACCATCCGCACCATCGGCCACGGCCTGCAGCGCCCGGAGTGCATCCTGGCTGAACCCGACGGCGTATTGTGGGCGGCCGACGCGCGCGGCGGCGTCACCCGCATCGCGCCCGACGGCTCGCAGACCTTCATCGGCCAACGTGCCGATGCGCGGTTCCAGAGCGCAAGCCTCGACAGCGCGGACGACTTCGAGGCCAAGTTCACCCAGGGGACCTTGCCCAATGGCCTGGCCTTTGCCGACAACGGCGACATCCTGATCTCCAACTTCGGCACCGACCTGCTGGAGGTGATGACACGCACGGGCGATACCCGCACGCTGTTTGACCGCATCGACGGCAAGCCCATCGGCAAGGTCAACTTCGTACTGTGTGATTCGCACAACCGGGTCTGGATCACGGTGTCCACCCGTGTCAATCCCTGGACCCGCGCAGCCGCCAGCCGCGTGTGCGACGGCTACCTGGCCGTGGTCGAGCCCGGGCGTGGCATCCGCGTGGTGGCCGAGGGGTTCTATTTCACCAACGAGATCCGGCTCGACGCGCGCGAGGAATGGCTCTACATCGTGGAGACGACAGGGCCATGGATCACCCGCATGCGGCTCGACGAGCGCGACCCCGGCGGCGTGCAGTTGCGCGACCGCGAGGTGTTTGGCCCCGCGCACCTCGGCGGTTACCCTGACGGCATTGCCTTCGACGCGGTTGGCAATCTGTGGTGCACCCTGGTGATGGTCGACCAGCTGGTGGCCATCACGCCGCAGGGCGACAAGCTGCTGCTGCTCGACGATGGTGATCCCGAGGCGAGCCGCAACCTGCGCGCGAAGATGGAGGCTGGCACAGTGACCGCCGAGGACATGGGCCGTGCCCGTGGCAGCATTGCACCGTGGATGGCCAGCATCACCTTTGGCGGGCCCGACCTGCGCACGGTCTACCTGGGCAGCCTGCTGGGCACGACGATTCCGTTTTTCCGCTCTCCGGTGCCCGGCCTGCCGATGGTGCACTGGAAACCCGCCGCCTGATTTCAACCGCCAGCACCGTTCAAGGAGTTTCGCCATGCCCCGCAAGTTCGTCGACCTTTCCATCTTTCTCGAAAACGATGTCGTGAGCGACCCGCCCGCTTTCGCGCCCAAGATCCAGTACTTCACGCACGAGAACACCTTCTCGCAGATCGAGCCGTTTTTCCCTGGTCTCAAAAAGGAGGACCTGCCCGATGGTGAAGGCTGGGCGGTGGAGATGGTGCAGCTCTCGACCCACAACGGCACCCATCTGGATGCGCCCTACCATTTCCACAGCACCATGGACAAGGCGCTGGGCAGCAAGAAACCCGCCATCGCCATCCACGACGTGCCGCTGGAGTGGTGTTTCCAGCCCGGCGTCAAGCTGGACTTCCGCGCCAAGGCCGATGGCTACGTGATCACCGCGACGGACGTCGAGGCCGAACTCGCGCGCATCGGCCACACGCTCAAACCCCTGGAGATCGTGGTGGTCAACACCCGCGCAGGTTCGCGCTACGGCCACAACGACTATGTGTCGTCCGGCGCCGGCATGGGTTACGAGGCCACCATGTACCTGCTGGAGCGCGGTGTGCGCCTGACCGGCACCGACGCCTGGAGCTGGGACGCGCCGTTTGTGCACACCGCCAAGAAATATGGCGAGAGCGGTGATGCCGGCCTGATCTGGGAAGGCCACAAGGCCGGCCGCGACATCGGCTACTGCCACATCGAGAAGATGCACAACCTCGAGGTGTTGCCGCCCACGGGCTTCTTCATTTCATGCTTCCCGCACAAGATCCGTGGCGCCTCGGCAGGCTGGACCCGCGCGGTGGCGATTTTTGACGATGCGCTGATGGCCTCTGCCTGATCTCGCCGCATACCACCGGCCACACACTGCACCACGACCATGCTGAACCACACCCACGACCCCGCCGCCCGCAGCTGGCTGGCATCGGCCAACGGCCACCCCGACTTCCCCGTCCAGAACCTGCCGTTCGCGGTGTTCTCCGAACGCGGCAAGCACCCGTCCCCGCGTGGTGGTGTGGCCATCGGCGACCAGGTGCTCGACCTGGGCGCACTGCATGGCAGCAAGTTGCTGCAGGGCCATGCTGCGGCAGCGCTGGCGGCGGCGGCCATGCCCAGCCTGAATACATTCATGGCAAGCGGCCCCGAGACCTGGCGGGTGCTGCGCCACGCCCTGTTCGCGGTGTTGTCCAGCCAGGCCGACGCGGCAACGCAGGTGCTGGTGCAGGGCTGTCTGGTTCCGATGAAAGACGCGGTGTACAGCCTGCCGGCGCGCATCTTCAACTACACCGACTTCTACACCTCGATCCACCACGCGCGCAACGTCGGGCGCATCGCGCGGCCGGACGACCCCCTCACCGCCAACTTCCAGTGGATACCGATTGCCTACCATGGCCGCGCATCCAGCGTGGTGGTCAGCGGCACGCCGTTCCACCGACCGATGGGGCAGAGCATGGGGCCAGGTGCCAAAGCGCCGGTCTACGGCCCGTGCGCGCGGCTCGACTACGAACTCGAACTCGGCGTTTTTGTCGGCGCTGGCAATACACAAGGCGCGCCGATACCCCTGGCGCAGGCCGAGGACCACATCTTCGGCATGTGCCTGCTCAACGACTGGTCGGCGCGTGACATCCAGTTCTGGGAGATGGCCCCGCTCGGCCCTTTTCTGGGAAAGAATTTCTGCACCAGCATCTCGCCCTGGATCGTGACCATGGAGGCGCTGGCGCCGTTCCGACTGCCATTCACGCGGCCTGCCGACGAACCGCAGCCGCTGGCCTACCTGGACGATGCGGCGAACCGCGCCCAGGGTGTGCTGGACATTCAGTTGGAAGTCGCCATCGAAACCGCTGCCCAGCGCGCCAGCGGCGCAACGCCGAGCCGGGTCTCTGGCACCAGTTTCCGCCACCAGTACTGGACCGTGGCCCAGATGGTGACGCAACACACCATGGGTGGCTGCAACCTGCAAAGTGGCGACCTGCTCGGCACCGGCACCATCTCCGGCCCGACACCGGCACAAGCGGGCGCCATCATCGAGCAGACCAAGGGCGGGCGCGAACCGATCACGCTCGACAACGGCGAGACGCGCGCCTTCCTGCACGACGGTGATGCCGTCATCCTGCGCGGCTGGTGCGACAAGCCGGGCGCGGCACGCATCGGGTTTGGTGAGTGCCGGGGCGAGGTGTTGCCGGTGGTTGGCGCGGTCGCAGGCTGAACGCGCCGGGGCCGCACTGCCCGGCTGACAAATCTGCCTAACGCGCGACCCAGCCGCCGCAAACCGGGAACACCTGCCCCACGAAGCAATTGGCCGACTCGCCGCACAAGTAGGCGGCGAACTCGGCATCCTCCAGCGCGCCGACCAGGCGCCCCAGGGGCACTTCGCGTTGCAGGCGTTCCTGGAAACGCGGGTTGGCCTGCACCTCGGGTGGAAAGTAGGTGGGGTTTTCGACAAAATTCTGCGCGATGGCATTCACCTGCACGTTGTGGGGCGCGACCTCCACGCCAACAGCCTGCACATAGGCCAATTGGGCGCCGCGCGCCGCGCTGTAGGTGGATGCGCGTTTCATGCCGCGCAGGGCGGACGCACTGCCCATCACCAACACCTTTCCGGCGCGCCGGGCCACCATGGCGGGCAGCGCCGCACGGCACAGGCGTGGCAGCGGATGGACCAATGCCGCGAAGGTGTCGTGCCATTCGTCCTCTGACACATTCACGGCGAAGCTGGTGGGTGCGGGGATTGCCAGGTTGGCAACCAGCACATCGATGTGGCCTGCGGCAGCCACCACCCGCGCGGGTGCGTCCGCGTCCAGCAGGGGCTCGACGCTGGCTATCACGGTGGCGCCGTGTCGGGCGAAGACTTCGCACAACACGGGCCCCATGAATACATCGGATTGGGTGACCAGCACACGCTTGCCGGCAAGGCTCAGGTTCGACATCGGGTCTCCAGTGGGGAAGCATCGGCTCGTTGCAACGACTGTAAACGAGCGGGCAGGTGGCCGGCCTCAAGCCATTGCGCAAGGCCAACCCTGGAGTGCGGATTTTTTCGGTAAACTGACGCATGCAAATGACGAACCTCAACAACGATCTGTCCCAGCGGGTTGTCATGCGTTCGGCGGAGTTGCCCTGGCTACCGAGCCCTGCGGCCGGTGTGCAGCGGCAGTTGCTCGCGCGTGACGGGGGCGAAGATGCCCGTGCAACCAGCATCGTCCGGTACGAGCCAGGTGCGGCGTTTCCATCGCATGCACATCCGCAGGGCGAAGAAATTGTGGTGCTCGATGGTGAGTTCGCGGACGAGCGCGGCAGCTACCCGACCGGCACGTACATCAAAAATCCACCCGGGTCCAGGCATGCCCCGGGCAGCACCAGTGGCTGCACACTGTTCGTCAAGTTGCGTCAATTGGACGATCGTGATCTGGAACCTGTCGTTGTGCGTCCCTCAGATCGGCACTGGCGCCCGGGCCTCGTCAGTGGCCTGGATGTGCTGGCCCTGAGCCAGTTCGGTGCCACCCATACGGCACTGGTGCGTTGGGCGCCAGGCACCGTCTTCAACAAACACCAGCACTTTGGTGGTGAAGAAATCCTGGTCTTGCAAGGCACGTTCCAGGACGAATACGGAGACTACCCGAGCGGCACCTGGATCAGGAGCCCGCATGGGAGTTCACACCAACCGTACTCCGAGCCTGGTTGCCTGATCTTCGTCAAGGTTGGTCACTTGGCCTGATGGCGCGTGCCCGGCTCGATGGAGCCATCGCGTCCGGGCCCGCCTGCGGTTCCGTGCTGAAGCTGATGCGATTGCGGCCGTCCCGCTTGGCCTCGTACATCGCCTGGTCCGCGCGCCGAAGCACGGCCAAACCATCACCCGAAGACGCATCAAACAACGCGCCCCCGATGCTGGCCGAGCAGCGGTGTTCGATCGTCGCTGCGCCTGGTTCCTGCGGCCGCAGCAGGTGGGGCGCCGCCAGCGCGGCGCGAATCTTCTCCGCGACCACCATCGCCTGGCGGACGGACTGCGCGGCATCCTGCGACAGCGTCGGAACAAGCACCACGAACTCGTCGCCACCAAAACGCGCGACCGTGTCGGCCTCCCTGACGGCGGTCGTCAGGCGGGTCGCGACCTCTTGCAGCAACTGGTCTCCGGCCAGGTGGCCGTGCTTGTCATTGAGTGGTTTGAAGTTGTCCAGGTCCAGCACCAGCAATGCGCCGAATTGGCCGCCCCGCCTGCACGCGGCCAGCGCCTGGGCAATGCGGTCGTTGAGCAGATGCCGGTTGGGCAAGCGTGTGAGCGGGTCGAAAAAGGCCCACTGGCGGACTTTTTCCTCACGATTGCGCCTCTCGGTGATGTCCTCGAAGATGGCGTACACCCCGCTCACCGCACCGTCGTCGAAAAGCGGGCTGGCATCAACCGAAATCCACACCAGGCCGCGGCCTGGCGCAGTGATACCCATCACCACGCCGTGGATCGGTCGTCCGCTGCGCAGCGCCAGCATCGCCGGATGCTGTTCGCCGGGAAAGGCTCCCCCATCTTCGTGCACGGCCCGCCATGACGGGTCGGTCGACACCCGCCCCTGCAACTGGTCCAGGGTCAACCCCAGAATGCGTTGCGCAGCCGGATTGGCGGCGGTGATGTGGCCGTCGCGGTCCTGGTAGACGATGCCCTGGGCCACTGTTTCGAACAAGTTGCGGAACTGAAATTCACTCGCGCGCAGAGTCTCCTGGGCCTGCTTCAGAGCCGATATGTCATGGAAGTTGACCACCACCTGCCGCAAATCGCCCTGCGCCTCGAACTCGGGGTAGGCGCTCACCAGCACCCACATCGGCAACGCCCGCCCGGGAGCGATGATGCCGAACACTGTTTCGGCCAGCGGCTGGCATTGTGTGATGGCCCGGCTCACCGGGTACTGGTCAGCGGAAATCGGCTGCCCGTCGGCATCCACGAAATGCCAACCCGGGTCGATGGCCTTCTTGCCCACCATCTGGTCCTTGGACAGCCCCAGCAGTTCGCCTGCGCGCGGGTTGCTGTAGAGGATGCTGGTGTCTGCAGCGTGGATGACCACACCGGTGTGCAGGTTGTCGAGCAGGGCGAGGTAGGGGCTCGGTCTTGGCATTGTGTTGCAACTATCGCCGTTGCCGCCGGACCCGGCTATCCGGGTGACACCTGAATTGCCGCAAGGAAAACACCTGAGGCACCGACTGAAGTGCCGCTGTTGGATTACCTGGACGGGAAGTTCGGCGAAATCTGTGCAATCTGACGGCGCGCACCGTGCTCGCCGTCGGGCCGGTTCAAAAGCGCCGCGCCAATTCGGGCGGGTTGGCGGACTTTTTGCGGAAATGCGCGCTGCCCTCTGGCGCGAGCTTGGCGCCGGCCTTGCGCACTGCGTTGTCATCCACCTTGACCAGCGGCGTGTACTGCGGGTGGTGGTGCTCCAGGTAGGGGTTGTTGCGCGCGGCGTTGAAGCAGAACAAAACCGTCCAGCGCCGGTTGGGCGAGCGGTTCTGGTCCGAGCGGTGCATCACGTTGGCATGGAAGAACAGGCCGTCGCCGGGCTCCAGCTCCACATACACCAGCTCCAGCTGCTGCTTCATCTGCGCGACCCGGCGCATGTCCGCCCCGACCTGTTCCCCGGGCAACACGCCATGGTCGACCCGGCCCGCCAGGTGCGAACCGCGCAGCACCTGCAGGCAGCCGTTTTCGCGGTTCGCGCGGTCCAGTGCCACCATCACGCTGCCCATGTAAGGGTACATGCAGCCGTTGTGGTACCAGTAACCGTAGTCCTGGTGCCACTCCCAGGCGCCGCCATCGAAGGGCTCCTTGGCGGTAAGTTTGGAGTGGTAGTGGTAGACCTCGCCGCCGAGCATGTCCTCCATCGTGTCGACCACGCGCCGCGAGCGCGCCGCCAATCCGTAGACACTTTCGCCGGGATGGTTCCACAGCGCCATGCGGGTGCTTTTGCCCTCGGCGTCCTTGCGGTCGTACAGGCTGTCACGCAGGGCAGGGTCCTGCTCCATCGCAAAACGCATCAGCCCGATCTCCTCGGTGTCGAAGAGTCCGCGCACGATGACATAACCGTCGCGTTCGTACTCGGCGCGTTGCGCGGGATTGAACAGACTGGGCATGCAGGGTCTCCTGGTTTTGTTTGGGTGGCTCGGCAGCTCAGCGTCGTGCGCCACTTGCGCGCAGCAAGGCGGCGATGGCCTGTTGGCCACGCTGTTCGGCATGCGCCAGCGGAGTCACGCCCTGCGCGTCCGGCAGGTCGGCGCGCGCGCCGGCAGCCAGCAGCAGCCGCACTATCTGGGTGTGTGCGGCGCCACTGTCGCCCAGGATGATGGCTTCGAGCAGCGCGGTCCATCCAAGGCGGTTGACATGGTCGACGGCGATGTCGGTGGTCAGCAACAGGCGAACCGTTTCCACGTGGCCATGGTGCGCAGCCGGTATCAGCGCCGTGCCGCCGTAGCGGTTGGTGCTTTTGAGGTCCGCGCCGCTGGTAAGCATGGGCCGCAGGATCTCCAGCCGCCCCTCGGCGCCGGCGTACAGGTAGGGCGAGTCCTGGATGATGTCTTTTGCGTTGACGTCGGCGCCACGCGCGATCAGAACGCGCGCCGCAGCCACCTGGTTGGCGTGGGTGGCCAGCAGCAGCGCCGTGCGGCCCTGGGTGTCGCGGCTGTCCACCGGTGTTCCGGCGTCGAGCAGGCGGGTGAGTGTGGCCACATCGCCGGTTTGCGCCGCGGCGGCGAGGCCGGCAGTCGACGCGTTGGCAGTGCCGGAGACCCAGGAACCCACCAGGGCGAGCCCTGCCATATGCACAGGGACGAGCAGGCGGGAACGAAGTCGGGGCATGGGTCGCATGGTAGCAAGCTTCGCGCGGCGCAGGGTGCCGGCCCTGCGCCGTGCAGCGCTGGGCGGCGGCTGCATGCCGGATGCTGGTTGCCGATAATGTCCCTGACCAATCCCGACCACGCACACCACCGTGCTGGCCGCCAACCCTCGAAGGAAGCATTGACATGACCAAACCCCGCCTCGTATATTTTGACTTCGCCGGCAGCCGCGGCGAAGAATGCCGCATTGCCCTGCACCTCGCCGGTGTCGATTTCGACGACGTGCGTGTGGCGCGCGCCGACTGGCCGGCGCAAAAGTCCCAGAGCCCTTTCGGTTCCATGCCCTTCCTCGAACTCGCCGGCCAGTCGCCACTGGGGGAATCGAACGCGATCCTGGTCTACATCGGCCGCCAATACGGCTTGCACCCCAAAGACGATCTGCAGGCGGCCTACCACGAGGCACTGATGAGTTATTGCGAGGAACTGCGCCACCATGTCAGCCCGGTGCTGCGCATTACCGACGAGCCGCAAAAGCGCAATGCGCGCGAAGAACTTGCGCGCAACTACCTGTCGGTTTGGGGCAGCAATGTCGAACGACAGCTAGGCGACCATCCCTTCGTGGGTGGCGACAAGGTCCATGTCGTCGACATCAAGCTGTACCTGGTCGTGCGCTGGTTGATTTCTGGAACGGTCGACCACCTGCCGACGACCGTATTCGACCATTGCCCCAAGCTCAAACGCCTGTGCCAGCAGGTGGATGAACATGCCGGTGTGAAGACCTGGCTGGAAAGGTCGGCGCGCTGACCCGCCTATTTCACGCCCTCCACTGCACGGGCCGGCGCTACCTGATCGGGTCTTCGCAGGTCCCGGATTGCTCGATACGGGGCGGTCAGGCGGGAGATCGGCCCGTTGGCATCCGTGCTGCGACCCAGCTTGACAGTCGAACCCGGACGTCAGCGGACACAGCAAGCGCATCGACGCGTTGTCGCAAAGTGGCACCATCGACCAGCCCGTGCGCCAGCAGGAAGTCGACAAACGGCCAGTCCTTCTCGCGACCGGCCGCCAGTTTGGACGCGGCTAGATCATGTGGCTCAAGGCAGTAGCCGATCTTCAGGTCGGTATTGGCGTTCTGGATCTTTACCATGCGGCTTTCCCAGCCGTCCGGAAGAACTGCGGTTTGTGGCCCGACACCCTGCGCGTAATAGCCGAACTGGTCTTCGAATGGCGAGAGTTCGCCGATCGCGCCGTCGATCAGATCGGCAAGATCGGGGCGTTGCAGAGGGTACATGTCGGCCTCCATGGACCGCAGCAGGAAATCCGGCGCGTCGGGAAGCGCGCCGAGTATGGACTGGCTGCCGATCACCACAATTTCATACTGATTGGTGATCGCCGCAGCAGCTCGGATCAGGTGCTCGAGCTCATGGCGTCTCATGACTCTGCTTCCAATTCTTCAGCAGCGTGAAGCGTTCCCTGTTCGTCAATATTCCCGAGAATGGCGAGTTTTGGCGTAGCGCATCCGCACGCTGCGAGTTCTCGACCGCAACTGCGAGACAAGCCTCCATTCCCTGGTTCATGAGGTCGTCCCATCGCTCAAGATAGGGCTGGGGCGCTGCACCCACGCTGGCCCGCCAGCGCGCCAGCGTGGCCCGGGCCACAGCAAACTGCGCCGGGTCGCGCCTTATCTTGTCGGCCACGAAGCAGTGCAGCATGAGACTGCGCGCGTCAATCTCCTGATGGGTTCGCATGGTTGACTCCTGGGTGTCTTGGCGGCATGGTACCGGAACCATGCAAGCGCCTCTCAGAACACCGCGTGGTCGCGTCGCCCGGTCCGCCGAAGGGGTGGGGGTCAGGTCTTGCGTTGCGATATTGCAAAACAAGACCTGACCCCGCGGACGACCGACCCCGCGGACGCCCTCTGCCGCTGTGGGCGCGCGCATCACAACCAGCGCGCCACCAGCGGCATCAATAGCGCCGACAACACCACCTGTACCCCCAGCGCCAGCCCGGCATAGGCACCGGCGTCGGCATTTTCCTGCATGGCACGTGCGGCGCCAATGCCGTGTGACGCCGTGCCCAGGGCGAACCCGCGCACCTGGGATGGCACCGGCCCCAGGGCGTCGAACAGGTATTTGCCACTGACCGCGCCGACCAGCCCGGTCAACACCGCGAACACTGCTGCCAGCGCGGGTATGCCGCCCAACTGTTCGGCGATGCCCATGGCCACCGGCGCCGTGACTGACTTCGGCGCCAGCGAGCGCAGCAGGTCGGCGGGCAGCCCCAATGCCCAGCCGATGGCCACCGCGCTGGCGCTGGCGGCGGCACCGCCCACCAGCGCGGCAATCAGGATCGGACCGGCGCGCCGGCGCACTTCATTGCGACGCTGCCACAGCGGCCAGGCCAGCGCCACCACCGCCGGCCCGAGCAGGAAGTGGATGAACTGCGCGCCAGAGAAATAGGTCGGGTAGGGTGTTTGGCTGAGCGTGAGCACGATGGCCAGGGCCACGACTGTCCACAGCACCGGATTGGCCCAGGGCGCCTGCCCGAGCCACATGTAGACGCCATGTGCGACGACGTAGGCCACCAGCGTCGCGGTCAGGCCGAACAGCGGTGTGGTGGAGAGGTAGACCCAGAGCTGGACGAAGTCTTGCATGTCAGTGGGTTGGTTGGATGCAAAAAATGCGCCACGTGACCGTCTGCTTACGGCCCATTGCGGTCATTCGTTGCCTGGTCTGCGTTGGCGTTGGCGTTGGCATGGGCATGGGCATGGGCATGGGCGTTGGCGTTGGCGCGCGTCGCGGCAGGCGCAGCCCGGCGGGGGCTCATACTGGAGCGGTCGGGCGCTGAACGCGCCGACTGCCCTGTGGTGCTCGCCCGAGGGTCGGGCCGCAGAACTCACTGCGTTCACTGCGTTCTCTGCGTTCGGACAACCGCGGCCAAAATGATGA
>CAMAWD010000096.1 GCA_945861785.1 Rhodoferax sp. OV413 | reverse complement strand
GATGTGCTGATCACCAATGAAGGTAGGGTGCTCTTGGCTGATCGTGCGGGCACTGAGCGCTACAGTTATTCTGGTTTGTTTGGTGTCACCCTGTGGGCCGATCGGGACACCCCTGGCAGCTTGCGCGAATTGGCGGCCGATGGGCGCAGTTGGAACACCTTGAACTTGCCCAGCCGCAATTGGCAGGACCTCAACGCCGTGGGCGATGGCAAAACCTGGTTGGGTGTCACCGGCCGATCGGCCAACGGCGCTGGTGCCGGCGCGATTTACCAAGGCGTGGTGTCCGCTTCGAATACCGCAGGCCAGGGCCAGAGCAGCATCACCTGGACCGATGTCACACGCGGTGCGCTCAACAACGGCGACTGGCTGTCGGTCAATGCCGATGCCAGCGGCAAGCGCTGGGTGGCTTCGACCACCAGCGGGCAGATCTTCTACGCCGACACCCAAGCGGCCAATTGGAAGTGGACGCAGGTGGGCACGCTGGGCCAGGGCACCCGGGTGGCGATCAGCGCCGATGGCAAGGCGCTCATCGCCACGGCGACTGGCACCAACGGCGGGGTGTGGATGTCGAGCGATCTGGGTGCCAGCTGGGTGCAGGCGGCGGGTCGCGGCGAAATGGGCGTGGGCAAGGGCAGCGACTGGGTGGGTGCCACCATCGATGGCGCCACTGGCATGGCCACCGCGCTGGCCAAAGATCAGCCGATCCTGCGCTTTGCCGCTCCCGCACCATCGGCCGCACTCAACCTGCGCCTGCCCGAAACGCTGATGGTGGCTGGCGATGAGGCAACGCCGCTGACCTTCCCATTGGGTTCCCTCTATGACGCCGATTTACTCAAGACGGCGGTGGCTGGCGACAACACGCCCCAGGTGTCGGTGCAGTTTGATGTGACCCAGGGCGCCTTCGGCGTCTCGGGCGCAGATGCCACGCAATGGGGCGTGAGCTTCGCCGCCACCGCTTCGGGCGTCAAGCTCAGCGGCACGGTGGCCAAGCTCTCGGGCTTCCTGGCCGATGTGGGTAATTTGCAGTTCATGCCTGGTCAAAAAGGCATCACCGGCCCGCTGGTGGTGACGCTCAGCGACGGCGTGAACACGGTGGTGCGCGAGGTGCCGCTGGTGGTGCAAAAGCCGGTGGCGCTCAAAGCCTCCTACAACGCGGGCAATTTTGAGATTTTGGCGACCAGCGGCAATGCGCTGCGCCTGAACCGCAGCCCGCTTGACGAGGTTCGACTGGGCTTGTTGTCTGACGAGTTGACAGTGGTGCGGCTGAGCGATGCGCCGCTGGTGGTGCGCGCCTCCGAGGGCGCCGACCAGATCACCATGGACCTGGGCAACACCGTGGCCGCCGATGGTCTGCCACGCACTCTCAAGCTCGAGGATGTGGACAGTGGCCCGAGCGAGATGCGCGACGATACGCTGAGCCTGCGCTTCAAGCCGATGGACCAGTCGACCACCAAAAACGTGGTGATTTTGAGCCATGGGCAAGTGGTGTCGGGGATTGAAAAAATAGTCTGGGACGAGGCCCTGGGCACGCTGCGCCTGGTGGGCGACTCGATCGTGATCAAGGCTGAAGGCACAGCGGCCATTGACTTGGGGCAGACCCGCTTGGTGGTGGACGCCAAGCGCTTGGTGATAGAGGGCGATCTGCGGGTCATGGATGCGGCGCGGATCCAGCTCAATGTGTCTGAGAGCATCACGCTGGCAGCGTTCAAGCAATACGGTGTGAATGGTGCAGCCGACACCAATTTGGCGGTGCAAAACGTGCTTTCCAAGGGGACTGATGGCCAGGTGTTGGCGATGGTGACCCAGTCGGTCAAAATCGCCATTCCAGAGGGCGGTGGCGCGGTGGATCTGACGGCGTTCGCCTCGCCGGGTACCGGCTTGCAGGTGACGCCAGAGGCCGGGGTGAGGATCTCGCTGGGTGGCTCCGGCGGCGGGCTGGCGCTCGATCTGAGCAAACTGTCGGGCATTCCGGTCCTGGTGATTGGTTCTTCGGGTAGCGCCAACCCGATTGCCATGGGCGGTGGTGCAAGCCCACTGGTGGTCTCGGTGCCGCTGGTGATTCAGTCCAAAGGCACGGGTGGCAAGGTGGAGGTGACCGGTGCCGTCAAAGGCAAGACGCTGGAAATCTTTGGCCCTGGCAACACCACGCTGTTCGCCGATGGCACGCTGCTGGAACTCAGTGAAGGCGCCTTGATCAACGATGCGATTCGCTTTGACGGCACGGTGACGCTGGCCATGGGCGACGCCATGGCCAACCAGGCGGGGGACTTCCATGTGACCGGGCGCGTCAACGGCAGCACGGGCAACGCAGACTTTTTGCTGTTGTCGGCCTACCAAGGCAGCATTGCCATCGATGGTCGCGTGGGCGGCGGTATCGGCTACAGCGACAGCACCAGCATCGTGGGTGGCGGGCAGTTGTACCTGGATGGTGAATACAGCGACGTGCTGCTGCTGGGCGGCAAGGGCTCGGGTGCCACGGCCAACATCACCGTTGTCGGCGGTGTGGTGACGCTGGTCACCCTGGTGTCAGTGGGCGGTGGCTACGAGGTCGGCGACGAGCTGACCGCAGCGCGCTCTAGCTTGGGCGACTTGGACGGCGTGGCCTCGGGCTTCAAGCTCAAGGTCAATGCACTGTCGGATGTGGAAGGCCTGACGGTCAGCAACGCGATGAATGTGAGCTTTGGCGAGCGCGTGTATGTCGATGGCGACATCACCATCAACGCGAGCGGCAAGGTGGTGTTCTCGGATGAGGTGGTGCTGCTCAACGGCGGCCAGTTGCTGATCAATGGCACGCAGGACATCGAGTTCTTGCGCGGCATCCGCTTCGAGAAGGGTACGGCCGATCAGGCTGGCTCGTTGGCGGTGAACTCGACCAGCACGACGGTGAGTTTCTTGTCTGGCTTGTTTGCCGGTGAGAACGACGCGATGCGCTGGTCAGGTGTCAGCACGCTGGACTTGCAAGCGCCGCAGACGCTGGCTCAAAAGGGCAGCCTGTCGGTGACCGGTGCCGACCTGGTGTTGGGCGAAGCCGCGGGCTTTGCCAACTTGAACCTGAACCTCGACGCGCTGACCCTGCGTGCGCAGAGATTGACCATGCCAGCAGCCAGCGCGGTCATGGTGAACATGAACTTGGGGCTGCTTGACATTGCCGCCGACTCAGGCATTGGTGCTGCGGACGCGCCGCTGAAAGTGAATGCCCAACAGATCGTGGCCAAGGCCACAGCAGGCGATGTCTTCATCCAGATAACCGGTTCGAACGTGGTGTCGCTTGATGTTCAAACGCGTGCGCAGGGTGTGGCCAACATTGCCGCCACCCAAGATCTGCTGCTGGCAGCAGACAGCGTGATTGACGCAAAAGACGTGACGCTCATCGCCCAGCGCGACATGCAGCTGAGCAGCGTCAGCGCGGACGGCGCTTTGGTTCTGACCGCGGGCCGCACTGTGCGGGTCGCGGGCGCCATCACGGCCCATACGCTCGACCTGAGCAGTAGCAGCGGTGCCGTGACCCAGGCAGCTGGCAGCAGTTTTGCGGTGGCCAGCACCACGCTGCTGTCCGCTGGCACGGGAGCGGTGTTGACGCTGAACAATGCCAACCAGTTCACGGGCGGTATCACGGTGCATGGTTCGGGCGCTGTGAATGTGACGCAGAGCGCTGCGCTGCATGCCACGCTAGACACCACAGGCCATGTGCAGTTGACGGCGGGCGGCAACGTGTCGCTCAGCGGTGCGGCTTCTGGCGTTGCCAGGGTGGGTGGAAATCTGGTGGTGATCAGTTTGGGCGCTGTCAGTCAGGGTGGGGCCTTGGCGGTGGGCGGCAGCAGCCAGTTCATGGCTGCCGGCCAGTCGGTCACGCTTGACAGGGCCAACGACTTCGTTGGGGCCGTCCGGGTGAATGCCGCACAGCTCAGCCTGAAAGACGTAAACGCGATCGACTTGGGCGCGCTCACGCTCAGCGGCAATCTGGCCATCACGGCTGGCGGCGCAATCAGCGGCAGTGGCGTGTTGACGGTGGGTGGTCAAACGCAGATCACGGCGCTGGGTCAAACCATCACGCTGGCCAGTGCCAACGATTTTGTGGGCTCGGTGAGCATGAACGCCGCACAGGCCAGCCTGAATGACGTGAATGCGATCGACTTGGGCGCGCTCACGCTCAGCGGCAATCTGGCCATCACGGCCGGTGGCGCAATCAGCGGCAGTGGCGTATTGACGGTGGGCGGCAGCAGCCAGTTCACGGCGCTGGGTCAAACCATCACGCTGGCCAGTGCCAACGATTTTGTGGGCTCGGTGCTTGTGAGCGGCGCTGCCGTGAGTCTGAAGGACAGCAACGGTTTGACCGCAGTGCTCGACACCACGGGCAGTACCAATTTGGTGGCTGGTGGGGGGGTGACGCTGAGTGGTTCGGTGACGCATGATTTGAGCGTCAGAAGCGAAGCGGGTGTGGGTCAAAGCGCTGCGTTGGATGTTGGTGGCACGCTCACCCTGCATGCGGCAAAGGCGATTGATCTGAGCCAGGCCAACCGGTTTGCCGGTCGTGTGGTGGCGCAGGCGCAGGACGTCAGCTTGCAAGCGCTCAGCGATCTGGACCTGGGCGCTGTGACTGCGGTGAACGGCTTGAGCGTCGTCAGTACGGGTGGTGCCATTGCGGTGCATACCCAGCCGATAGCGGCGGCTCGGCTGATCTTGCATGCGGCCACAGGCATTGCCTTTGAGCGCGACATGACCTTGACCGCTGAGAGCGTGGACTTGAGCGCGGCCCAAGATTTGGGTAGCAGCGCCACGCCACTGCGTTTGGCGGCCAACCGAATCGCGCTCAGTAGCGCCGAGGGCGGTGTGTTCATCCAACTGCTGGTGGCCGGACCGGTGCATGCGCAGGTGGTGGCGGATGGCGCGGTGTCGGTGATGCGTACGGGTTCGCTGGATCTGGCCTCGGGCTCGATTTTTGAATCCAAAACCGACACGATTTCTGTCATCGCGACCGAGGACTTGTTGGTTTCTGGCACAACGCTGCTGGCCAAATCGGCCTTGCTCAAGTCGGGTCAATCCATCAAAGCTACAGCGCAAGAGAATGCAGCCCCAGTGTCCATTACCGGCGAGTTGCGCCTGGAAGCGATGAGCGGCATTGGTGGCTTCGGGTTCGAGCGTGTGTTGGTTCATGCCCTGAGCATGGATGCCAGCGTGAGTGCCTACAACGGCCAAATCGGCGACGTGGTGATTGCCGGACAAAACGGCTTGACCATTTCTGCGGACGGTGTCAGGTCGGATTCCGATGGCTGGGTGGGTCTGCTGGGCGGAACGGGAGCCATCAATGAGCATGGCCAGGTGGTGGCCCGTAGTTCGAATGTGGTGCGCATGACCGGTGCGAACTGGATCAACCGCAACAACGCAGATGCGAACGTGCTTTTGTCTGCAGCCCTCAAGAGTGGTGCGCTGTCGGTGGAGTCGTCGTCGCCGCTGGAGCGCCTGAACCAACGTCTAGCCCAGAGTTGGTCTTTGATCACACCACCGCAATCTGTGGACGAAGCGCTGACTTCTTCAGCTCAATTGCTGTCGACGAATTCGCGCATGACTTTGGGTGTTCTTGCCAATGGGTTGGCAGCCGTGGGGACGGGGAGTGTCATGGGCAGGCCACAGACTACAGTCAAATTGCTTGAGATGGCCATGGCGATAACCCGGCAGGGCAACAACCCCAGTATGAGTGACACCGAAAATTTGGGTGCTTGGGTCAACCGCCCGGTGTCGAACAGTAACCCAGACGCGGGTTTGACGCGTACCGATGTGCTGCCACAGCCTCCGTCGCTCGCCAAACCAGTCCTTCCGAATTCGGTCAACGAGCAGTCCGTGTCTCCGCTTCTCAAAGACCCTGAAAAAGCGGTAGAAAGCGCGCCTGATGCGCCTGATGCGCCTGGCGAAGTTCCGGCAGCACCGGTATCGGACGTGCGCTGGTTAATGCTGCAAGACGATTTGCAGAAGTGGGCAAGTGCGGTTATTCCCGTTTCCACCCAGTCGAACTTGCTCAGCAGTCTGTCGCCAGGCTGGGTGGGGGAGTTGGCCAAATTTGGTCAATTGATGGAATCTGAAATCGCCAGCGATGTTCCTGAACCACATCCTTGAGTTCAACCTGGGTCACGCGAGCGGCAACCCCTGCTTTCGTTTCTCGCACCGTCTGCACGGGCAGTTCGACCGTGGTGCAGCGGAGCGCTGCTTGGTTGTCGGCCCGGTGGCGCACGCAGACCAGGACGATGCCAAACTGCCAGACCAGCCCCGAGGTGCCGCACGACGCGCAGCGCGCCGCCGGCGTTCGATCCCCTTGCAGCCTACTTCGCCCCCATCCCCGCAATCGCCTTCACCTCCAGGTACTCCTCGAAGCCGAACCGCCCCCATTCGCGCCCGTTGCCGGACTGCTTGTAGCCACCAAAAGGCGCAGTGCGTTCGTTGGGCACGCCATTGATGTTGACGTTGCCGGCGCGGATCCTGCGGGCAATGGCGCCAGCGTGTTCGACGCTGCCGCCCGACACGTAACCGGCCAGGCCGTAGGGCGTGTCGTTGGCGATGCGCACCGCCTCGTCTTCGTTCTCGTAACCCAGGATGGTCAGCACCGGGCCGAACACTTCTTCGCGGGCGATCGCCATGCTGTTGTTGCAGTTGCCAAAGATGGTCGGTTTGACATAGAAGCCCTTGGTCGTGCCATCCGGCCGCCCCGGGCCGCCAGCCACCAGGGTGGCGCCTTCGCCCACGCCGGTGTTGATCAGCGCCTGAATCTTGCCCCACTGGGTTTCGTTGACGACCGGGCCGATGCTGGTGTCGGCGGCGCGCGGGTCGCCGGCGCGGGTCTTGTCGGCCACCGCCTTGGCGATCGCCATCACCTCGGCCATGCGCGATTGCGGCACCAGCATGCGGGTGGGCGCATTGCACGACTGGCCGGAGTTCATGAACACACTGCCCACGCCCGCGGCCACGGCCTTGGGAAAGTCGGCGTCTTCCAGGATGATGTTGGGCGACTTGCCGCCCAGCTCCTGGCTGACGCGCTTGACGGTGGTGGCGGCCTTTTGCGCCACGTCGATGCCGGCACGGGTGGAGCCGGTGAACGAGATCATGTCGATGCCGGGGTGCGCGCTCATGGCGGCGCCCACGTCCGGCCCCAGGCCGTTGACCAGGTTGAACACGCCCTTGGGCACACCGGCTTCGTGCAGGATTTCGGCAAAGATCAGGGCTGAACTCGGTGTGTATTCCGAGGGTTTGAGGACCATGGTGCAGCCTGCCGCCAAGGCCGGCGCCACCTTGCAGGCAATCTGGTTCATGGGCCAGTTCCAGGGCGTGATCATGCCCACCACACCGATCGCCTCGCGCACCACGGTGGCCGAGCCCAGCTGCTCCTCGAAGGCGTAGTTCTTCAGCACTTCGAGCGTCGACAGGATATGGCCCAGCCCGGCGCCGACCTGGAACTTCTCGGCAAAACCCAGCGGTGCTCCCATTTCGTCCGAGATCGCGGCACCGAGGTCCTTGGAGCGGGTCTTGTACACCTCGACGATGCGCGTCAGCAAGGCCACGCGTTCTTCGCGGGTGGTCTGCGAGAAGGTCTCGAAGGCTGCGCGGGCTGCGACCACTGCCCGGTCGACGTCTGCCGCAGAGCCCAGCGCGATGTCGTACAGCACCTGCTCGTTGGCCGGGTTGACGACGGGGCGGGTTTTGGGGGCGACCGGATCGACCCAGTTGCCGTCGATGTAGAACTTCAAGCGTTGAACCATGGGGTGCCTTTCGGATTGGGAGATGGTTGGGCGCCAGATGCATTGGCGCGCCGTGGCCAGAAGTATAGGCATGGGTTTCGAGTCCGGGTGTTGGCACTGTCGCCGATGCGCCGTGTGCGGCACTGCGGCACCGGGCACAATGCGCGGCATGGGCATGCCGGGCCGCCCCTGGGGCGGTTTGCGCGGTGCGCAGCACGAAAGTACACCAATGGGCAGCACGACCTTGCGCCAGATTCGCGACCTGCCCGGCCCGCCCGGCTGGCCGGTGCTGGGCAACTCTTTCCAGATTCAGCGCACCAACATCCACCAGAACGTGGAGCAATGGGCAAAGTTGTACGGGTCGGTTTTCAGGATGCGGCTCGGGCGGCGCGACCAGTTGGTGATCGCCGACCACGCGCTGCTGTCCACCGCCATGCGCGACCGCCCGGACGGTTTCGAGCGCAGCCCGCTGAGCCGCTCGATCGGGGTCGAAATGCGCTTGCCGCAGGGGGTGTTCAGCGCCGAGGGCGAGGACTGGATGCGCCAGCGGCGCATGGTGATGGCGAGTTTTGCGCCCGGCCATGTGCGGGCTTATTTTCCGTCGCTGGTCAAGGTGGTGTTGCGCTTGCGCGGGCGCTGGCAAAAGGCCGCCGGCACCGGCGAGCCGATCGTGCTGCAAGCCGACCTGATGCGGTTCACGGTCGACGCAATCGCCGGGCTGGCCTTCGGCAAGGAGATCAACACACTGGAGTCGGGTGAGGACGTGATCCAGCGCCACCTCGACAAGGTGTTGCCGGCGATCTTCCGGCGCGCTTTTTCGTTTTTCCCCTACTGGCGCTACATCAAGCTGCCGGCCGACCGCGCGCTGGACCGCAGCGTCGACGTCATCCAGACCACGATCCACGAATTCGTGGCCCAGGCACGCCAGCGCCTGCGCGACAACCCGGAACTGCGCGCCCAGCCGCGCAACCTGCTCGAGGCCATGGTGCTGGCGGCCGACGAGCCTGGAAGTGGTCTGGGTGACTCGCAGGTGGTGGGCAATGTGCTGACCATGCTGCTCGCGGGCGAAGACACCACCGCCAACACCCTGGCCTGGATGATCGACCTGTTGTACCGCAACCCCCAGACGCTGCAACGGCTGCAGCACGAGGTGCGCAGCCTGGCCCCCGACCCGTCGCAGTTCACGCCGGAGCTGATGGACCAGTTGGTCTACCTGGATGCCTGCGCCAGCGAGACCATGCGCCTGAAACCGGTGGCGCCGTTCATCGTGCTGCATGCGCTGCGCGACAGCACCGTGGGTGACGTGGCGGTGCCCAGGGGCACCATGGTGTGGGGCGTGATGCGCCACGACAGCATGGACGAGCGCCACTTCACCGATGCGGCCGCGTTCAAGCCCGAGCGCTGGTTGCCCGATGCCGATCCGCCGCTGACCTCGGCCGCCAAACGTTCCGCCATGCCCTTCGGCTCCGGTCCGCGCATGTGCCCGGGGCGTTACCTGGCGCTGCTGGAGATGAAGGTCGCCATGGCCATGCTGCTGGCGAGTTTCGACATCGCCGCGGTGGACACGCCCGACGGCGGGCCGGCGCGGGAACGCATGGCCTTCACGATGAACCCGGTGGGTCTGACGATGCGATTGAAGGAGCGCGGCTGAGACTTGGGTGGACGAGGTCGCGGGTGGTTTCTTCCCATTGTCATGCACTGTCATACAATGGCCGAAAGCCTGAAAGGCTGAAACCAAGGAGCCAGAGATGCGTGTCAATGCACGGTTTGAAGGTGTCGCCGAACAGCAGGTGAGTTATCTTGCCACCAGTACCGGCCGCAAGCTCAGTGAGGTTCTGCGTGACAGCGTCGACTTCTACTACCGGCATGTGCGCAGCGCCGGCGCGGGCCTGAAGCACCTCCCCAAGTTGATCGGCAAGGGAGACAGCGGCCTTGAGGACGTCTCAACCAACGTCAAGCACTATGTGTCACAGGGCCTGGTGGCCAAGCACCTTGCCCAAGTGCCGGCTGGGCCGGGCGCTGGCGCAGGGGCGCGTCTGTCGGCAGGGCGCAAGCGCACATGATCGCTGTTGACACAGGTTTCCTGTATGCACTGATGGACAAGTCCGACGCCTGGCACCCGCGTGCACTGGCTGCGGCACCCACCGCGCAGGAGGGCTGGGTCACCACCTGGCCGGTGTTGACCGAAGCCACGCATTTGATGGCCAACCGCCTGGGAGCGCGTTTCGCGCAGGCGCTGATGGCCGAGGCTGCCGATGGCGGCCTTGTGGTGTGGGATGTTCCGCCCGACAGGGTCGCCGATATCCCCAGGTTGATGCAGAAGTATGCGAGGCTGCCCATGGACTTCGCCGATGCATCGCTGGTGCTGCTCGCCGAGCACCTGGGGCATGGCCGCATCCTCACCACCGACCAGCGCGATTTTGGCGCCTACCGCTGGAAGAGCCGCAAGCCTTTTCACAATCTGCTGGCCGGGTGACCCGGCTGGGCCATTGCTGTGGCATGGGCGATTCGCCCATGCATCAATCCGCCTGAAACTGCCCTGCGTTCTTGCCCTTGAACGGCGCGTAGAAGGCCTTGATTCGCAGCATGTCGGCGTCGATGTCACCCGTGGGCACGAAGAGCGGGCCGATGCCGGTCACCTTGCGTCCGTAATCCATGTACGACAAGACGATCGGTACGCCGGCGGCCTCGGCGATGTGGTAGAAACCGGTCTTCCAGTAACGTGTCTTGTCGCGGGTGCCTTCGGGTGGCACGACCAATTGCAGCGGACCACTGGCCTGGCGGATGGCCTGGGCCGATGCGGCCACAAGGTTGTTGGCGCGGGACCGGTCCACCGGAATTCCTCCCAGCCACAACATCAGGCCACGAAACGGAAACCTGAAGATGCTGGCCTTGCCCATCCAGTAGATATTGAGCCGCAACGCAAATGCCACCATCAGGGTGTTGGGCAAGTCCCAGTTGCTGGTGTGCGGCGCGGCGATGAAAACACTGCGTTGTGCTTCCACGGGCAGCGAGCCCAGCACCGTCCAGCCCCTGAGCCTGAGCCAGAAAACCGAAAACCCCCGAAGCAACCAGTTGACGATGGGTGTGGTGAAGATGGTGCGGTGCATGGTGTTGCTTGAGTCACAGGGCGTCAAGCAACCCGGCAAAAGGTGGCAAACGGGGGGGCAGGGTGCAGCGATTATTGCCCAACCCGCCACTGGCCCGCGATCGCCCCTCGCCGTTCTTGTTCAGTGCAACGCGGCCAGCCGTGCAAGGTGGTGGTCTGCGTCGCCGAAACGCTGCGCCAGCACCGTCAGGCGCCGGAAGGTGTGCGACACCTTCATCTCCTCTGTCATGCCCATGCCGCCATGCAACTGCACCGACTCCTGGCTGATCAGCCGGGCCGCGTCCGCGATGCGCACCATGGCCTGCGACACGGCACGGCGACTGTCTGCAACCGTGGCGGCGTCGGTGCTGCGGGCTGCGGCATCGACGCGGCAGGCAGCAAGCACGGACATGGAGCGCGCAAACTCGCAGGCGATGAACATGTCCACCATGCGGTGCTGCAAGGCCTGGAAAGCGCCAATGGGCGTGCCGAACTGCTTGCGGGTCTTGAGGTATTCCAGCGTCGCGTCGTTGGCTGACTTCATGGCGCCCACAGCATCGCAGCACAACAGGGCGGTGGCGAAGTCGACCGCCTCCTCGATGGCCGGCAGCGCCGCCCCGTCGGCGCCCAAAAGCGCATCGGAACCCAGTGACACGCCGCTGAGCGTGATGTCGGCAGCACGCTGGCCGTCCACCGTGCGGTAGCTGCTCAGCGCCACGCCCGGCGCGTTGCGCGCCACCAGAAACAGGCTGCAACCGGCATCGGTGCGTGCAGACACCACCAGCGTGTCGGCCAGCGGGGCGCCGATCACGACCAGTTTGTGGCCATCGAGCGTCCATCCGGAGCCGGTCTTGCGGGCGGTGGTCAATTCGGGCGCCTGTTCGTAGCGCCGGCCTGGCTCCAGGCCCGCGAATGCGAGTTTGCGGGTGCCGTCGATCAGGCCGGCCAGGACTGCCGTGCGTTGCGCCGCCGAACCCGTGCGTGCCACGAGGCGACCGGCCAGGGCGATGTTGTCGAGAAGGGGTTCCACTACCAATGCGTCGCCAAATGCTTCCATGCTGGCCATGAGGTCGACCGCGCCGCCCCCAAAACCGCCGTCCTCGGGCGCAAACGGTATGGCAGTGAGCCCCATCTGCGCAAAGGTGCCCCAGGCGCTGTCGCTGATGCCTTGGCTGGAGGCGATGGCCTTCTTGCGCGCTTCGAAATCGTAATGGCTGGCGAGGTACTTGCGCACCGAGTCTGCCAGCAGTTGCTGTTCTTCCGTGAAGTCGAAATCCATGGTGGTGTGTCCTTGTCGCGGTTACAGGCCGAGCGTCATCTTGGCGATGATGTTGCGTTGGATCTCGTTGGAGCCTGCGTAGATGCTGGTCTTGCGGTAGTTGAAATACCGCGGGGCAAACCGTGACTTGATCGGGTCGACCGCGCCGCCGTCCACGGCCACGAAGGCTTGTGCTGTGGGGCCCACGGTCTGCATCATCAGTTCGGTGATTGCCTGCTGGATTTCGGTGCCCTTGATCTTGAGCATCGACACGTCCGCGCCCGGGGGCTGGCCGGTCTTGCGCATGCGGTCCAGGAAACGCATGGCGGTGAGCTCCAGCGCCTGCAGTTCGATTTCGACCCGCGCCAGGCGGTCGGCAAAGCGGCTGTCCTCGATCAACGGGCGGCCGTTGCGGATCTCGCTTGTGGCGAGCGCGCGCAGAGCGGCGATCTCGCGCTTGGAGGCGCCCACCTGCGCATTGCCCATGCGTTCGTGGCCCAGCAGGTACTTGGCCACCGTCCAGCCCTTGTTCTCTTCGAACACCAGGTTCTCGACCGGCACCAAGACGTTCTCGAAGAAGATCTCGTTGACCTCGTGGCCACCGTCCATCAGGATCAGCGGGCGCACCGTGATGCCGGGGGTTTTCATGTCCATCAGCAGGAAGCTGATGCCCTCCTGGCGTTTTTCGGCCGTGGTGTCGGTACGCACCAGGCAGAAAATCCAGTCGCCAAAGTGCCCCAGCGTGGTCCAGATCTTCTGGCCGTTCACCAGATAGTGGTCACCCTGACGCTCTGCGCGGCACTTCAGGGCCGCCAGGTCGGAGCCCGCGCCGGGCTCGGAATAACCCTGCACCCAGAAGTCGTCGCCCTCCCGGATGCGCGGCAGGAAACGATTTTTCTGCTGCTCGGTGCCAAAACGCATCAGCACCGAGGCGCACATGGTCGGGCCGAAAGGCGCCAGCCCGGGCGCGCCGGCGCGCCCGAATTCTTCATCGAAGATGTAGCGCTGGGTGATGTTCCAGCCGGTACCGCCCCACTCCTTGGGCCAGTGCGGCACCGACCAGCCCTTGGCGGCCAGGATCTTGTGCCAGCGGATCATGTCTTCGCGCGCCAGATGGCGGTAGCTGGTGACCTTGTTGCGGATGTCGTCCGGCAGCTTGGCGGCGAGCCAGCTGCGTACTTCGTCGCGAAATAACGCCTCTTCGGCGGAATAGTTCAAATCCATGGGCCTGCTCCGTGCGTGTTCTGGGGGCATGGTAGCCGCTGGCGCTGGTGGTGGCTATCGCATTGGTAACAGCGCCCCAAGGTTCACGGCCGATGGGGTGCGTGCCCGGCGCGCCAGGTCTGCAAGTCGATGCCCTGGTCGAGCGGGAAGATCGGCCGTGGCACTTTCTGGTAGGGCAAAACTGTGCAGTCGGGCGCGCACAATGCGCCGCTGTCGCACACGATCACCTCGCCGGCGATGGGTTCGAACGCGGCGCGGAAGTGCTGCGCCGACTTGAGTGCGACGACCCGTTTCGCCTGCGGGTCGATGCCGAAGGCCTTGAACTGCTGCAGGTCCCACATCTGCGCGGCGTTGGTCACCACCAGTATCTCGATGCCATCCACCTGCACCACGGCGGTCAGGCCCCAGCTGCGTTGTTGCCCGCCGATCATCGGCCCGTCACCGGTGTAAGCACCGTCCCCGCGCCAGAGCACGCGCGCCCACAGCGCCAGCGGGCCGCCGCCGAAACGCGGGTCGGTCTTGCCGCCGAGTTCGATGTCGACGGTATCCCCTACAGCGTGTTGTTGCAGGCGCTGCGCCACCGCCGGGTCGACCATGGGGCCGAAACATGCACCCACCACGCCGGCTTTCAGCAGGGCTGCCAGCAGGGTGGTGGAGTCGCCGTAGGCTCCTCCCCCGGGGTTGTCCGAGTAGTCGGCCACCACGAGCGGGGCGCGGCCGGCGGGCCAGTCAACAGCGCGGGCGGCTGCTTGTTCCGCCGTGAGGTAGTCGGTCAGCGTGGTGTGACGGGCCTCCCACATGGCGTCGGCGATGCCGTCGGCAACGGCCTGGTGGCGCGTCAGTTCGCCCTGGCAGGTGACCAGCACGCTCGGCCCGACCTCGGCGATGTCGGCGTGGCTGAACCCCGCATTCAGGCTTACCGCGAATACATCCGGTTCCTGGTCCTCACAGGCCCGGGCGCGGGCCAGCCACTGCAGCATCGGGCCCTTGTCGGTGCGCCCGCCGGTAGTCTCGCCCAGCATCGGCAGGCTGGCGCGCAGGGTGACCGGTCGGATTTCGCCGGCCATGGCGCGTTGCAGGATGTTGCCGGCCTGCAGCCCGGTGCGGCGCATGTCGGTGTGCGGGTAGGTCTGGTACGACACGATGATGTCGGCCTGGGCGCACATGGCCTTGGTCACGTTGGCGTGCAGGTCCAGGGTGATGGCGATCGGCAGGTCTGGCCCCACAACCGCGCGCAGCCGCCGCAGCAGTTCGCCCTCGCCATCCTCGAACTGTGTGGTCACCATGGCGCCGTGCAGGCCGAGTGCGATGCCGTGGATCTCGTGGCGGTGACGCTGCGCGGCTTCGACGATGGGCCCGGCCAGGCGTTCGAACGCGTCCTGCGTCACCGGGCCGCCCGGGTTGGCAGAAGCGCTCAGCACATGGATCAGCCGCCAGTTGTGTGTGCGTGCCGCATCCAGAAACCCGGCCAATTCGGTGTTGGCATGGCCGCGCGCGGCAATCGCCTCGTCGCCGGCCAGGCAACGCGAGCGGGCCATGAACTTGTCGTAACCGGTGGGCACCCGGCTGAAGGTGTTGGTCTCGTGGGCGAACTCGGCGCTGAGAACGGTGAACGGCATGCTGCTTGCTCCTGGGGTGTGCGGCCGCAGGTTCGCAGCCTCGCGGTATTGTGCGACTGACGGCGGAATTCCCTTCGGATCGGTCCGACCTCAGATCGCCAGCGGGTCCACATCCACCGCCCAGCGAAGCAGCCCCTTGCCGGCCGGTGACTGCCGGGTCGCGTGCAGGACGGCATGCCAGTGGTTCAGAAACGTCTGAAGTGCCACGCGCGACGGGCTCTCCACCAGCATCTGGGCGCGCTCCACGTTCGCCACCCGCTGCATGCCCATGGGCACGGCCGGGTACAGCGTGACGCGGTCAAAGCCGGGCAGGTGCGACAGTTGCCCGGTGGCGGCGGCGCTGGCCGCCACCAGAAAGCCCTGCGCAACCTCCTGCGTGCGGGCGTCCGCGCGCAGCAGCGCCTGAAAGCTGAATGGTGGCAAGCCGGCGTTGCGCCGGTCCTGCAGCTGCTGTGCGGCAAACGCCGGGTAGTCATGCCGCTTGAGGGCGTCGAACAGCGGGTGCTGCGGGTGAAAGGTCTGGATCCACATTTCGCTGCGGCTGCGGATGGTGGCGTCACGCCCGGCGCGGCCCGCCGCCTGCATCAGCAGGCTGAACAGGCGCTCGGGCGCGCGAAAATCGCTGGAGTACAGCGCGCCGTCCGGGTTGATGGCGGCCACCAGCGTGATGCGCCGGAAGTCGTGCCCCTTGGCCACCATCTGCGTGCCTACCAGCACGTCGACCTCGCCCGAATGCACCTGCGCCAGTTGCGACTGCAGGCTGCCGCGCAGGCGCGTGCTGTCGGCGTCGATGCGCGCGATGGCGACAGGCAGGCCCTCAGGCCTCTCGGGTGTGACCGAACCGGGCCGGCGCACCTGTGCCAGCAGCTCGGTCAGGTGCTCCTGCAACTGCTCGGTGCCGCGCCCAATGGGCGTGATGTCGAGGTTGCCGCACTCGGGGCAGGCGCGTGGCACAGGCTCGGTGTAACCGCAATGGTGGCAGCGCAGCGTGCGGTCGATCTTGTGGAACACGCGAAAGGCGCTGCAATGCGGGCAGGCGCTTTTCCAGTCGCAGGCAGTGCATTGCAGCACCGGTGCGTAACCGCGCCGGTTCAGGAACACCATGCACTGTTCGCCGCGGGCGATGCGTTCGGTGATGGCCGCCAGCAGCGGTGGCGCGAACACCGCGCGTTTGGGCTGGTGGTTCATGTCGACGCGGCGCACCAGCGGCAGTTGGGCGTCGGCGCCGATGCGGCTGGGCATGGCCAGGCGCAGGTAGCGGCCGCCTTCGGCCGCCGGTCGGCTGTGGTACCAGCTCTCCAGCGACGGGGTCGCGCTGCCCAGGATCACCCGGGCGCCCTCCAGACGGCCCCGGTAGACCGCCAGATCGCGCGCCGAGTACCGTGCACCTTCATGCTGCTTGTAACTCGGGTCGTGCTCCTCGTCGACCACGATCAGCTTCAGGTGCGGCACCGACGCGAACACCGCCATGCGGGTGCCCAGTACCACCCGTGCCGCGCCACTGTGGGCTGCCAGCCAGCTGCGCAAGCGCTGCGGATGGGTCATGCCGCTGTGCAATGCCACCACAGAATTTTCCCCGTACACGGGCGCAAACCGCTCCTGGAAACGCGCCTGCAACTGCGGAGTCAGGTTGATCTCGGGCACCATGACGATCGCCTGTGCCTGGGGGTCGGTGCGCAGCAATTGCATGACACACTGCAGATAGACCTCGGTCTTGCCGCTGCCGGTGGTGCCGAACAACACGAAGGTGCCCTGGCTGGCGTGCAAGCGCGCCAGCACGTCCTGCTGTTCCGCGCTCAGGTGCACGCTGGCTTCGACAGTGGCTTGGGCATCGATCGGCGGGGTGGGGGCTGTCTTGCGCCCCAGACGACGCTGCATCTGGCGTTCGCTGAGTTCGCGCAGCTGGGGTGGCAAGGCGGCCAGGGCGACTTCGCCGAGCCCGCGCTGGTAATAACTGGCCGCGAAGGCCACCAGTTGCCGCCAATGCGCTGACAAGGGCGGCAGACCCGACAACACGGGCCCGATGTCGCGCAGTTTGTCCGGTGGCACTTCGGCTGTGGCCGCCTGCGGCTCCGGCTCCCACACCACCCCCAGGAGTTCCCGGCTGCCCAGCGGCACGCGAACCAGCGTGCCCGGCGTCAGTGGCAGCTCACTTCGGTAGGTCAGCGCACCGGCGAGCTGGCTGTGGGCCGGGGTTTGCACCAGAACCGAAACCAGGTGGGTCATCCAATCTTGCCAGTTGGCCCTGCATGTTGATGTGAACTTGTGAAATACGGCTTAAGTGCTTGATCTGTAAGTACTTTAGACCTCATCCAGTGAATCTGTGGATAACTTTGTTGATATTTACCCGCCGCCGACGCCAAAGCCTTGCGTATCAAGGCTTTGGCTGGAATGCCTGCCAAAAAAGCAATTGGGCAATTTCCATATGAATCAACGACTTACGATCGCTATGGGTTTTGTAGCAAAGCGTTGTCGTGTTCTGCTGCCCTTGCGCAGCGCAACAAAAAATTTGTGCATAAGTCAGGGTTCACCAACCTTTCCCGGCCCATTTGGTGTAAGCATCCCCGCGTGTTTCAGGTTTTGCGCAGGCGTCGCGAGCCAGCGTGCACGGCGTCTACGAGCGTTGCTACACTTTCAGGAGGAGTGTGCTGGCTGATGCCATGGCCGAGATTGAAAATATGGGTTGGGCCAACCCGATCGGGGTCGTCGGCGGGTGCCTGGTGGGGTGTGCCAAAGCTCCGCAGCGTGCGTTCCACCTCGGCCTCGATCTGCTGCGGGCCGGCAAACAACACATTCGGGTCGATGTTGCCTTGCAAGGCCTTGCCCGGCCCGCCGGGCATCCCGCCGACGGCAGCCCTGGCGCGCGCCAGGTTGACCGTCCAGTCCAAACCCAGCACCTCGCAGTCGAGCTGGCCCATCTCGTCGAGCCACAGGCCACCACCTTTGGTGAATACGATGCGCGGGATGACGACACCCGCATGTTCGCGTTTGAGTTGCTTCAGCACCCGGGCGGTATAGGCCAGGCTGAACTGCTGGAAGTTGGCGTCGGCCAGCACCCCGCCCCAGCTGTCGAAAATCATCACCGCCTGGGCGCCGGCTTCGATCTGGGCGTTGAGGTAGTTCGCCACGGCGTCGGCATTGATCGCAAGGATGCGGTGCATGAGGTCGGGGCGCGCGTACATCATGGTCTTGACCTGGCGGTAGTCGTCGGAGCCGGCCCCTTCCACCATGTAGCAGGCCAGCGTCCAGGGGCTGCCGGAGAACCCGATCAGCGGCACCCGGCCGTTCAGGGCGTGGCGGATCGATGTCACGGCATCGAAGACGTAGCGCAGCTTGTCCATGTCCGGCACAGCCAGCGCATTCACCGCCGCTTCATCGCGCACCGACCTGGCGAAACGTGGGCCTTCACCGATCGCGAAACTGAGGCCCAGCCCCATAGCGTCGGGCACTGTGAGGATGTCGCTGAACAGGATCGCGGCGTCCAGCGGGTAACGCTCGAGCGGCTGCAGCGTCACCTCGGTGGCGTAATCGGTGTTGGTTGCCAGCCCCATGAAGCTGCCAGCCCTGGCGCGGGTTGCGCGGTATTCAGGGAGGTAGCGCCCCGCCTGGCGCATCAGCCACACGGGTGTGTGGTCCGTGGCCTGGCGCATACAGGCGCGCAGGAAGCTGGTGTTCTGGAGCGGAGCGAAGGAGTCGTGCTGGGCCGGTGGGGTCATTCGGCTATTGTGGCACCAAGGATTGCGGTCGATATTGCAGCTGTCTGCCCGACATGGCGCCCATCGCGCCTGGCCGGGGTGCTGTCAGACGACGTTCAGTGGTGCGGACTGCGAGGCCGCAAACAGGGCCGCGTTTTCGCTGCATTGCCCGTCGGCGGACTCCGGCCACCAGTCGAGAGCAGGGTCCAGATCTTCGTCCGGGCCGGTGGCAGCAAAATCAGAGTGCGCGGCATCGTGTGAGGTGTCGTCGTCGGCGTCAGGCGACCGCGGCGCCGGCGCGGTATTTGCTTGGTTCACGTCAGGCTTCCCGAAAGAAACTGCACACCTGGTGCAGACCGGGCCGACTATAGCCGGGAACACTGCGTCTGACCAGTCTCGCGGGCCCTCAGCGGGGCGCGCCCTGCAGCCGCTCCAGGACCGCGCGGACATCCCGCACGCTGAGCACTTCGGACAGCACCACGGGTGCCTTTCCGGCCTGGTAGAAAACATACACCGGTACGCCATTGCGCCCGAGCTGGCGCAGCGCTGCGGTGATGGCCGGGTCACGGCGGGTCCAGTCCGCCCGCAGCAAGGCCACCTTGTGCCGGGCCAGATCGTCGAGCAGGCCCTGGTTGTGCAATGTCGTCTGTTTGTTCACCTGGCAGGTGACGCACCAGGCAGCCGTGAAGTCGACGAACACCGGCCGCCCACTCGCCACCAGTTGCTCTACGCGGCCGGGCTCCCAGGCCTCCCAGCCGTTGGCCATGGCACCCGCCGGCGGCTCGACAGGCCGGACGATGTAGGGGGCCAGGCCCCATGCCAGCAAGGCCAGGACGATTGCGGACAGCGTGCCTGCGACGACACGGGTGCGCCCCACCAGGTTGAGGCTCCACACCACCAGGGCGATTGCCACCAGCAGCGCCAGCAAGGCGCCGGCGCCGTCGATGCCGCTTTGTTGCCCGAGCACCCAGACCAGCCACACGACGGTGGCGAACATCGGAAAGGCCAGAAAACGCTTCAGGGTGTCCATCCACCGACCCGGCCGGGGCAAGGCCCGTGCGAATGCCGGCACCAGGCTGGCCAAGAGGTAAGGCAGCGCCAGCCCGAGCCCGAGCGTAGCGAAGATGGCCAGTGCCTGCGAGGCCGGCAGCGTGGCGGCCAGGCCCAGTGATGCGCCCATGAACGGCGCTGTGCACGGAGATGCCACCGCGACTGCGAGAACGCCGGTCAGGAAGGCGTCGGCCGACGGGTGGCGGGCCTGGAGGGTGGCAACCGAGGACGGCAGCAGGTGGCGGAACTCGAACAGGCCCGCCAGGTTGAGCCCGATCAGCGTGAACAGCACGGCCAGCGCCGCGATGACCGACGGGTCCTGCAGCTGAAAGCCCCAGCCCAGGCTCTCCCCGGCGCTGCGCAGCCCCAGCAGGGACAGGCCAAGCGCGGTGAAACTGAGCACCACACCTGCGGTGTAGGCCAGGCCGCTTGCGCGGTGCGCGCGCCGGTCGCCGGCGTGTCTGGCAAACCCCAGCACCTTGATTGCCAGCACAGGAAACACGCAAGGCATCAGGTTGAGGATCAGCCCGCCCAGCAGGGCACCGACCAGGGCCGCCCACAATCCCAGTGACGGGCCGGCCGGTGTGGCCATCACCGCTGGCAGCGCGACCGCTGCCGAACCGGGGCTGGGGAGAGCCGGCCAGGTGCCTTGCACGGGCAACTCGGCGCGCACGCCCTGGCCGCCCTGTGCGAGCACCACGGCCATCCGGTCGGGGCTGTTGCTGCGGTGCGCGGAAAGCGGGACCGACGCGGTCCAGAGCGCGCCATCCCAAGCCTGTGTCGATTTGGCCGCGGTTTCGATGACCTCGGGCGTTTCGGGGAAAAACTCCAGTGTCTTGCCACGCAGCTTGGCAGGCAGGTTGTCAAACCTGAGCGCGATTGCGTTTGGGCCCACAACCACGCTGTTGCCGGCCGACGGCGCAAGGCCTTGCGGTTGGGACTGCAGCGTGGCATCGAACTCCGCGCGGTGGCCGGCGGTCGAACTGCGTGCCGGGATTTTCAGCACGAACGCGCCGTCCTGGGGAACACACTCCTTTTTGCACACCAGCCACGAGGCACGCAGTTTGATCTCCAGATCCCCCGAAAGCAGGCCGGGCTGGAAGTTCGGCGCCACCGTCAGCGGCACCGGGAGCAGCACAGTACCCTCGTAGCCGTAGTTGGCGAGGTTGCCAATCGGGATCTTGCGCGGCAGAGGCCAGGCGATCGCGCCGGCGTCGATGCCCGCAGGCAAGGTCCATTGCAGGACCGTGGCCAGGCCGGAATCGCCCGGGTTTTTCCAGTAGGTGTGCCATTCAGGCTGGTGCGCAAGTTGCAGCCCGACCCAGAGCACCTTGCCAGGCTGAACACCATCGGGGGCGTGTGCCACGAGTTCGGCCCGTACCTGCTCCGTCGTGACGACTGCCCCGGGCAGGGAGGCTGTTTGTGCCGCGGCCCCACCGGCAAGCAGCGTGATGGCCATGGTGGCCGCGGCCGTGTGGATCAGTCGGGAAAACAACATGTTGGGAGTGGGAGCGTCGACCCGTGCTCAAAGTTCCGGAGCCGGCCCGAATACGGCCGGCATTCAGGCGGCAAAGCCCAGCACGACCCGCCGCGTGGTGGCGCTCTTCTTTTCGATCCGCGTCACAACCACGGCGCCGATCTCGGACGTGTTGGCCACATGGGTGCCGCCGCAGGGTTGCAAGTCGATCAGGTCGTCGCCACCGATGCGGACAGTCCGCACACTGCCACTGCCGCGCGGGGGTTGCACACTCATGCTCTTGACCAGGGATGGGTTGGCGTCGAGTTCGGCGTCAGTGATCGCCCCCAGCACCACCGGGAGCGCTGCGGCGACGAGCCGCGCAATACCTGCGCTCAGGACATCCTTGTCGAGCGGGTCGGTCATGTTGAAGTCCAGCCGCGCGTAGTCAGGCGTGATCGAGCAGCCGTTCACCAGTTGCGGCACCAGGTGGCACAAGAGATGGGTGGTGGTGTGAAAACGCATCAGGCGGTGGCGGCGTGCCGAATCGAGTTTTGCCACCACGGTGTCGCCAATATGCAGCGCGGAAAGATCAGGGGCGTCGGGTGCGGGCACGTGGCAGATGTCACCCGTGAAGCGGCCGTCCGAATCCTTGCCCTTGCGGGTGTCGGCAACTGTGATCTGTGTTCCGGCCAGCGAACCGGAGCGGACTTCCAGCATGCCGGTGTCCCCGGCTTGTCCGCCACCGAGCGGGTAGAACACCGTGCGGTCCAGAACGATGCCCAGGGGTGTGATGGCGCGCACGGTTGCGCTGCATTCGGTCAGGGTGGCGTCGGTGTGGAACAGTGCTTGGGTCATGCGGCCCAATAATACCGGCATGTACCTGCCATGCCCCGGGCCGCCCCGCATCATTCTGTGCACGCTGAATGCACGTTACGTGCACGCGTCGCTGGGCCTGCGTTACCTGCTCGCGAACATGGGCGACCTGCGCGGCCAGACAGCGCTGCGCGAATTCACGATTGCGCGACAAGCCCAGGACATGGCGCGCGACCTGCTCGACCTGCTGGGCGCGCAGGACGTGCGCCGTGCACAGGTGATCGGTTTCGGTGTGTACATCTGGAACGTGACCCAGACCTGCGCACTGGTGCGCCTGTTGCGCGAACTGCGGCCGTCACTGAAGATCGTGCTGGGCGGGCCCGAGGTCAGCCACGAACTCGACACCCAGCCCATCGTGGCACTGGCCGACCATGTGGTCACCGGCTGGGGCGACGTGTCTTTTCCGCGCCTGTGCCAGGCCCTGCTGTATGGCCCCCGGCCGCTCATGAAGGTGATCGCCGGCGAGCAGCCGCCGCTGGGCGATATCACGTTGCCGTACGCCGAATACAGCGACGAGGACCTGGCCCACAGGGTGGTCTATGTCGAGGCATCGAGAGGTTGCCCCTTCAAATGCGCGTTTTGCCTGAGTGCGCTCGACAAGACCGCATGGGCGTTCGACCTGCCGCGATTTCTGGCAGCGCTGGACGCGTTGTACCGCCGCGGTGCGCGGAACTTCAAGTTTGTTGATCGCACGTTCAACCTGAAGATCGACACTGCGGCGCAGATACTGCAGTTTTTTCTGGACCGCCTTCCCCCCGTGGGTGACGCCGTGGGGGTGGCCGGGCTGTCGGTGCATTTCGAACTGATTCCCGACCACCTGCCCGAACGCCTGAAGCAAAGCATTGCGTTGTTTCCGCCAGGTGTCCTGCAGTTCGAGGTCGGCATCCAGACCTTCGATGTCGGCGTGCAGCGGCGCATCGCACGGGTGCAGGACAACACGCGCTCCGAAGCCAACCTGCGCTGGCTGGTCGAGGCGTCCCGGGCCCACGTGCACGCCGACCTGATTTTCGGGCTGCCTGGAGAGTCCGTCGCGGGTTTTGCGCAAGGCTTCGATCGTTTGCTGGAACTGGGCCCGCAGGAAATACAACTGGGCGTCTTGAAGCGCCTGCGGGGCACACCACTGGCCGCTCAGGACGCGGGCCTGGTGTTCGACCCCGATCCGCCCTACACGGTGCTGTCTACGGCAGACGTCACTCCCGCGGAGGTGGAAGCCTTTGCAAGACTGGCCCGCTATTGGGACCTGATTGCCAATTCGGGTCGGTTCCGGCGGACGTTGCCGTTGTTGTTGCAGCCGCCAGGGCCTGCACCGCATGCTCCGGGCTCGGCCTTTCACGCACTGCAGCGGCTGGCGGACTGGCTGTGGGCGCGCACCGGCGCCACCCACCGGCTGACGCCGGAGCAATTGGTAGACCATCTTGCTGATTTTCTGCGTGCACAGGCACATGTGGATGCGGCGGTGGTGGAGGAGGCGCTGCTGGCCGACTACCTGGCCAGTGGCGCACGCGCGAGGCCGCAGTCCTTGCGAGGGCGGCTACTGGCCAGGGCGACCCCGGTTCGGCTGCGCGCGCAGGCCGGCTTGCCGCGCCAGAATCAGCACCTGTCGGTTGCTGGTGGGGTGTTGCTGGCGGGTGCCGATATGCCCTCTCCGGAAGGCGAAACCCGCACCTGAGTTACTATCTGCTTGCTATATTCCGTATTGTCTCCATACCGCACCCATGAAACTCACGATGTCCCCAACCCCCAAGAGGTCGACCAATGGCCAAAGCTGAGGCGAAGACGGCCGTCATGGCCGATGGTTTGCGCTACAAATCCAAGGCGTCCGGCTCCCCGTTCGCCGCTGCGGCGTCGTTCGGCGGCGCCACCATGTCCTGCTTCATGTGTGGCAAGCACCGCCCGCGCTCACTGATGGGTACGCGCAAAGTGGCTGGAAAGTCGCAGACTGTCTGCGCCCCCAACTGCAAGGCGCTCGACGAAGCAACTGCCGCACGCGGCTGACGCCCACCCGGCGTCTCTGCGCGGCTAAAAGGCGTACTGCAGCCGCAACGACACCATGCGCCCGGGTTTGGCGTAGATCTTTCCTTCGAGGTAAGCCAGCTGGTACAGAACGGCTTGCGGCTTGCCGAGCGGCAGTGTTCCGGCAAGCACGGGCCCGAATCGGTGTGACTGGCGCGACGATGGAGCCCAGTCGTTCCATGGGCCAATCTCCCCGAAACCCTGCACACCGAACTGGAACTCCGGTTTCCAGCGGTATTTGGCCTGCCACTGGTATTTGACTTGTGTCGGCCGGGCAACGGGCAGGCCCCACAATCGTTCGAATACCAGGTTCCCATTGAGCCGGAACCGGCCCAACCCGGTTTGCGTAGACGGTCACCAGGTAATAACCGGGTCCGCGATGGCTCTGGCGCAACCCAGGATGCAGACGCTGTACACGACCAGGGGGCCCGGGCCCAGGCTCTTGCTGCAGCCATTCACGTCTTTGCGACTCCGGCGGCGTCAGCGATCCAGTTGGCGAATCGACCGCGCAAGATTGTCGCGTGCCTGTGTTTCGAATTTTCCATGGACTTGGTCGGTATGGTAGATCCTGGGCCGGCCCAGGAACTGCTGCAGGATACGTCGGCGGCGGCTGCGAAAAGCATCTTCTTCCACTGTGGCGTACTCGGCCCGAATCTGGACCTCGTAGGCGTCGAAGGTCGCAGGAGGTGCGCCAAGGATGGACAAGTCAGCGTCGAGCAGAACTTCCTGGTCTGGTGTGCTTGGCGCCACGTCGTGGCAGGTCACCATGACCAATGCGTGTATGCGCTCTGCCACCGCGGGGCTGCCGCCGGCCGCGACCACCGCACCACGTGCCCAGTCGGCGCTTTTCGCCTCGTTGCCTGGCTGGCCGACTTCGTAGACCGCATCGTGGAACCACAAGGCCAGCTCGACCTCGTCCGGGCGCGTGGCCTGGTCCCGCAGGCTGGCGAAATGCCGCAGGCACGCGTCCAGGTGTTGGAGTGTGTGGTACTTGCGCTGCGGCTCCGAGTAGCGCCGGACCAGTTCGGGAAGCAGTTGCTGGTCGACCACACCGGCGCCGAGGGAGCGCCAAAGCCTGTTCCATGAATTTTCGTAGCTGGTCATTTCTCGATGGTAGCGGTTTGGCGGCGGCTCGCCAGTCCGAGGTCGCTCCGGCCACCCCTCAATGGGGGTCTCCGCTTTCGGCCCATTGCGGACGTTGTTGGTCTTTCCGGAAAACATGACAGCCTGGAACCCGGCGGCTTGGTGTGGGACCAGGCCGACGGCGCATTCGGCTCCGCGGCTGTCCCCCGCCCTGCGGGCTCCTCCTTTATGCCGCTGCGC
>CAMAWD010000095.1 GCA_945861785.1 Rhodoferax sp. OV413 | reverse complement strand
GGCAAGGAGATGGTCATGCCTGGCGACAACGTGTCGATCACGGTCAAGCTGATCAACCCGATCGCGATGGAAGAAGGCCTGCGTTTCGCGATTCGCGAAGGTGGCAAGACCGTCGGCGCCGGTGTGGTTGCCAAGATCATTGCGTAGTTGGGTTTGCGGGGCATTCGTTGCCGCGCGGGCTCTGGAGTGAGTTTGAGTAGGGGCGTAGCTCAATTGGCAGAGCGTCGGTCTCCAAAACCGAAGGTTGATGGTTCGATTCCTTCCGCCCCTGCCACCGAATCCCTTGGAGACGGTGGGTTTGCCGAGTAGCGGTTTCGCGCAAGATTGAGAAAAAATGGCAACGTCACAAGTTCAAACGGTCGTCAGCCCAACAGACAAGGCCAAGCTCGCAGGGGCGGCTGTCTTGGTGGTGGGCGCTTTGGCTGCCTATTACCTTTTGGCGAAGCAGGGCCAAATCGCCCAGTGGGGTGCTTTGCTGGTCGGCCTGGCTGCGGCGGTTGTGGTTTTCTTTGCTTCCGAACCCGGCAAGGAGCTGTTTGCGTTTGGCCGTGACGCATGGCGTGAAGTCAAGAAGGTGGTGTGGCCGTCCCGCAAGGAAGCCACGCAGATGACCTTGTATGTTTTCGGTTTCGTCGTGGTGATGGCCGTATTTCTCTGGCTGACCGACAAGACACTCGAGTGGGTGTTTTATGACCTGATCCTGGGGTGGAGAAAATAATGACCGATGTTGTAGAAACCCCCGCTGCCGAGCCGGTGCCGTTGGCCCCGGCTGCCAATCCGGATTTGCGCTGGTATGTGGTTCATGCCTACTCAGGCATGGAAAAGGCTGTTGAGCGCAACATCATCGAGCGCATCAACCGTGCCGGCATGCAGGAGAAGTTCGGTCGGATCTTGGTGCCGATGGAAGAAGTGGTCGAGGTCAAGAACGGCCAGAAGAAGACCACCGAACGCAAATTCTTCCCTGGATACGTGCTGGTCGAGATGGTGATGGGCGATGACACCTGGCACCTCGTGAAACACACCAACAAGGTGACCGGGTTCGTGGGCGGTGCCAAAAATCGTCCGTCGCCGATCTCCGAGGCCGAAGTGGCCAAGATCGTCAACCAGATGCAGGAAGGCACCCAGAAGCCGCGCCACAAGGTCGAGTTCATGGTTGGCGAATATGTGCGCGTCAAGGACGGCCCGTTCACCGACTTCAATGGTTCGGTCGAGGACGTCAACTACGACAAGAGCAAGGTGCGGGTGTCCGTGACAATCTTTGGTCGCTCGACGCCGGTCGAACTCGAGTTTTCCCAGATCGAGAAGACTTGATCACCGCCGCCGGATCCCCGCATTGCGGGCGACCGGCAAAAAGTTTTGGATGCCGCATTTTTCGACTCGATGCGGTTGTTTCTCGATGAGTCGTCAACCCCGGGGAGCTCCAGCCCATCCAATCCGATGGTTGCCAGGGCGTCAATACCCGCAAGGAGAGTAAGACATGGCGAAAAAAATCGTCGGTTTTATCAAGCTGCAAGTTCCAGCTGGTAAGGCCAACCCATCCCCCCCGATTGGCCCGGCACTGGGCCAGCGCGGCTTGAACATCATGGAGTTCTGCAAGGCATTCAATGCGCAGACCCAGGGCGTAGAGCCGGGCCTGCCATTGCCAGTGGTGATCACGGCATTCGCCGACAAGAGCTTCACCTTCATCATCAAGACGCCGCCGGCGACCACCTTGATCAAGAAGGCCATCAAGCTCGACCAGGGTTCTGCAAAGCCGCACCGCGACAAGGTTGGCAAGATCACGCGTGCGCAGCTCGAAGAAATTGCCAAAGCCAAGATGAAAGACCTGACCGCGGCCGACCTGGACGCGGCGGTTCGTACCATCGCCGGCTCTGCCCGCTCGATGGGCGTGAATGTGGAGGGCGTGTAAATGTCCAAGCTGACCAAGAAACAAAAAGCCGCGCCGGTCAAGATCGACAGCAACAAGCTGTATCCGCTTGCTGACGCCTTGGGCATGGTCAAGCAATGCGCCACAGCCAAGTTCGATGAATCCATCGACGTGGCGGTGCAGCTTGGGATCGATGCCAAGAAGTCAGACCAGGTGGTCCGCGGTGCGGTCGTCCTGCCCAATGGCACCGGCAAGACCAAGCGCGTTGCAGTATTCGCCCAAGGTGCCAAGGCCGAGGAGGCCAAGGCAGCCGGCGCCGACATCGTCGGCATGGAAGACCTGGCGGCGATGGTCAAGGCCGGCAACATGCCCTTCGACGTTGTGATTGCTGCCCCGGACGCAATGCGTGTCGTGGGTACCCTGGGCCAGATTCTCGGCCCACGCGGTTTGATGCCTAACCCAAAGGTTGGCACTGTCACGCCAGACGTCGCTCAGGCGGTGCGCAATGCCAAGGCTGGTCAGGTGCAGTTCCGCGTCGACAAAGCCGGCATCGTCCACTCGACGATCGGCCGTCGTTCGTTCGACACCGACAAGTTGCAGGGCAACCTGAGCGCCCTGGTCGAGGCTTTGACAAAAGCCAAGCCGGCGTCCAGCAAAGGTGTCTATTTGAGAAAAATCGCTGTTTCGAGCACGATGGGTGTCGGTGTCCGTGTGGACACCCAGACCATCAACGCCTGACAGCGCAGCAAGGAATTTTGGCCGCCATTCGTGGTGGCCGGATGTGGTGGGCTGGAGCGCCAAGAGGTGCGACAGGCCATCCAAGACCGTTGGTGCGTGGGTCGGCCGCGCTTAATCGAAGACAACCAACGCAGATGGCGATCCCGCTGCAAACGGATTAGGTTCCTGAAACAGTTGGTCGCTGCAGTGTGGCGTGTTGGGCAATAAGTCGATGTTCACATTGAACTTGCCGGCACATTAAGAAGGAGTAGACCTTGAGTCTTAATCGCAGTGAGAAAGAAGCCGTCGTCAGTGATGTGACTGGCCTCGCCGCAAAAGCTCAAACGCTCGTACTGGCGGAATACCGTGGAATCTCGGTTGCCGACATGACCAAATTGCGCTCCCAGGCGCGCAGCAACGGTGTGGAACTGAGTGTGTTGAAAAACACCTTGGCCCGTCGTGCTGTCGCTGGAAGCGGTTTTGCGGTTGCGTCCGACATGATGACCGGCCCGCTGATCTACGGTTTCTCTGTGGATGCTGTGGCCGCCGCGAAAGTGGTGGCTGACTTCGCGAAAACCAACGACAAGTTGGTGATTCGCGGCGGTGCATTCGCAGGCAAGGCCCTGGATGTGAACGGCGTGAAGCAATTGGCCAACATTCCCTCCAAGGCAGTGTTGCTGGGCCAGTTGGTGGGCTTGTTGCAGTCGCCTATTTCGCGTACAGCCCGCGTGCTGGCAGCGTTGGCGGAAAAAAGAGGCGCACCGGAGGCAGTCGCCGAGCCGGAAGCAGTTGCGGCCTGATTGGCAGCAGAACTTTGTACCAATGAACGAACTTTTCGAGGCGTCCGGGTCCAACCGGTCCTGATGCCTCCAACAGACTGAAGGAAATTGAAAAATGGCATTCGATAAAGACGCATTTCTGACCTCGCTGGACAGCATGACGGTCATGGAACTCAACGACCTGGTGAAAGCCATCGAAGAGAAGTTTGGTGTCAGCGCTGCAGCCATGTCGGCCCCGGCGGCAGGTGGTGGCGCAGTTGCTGCAGTGGTTGAAGAACAAACCGAATTCAACCTCATGCTGACGGAAATCGGCGCCAACAAGGTGTCGGTCATCAAGGCCGTGCGAGAAATCACCGGCCTGGGCCTGAAAGAGGCCAAGGACCTGGTCGACGGCGCTCCCAAAGCCGTCAAGGAAGCGATCTCCAAGGCCGACGCCGAAGCTGGCAAGAAGAAGCTGGAAGACGCCGGCGCCAAGGCTGTACTCAAGTAAACATCGCCCCTCAAGGGCTGGGGAGCGGTACCAACGCTTCCCAGCCTTTGTGCTTTGAAAGAGCACACCAGAAAACGGCGATCGGTCGCCTTTTTCTAGTGTCTTCTGACCCCGACTGCAGAAGATGCCTTGGTTCGGGTTGCACGCAACGTGCAGCCGTCCGCCAATGATTGGTAGCGGCCAATCACCAAGCCTGCTGGGCCCCAAGCCCGGCGACACAGTGCAGGACCAACAGGATTCCCAAGTCTTTGCCCGGAGATCTCATGGCTTACTCATATACCGAACGCAAGCGAATTCGCAAAAATTTTGGCAATCGCGACAGCGTGCTCGAAATCCCTTACCTGCTGCAGATGCAGAAAGACGCCTACACCGCGTTTTTGCAGGCTGACGTCGGGCCGAAGCGGCGCACCGTCGAGGGCCTTCAGGCCGCGTTCGACGCCGCCTTCCCGATCGTCTCGCACAATGGTTTTGTCGAGATGAAATTTCTCGAGTACAACCTGGCGAAACCCGCCTTCGACGTGCGCGAATGCCAGACCCGTGGCCTGACCTTCGCCTCCGCTGTCCGTGCCAAGGTGCAACTGATCATTTATGACCGTGAGTCCTCCACCTCGCAAAACAAGGTCGTGAAAGAGGTCAAGGAACAAGAGGTCTACATGGGCGAAGTGCCCCTGATGACCGGCAAGGGCTCCTTCATCATCAACGGCACCGAGCGCGTGATCGTGTCGCAGCTGCACCGTTCACCCGGCGTGTTCTTCGAACACGACAAGGGCAAGACGCACAGCTCGGGCAAACTGCTGTTCTCGGCGCGCATCATCCCCTACCGTGGCTCGTGGCTCGATTTCGAGTTCGATCCCAAGGACATCCTGTATTTCCGTGTCGACCGTCGCCGCAAGATGCCGGTCACGATCCTGCTCAAGGCCATTGGCCTGAACCCTGAGTCGATCCTGGCGAATTTCTTCGTCAACGACAACTTCCGACTCATGGACAGCGGTGCCCAGATGGAATTCGTGGCCGAGCGCCTGCGTGGAGAAGTCGCCCGTTTCGACATCACCGACAAGGCCGGCAAGGTGGTCGTGGCCAAGGACAAACGCGTGACTGCGCGGCACACCCGTGAGTTGGAGCAGTCCAGCACCACGCACATCAGCGTGCCTGAAGACTTCCTGGTCGGCCGCGTGGTCGCCCGCAATGTGGTCGATGCCGACACTGGCGAGATCATTGCCAAGGCCAACGACGAACTGACCGACGCACTGCTCAAGAAGCTGCGCAGCTCCGGCGTGCAGGATCTGCAGTGCATCTACACCAACGAGCTCGACCAGGGCGCCTACATCTCGCAGACCCTGCGCAGTGATGAAACCGTGGACGAATTTGCCGCCCGCGTCGCCATTTACCGCATGATGCGCCCCGGCGAGCCACCGACGGAAGACGCCGTCCAGGCCCTGTTCCAGCGCCTGTTCTACAACCCGGACACCTACGATCTGTCGCGCGTGGGCCGCATGAAATTCAACGCCAAGATGGGCCGTTCGGAGTCCACCGGCCCGATGGTGCTGACCAACGAGGACATCCTCTCCGTGGTCAAGATCCTGGTCGACCTGCGCAACGGCCGCGGCGAAGTCGACGACATCGACCACCTCGGCAACCGCCGCGTGCGTTGTGTCGGCGAGCTGGCTGAAAACCAGTACCGCACCGGCCTCGCACGTATCGAGAAGGCCGTCAAGGAGCGTCTCGGCCAGGCCGAACAAGAGCCACTGATGCCGCACGACCTGATCAACAGCAAGCCGATCTCGGCCGCCCTGAAGGAATTCTTCGGTGCATCGCAGCTGTCGCAATTCATGGACCAGACCAACCCGCTGTCGGAAATCACGCACAAGCGCCGTGTTTCCGCCCTTGGCCCGGGTGGCTTGACCCGCGAACGCGCAGGTTTCGAAGTGCGCGACGTGCACGTCACCCATTACGGCCGTGTGTGCCCGATTGAAACCCCGGAAGGCCCGAACATTGGCCTGATCAACTCGCTGGCGCTGTACGCCCGCCTGAACGAATACGGCTTCATCGAGACCCCCTACCGGCGCGTGGCCGACAGTACTGTCACGATGCAGATCGACTACCTGTCGGCCATCGAAGAAGGCAAATACGTCATCGCCCAGGCGAATGCGCTGCTGGACAAAGACGGCAAACTCACTGGCGACCTGGTGTCGGCCCGCGAAAAAGGCGAGTCGATCCTGGTCGGCGCCGATCGTGTGCAGTACATGGACGTGTCCCCCGCGCAGATCGTGTCGGTAGCGGCGTCACTGGTGCCGTTCCTCGAGCACGACGATGCAAACCGCGCCCTCATGGGCGCCAACATGCAGCGTCAGGCGGTGCCGGTGCTGCGTCCCGAAAAGGCCTTCGTCGGCACTGGCATCGAGCGCGTCTCCGCGATCGACTCCGGCACTGTCGTGGTCGCTACCCGTGGAGGTTTGGTGGACTACGTCGACGCCACCCGCGTCGTGATCCGCGTCAACGACGCGGAAGCACAGGCTGGTGAAGTCGGTGTCGACATCTACAACCTGATCAAGTACCAGCGTTCCAACCAGAACACCAACATCCACCAGCGTCCCATCGTCAAGAAGGGCGACATACTCGCCAAGGGCGACGTGATCGCCGACGGCGCATCCACCGACCTGGGTGAACTGGCACTGGGCCAGAACATGCTGGTCGCCTTCATGCCCTGGAACGGCTACAACTTCGAAGACTCGATCCTGATCAGCGAACGCGTCGTCGCCGACGACCGCTACACCTCGATCCACATCGAGGAACTGGTCGTGATGGCCCGCGACACCAAGCTCGGCGCCGAGGAAATCACCCGCGACATCCCGAACCTGAGCGAGCAGCAACTCAATCGCCTCGACGAATCCGGCATCATCTATGTGGGTGCCGAAGTCATGCCCGGAGACACACTGGTTGGCAAGGTCACGCCCAAGGGCGAAACCACCCTGACGCCAGAAGAAAAACTGCTGCGCGCGATCTTCGGCGAAAAGGCCAGCGACGTGAAGGACACCTCACTGCGGGTCGACCAAGGCTCGCAAGGCACCGTGATCGACGTGCAGGTCTTCACCCGTGAGGGCATCGTGCGCGACCGCCGCGCCCAGCAGATCATCGACGACGAACTCAAGCGTTTCCGGCTCGACCTGAACGACCAGTTGCGCATCGTCGAGGCCGACGCCTTCGACCGGATCGAGAAGTTGCTGACCGGCAAGGTCGCCAATGGCGGTCCGCAAAAGCTCGCCAAGGGCACGAAGATCGACAAGGCCTACCTGTCTGCGGTTGAAAAATTCCACTGGTTCGATATACGCCCAGCCGACGACGAAACCGCCGCCCAGTTGGAGAGCATCAAGAACTCGCTCGAGCAGACGCGCCACAGCTTCGACCTGTCGTTCGAGGAAAAGCGCAAGAAACTCACCCAGGGTGACGAATTGCCAGCCGGTGTGCTCAAGATGGTCAAGGTCTACCTGGCCGTCAAACGCCGCCTGCAACCAGGTGACAAGATGGCCGGGCGCCACGGCAACAAGGGTGTGGTGTCCAAGATCGTTCCGGTCGAGGACATGCCCTACATGGCAGACGGCACGCCGTGTGACATCGTGCTCAACCCGCTGGGCGTGCCATCGCGGATGAACGTCGGGCAGGTGCTCGAAGTGCACCTCGGCTGGGCCGCCAAGGGCCTTGGCCTGCGGATCGGTGACATGCTTCAGGCAGAGGCCAAGGTGGCCGAACTGCGCGGCTTCATGGAGTCGCTCTACAACGGTTCCGGCCGCAAGGAAGACCTCTCCACCCTCGGCGACGACGAAGTGTTCGAGATGGCCGCCAACCTGGCCAAGGGCGCGACCTTCGCCACCCCGGTGTTCGACGGTGCCTCCGAAGACGAGATCCGCAGCATGCTCAAGCTGGCCTATCCGGACGACATCGCCAAGGCAAAGGGCCTGACCGCCACCCGCACCCAGGCGCACCTGTTCGACGGCCGCAGTGGCGACGCATTCGAGCGCCCCACGACGGTCGGTTACATGCACGTGCTCAAGCTGCACCACCTGGTGGACGACAAGATGCATGCGCGTTCTACCGGCCCCTACAGCCTGGTCACCCAGCAACCACTGGGCGGCAAGGCGCAGTTCGGCGGCCAGCGTTTCGGCGAGATGGAGGTCTGGGCGCTCGAAGCCTACGGTGCCGCCTACACCCTGCAGGAAATGCTCACCGTCAAGTCAGACGACGTACAGGGCCGTACCAAGGTCTACGAAAACATCGTCAAGGGCGAACATGCGATCGAAGCCGGCATGCCGGAGTCGTTCAACGTGCTGGTCAAGGAAATCCGGTCACTCGGGATCGACATCGAGCTCGAGCGCGGCTAAGCAAAAAACTGGAGCGACACATGAAATCATTACTCGACCTGTTCAAGCAATTCACCCCCGATGAGCATTTCGATGCCATCCGTATCGGCATGGCATCGCCAGAGAAGATCCGTTCCTGGTCTTTCGGTGAAGTCAAGAAGCCGGAAACCATCAATTACCGCACCTTCAAGCCCGAGCGCGACGGCCTGTTCTGCGCCAAGATCTTCGGCCCCATCAAGGACTACGAATGCCTGTGCGGCAAATACAAACGCCTCAAGCACCGCGGAGTGATCTGCGAGAAGTGCGGCGTGGAAGTCACGCAGACCAAGGTGCGCCGCGAACGCATGGGCCACATCGATCTGGCTGCGCCCTGCGCGCACATCTGGTTCCTCAAGTCCCTGCCCAGCCGTCTGGGCCTGGTGCTGGACATGACCCTGCGCGACATCGAACGCGTGTTGTACTTCGAAGCCTATGTCGTCACCGACCCCGGCATGACCACGCTCAAGAAGATGAGCATCATGACCGAGGACGATTTCGACGCCAAATTCAAGGAGTTCGGCGATGAATTCCAGGCCAAGATGGGCGCAGAAGGCATCAAGGACCTGCTGCAGAGCATCGACATCGACGGTTCGATCGAGAAACTGCGCAACGACCTGACCGGCTCCGAGCTCAAGATCAAGAAGAACGCCAAGCGCCTCAAGGTGCTCGAGGCATTCCGCAAGTCGGGCATCAAGCCCGAATGGATGGTCCTCGAAGTGCTGCCAGTGCTGCCGCCGGACCTGCGTCCGCTGGTGCCCCTGGACGGCGGCCGCTTCGCCACGTCCGACCTGAACGACCTGTATCGCCGCGTCATCAACCGCAACAGCCGCCTTCGCCGCCTGCTCGAATTGAAGGCGCCCGAAATCATTGCGCGCAATGAAAAGCGCATGTTGCAAGAAGCGGTGGACTCCTTGCTCGACAACGGCCGCCGTGGCAAGGCCATGACCGGCGCCAACAAGCGCGCGCTCAAATCGCTGGCCGACATGATCAAGGGCAAGAGCGGTCGTTTCCGGCAGAACTTGCTGGGCAAACGCGTCGATTACTCCGGCCGTTCGGTGATTGTGGTGGGCCCGACCCTCAAGCTGCACCAGTGCGGCCTGCCAAAGCTGATGGCGCTCGAACTGTTCAAGCCCTTCATCTTCTCGCGCCTGGAGGCCATGGGCATTGCGACCACCATCAAGGCGGCCAAGAAAGAAGTCGAGTCCGGCACGCCCGTGGTGTGGGACATCCTCGAGGAGGTGATCAAGGAGCACCCGGTCATGCTGAACCGGGCGCCCACGCTGCACCGCCTGGGCATCCAGGCCTTCGAGCCGATCCTGATTGAAGGCAAGGCGATCCAGCTGCACCCGCTGGTCTGCGCGGCCTTCAACGCCGACTTCGACGGCGACCAGATGGCCGTGCACGTGCCTTTGAGCGTGGAAGCACAAATGGAATGCCGCACGCTGATGCTCGCCTCCAACAACGTGCTGTTTCCGGCCAACGGCGAGCCGTCTATCGTGCCCTCGCAGGACGTGGTGCTGGGCTTGTACTACACCACCCGCGAACGCATCAATGGCAAGGGCGAGGGCCTGATCTTCTCCGACATCGGTGAAGTCCAGCGCGCCTTCGACGCGAACGAGGTCGAACTCACCGCGCGCATCAATGTGCGCCTGACCGAATACACCAAGGACAAAGATACCGGCGCCCTGGTGCCGTCGACCAAGTTGTGGGAAACCACGGCCGGTCGCGCATTGTTGTCGGAGATCCTGCCCAAGGGGCTTCCGTTCTCCAACATCAACAAGGCCCTGAAGAAGAAGGAAATCTCCAAACTCATCAACGTGTCTTTCCGCAAGTGCGGGCTCAAGGAAACGGTTGTCTTCGCCGACAAGCTGCTGCAGAATGGTTTCCGACTGGCCACCAAGGCCGGTATCTCGATCTGCATCGACGACATGCTGGTGCCCAAAGAGAAACACGGCATCATCGAACGCGCCGAAAAAGAGGTCAAAGAGATCGGGCAACAGTACTCCTCCGGCCTGGTGACCTCCGGCGAGCGTTACAACAAGGTGGTGGACATCTGGGGCAAGGCCGGCGACGAAGTGTCCAAGGTCATGATGGCGCAGCTGGCCAAAGAGAAAACCATCGACCGCCATGGCAACGAGGTCGACCAGGAGTCCTTCAACTCCATCTACATGATGGCCGACTCCGGCGCCCGCGGCTCTGCTGCCCAGATCCGCCAGTTGGCTGGCATGCGGGGCCTGATGGCCAAGCCCGACGGCTCCATCATCGAGACGCCCATCACGGCCAACTTCCGTGAAGGTCTCAATGTGTTGCAGTACTTCATCTCCACCCACGGCGCCCGAAAGGGCCTGGCCGACACGGCGCTGAAGACTGCGAACTCGGGTTACCTCACACGCCGCCTGGTCGACGTCACCCAGGATCTGGTTGTCACCGAGCAAGACTGCGGCACCACCAACGGCTACCTGATGCGCGCCATCGTCGAAGGCGGTGAAGTGATCGAATCGCTGCGCGACCGCGTGCTTGGGCGCACAGCTGCCGAGGACGTGCTGCACCCGGAAAACCGTTCTGTGTTGTTCGCGCCAGGCGAAATGCTCGATGAAGACGTGATTGATGTGCTTGAGGCAGCCGGCGTCGACGAAGTCAAGGTCCGCACTGCGCTGACCTGCGAAACGCGCTTCGGCATCTGCGCCAAGTGTTACGGTCGCGACCTGGGCCGTGGCGGCCTGATCAACGGTGGTGAGGCCGTGGGCGTGATTGCCGCACAGTCGATCGGCGAGCCAGGCACACAGTTGACCATGCGCACCTTCCACATCGGTGGCGCTGCGTCGCGGGCGGCGATCGCCTCCAGCGTCGAGGCCAAGTCCAACGGCACGATCGGCTTCAACGCCACGATGCGTTATGTGACCAACAGCAAGAAGGAGCTGGTCGTGATCGCCCGCTCCGGTGAAATCGTCATCCATGACGAACACAGCCGCGAGCGCGAGCGCCACAAGGTGCCCTACGGCGCCATCCTGACGGTCAAGGTCGACCAGACCATCAAGGCTGGCGCCATCCTGGCCAACTGGGATCCGCTGACCCGCCCCATCATCACCGAGTTCGCCGGCAAGGCGCAATTCGAGAATGTCGAGGAAGGCCTCACGGTCGCCAAGCAGCTTGACGAGGTAACCGGCCTGTCGACGCTGGTGGTGATCGACCCGAAACGCCGTGGCGCCGCCAAGATCGTGCGTCCGCAGGTCAAGCTGATCGACCCGTCCGGCAACGAGGTCAAGATCCCCGGCACCGACCACTCGGTGACGATCGGGTTCCCGATCGGTTCGCTGATCCAGGTGCGTGACGGCATGGACGTGGGCCCAGGCGAAGTGCTGGCCCGTATCCCGATCGAAGGCCAGAAGACGCGCGACATCACCGGCGGCCTGCCGCGGGTGGCCGAGTTGTTCGAAGCCCGCTCGCCGAAGGACAAGGGTGCGCTGGCCGAGATGACCGGAACAGTGTCGTTCGGCAAGGAAACCAAAGGCAAGATCCGCCTGCAGATCACCGACCCGGACGGCAAGGTCTGGGAAGAGCTCGTGCCCAAGGAAAAGAACATCCTGGTGCACGAGGGCCAGGTGGTCAACAAGGGCGAGTCCGTGGTGGACGGCCCGGCCGACCCACAAGACATCCTGCGCCTGCTGGGCTCCGAAGAGCTGGCACGTTACATCGTCGACGAAGTGCAGGACGTCTACCGCCTGCAGGGCGTGAAGATCAACGACAAGCACATCGAGGTGATCGTGCGCCAGATGCTGCGCCGGGTCGTGGTCGACAACGTCGGCGACTCCAGCTACATCGGTGGCGAGCAGGTCGAACGCTCGGAAATGCTCAACACCAACGACGCCCTGCGCGCCGAAGGCAAGATTCCGGCGACCTTCAGCAACCTGTTGCTGGGCATCACCAAGGCGTCGCTTTCCACCGACAGCTTCATCAGCGCGGCATCCTTCCAGGAAACCACCCGCGTGTTGACCGAAGCCGCCATCATGGGCAAGCGCGATGAGTTGCGTGGCCTGAAGGAAAACGTCATCGTCGGGCGCCTGATTCCTGCCGGCACCGGCATGGCGTACCACGAAGCGCGCGCCGTCCGGGAAAACATGGACGACGCCGAACGCCGTGCGATTGCCGAAGCCGAGGCGGCTGAGCTGGCAGGTGAGTCGGCCGAAGTGTCCACAGCCGACGCAGACGCGGGCACGGTGGCCGAATAAGCCCGGTCCGGTGCGCGGCAGCAACGCCCCTTGTCCCGCCCTGGCGGGGTATGGGGCGTTTGTGTTGGTGCATGGCGCAGCAGGCCTGCCTTGACGGAGTCCACAACACTTTGGGTGGTGCTGGCCCTGGCATTGTTCTGGGCTGTCGGCGCCTACAACCGCCTGGTCCGGCTGCGCGGGCAGGTCTTGCTCGCGTTCCAGCCGCTGGACGCCCGCATGGCCCAGTTCATAGCCCTGCTGCAGGAGCAATCGCCCATGGCCTTCGATCCCCTGCGCACGCACCCCGCGCTGGCTGGCTCCGGACTGTGGGCCGGGTTGCAGGCTGCGTGCACCCAGTTCGACGTGTCGTTGCGTGTGGTGCGCAAGCAGGTGCTGGACGCAGAATCCGTCGCCGCCCTGCAATCCGCCTACACCACCCTGCAGGTCTGGTGGGACCGTCTTGTGACTGAGTGCCACGAACAGCGCCCGCAGACCTTGCCTGCCTCCTGGCAAATCGCCTGGATGGACAACCGCCGCCTGGTGGGCGACACCCTGGAGGCGTTCAACCAGGCGGTGCAGGTCCACAATGTCGCCATTGCGCAGTTCCCGGCGCTGGTGCTGGCGCGCATTTTCGGCTTTCGTTCGGCGGGAAGCCTGTGAGCCAGCAATCCACCCCGACTCCGGTGCCGTTGTGGCGGCAACTGCAGGCTACCAGCGCCGTGCTGATGGCAGTTCGTGGCGGGGTGTCCGGTACCGCGGCGCTGGCCCAGGTTGAGCCTGCTTTGAGGCCGGCTGTGCAGGCACTCACTTTCCAAGTTTTGCGGTCGCTGGCAAGGGCTGAGAATCTGCGTCGACAACTCGCAGCGCGTGCGCCACCGGCCCAGGCCGATGCCCTGTTGTGTGTTGTGCTGGCGCTGGGGTGGCGCGAGGAGGGGGCGTCCTACACCGCTTTCACCCTCGTCAACCAGGCCGTCGAGGCGGCCAAGCGGCACAGTCCAACGCTGGCCCAGGCCGGGTTCATCAATGGATGCCTGCGGCGCTTCCTGCGGGAGCGCGAAACCCTGGTGGCCAAGTCCGAAGCCGATCCGGTCGCGGCCTGGAACCACCCGGCGTGGTGGATCAAGCGCCTGAAAAATGACCATCCTGCAAATTGGCAGGACATCTTGCGCGCAGACAACAGCCACCCGCCAATGACTTTGCGCGTCAACGCCCGGCGGGCAAGCCCGCAGGCCTACCTGGAGCAACTGCAGACTGCCGGCATCTCTGCCCGCGTCGTCGGGCCGCAAGCGGTCCAGCTTGAGCAGCCGGTTCCGGTGACTGGCCTGCCGGGTTTTGCGCAAGGTGTGGTATCGGTGCAGGACAGTGCGGCCCAGATGGCGGCTCCCCTGCTGCTGGGTGCCATGGCGGGTGACAGCGGGCGGCCACGCATTCTCGACGCCTGTGCCGCGCCGGGTGGCAAGACGGCCCACCTGCTCGAACTGTGTGATGCCGACGTGCTGGCGCTGGACCTAGACCCCCAGCGCTGCGACCGCATCCGCGAGACGCTGGCACGCCTGCAGTTGTCGGCCAGCGTGGTGGCAGGTGATGCAGCCCAACCTGCGGGCTGGTGGGATGGCCAGCCGTTCGATGGCATCTTGCTCGACGCACCATGCACCGCATCGGGCATTGTGCGGCGCCATCCGGATGTTCCCTGGCTGCGCCGTGTGACAGACGTCGACCAACTGGCGCGCGTGCAGGCGCGGCTGTTGGCCAGCCTGTGGCCCCTGCTCAAATCGGGCGCGCGGCTGCTTTATTGCACCTGTTCCGTGTTCCGTAGCGAGGGGCGACAGCAGATCGAAACGTTTCTTGCGCACAACACCGACGCCCGCTTGCTGCCTTCACCCGGACATTTGCTCCCCTATTTCAAGGCAAACAGCGTGGCGCTCCCGGACAATCGTGGTGGTGACCATGACGGCTTTTTTTACGCACTGCTGGAAAAGCGCCCGGGCTAGCTTGGCGCCGGCGCTTCTCAGCGTCTTCCTGCTGTTGCTGCCAGGGCACACGGCCCTGGCCGACGGGAGCACGGCTGAAATCACCCAGATGCGGCTGGAACGCAGCGCCGAGGGCCTGCTCTTGTATGCCGCTGTCCGGGTGGACCTGCCGGCCGCAGTCGAAGAAGCGCTTGTCAAAGGCGTGCCGATGTATTTCCTCGCTGAAGTGGACGTCGTGCGCCACCGCTGGTACTGGTCAGACAAGGTCGTTGCCGGTGTTCAGCGGCACATGCGCCTGGCCTACCAGCCGCTCACCCGGCGCTGGCGCCTGCATGTCTCGTCCGGGCTCATAACCTCCAACAGCCTGGGAATGGCCCTGAATCAGAACTTCGATTCACTGTCCGACGCCATGACCGCCTTGCAGCGCTTTTCGGGCTGGAAGGTGGCCGATGCAAGCATGATCGACGCTGATGCCACGCACAAGGTCGAATTCCGGTTCGGACTCGACCTGGCGCAACTGCCGCGGCCGTTCCAGATTGGCGCTTTTGGCCACTCCGACTGGAGCATCTTCGTCAAGTCGACGCAGCAGATCAGTCCCGAGGCTCCCCGTTGAGCACCGCACGGCCACCCGAAGGTGCCCAGCACCGCAGCCCGCAGAGCCATCAGTCGCGCGCCCTGCGCTGGACAATCGGTGTCGGGCTGGCGGCAATGACCGGCATCGGCCTGGTGTTGTTGTTCCTGCTGACCCAGGCAACCAACAACCGCGACCTGTACGAGCGCAACTACGCGCGGCTTTTCACCCTGAATGTTGTCGTGGCCAGCCTGCTGCTGCTGGTCATCGGCTGGATTGTCGTGCGCCTGCTCGTGCGCCTGCGCAGAAAGCGTTTTGGCAGCCGCCTGCTGGTAAAGCTGGCGGCCATATTTGCACTAGCCGGCTTTGCGCCGGGCATGCTGATCTATGTGGTGTCGTACCAGTTTGTGTCGCGATCGATCGAGAGCTGGTTCGACGTCAAGGTGGAGGGCGCACTCGACGCGGGCCTGAATCTGGGGCGTGTCACCCTGGAAACCCTGACCAGCGACCTGGCCAACAAGGCGCGCACCGCAGCCCCGCAGCTCTCCGCCGTGCCCGACGCCGCCAGCACGTTGCCGCTGGAACGCCTGCGCGACCAGTTTGGCGCCACCGACGTCGTGTTGTTCTCCGGCGCGGGCCAGGTCATCACAGCGGTCAGCCAGTCGCGGTTCCAGATCAATGCCGAGCGTCCGTCGACGCTGCAGTTCCGCAGCGCGCGCAACGCGCGGGTCGTGAGCTGGGTCGAGGGGCTGGACGACGCCACGCCAGCCACTGTGAACGATGCGCGCATCAAGGCTTTGGCAGTGGTGGCCAACCCGGGCTTCCAGCTGCAGGCAGAGCCGCGTTTTCTGCTGTTGTCACAGGCGCTCCCAGGTGCGCTCGTCACCAACGCGCTGGCAGTCACACAGGCCAACCGGGAGTACCAGGAGCGATCCCTGGCGCGCGAAGGCCTCAAGCGCATGTACATCGGCACCCTCACATTGAGCCTGTTTCTGGCCGTCTTCGGTGCGGTGCTGCTTGCCGTGGTGCTGGGCAACCAGATCCTGCGGCCCTTGCTGTTGCTGGCCGACGGCATGAGCCAGGTCGCAGCCGGCGACCTCACGCCCAAAGCGGCGCTGCAGGGCAAGGACGAACTCGGTGGCCTGACCCGTGCCTTTGCCGACATGACGCAGCAGCTCTCGGACGCGCGCCAGGCCGTGGGCGCCAGCATGGAGCAAGTGGACGCAGCGCGCGCCAACCTGCAGACCATCCTGGACAACCTTACGGCCGGCGTGATCGTGCTCGACGCTGATGGCGTGATCCGGTCTTCCAACCCCGGCGCCACACGCATCCTGCGCCTGCCGCTGGCCGCGTTTGAAGGCCGGCGCCTGGCCGACCTCGAGGGGCTGGGCGAATTTGGCCGTCAGGTCCAGGCCCACTTCGACTCGTTTATGGGCGAACGCAGCGGCGACGGGCTGGACCACTGGCAGCAGTCGTTCGAGCTCGGCGGAAACTCCGGCGCGCTGGTGGGCCACCAGGGCGACACCACCATCACCCTGGTGGCACGCGGCGCAAAGCTGCCTGGCACGCACCGGCTGCTGGTTTTCGACGATATCTCCGAGATCGTCTCGGCCCAGCGCTCCCAGGCTTGGGGCGAAGTGGCGCGCCGCCTGGCACATGAAATCAAGAACCCGCTCACGCCGATCCAGCTCTCGGCCGAGAGGCTGGAGATGAAGCTCTCGGGCAAGGTGGCTGCGCCGGAGCAGGCCATACTGACCAAATCGGTCAAGACCATCGTGGACCAGGTGGACGCGATGAAGCGCCTGGTCAACGAGTTCCGCGACTACGCGCGGCTGCCAGCGGCCGAGCTCAAGCCGCTCGACCTCAACACGCTGGTGGCAGACGTGCTGCAGCTGTACGAAAGCGAGAACACCCAGGTGCCTGTGCGCATGGAACTCGACCCCCATTGCCCCAACATCATGGGCGACCCCGAGCAGCTGCGCCAGGTGGTGCACAACCTGCTGCAAAACGCGCAGGACGCGACCTTGGCCGTGGCGCCGGGTGTTGGCCAGACTGGCGCGGCCAACAGCGTGTTGATCCGCACACAGTGGTTCGAGTCAAGCCGGCGCGTGCGCCTCACCGTGCTCGACCACGGCACCGGTTTCCCCGAGCACATTCTCAGGCGGGCATTCGAACCCTATGTAACCACCAAGGTCAAGGGCACAGGGCTCGGCTTGGCCGTGGTGAAGAAGATTGCGGACGAACACGGCTCGCGCATCGACATCACCAACCGCCTGGAAGATGGCAAGATCCTCGGTGCGCAAGTATCGTTATCATTCTCTGTGGCAATTGCGACTGCACAAAGCGGCGCAGCCCGGGGCCAGCAAGCCGTCACAGGGAACAAGCAGCACTAAATCATGGCAAACATTCTGGTCGTTGACGATGAGCTGGGTATCCGTGATCTCCTGCAGGAGATCCTCAACGACGAGGGGCACACAGTCGAAGTTGCTGAAAATGCCGCCCAGGCGCGCGCCGCCCGTTTGCGTGACCGCCCCGACCTGGTGCTGCTCGACATCTGGATGCCCGACACCGACGGCGTCACCCTTCTCAAGGAATGGTCTACCACCGGAGTCCTGACCATGCCCGTGATCATGATGAGTGGCCACGCCACCATCGACACGGCGGTCGAGGCCACCAAGATCGGCGCCCTGGCCTTCCTCGAAAAGCCGATCACCATGCAAAAACTGCTCAAGGCGGTGGAGCAGGGGCTGGCGCGCACAGTGGTGCGCAAGCTGCAGACGCCGTCATCCCAGGCGGTCACCGTGGTGGTCGAGTCCGCCGAAGTGGAGTCAAGCAGCCCGGAAGGCATCTTGCACGCAGACCTCGGCCCCATGGCGCGGCAAAGTTTTGGGCTGGACAAACCGCTGCGAGAAGCGCGCGACGAGTTCGAAAAGGCGTACTTCGAATACCACCTGGCCAAGGAGAACGGCTCCATGACCCGCGTCGCCGAGAAAACCGGCCTGGAACGCACCCACCTTTACCGCAAGCTGAAGCAACTTGGTGTCGACCTGACACGCGGCAAACGCAACGGCAACCCCGGCCTGCTGGGGCTGTAAAAGCTGGCTCGGCCGCTGGTATACTCTGGCGCTCTGGCCCGGTAGCTCAGTCGGTAGAGCAGAGGATTGAAAATCCTTGTGTCGGTGGTTCGATTCCGCCCCAGGCCACCAGTTACCCCCTCGAAGACGTTCGAGAAGATCCGAAAAAGCCGCGCTCCTCCTCTGGACGCGGCTTTTTTTCGTCCAAAGTCGGCCACCTGGATGCATTGACATCCGGTCTGTTTTGGGGGTAGCGTTGGGGGTAATTCCGGTCCCTCTCGATTTGCTACCCCCACACCATGGCACTCACCGACGTCGCGGCAAAAAGCGCCAAGCCGCGTGAAAAGGCGTACAAGCTCAGCGACGAGAAGGGCATGTTCCTGCTCGTGACCCCTGCCGGCTCCAAATGGTGGCGGCTGAAGTACCGTTTTGCCGGCAAGGAAAAACTCTTGTCCTTGGGCGTCTACCCGGAAATAGGTGTCCGGGACGCGCGCGACCGGCGCGACGCTGCCAGAAAGCTGCTGCTCAACGGCATCGATCCCAGCATCGATCGGCAGATGCAGAAGGCGGCCAGCTCGGAGCGGAGCGAGAACAGTTTCGAACGTGTCGCGCGCGAATGGTTTGCCAAGTTTTCGCCGAAGTGGGCGCCTGGTCACGCCAGTAAGATCATTCGCCGCCTGGAGCGCGATGTGTTCCCCTGGATCGGTGGTCTGCCCATCGCGGAAATCAAGGCGCCGCAATTGTTGGCAACCTTGCGCCGCATTGAAGAACGCGGTGCGATCGAAACGGCGCACCGGGCGCAGCAGAACTGCAGCCAGGTGTTTCGGTATGCGGTCGCGACCGGCCGGGCTGAGCGTGATCCGTCCACCGATTTGCGTGGCGCCCTCCCCCCGGCGCAGAAGACCCACCTCGCCGCCATCGTCGAGCCTGTTGCGCTGGGCGCGCTGCTGCGGGCGATTGAAGGCTACACCGGATCCCCAACCACCAAGGCCGCACTTCGACTCGCGCCGCTTGTGTTCGTGCGTCCGGGTGAATTGCGGATGGCGGAGTGGGAGGAGCTCGACGTGGAGGCTGCCGAGTGGCGTTTGCCTGCCAGGAAGATGAAGATGGGCGTTCCGCACATCGTCCCGCTGTGCAAGCAGGCGCTGCAGATCATTGCCGACCTGAAACCGATAACCGGGCATGGCCGGTATCTGTTTCCGGGTGAGCGGACGGGGGAACGTCCGATTTCCGACAACACGTTGAATGCCGCATTGCGTCGCCTCGGCTACTCCACGACCGAGGTCACCACCCACGGGTTTCGTGCAACGGCACGAACGCTGCTGGACGAGGGGCTGGGCTACCGGGTTGACTGGATCGAGCACCAGCTTGCGCACGCCGTCAAGGACCCGAACGGCCGCGCCTACAACCGCACGGCGCATCTGGACGCGCGGCGACGCATGATGCAAAAATGGGCGGACTACCTCGACAAACTCCGCCAAGGCGCGGACGTGATTCCGCTGAAACCGCGCGCCGCGTAGCCAGGCCAGGTGGTGGCCGCGCAGCACGGTGGCTAGGTGCCACCGTGTCTGCCACCTCGGTGCGCTGTGGCGACCTCTATTCCATTCGTGTCGTGTTCTATCTCCGGATTCCGATTCCCTCCTTGATTCGTTGCGCCAGTTGCCGTGCCTGATTCGATGTCCTTGGTGTGATGCATGGTCGGTTAGTGTTTCTGTCCGTCCCGCACGCCGAAGCGCATCGAGAACTACGAGGGACCCGGGACACCACTCCCGATTCGTGCAGTGAAACCACCATTGCTGGTTGCCACGGCTGCATCCGTTCTTGGCTCCGGTGACGCTACCTGTTGGAAGCAACTGCACCGGGTTGAGCTGTTGACCAGAGCTCGCTGGTGCGCCGCATGGGCGCCGGGTTGACGAGGCCTGCCAGTGGCAGGTCGGAAGGCAGACCGCATTGCACGGTCTGCGGAGTTGACGCGCGGGGAGCCCGTCACTTGGGTCCGCCACGGGCGCCAGCGACGGTAAGTCGTTGTCGGCTGGTGCATTTCGCGCGTCGTCACTACCGGCTGGCGCCCGTAGTGACGACGCGAACTGTTGGCGCAGGGCATGACCAGAAAGACCTGCTGGCGCAGGATGTTTGACGTTGCCGATCGCTCGGCGTCTTTGGCGGTTGCCACGGGGATCTCCGGCCCGAAGGCCGCCGGCTCTCTGGAGATGTGGCCGGCTGGGGCGCCCGTCGAGCGGGCTGGGCGATGCACTGACGGGCATCAACCGGGCTGACACAGCCAACGTATGAAGTTTGACTATAGCGCCAGGATGATGGCTGGCGCAAGTGCACTGACGGCAGGCCGCTGGCGGCATGTCCTTGACGCGGGCACACGGAAATATATTTGCACAAAAAGCCGACACTTTTCCGCGCAATTCCGTAACCGTATATAGGGCCGCTGCTGATTGAAGACGTTCAGTCCGGCTGGCCCGCATTCATCAACTTCCCGGAACTGACGGCCATGCACACCAAGATTTCAAAAGAGCCCACCATTCTTCGCCGCCCGCAGGTGCAGCAGCGCACGGGCCTGTCGCGCAGCACGTTGTACCAATACATCAAGGACGGAGAGTTTCCTGCGTCTGTGCAACTCGGCCCGCGTGCGGTGGGCTGGCTCGAATCGGACGTCAGCGACTGGATCTCCAGGCGCGTCAAGCTCGCGCGCCAAGGCCAACAGCCCGCCTCCCACTGAGGGGCGGTGATGGAGGAAAATCGACCGGCGCGAGGTGCGCTGCCGCGGGCGCAGGCGCAGGCACATCATGGGGCGGCCGAGAACGCCGCAATGGTCCTCGACCAGTTTCGTTCTGCACTGGTCGCACGCAACATCATTGCGCCCGACCCCATCGTGGCCGATGGCCGCCTGCACCGCTGCAATGCGGCCGGAGCGCGTGGCCGTGGCGACGCGGCGTACCTGCTGCATCTGGACGGAACCCCCGCTGGCGGATTCGAGAACTGGCGCGACGGGCATGGCTGGGAAACATGGCGCCATGACTCCGGCCATGCACTGACTCCCACAGAACGGGAGAGGCTGGCGCGTCTGTCAAAGGCCGCGAAAGCTGCGCGCGACGAAGCCGCCGGCCAGCGGCACGAGCAGGCACGCCAAGTTGCCGAGCGGATCTGGTCTGCTTCACGGCCTGCACCAGCTGACCACTTGTACCTTGTTCGCAAGGACGTGGCGGTGCATGGTCTACGTGTCTTCAAGGGCGTGCTGGTCGTGCCCGTGCGCGATCTGGCCGGCGTTCTGCAAAGCCTGCAGTTCATCAGTGCCGGTGGGGTAAAACGTTTCCTTCAGGGCGGCCGCATCCAGGGGCTGTGTTGTTGGCTGGGTGCCCTCCCGGAACCGACGCAAGACAAACCTGCACGATCTGCATTGCGGAGGGATTCGCCACGGGAGCCAGTCTGTATCAGGCCTCGGGCCACGCGGTGGCCATCGCCTTCCATGCCGGCAACCTCGGCCCTGTCGCGTCCGCACTGCGGGCACGTTACCCCGGTGCGCGCATCGTCTTCTGCGCCGACGACGATGTACACACGCCCGGCAACCCAGGGAGAACCCAGGCGACGGAAGCTGCGCGCCAGGTGGGCGGATGGCTTGCCGTGCCGGACTTCGGGGGCTCCCGGCCGACGGTCGCCACCGACTTCAATGACCTGCACCGCTTGCGTGGCCTGTCCGCAGTGCTGACAAGCCTGGATGGCGCTACCGCGCCCGCGTCAGCGCGGAACCGTGACGCAGCACAAGTAGCCGATATGTCGACCGAATGGACAGATCCCGAGCCTCTGACCGCGCTGATCAACGGGAAGCCCTACCCGACCGACGCGCTGCCGCAGCTGCTGCGCGACGCCATTCTGGAGGCGCAGGCATTTGTCCAGTCGCCCGCCGCGCTGGTGGCCTGCTCGGCCTTTTCTGCCTTGTCGCTGGCGGCCCAGGGGCTGGCCAATGTCCGGCGCGATCACCAACTCGTCGGCCCGGTGTCGCTGTACCTGTTGGCTGTGGCCGAGTCGGGCGAACGCAAGACCACGTGCGACCGGATCTTCGGCGCCGCGCTGCGCGACTGGGAGCGCGACCGGGCAGCCGCATGCGCGCCCGGTGTCGCGGCACACGAGGCGGCGGTCGCGAGTGCCGAAGCCAAGCGCGCGGGTCTGCTGGAGGGCATCAAGCGCAAGCGCCGCGACATGCAGGAAACCACAGAGGAAGATGCGGCCCTCGAAGAACTGGCGATCCATGCGCCAGCGCCTGTGGCAGTGCCGCGCCTGCTCTACGCAGATGCCACCCCCGAAGCCCTGTCGCATGCGCTGGCCACGGGCTGGCCGAGCGCGGCGGTGCTTTCTGCCGAGGCCGGGGCGGTGTTTGGCGCCCACGGCATGGGCTACGAGACCATCTTGCGCAACCTGGCGCTGCTCAATGTGTTCTGGGACGGTGGTGAGATCGCGGTCGACCGGCGCAGCAAATCGTCGTTCCAACTGCGGGACCGTCGGTTGACCTTTGGTGTCATGGTTCAACCCGAGGCCTGGCGCGGATTCATGGTGCGCGCCGGTGCACTGCCCCGTTGCACGGGGTTCATTGCGCGATTCCTGATTGCTTGGCCGGCGAGTACCCAAGGCCAGCGCCTGTATCGGCCTGCGCCTGCGGAGATGCCGGCCGTGGAACGGTTCAACCGACGGATCAGGGAGCTGCTCGACATGCCATTGACCACCGATGCGAGCGGGGATCTTGTTCCAACGGTTCTGGATCTGTCCCCGTCGGCCCACGCGGCCTGGGTACAAGCCCACGACACCATCGAGCGCGAGCTCGGCGGCGATGGCAGCTATGCACCCGTCCGAGATGTGGCGGCCAAGGCGGCAGAAAACATCGCGCGGCTGGCCGCCTTGCTGCATCTGCTGGAGCACGGCCCGACGGGCGCCATCAGCCGGGACTGTGTCGCATGCGCCACGCAGCTCGTCGTCTGGCACTTGCAGGAAGCTCATCGACTGTTGGGCGACCTGGACGCTCCGCCGGCGATGTCAGCTGCCATCCGCTTCGATGCCTGGCTGTGCAGCGAAGCGATGCGCACCGGCGACGGGCGGATACCGACCACGCGGGTGTACCGGTACGGTCCTGGCTGCGTGCGCGACAACAAGGACCTCAAGGACGCACTCGCGCTGCTGGCCGAACACGGGCGGGCGCGCCTGGAAGAGGATGGGCGGCGGCGCTTCGTGGTGATGAATCCGGCGCTATACCGAAGGCCGATCGGTTGAGCCAGACCCCCGGGGATCGCCACTCTGCCCGCCCGGGGACCTTGCTGTTCTTGCTGCTTTGAACCAGAAGGTGCCGCTCGCGGGCTCGTTGAACCGCAGGAACAGCAAGAACAGCAAGGGTGGTGGGGGTTGCCAAGACGCATCGGCAGTCTGGTGCCCACGCAAACCTCGAAATCGCGCAGTCCGAGAGCGCTCTTTTTGCCGCCAGACCACAGTCACGGACTGACGCGGACTTTTCGCGTTCGCGGCACTCTGTCTCGGCGTAGTCACCAACCTCCACGAGTGCAAAGATCCCCATTGGCGATGCGTCCGCAGGGTACTGCCGTGCTTGCCACTCAACCAGATGTTTCTATGGGCGAGTAGTCGCGCCAGTCTGTTAAGAATCACGTCCAGCCATGACCCACTTGACGAGACTCAACATTTCCGCCCGGAACTTTGTGGCCGGATTTGTTGCACTTTCTGTCACCTGCAGTTTGGCGTGCCATCCGGGCGACACCTTCAAATGTCGACCCGAACGAAAACCCATCCATCAGCGTCCTGTGAAAACAGGCGCACGCTTTTCGGTGAACGCTCTCTGCGCCTCCTTGGCATCTTCCGTCTTTCCAATCTGTGCGGTCATGTCCTGCTCGTAGCGGTAGCCGTCACGCAGGCTCATGTCCTCGATCACGTTGAGCGTGTGTTTGCCCATGCGGGTGGACACGGGGCTTTTCGATGCGACAGTCCTGGCGATCTCAAGTGCCGCGGTCATCAGTTCCTCCGGCGGGACGCAAGCTTCCACGATGCCCAGGCGGTACAGCTCCGGCGCGGCGACGCGCATGCCGGTCAGCGCCATGCGGCGCAGGCGCGAATGGCTGAAGAGGCGCATGGCATGCCGGGACCCGCCCAGCAAGCCGACGTCGACCTCCGGAAGCCCCACTGTCGCCTTGTCCGAGGCGATCAGGATGTCGCTGGATGCCACGATGGCCAGCCCCGAGCCGAGCGCTGCACCATTGATGGCCACGATCACCGGCTTTGCGCACTCGCGAATCGCGTGGAAGCACTCGCGCGTGCGGCGCGAATGGGCGGGCAGGTCGCCCGGCCCCTTGATCACGGAGGCCCGGCCTTTCAGGTCGGCGCCCGCGCAGAACACCTTGCCCGCGCCGGTAAGGATGACCGCGCGCACTTCGTCCATCTCCGAGATGCGATCGAGCGCAAGGGTCAGCTCATCGTTCAATGTGCGTGTCAGCGCATTGACGGGCGGCGCATTCATCGTCAGTGTCGCGACGTGGTCGAGCAGGGAGTATTCGAGTTGGGTCAGGTCGTTCATTGGGTTTTCCTCATTGGGCTTTGGCGCATGTGCTTCTGATGGGGGCGCTGGCTCGAGCTTACGCCGATGCCGGTTGTGGAATTGGCGAAACGGCGGCCACGAGGGCCGGTGGCAGGAAAGTGAGTATCTTCATCGTGTTGCCTCTCTGCCAAAACGCAGTGTCCGAGTCAGTTGGGTAGGTCCAACACCTGGCGCGCCAGGATGTTGCGCTGGATCTCATTGGAGCCGCCGTAGATCGTAGTGATCGTGGCGGTGAACAGGGGTGCAAGCGGCTCGACTGCGGTGCCGCCCACATCCAGTTCGCGTCGCGTGCCGCCATGCTCGGCCGCCACGTCGACGATCTTGGCTGCGATGCGCGTATAGGTCTCGGTGGCGAAGATCTTCAGCAGCGACACTGACGGTGGCAGTGCCGCGCCGCGCTTGACGATGTCGGCAAATACGGAGTAGGCCGCCAGCAAGTCGGCCAGGTCCAACTCCAGCACGGCCATCTCGGCGGCGAAGGCGGCGTCCTCGAACAGGCCCTGCCGGACCGCGAACTGGCGCAGCAACCCGAGGGCATGGTGGACGGTCTTGGGGCTCCCGACGAACAGCCGTTCGAAGCCCAGCAGCGCCTTGGCGATGCTCCAGCCCTCGTTGAGGCGACCGACCAGGTTGGCGCGCGGCACCCGGACGTTATCCAGGAACACTTCGCAGAACTCGTCCTCGCCGGCGATGTTGCGGATCGGACGCACGGTGATGCCCGG
>CAMAWD010000094.1 GCA_945861785.1 Rhodoferax sp. OV413 | reverse complement strand
GCGCACCGGTGCGCCCGACAGGCCCCCGGCTTCCTCGGCGTGCGGCATGCCTTTGACGGCAGTGCGCGAAACTGTCGTATTGGTGGCCACCACACCGTCCATGCCGTGTTGGCGCAACAAGCTGGCGATATGGTCTACCTGCTGCCCGTCGAGGTCGGGTGCAATCTTGACGAACAGCGGCACGCTGCGCCCTTGCTGCTGCTGCAGGCGGGCCCGTTTCTCGGACAAGCTGCCGAGCAGCGCGTTCAGTGCTTCGTCGCCCTGGAGTTCGCGCAGATTGCGTGTGTTCGGGCTGGAGATGTTGACGCTCACGTAGTCCGCATGCGGGTAGACAGCTTCCAGGCAGGCCAGGTAGTCGTCCGCTGCATGCGCAATCGGGGTGCTTGCGTTCTTGCCGATGTTGAGCCCCAGAATCCGCCCGCCGGCCCGAAACGAAGACCGCCGGACGTTGCCGATGAAGGTGTCCAGACCCTCGTTGTTGAAACCCAGGCGGTTGATGAGCGCCTGCGCCTTTGGCAGACGGAACATCCGCGGCTTGGGGTTGCCGGGTTGCGCCAACGGCGTCACGGTGCCGACCTCCACGAAACCGAATCCCATGGCGCCCAGGGCATCGATGCAGCGCGCGTTCTTGTCGAGGCCCGCAGCAAGGCCGACACGGTTGGGAAACTGCAGCCCGGCCACGGCCACCGGATCCTGCACCAGCCGACCGGAGTAGGCCCACGCCAGCGGTGTGCGCTGGGTGCGCGCCAGGACATCGAGCGTGAGTTCATGCGCGGTTTCGGCGTCCAGTCCAAACAGAAAGGGCCGGGCGAGTGCGTAGGGGAGGAGGGACATCGGATAATTCGGGGCTGTTTGTTTGATTGTCCCAAAAAGGGCCCCGCCACCTTGCGCACCCACAAGTTATGTTGACCCAAGACGAACTCAAGACCATGGTGGGCCAGGCCGCCCTGCAAGATGTTAGTCCCGGTGAACTTGTCGGTGTCGGCACCGGCTCGACTGTGAACAAGTTCATCGATGCGCTGGCAGGCATGCGCGAACGTATCCCCGGGGCGGTCTCCAGCTCTGAGGCGAGCACATTGCGCCTGCGCGCCGCCGGTATCGCCGTGTTCGACTGCAATGCGGTGGAGCGCCTTTCAGTCTACGTCGATGGCGCTGACGAGATCGACCCGCGGGGCTACATGGTCAAGGGTGGCGGGGCCGCCCTGACGCGTGAAAAAATCGTCGCCGCACTGTCGGAACGCTTCGTCTGTATTGCCGACCAGTCCAAACTGGTGGACACGCTGGGGCGTTTTGCGGTTCCGGTAGAGGTGATCCCGATGGCGGCGCGGCACATCATCCGGCGCTTCAGGTCGCTGGGGGGGGTTGCCACTTTGCGTCAGCGCGACGGGCGGCCGCTGGTGACGGACAACGGCCAGCACATCATTGACGTTGCCGGGTTGCACATCACTGACCCGCTGGCGCTCGAATCGATGGCCAATCAATGGCCAGGTGTGGTCACCGTGGGGGTGTTCGCGCACCAAAAGGCGCACATCTGCCTGTTGGCAACGACCGAGGGTGTCAAGACCCTCGCGTTCAACACGCCCTAGAACCTGATTCCGACCGGGTTCGAGGGACCCGTGGCAGGTTGTTCGGGCAGCGTGGCGGTCTCTGCGGGCTTCTCATCGGCACGGGCCTGCGCCTCCTCGGGCTTGCCCGGTGCGGGTTTCTGGACGGCGACCAGCGGCCGGGGCGGCAGCGCGCGGTAGCCAGCTGGCAAGATGGACGTCGCGGGGTAGTTCGCAGCACTCAGGAACTGCGACCATTCGACTTCCGAGAAGCCCTTTATTTTCTGGCCACCAATGGACAGAAAGGGCAGGTTGTTGGCGCCACTGAGGCGTTGCAGCGCCTCACCATCCTCTGGCGTGGTGATCGTGTATTCGGCGAACGGTATGCCGCGGGCCTGCAGCAGTGACCGCCCGGAATTGCAGGGCGCACAGGTGGCGGCCGAATACAAGGTGACCGGATAACGGGCAACTGCCTGGCGGAGTTCATACGGCAGTGCGGCGTCACCGCCGCCAGGCAAAGGTTTGCCTGCCGCTGACGTGGCTGTAGCCTGAGATGCCTGGGCGGGTGGTTTGTCCGAGAACGTGACTTTTCCATCGGGCCCGACGATCCGGTAGATTGTCTGGGCACCAACCAGCCCGGACACCGAAACCAGTGCCAGGCAACACACTGCAAATTTTGCGGACGCGCTCGACATTGTCATAAGTTCATCCCCCTCCCTGTGGCGCGGTGGCCTCCATGCCCTGGTGCCGCAACAAGGCGTCCAGCCGCGGCTCTCGCCCGCGGAACTCCTTGAACGACTCCATTGCAGGTCGGCTACCCCCGGTTTCCAATATGGCCTGCCGGTATTTTCTGCCGGTTTGAAGATTCGGCTGGCCTTCATCCCCGGCCGATTCCTCAAACGCCGCATAGGCGTCAGCGCTCAATACCTCGGCCCACTTGTAGCAATAGTAGCCGGCCGCGTAGCCCCCGGCAAATATGTGGCTGAATGTGTGTGCGGTGCGGCTCCATTGCGGTGGCTGCACCACAGCCACTTCGTCACGCACCTGGCGCAGCAGTTGCATGACGTCGCCCGCCGGGTCGTGGTCGGTGTGGAGCAACATGTCGAACAGCGAGAACTCGATCTGGCGCAGCGTCTGCATGCCGCTCTGGAAATTGCGGGCAGCCAGCATTCTGTCGAAGAGCATCCGCGGCAGGGGTGCGCCGGTGTCGGCATGTGCTGTCATGTGGCGCAGTACGTCCCACTCCCAGCAGAAGTTTTCCATGAATTGGCTGGGCAGTTCGACAGCGTCCCATTCGACACCGCTGATGCCCGAGACCTGGCGTTCGTTCACCTGGGTCAGCATATGCTGAAGACCATGACCGAATTCGTGGAACAGCGTGATCACATCGTCATGCGTCAACAATGCCGGTTTTTGCACGCCGGCATGCACCAGACCTTCGGCAAAATTGCACACCAGATGCGCCACCGGTGTCTGCAATTGGTTGGTGTCAGGGCGCAACCAGCGGCTTCGGACGTCGTCCATCCAGGCCCCGCCACGTTTGCCGCTGCGTGCGCCCGGATCGAGGTAGAACTGGCCGACCAGGACCCCGGTACGGCCTTCGTGCGGGGTGCCGTTGGCGAGACGCTCGATGCGATAAAACTGCACCCCCGGGTGCCATACCGGCGCGTGGTCCGGTCGGATCACCACCTCGAACAGGGTTTCGACGATCTTGAACAGGCCGGCCAGCACCTTGGGCAGTGGAAAGTAGCTCTTGACCTCTTGCTCGCTGAAAGCAAAACGGGCTTCCTTGAGTTTTTCGCTCACAAATGGAAGATCCCAGGGCTGTGGATCCGGCATACCCAGTTGTTCGCGTGCAAAGGTGCGCAGGTCAGCCAGATCCTGTTGCGCGAATGGACGAGCCCGGTGGGCCAGGTCACGCAGGAAATCGACGACCTTGTGCGGCGAGTCTGCCATCTTTGGGGCCAGGGAGAGTTCACCGAAATTCAGGAATCCAAGAAGTCGCGATTCCTCCTGGCGCAAGGCGAGGATCTCCTGGATCAGCGTGGTGTTGTCGAACTGCCGAAGATCTTCCGGTGCTTGTTCTGACGCGCGCGTGACGTAGGCGCGGTACATGCTGCGGCGCAGCTTGCTGTCTTCGGCAAATTGCATCACCGGCAGGTAACAGGGCATTTTCAGGCTGAGCTTGTAGCCATCGCGCTGTTCGGCCAACGCCGCTGAATGCGCGGCCTGAAGGACATCCGCCGGAATACCAGCGACCTCGTCCAAAGACGCGAAATAGGAGAACTTGTCGGTCGCATCGAGCGCGTTTTCGCTGAATTTCTGGCTCAGTTCGGCCTGCCGCTCCTGGATCGCAGCGAAGCGCTCCCGCGCGGCGCCGACAAGTTCCGCCCCGCCCAGTATGAAGTCCCGCAGCGCATTCTTGAGCGCCTGGCGTTGTTCGGCGTCGAGCGTGGCAGGGTCGATGGCCTTGTACTTTGCGTAAAGCTGCTCGTCAGCGCCAAGCCGGGTCCAGAACTCAGTGACCTTGGGAAGGCTGGCGTTGTAGGCAGCCCGCAACGCAGGTGTGTCGGCCACGCTGTTGAGGTGACTGACAGCACCCCAGGCACGCCCCAAATTCTCGGTCGCAACATCCAGCACCCTGGCAATCTGGTTCCAGTCGGGGGGGAAGTCAGCGGCGGTTACAGCCTCCAGTGCCGCGTTTCCTGCTGCCAGCAGGTGCTCCGCGGCCGGCCCCACATCGGCGGGTGTGACCTGGTCGAAAAGTGGCAAGGGGTCGGGGGCAAGAAGTGGATTCATGGTCTTGGGTGTCGTGTCATGCGCCGAATCGGACGGTGGGCGCAAGAGACCATATGCAGAGGTTTGCCGTTCATTCAAGGGCCTGCCGCCACACGCTCGGCAGATTCCAGCGTGTTGACCAGCAGCATGGTGATGGTCATGGGACCCACTCCGCCGGGCACCGGCGTGATGAAGCCCGCCACCGCCTGCACTCCGTCGAAGTCGACGTCACCGCACAATTTGCCTTGGTCGTCCCGGTTCATCCCGACATCGATCACGATCGCACCCGGCTTGACCATGTCGGCCGTGAGCACATTGCGCCGGCCGACCGCAGCCACCACCACATCGGCTTGCAGTGTGTGGCGCTTGAGGTCCATGGTGGCACTGTGGCAGACGGTCACCGTGGCGTTTTCCTGCAACAGCATCAATGCCATGGGCTTGCCCACGGTGTTGCTGCGACCGATCACCACCGCATGTTTTCCCCGCAGCGATACACCGGTCGACGCAATCAGCTTCATGCAGCCATAAGGGGTGCAGGGATTGAAGCCGGGTGCCCCGGTCAGCAGCTCTCCGGCGCTCAGGGTGGAATATCCATCCACGTCCTTCGAGGTGGCAATGGCCTCGATGACCTTGTGGGGGTCGATGTGGCGCGGCAACGGCATCTGCACAAGGATGCCGTGGATGGCTGCATCGCCATTGAGGGCATGGATGCGCTGCAGCAGGACATCTTCGGCCAGATCTGCGTCGTATTTTTCGAAAACCGAGTGAAACCCGGCCTCATGGCAGGCCTTGATCTTGTTGCGCACGTAGACCTGGCTGGCAGGATCCTCACCCACCAGAATCACGGCCAGGCCGGGCTGCACATGGCGCGCCGTGAGGCTGGCCGCGCGCTGTGCGATTTCGGCACGCAATTGGCGCGACAACGCGACACCGTCGATGCGCTGACCGGCTTCTTTCTGAGTCATTGTCTGGTTCCGCAGTTCGATCGGGCGGGCGGCGCTTTGCCACACCGCAGCCGGCATCAGGTCTTGGGTGGGTTCTGTCCGAGGGCGATCTTGAGCAGATCGGCCACGGTGTTGGCGTTGAGTTTTTCCATGATGTTGGCCCGGTGCGCTTCCACGGTCTTGATGCTGATTCCGAGGTCGTCGGCGATCTGCTTGTTCAGCCGCCCGGCCACGATGCGTTCAAGCACCTGGGACTCACGCAAGGTGAGTTTCGACAGCAGGGCCTCGCGGTTGGCGGCCACCTGGTGGTCGGCAAACGAGCCCTTGGCGTGTTCGAGCATGCGCTCGACGAGGCCCACGAGCTGGTCCTCCTTGAAGGGCTTCTGGATGAAATCCATGGCCCCCTTCTTCATGGTGTCGACTGCCATCGGAACGTCGCCATGGCCGGTGATGAAGACGATGGGCAGGGGCGAGTGGTGTTCGATGAGCCGGTTCTGCAACTCCAGGCCGGTCATTCCCCCCATGCGGATATCGACGATCAGGCAGGCCACCTCGCGGGCATCGTACCGGCTGAGGAAGGACTCGGCCGAGTCGAAACAACGCACGCGGTAGTCCTTGCCTTCGAGCAGCCACTGCAGTGAATCGCGTACTGCTTCGTCGTCGTCAACGACGTAGACGGTTCCCTTTTTCGGAATCAGACTCATGCAGCTATCCTGGGGTTTTGAGTTGTTTGTCTTGCGGCTTGGGTGCCGCGCTCTGTTGTTTGCCCACTGGCAGCCAGAACGAGAAGCAGCAACCCGTCAAGTCGGTGCCATTGTAGAGGTTCTCGGCCCGCATCCGGCCCTGGTGCGACTCCACGATCGAGCGGCACAGATTCAGTCCGATACCCATCCCGTCGGTCTTGGTGGAGTAGAACGCCTCGTACAAGCGTTCGAGCACTTCCGGTGCGAGGCCGTTGCCGGAATCGAGCACCGAGAACTCCACCACATCGATGCCGTCGAGCCGGCGCTGCAGCACACGCAGCTCGGCCTTGCGCATGGCGGTCGGGCGTTGCGCGGAATCGACCGACTCCGCAGCATTCTTGAGCAGGTTGATCAGTACCTGCTCGATCAGGATCGGATCCACCAGGAGCATGGGAAGGCGCAGCGCAACCTGTCGCGTCAGGCGCACATTGCGCCGTCGCATTTCGATCTCGGCCAACTCCACAGCCTCGTCGATCATGTCGGTGACGGTCGACCACGCCCGGTTGGGCTCGCTGCGTTTCACGAAGGAGCGGATGCGCTGGATGATCTGACCGGCACGCTGGGCCTGGCGCGCGGTTTTCTCCAGCGCCCCGAGCAGGTCCTGTTCGGTGATCTGCTGCGACTTGATGCGTGACACCATGCCGTGGCAATAGTTGTTGATGGCGGTCAGCGGCTGGTTGAGTTCGTGCGCCACGCTGGACGCCATCTCGCCCATGGTTATCAGGCGGCTGGCGTTCTGCGCGCGGTCGGCCTGTGCGGCTGCCTGTTGCTCTGCGAGGCGCCGCGAGGTGATGTCGGTGGCGATCACCATTTGCGCCAGCCGCCCGTCAACCCAACTGAGGTAGCGCGTGCGCACCTCCAGCCACAGGCCCAGTTCTCTCAGATAGACCTCGGCATTTTCACTCTCGGCGTCCGGCAGGACATTGGTTGGCAGGCCGGCGAAAGAGTCGACCTGGTCCATCGATTCGTCGGTGAGTGGCCGGGCGGGAATGCCGGCCTGTGCAACCAGCGCAAGGTGCCCGGTGGCCTTGCCGCCGAACCACAAACGGTAGAGCTTGTTGGCAAACAGGATTTCGTCGCTGCCCAGCGGCGCAACGGAGATCGACGCATCCAGCGCTTCCAGCACGGTGGTGAAACGTTCGAACGAAGATGAAAGCTGTTCGCGGATCCGGTTGGGTTCAGTGATGTCGGTCATGGAAGTCATCCATCCGGTCTGGGTGCCGCGCGCGTCGATCAGCGGTGACACGTACAGACGCGCGTCAAACAGCGTCTTGTCCGGACGCTTCACGCGCATCTGCACGCCACCCGGTGTGGTCTTGCCTGCCAACTCCTCGCCCAGCATCTTGGTCAGGGTCTCGTGGTCGGTGTCGGGCCAGTAGGGGAACGGGGCGGTTCTGCCGACCAGTTCGGATTCGCGCCATCCCGTCATCTTGCAGAACGCCGCATTGACGTACGTGATGCGCCCCTGCAGGTCCATTGCGCGCATGCCGGTGGGCATGGAGTTTTCCATTGCCCGGCGAAAATTGGTCTCCGAGACCAGGGCCTGCTGTGCCTGTTGCCGGCGCCGTGTGTGGCGCCAGTTGGCGATCAACATCCAGGTCGTCATCATGCTCAGTACGCCGACCAGCCAGAACAGCCCGCTGCCGATCACCCCCAAGGAAGTGCGGTAGGCCTGGGCCCGCAAAATCAGGCCATTGCCCACCGGCGACACCGGCACTTCGAATTCATTGACCGGGTTCACCCAGGGCAACAGGCTGGTGGCCGCGTTGCGCGGGGGAACACTGGTGCCAGCGAGGCGCGCGCCCTTGTCGTCGAGCAGGGAAACCGCATAACGTGCGGAGACCTCGGACGGCACGCCATAACGGTACAGGCCGTCCACCGAGTACTCGGCCAGGACAACTCCCACGAACTTCGTCTTGTCGACCAGCGGAATATGCAACTGCAGCGGCGGCGCGCCGCTCGACGTAGCCGGGCGCTGGGAATACACTGGCTGCTGAAGTTCGCGCGCCAGGTTGTAGATGTTCTGTGTTTCGCCCAGCCGCAGTGTGTCTCCCAGGACCTGGCGCAGGTTGGGTTGCAGGCTGGCGGTCGCATAACTGCCTTTGATGCGGCGGCGCTCGTCGATCCAGCTCAAACGCTCCAGATCCGGGTACTGGTTGACCAGGTTTTCGGCTCGGAGGTGAAACTCGTCCAGATCCAGATCTCCGTTGGAAATGTCCCTGGCAATGCGCATCAACTGCTCCTGGCGCTCGAGCAGGCGCAAGCGAAGGCGTTGTTGCGTGTACTCGACATCGCGTTTTACCGCTTCGTGTTCCCGGTCGATCTCTTCGAGACGCAAGTAACCGAAGGACGCGATGATCGCGGCGAGGAACAGCAGCACCGCAGCCAGTGGCACGAGCACTGCGAGCCGGTCCTGCCGCTGCGGAGTCAGGTGCCACCACCACCGGCGCACACGCTCGGTGGTTGCGACGCTGCGCTCGGCGGTGGTTGCGCGATCTGCGGACATGGGCGAAGTGTATGGGAGGCAGGCTCGAGCCGTGGCACGGTGAATCACCAGGTCACCGCAATATTTCATAATGTGAATTTAAAAAGCATTATTTGAAATTTTTGGATTCTATGGGAGAATTGCCATACATTAGCCAGTTGCCGCCCCAGATCACAAGGAGACAAGCATGTCAGCACTACCCCAGAGCCCGTTCGGGTCACCCGCAGTGGACTCGGATGCACAGGAAACCAGGGAATGGATGGACGCGCTGTCGGCCGTCATCCAGGCTGAAGGGCCGGAGCGCGCGCATTTTCTGCTTGAGCAACTGCTGGAGCATGCGCGCCAGAGCAGCATCGACATGCCGTTCTCGGCCAATACCGGCTACGTGAACACCATCGAGCCAGACCAGGAAGAGCGCTGCCCGGGCAACCTCGAGATCGAGGAGCGCCTGCGCGCTTATATGCGCTGGAACGCCATGGCCATGGTGGTCAAGGCCAACCGGCACCACCCGGTCGACGGCGGTGATCTGGGCGGCCATATCGGTTCGTTTGCGTCTTTGGCCAACATGTTTGGGGCTGGTTTCAACCATTTCTGGCATGCGGAGAGTGAAGGCCATGGCGGCGACTGCATCTATATCCAGGGCCATGTGTCGCCCGGCGTTTATGCGCGCGCTTTCATGGAAGGCCGTTTGACCGAAGAGCAACTGCTCAATTTCCGCCAGGAGGTCGACGGCAAGGGCCTGTCGAGTTACCCGCACCCCAAACTCATGCCCGATTTCTGGCAGTTTCCCACCGTCTCGATGGGCCTCGGGCCCTTGATGGCAATCTACCAGGCGCGCTTCCTGAAATACCTGCATGCACGGGGCATCGCCAATACAGAGAACCGCAAGGTCTGGGTGTTCTGCGGAGACGGCGAAATGGACGAGGTCGAGAGCCTTGGCGCGATCGGACTGGCCGCGCGCGAGGGTCTGGACAACCTGATCTTTGTCGTCAACTGCAACCTCCAGCGTCTCGACGGTCCGGTGCGGGGCAACGGCAAGATCATCCAGGAACTCGAAGGCGAATTCCGCGGTGCCGGCTGGAACGTGATCAAGTTGATCTGGGGCAGCAATTGGGATCCGCTGCTGGCGCGCGACAAGGACGGCGCGCTGCGCAAAGTCATGATGGACACGCTGGACGGTGACTACCAGGCGTTCAAAGCCAACGACGGCGCCTATGTGCGCAAGCATTTTTTCGCCAAGGACCCGCGCACCCTGGAGATGGTGTCCAAGATGAGCGACGAGGCGATCTGGGAGTTGCGCCGTGGTGGCCACGACTCGCAAAAGGTGTATGCCGCGTTCGATGCCGCTGTCAAGCACAAAGGCCGTCCCACCGTGCTGCTGATCAAGACCGTGAAGGGTTTTGGCATGGGCAAGATCGGTGAGGGCAAGAACAACGTGCACCAGACGAAGAAGCTTGCCGACGAAGACATCAAGGCTTTCCGGGACCGTTTCAATATTCCGATTCCGGACAGCCAGATTGCCGACATTCCCTTTTACAAGCCGGCCGACGACACGCCGGAAATGCGGTACCTGCACGAGCGCCGCAAGGCCCTGGGCGGGTACCTTCCCAGCCGGCGCGTCAAGGCCGACGAGCGGTTCACCGTGCCATCGCTTGACACCTTCAAGTCGGTGATCGAGCCTACGCCGCAAGGGCGGGAGATCTCCACAACACAGGCCTACGTGCGCTTTCTCACGACCTTGCTGCGTGACAAGGCGCTTGGCCCGCGCGTGGTGCCTATCCTTGTGGACGAGGCCCGGACCTTCGGCATGGAGGGCCTGTTCCGGCAAGTCGGCATCTACAACCCGCAGGGTCAGCAATACACGCCGGTCGACAAGGACCAGGTCATGTATTACCGGGAAGACAAGCAGGGACAGATTCTGCAGGAGGGCATCAACGAGGCCGGCGGCATGAGCAGCTGGATCGCGGCGGCCACCTCCTACAGCACCAACAACCGCATCATGGTGCCTTTCTATGTGTACTACTCGATGTTCGGGTTCCAGCGCATCGGTGACCTGGCCTGGGCCGCCGGCGATATGCAGGCACGCGGTTTCCTGTTGGGCGGCACGTCGGGGCGGACAACCCTGAATGGCGAAGGCCTGCAGCACGAAGACGGCCACAGCCACATTCTGGCCGGGACCATCCCGAACTGTGTCAGCTACGACCCCAGCTTCGCCCATGAGGTGGGGGTGATCCTTCACCATGGCCTCAAGCGCATGGTGGAAAAGCAGGAAAACGTCTATTACTACCTGACCCTGCTGAACGAAAACTACGCCATGCCCGGGCTGGCGCCAGGCACCGAAGAGCTGATCATCAGGGGCATGTACCTGTGCAAACCAGGCACCGTCGCGCCGGGGCGACCCCGGGTCCAGTTGCTGGGTTCCGGCACGATCCTGCGTGAATCCCTGGCGGCGCAGGAGCTGCTGGAGCAAGAGTGGAATGTTGTTGCCGATGTCTGGAGCTGCCCGAGCTTCAACGAACTGGCCCGCGAAGGCCAGGATTGCGAGCGCTACAACCTGTTGCATCCCACACAGACGCAGCGCACGTCGTTCGTTGCACAGCAGCTCGGTGGTCACGATGGCCCGGTGGTGGCGTCGACCGACTACATGAAGGCCTACGCCGAGCAGATCAGGCCCTTTGTGCCCAAGGGGCGTACCTACAAGGTGCTTGGCACCGATGGTTTCGGGCGCAGCGATTTCCGCGGCAAGTTGCGCGAACACTTTGAGATCAACCGCCACTACATCGTGGTCGCAGCACTCAGTGCATTGAGCGAGGACGGCACTGTCGCTGCCGCAGTCGTGGCGCAAGCTATCGAAAAGTACGGCATCGACGCCGACAAGGTCAATCCCCTCTACGCATAGGGCAGGTGGCCGGCCGCCAGGCCAGGCCAGCGCACCCACCAATCTGGAGACAAGAAGATGGCGCATATAGACATACAGGTTCCCGACATCGGTGATTTCGACGAGGTCACGGTGATCGAGTTGCTGGTCAAGCCGGGGGATTCCATCAAGGCCGAGCAGTCCTTGATCACGGTGGAGTCGGACAAGGCCTCGATGGAGATTCCGTCGTCCCACGCGGGCGTCGTCAAGGAATTGAAGGTTCAGCTTGGCGACAAGGTCAAGCGCGGTTCGGTCGTTCTGGTGCTGGAGGCCGAGGGTGCCGCCGCCGCGCCGCAGGCAGCTGCCGAACCGGCGGTGGCACAGATCACCGCGGCACCGGTGGCAGTGGCCGTTGCGGCTCCTGCCACCGCAACCGGGCCGGTCCGGGTGCGGGTGCCAGACATCGGCGACTTCAAGGACGTGACCGTGATCGAGGTCATGGTGCAGCCGGGGGATTCCGTGAAACTGGAACAGTCTCTGGTGACGGTGGAGTCGGACAAAGCGTCGATGGAGATTCCGTCCAGCGTTGCAGGCGTGGTGCGGGAAATCAGCGTCAAGGTCGGCGACAAGATCAATATTGGTGACTTGCTCGCGGTACTCGATGGTGTCGCTCCTGCTGGTGCCGCAGCGGTTCCTGCCCCAACCGAACCTGGCGCAACGCCAGCGAATGCCGCGCCACCCGCAGCGCCAGGCACGGGGGCAGTTGCACCGGCCTCTGCTGGTTCCGTGCCGGCCCATATCCCTGCAGTGGCGCCAAGCGCCGGCTTGCCGCACGCCTCACCGTCGGTGCGCCGTTTTGCCCGACTGCTTGGCGTGCCGCTTGACGAGGTCAAGGGCAGCGGCCCGAAAGGGCGCATCACCGAGACCGACGTGCAGAACTTCACCCGTGCCGTGATGGGTGGCGCGACCCTGACCAGGCTGGCTGCCGCCGCCGCTGCCAAGGCCCCTGCCAGTGGCAGCGCGGACGGGGCCGCGTTGGGCCTGCTGCCCTGGCCCAAGGTGGACTTTTCCAAGTTCGGTCCGATCGAGCGCAAGGACATGTCGCGCATCAAGAAGATCAGCGGCGCCAACCTGCACCGCAACTGGGTCATGATCCCGCACGTCACCAACCATGACGATGCAGATATCACCGACCTGGAGGCTTTCCGGGTGCTGACCAACAAGGAAAACGAGAAGAGCGGCGCCAAGGTCACCATGCTGGCTTTCCTGATCAAGGCCTGTGTGGCAGCGCTGAAGAAGTTCCCCGAATTCAACAGCTCCCTGGATGGCGACCAACTGGTCTTGAAGCAGTATTTCCACATCGCCTTTGCAGCCGACACCCCCAATGGCCTGATGGTGCCTGTCATCCGGGACGCCGACAAGAAGGGCGTGATGCAGATCTCCCAGGAGATGGGCGACCTGGCCAAAAAGGCACGCGACGGCAAACTCAGCCCCGCCGACATGTCCGGTGCGTGTTTCACGATTTCGTCACTGGGCGGCATCGGCGGGAGGTACTTCACACCCATCATCAATGCCCCCGAGGTGGCGATCCTGGGCGTGTGCCGCTCGACGACCGAGCCGCTCTGGAACGGAACGGCCTTTGTTCCGCGCCTGATGCTCCCGCTGTCGCTCAGTTGGGACCACCGGGTGATCGACGGTGCGGCAGCTGCGCGCTTCAATGTGTACCTGGGCCAGATCCTGGGCGACTTCCGCCGCGTTCTGCTGTAGACAAGACTGGAAAACCCCATGGCACACATTCAGGTCAAGGTACCGGACATCGGTGATTTCGACGAGGTCACGGTCATCGAGTTGATGGTCAAACCGGGCGATACCGTCGTGGCGGACCAGTCGCTCATCACGGTCGAGAGCGACAAGGCGTCGATGGAGATACCGGCATCGCATGCCGGCGTCGTCACGGAACTGCGGGTCGCCCTGGGCGACAAAGTCAAGCAGGGTTCGTTGATCCTGGTGCTCGAAGGCGTGGAACCAGAGAGCAACCGGGCAGCGGCACCCGCGGCCCCGGCAGCAGCGCCTGCCGCTGCTGCATTCGGTGGCACGGCGGACATGGAGTGCGATGTACTCGTTCTTGGCGCTGGCCCGGGCGGTTATTCAGCCGCGTTCCGCGCTGCCGACCTCGGCCTGAAGGTGGTACTGGTCGAGCGGTATGCCAGTCTGGGCGGCGTGTGCCTGAATGTGGGATGCATCCCGTCCAAGGCCTTGCTGCACGTGGCCGCGGTGATGGACGAAGTGGGCCACATGGCCGCATTGGGCGTCGATTTCGGCGCGCCGGTGGTGGACATCGACAAGCTGCGCGGCCACAAGGACAAGGTGGTTGGCAAACTCACTGGCGGGTTGGCTGCCATGGCCAAGATGCGCAAGGTCACGAGCGTGCGTGGTTACGGCGCATTCGTCGGCCCGCACCATCTCGAAGTGGAAGAAACCACCGGCACGGCGCAGGACAAGACCGGTGCCAAGAAGGTCATCGGGTTCAAGACCTGCATCATCGCCGCCGGCAGCCAGGCCATGCGCCTGCCATTCATGCCCGATGACCCACGCGTTGTAGACAGCACCGGTGCGCTGGCGTTGAAAGAAGTACCCAAACGCATGCTGATCCTGGGCGGCGGCATCATCGGCCGGGAGATGGGCACGGTTTACAGCACCCTGGGCGCGCGGCTGGACGTGGTGGAGATGCTCGATGGCCTGATGCAGGGTGCCGACCGCGATCTGGTGAAGGTCTGGCAGAAGTTGAATGCCAAACGTTTCGACAACATCATGCTGAAGACCAAGACGGTGGGTGCCAAAGCCACGCTCGCCGGTATCGAGGTGACGTTTGCATCGGTCGAAGAGGGCGCCGCCGCCCCCGCGCCGCAGACCTACGACCTGGTGCTGCAGGCAGTAGGCCGTTCGCCCAACGGCAAGAAGATCGCCGCCGACAAGGCTGGGGTGGCCGTGACCGAGCGCGGTTTCATTGGTGTGGACATCCAGATGCGCACCAACGTGCCCCACATCTTCGCCATTGGCGACATCGTGGGCCAGCCGATGCTGGCGCACAAGGCGGTGCACGAGGCGCATGTGGCAGCCGAAGTGATCGCCGGTGAATTGCTGGGCAACAAAGAGCTTGCCAGCGCGGCCTTCAACGCGCGCGTAATCCCGAGTGTTGCCTACACCGACCCCGAGGTGGCGTGGGTCGGCCTGACCGAGGACCAGGCCAGTGCCCAGGGTATCAAGGTCAAGAAGGGATTGTTCCCCTGGGCGGCGTCCGGTCGCGCCATCGCCAATGGCCGCGACGAAGGTTTCACCAAGCTGCTGTTCGACGATTCGCCCGAGGCGCATGGCCACGGAAAGATCCTGGGCGGCGGCATCGTCGGCACCCATGCCGGCGACATGATCGGCGAAATCGCGCTGGCGATCGAGATGGGCGCCGATGCGGTGGACATCGGCAAGACGGTCCACCCGCATCCGACGCTGGGTGAGTCGATCGGCATGGCGGCCGAGGTGGCGCACGGTAGTTGCACGGATTTGCCGCCAGCGCGCAGATAGCCGATTGCGCGGGTGGGGCCGTTTGCACGCGGGTCGACCCGTGGTCACGGGTGTGTACCGTGCGGGCCGGCCGCGATGCGCCTGAAGTCGACCGTTGGCGCGCTGTTGCACCACGAAAGTGCTCCCTACAATGGCGTCGTGAGTTTCAAATCCCGTGACATCGCGATACTGACTGGCGTGTGCTGGGGCGGCCTTGGCTGACAAGTCGCCTGTGCCGCAGCCCGACAAGCCGGTATCTGGCGGGCAAGCGCCAGATGTTCGGCGAAAACTCCGTTCTCCGGCCAAGGCAATAAAGCCTCCTGCGCGCAAGACCGGCCCCTCGCTTTTTCAGCGCATATTCGGTGGCAGGAAAGCGACTCCCGACAACTTGCCCCATTCCGCATTCAGCCACACCCCAATGGGAATCCGGTCCTTTGTTGCGGCTGGTCATGGTTCGCCAACAGTTGTTTTCGAGTCCGGGTTGGGGCATGGCAAACGGATCTGGGGCCCGGTTTTCAACGGTGTCAGCGCCGTCACCCACGCAGTCGCCTATGACCGCGCCGGTTACGGCCAAAGCGAGGTTTCCCCGCAAGCACGGTCCGGCTTGCAGATCGTGGTCGAGTTGCGGGCGATGCTGCAGACGCAGGGGTTCACGCCACCCTATGTACTGGTGGGCCATTCGTTGGGCGGCACCTTCATGAAATTGTTCGCCAAACACCACCCTGATGAAATCGCCGGTGTCGTGCTGGTGGACGCCCGCCACTCCGAGTTCACGCAGCGCTGCCGTGAATTGGGCGTGCCCAGGCTCCTGTATCACCCGCCCGAGGCGCTGCTCAACTTGCTGCAGCCGGTACCGCGCGCCGAACTGGAAGCGGCCCCACTGAGCTTGAAGCAGGCACGCAGAGGCGGCAAGTTCCCTGACGTGCCGTTGATCGTTCTGACCCAGAGCAACGCCAAGGCCAGATGGCCAGGGAAGCTGGGCAAGGTGTGGGCGGCCAGCCAACGCCGCATGGCCAAGATGTCCAGCTTGGGGCGTATCAAGATCCTGGACGACGCGGGCCACGATGTGCACGTGGACCGGCCCGATGTGGTGGTGCGCGCGGTGCTCAACGTGGTGCGTGCCGCCCGTTACCTCGCGCACCGGTCAGGCAAGCGAAAGAGCAAACCCCATGGGTAGTTGTCTACCGGATCACGGTACTGTGGTCTGCGCCTGGACCCGACGCGCGCCATTGAATCGGGTTTGCCAATAACCCTGCCGCATATCCTCTACCCGCACCGCGGAGCCTGGTTTGGGTGAGTGAATGAACTTGTTGTCGCCAATATAAATACCCACGTGGCTGAACGTGCGGCGCATGGTGTTGAAGAATACGAGGTCGCCTGGCCGAAGGTCGGAGCGCTCGATTGTCTGCGTTGCGGCTGCCTGCTGGTCCGCGCTGCGCGGCAGGATAAGGCCCACGGTCTGCTGGTACATGGCGCGGACAAACCCGCTGCAGTCAAACCCGGTGTCGGACGATGTACCCCCGCGGCGGTAAGGAACACCCAGGAAACCCATCGCATTCATGACCAGATCGGACGCCTTTTCACCGACGGTCTGTCTGACCATACCGATCTGGCCTCCGATTTGCACCAGCAGGCCCTTTTCAGACAGAAAACGGGCCATCTCGTCCGCTGGCGCTTCGGCGGGCGCCGCCGCTGCAAACGGGGCACCTGCCAGCAGCGCAGTGGTCACTGCAATGGATCGGAAAAAACGCATCGCGGGAAGATACCGAGTGTTGGGCAATAAGTCAAGGAAACCGGCTGCCAGTGCGCAGGCGCGCAACAGAGTGTCGCCGGTGTCATGGTTTCAGCTTGTGCCAAATGGCTCCTGGCGGGTTGTAGTCAGCGTGCTGAAAGCTGGCCGACCACAATCGTACACTCCGAGCACGCTATCGAAACAGGAAGACACAATGACTTCGTACGCTGATTTTTATCGCCAATCCCTGGACCAGCCCGACGCGTTCTGGGCCGAGCAGGCCAAACTGATCGACTGGCAGCGGCAGCCGCAGACGGTCTGTGAGTACAGCAATCCGCCATTCGCCACCTGGTTCGGTGGTGGCACTACCAACCTTTGCCACAACGCGGTGGACCGGCATCTGGCGGCGCGCCCGGATCAGGCTGCCCTGATCGCCGTTTCCACCGAAACCGGCCTCGAGACGGTTTATTCCTTTCGCGACCTGCATGCCGAAGTCCAGCGCATGGCAGCCAGCCTGCAATCCCTCGGAGTGCAGCAGGGGGACCGCGTCCTGATCTACATGCCGATGGTGGCCGAAGCGGCATTTGCCATGCTCGCATGTGCACGGATCGGTGCCATCCATTGCGTCGTGTTCGGCGGCTTCGCGTCGGGTTCGCTGGCCTCGCGCATCGAGGACGCATCTCCGCGCGTCATCATCAGCGCCGACGCCGGGTCGCGTGGCGGCAAGGTGGCCGCGTACAAACCGCTGCTGGACGAGGCGATCCGGCTGTCCAGCCACAAGCCCGAGTCGGTTCTGATGGTGGACCGGGGCCTCGCCGGCATGGCCATGCTGGCCGGGCGCGACCACGCGTGGGCCGAGATGCGCCAGCGCCACATGCACGCGAACGTCGCTTGCACCTGGGTCGATGCGGCGCACCCGAGTTACACGCTCTACACCAGCGGCACCACTGGCAAACCCAAGGGCGTGCAACGCGACACCGGTGGTTATGCCGTGTCCTTGGCTGCCAGCATGAAGCACATCTTTTGCGGCAATGCGGGTGAAACCTATTTCTCCACCAGCGACATCGGCTGGGTCGTGGGGCACAGCTACATCATCTACGGACCACTGATCGCCGGCATGGCGACCATCCTGTATGAGGGCCTGCCCACCCGACCGGACGGCGGCGTGTGGTGGAGCCTGGTCGAAAAATACAAGGTGACCGTGATGTTCAGCGCGCCCACGGCGGTGCGTGTGCTCAAGAAGCAGGACCCAGCCCTGCTCACGAAATACGATCTGTCCAGTCTGCGCGCCTTGTTCCTGGCGGGTGAACCGCTCGATCAGCCCACCGCCCAATGGATTTCGGCCGGCCTGGGCAAACCCATCATCGACAACTACTGGCAGACCGAAACCGGCTGGCCGATCCTGGCCCTGGCCAACGGGGTCGAACACGCCGCAAGCAAGTTTGGCAGTCCCGGGGTTCCCATGTACGGCTACGACGTGAAACTCATCGATGAGGCGACCGGCGAAGAACTGCTGGAGGCTGGCCAGAAAGGCGTGGTGGCGATCGAGGGCCCGCTGCCGCCCGGTTGCATGCAAACCGTGTGGCGCGACGACGCGCGGTTCGTCAACACCTACTGGAAGAGCATACCCGGCAAGCTGGTCTACAACACCTTCGATTGGGGTATCCGCGACAAGCATGGTTACTTCTTTATCCTTGGGCGAACCGACGACGTCATCAATGTGGCAGGGCACCGTCTGGGCACGCGCGAAATCGAGGAAAGCATCTCGGCCCACCCGAACGTGGCGGAGGTCGCGGTGGTGGGCGTGGCCGATGCGCTCAAGGGCCAGGTGGCCATGGCGTTTGCGATCGTCAAGGACAGTGCCGTATTGCAGCAAGACGGTGGCGCCTTGCGCCTGGAGGGCGAGATCATGCAGATGGTTGACAAAGACCTTGGCGCGGTTGCGCGGCCGGCGCGGGTGCGTTTCGTGACCGCCTTGCCCAAGACCCGCAGTGGCAAGTTGCTGCGCCGGACCATTGCCGCCATCTGCGAAGGGCGTGACCCTGGCGACCTGACCACGATGGAAGACCCCGCCGCGTTGGAGCATATCCGAGACCTCGTCAGGGGCTGATTGGTGCCGCCGGCGACGGCTCGGTCTGCCTTGGGCCATACCTGCAAGCGTGCTGACCAGCGCAAGTGCCGCCGACCAACGGCCTGCCGAGACAAGCTCGGCGGCCCATTTTTTACGTGAGCTGTCAAGAGCAGCTCAAGAGCAGCTAGACGCTAAACGGTCCGGCAACGCTCGCAGGCATTCTTGGGTACGAGTGGTCGGCAGCGGAGAAGTTAGCAATGGCTGTCGAGTGCCATCAAAAAAATGCCCAACCGCTCCCCGCGCTGGCCCTCACCCCCACAGTGGTGTCTTCCATCATTCAGCCTTGCCGATTCCTGCGACGGCGGCCAATGAAACCCAAGGTCAGCAGAGCCCCGGCCACCAGACTCATTGACCCAGGTTCCGGCACATTGATGTCGATTCGCTCAGTGGTGATAAGCGTTGCGAAATTCACGGTAGTGCTTTGGCCTTCGATGGTTTCAAATCCCAAGCATGGGTTGCTGCTGCCTGTTGCAGCCAGACAGGCTGCGCTCGACAGCGGATTCAGGCCGGATGTCTGCTCGAAGAAACTGATGAAGTAGTCTTGCCCGTCGTAGTTAAAAAGGAAGTTGAGCGCGTCCGAACTGACGGCAAAAATATCTGCGCACCCATTGATGTTCTTGCCCACTCCATTCGCGGCCCCGTTGGCACAGTTGTTGCCGATGCCAGGGTCATTCGGGGTCTCTGCAAAATCGATACCGAACACGATCTGTGCCGACGGAAGAGTCGGTCCGGCAGGATCTAGCGCTGTAAGCGTGACCGTGGACTGAATGTCGACGTGTGTCAAGGTCGTTCCAGTGATCGGGTTGTTGCGATGTCTGACAGACACGTTGGCCACCGCCGCGCCATTGGTGAAGACGGTTTCAGAACTGGGCGAATTCAGGATATCCATGCCGCTGTTTGCAGATGTCGGTGTGCCCCAATTCAGGGTCGTAGGGTTCGGGTTGGTGATGCCAGAGCCCGGTAGGATCGACGAGGCAATAAAGATCGTGTTGACATCTACAGTCCACTGGTTGACCTGGGCCGCCTGCGCAAAGGCGCTGCAAAGGGTGAGGGCTGCCAAAGCCCCGCGCGCCAAGCTGAAAGATTTCATAGCGATTGCCTTTTAATGGGTTAATTTGAATTTGAGAACCTGGGCTCTACTGCCCGATCCTTCGTCGGAAAAGGATCCTTCGTCGGACAAGCGCAGGGGTAGCATTTCCCGTGCCCGCATCGGCGGCACTACAAATTTCCATTACAAATCATTCACTTAGCGGTCCTATTTCACGGTTTTCTATCGGAAATCAAAGCGGACTGATAAATTTCCCGACATCTCTATCGTGTTCCTGCCCTCGGGATCCAGTTGCGTACTGACCCTATTGCGTGTCAATTCGGCCTCACTCGGCCTCACTCGGCATAACGTGCGCGGCGCCCATCTGTACGCCATGCCTGCGACGGGCTGACGTCAGACTTAGCCACTCCTTGGGTCCCGGTGACCTGTTCGTGCTCCCGATTGCCTTTGGCGGTTCAGTCCGTGATGGTGCCATTGCTGCCGTCCAGAAACCTGATCGCGAAACGGTCCTTGGCGGTGCCGTTGTGGTCGACGATCCAGGGCCGCTTGCACAACCGAATCCAACTTGGCGTGGCTACGCGGGTAATCTGCCAGCAAGCCTGGGGCGCGAAAATCCGCCACCAGGTCATGGGCTGCGGCCAGGAATGCTTCGGTGGCACAATCGCCCGGTACCTCGGCCCTTCCCATGCCACAGTCGCATCCGCCAACCGGTCCAGCCGTGCCGCGGAAGGTTAATCAACAAGTTTTGACCAGCCAATGTTTCCTTCAGGGAAACGGAGATCAGCGAACATGAGTCAGTCAACGCCCCCTGCGGGCACCCCTGCGTCGGTCTACCACGCATACCAGTCCAATACCTACCTGTTTGGCGGCAACGCACCCTACGTGGAGGAGATGTACGAGAACTACCTCGCCAACCCGGGCAGCGTGCCGGATTCCTGGCGCGACTACTTCGACGCATTGCAGCATGTACCGGCGGGTGACGGCACCGACGCCAAGGACGTGCCCCACCAGCCGGTGGTCAACGCATTCGCCGAACGGGCCAAGCTCGGCGGCACCAAGGTGGTGGTGGCGAGCGCCGACGCCGAGATGGGGCGCAAACGCACGGCGGTGCAGCAGTTGATTGCCGCCTACCGCAATGTCGGCGCACGGTGGGCAGACCTCGACCCGCTCAAGCGCACCGAGCGCGACAAGATCCCCGAACTGGAGAGTTCCTTCTATGGCTTCAGTGATGCCGACCAGGAGGCCGTGTTCGACACCAGCAACACCTTCTTCGGCAAGGACCGGATGAGCCTGCGCGACCTGCTCAACGCTTTGCGCGAGACCTACTGCGGCACCATCGGCGCCGAATACATGTACATGACCGACCAGACGCGCAAGCGCTGGTGGCAGCAAAAGCTCGAGACGATCCGCAGCAAGCCGAGTTTCGACAGCGACAAGAAGCGCCACATCCTGGACCGCTTGACTGCGGCCGAAGGCCTTGAGAGGTTCCTGCATACGAAGTTTGTCGGGCAGAAGCGCTTTTCGCTCGAAGGCAGTGAAAGTTTCATTGCGTCGATGGACGAGTTGATCCAGCGTGGCGGCACTCTGGGCCTGCAGGAAATCGTGATCGGCATGGCCCATCGGGGCCGCCTCAATGTGCTGGTCAATTCGCTTGGCAAGTTGCCGGCTGATCTGTTCGCCGAGTTCGACCACACGGCACCGGAAGACCTGCCAAGTGGCGACGTCAAGTACCACCAGGGTTTCAGCTCCGACGTGTCGACAGCCGGGGGCCCGGTGCACCTCACGCTGGCATTCAACCCCTCGCACCTCGAAATCGTGAACCCAGTGGTGGAAGGTTCGGTACGCGCCCGCATGGACCGCCGCTCCGACCCCAAGGGCAAGCAGGTCTTGCCGGTGCTGGTGCATGGTGACGCGGCATTTGCCGGGCAGGGCGTTGTCATGGAGACACTGGCCCTGGCCGAAACCCGGGGTTATTTTACCGGTGGCACGGTGCACATCGTCATCAACAACCAGATCGGTTTCACCACCAGCGACCCGCGCGACAGCCGCTCCACGCTGTACTGCACCGACGTGGTCAAGATGATCGAGGCGCCGGTGCTGCATGTGAACGGCGACGACCCCGAGGCCGTGGTGCTGGCCACCCAGATCGCGCTGGACTACCGCATGGAGTTCCAGAAAGATGTGGTGGTTGACATCATCTGTTTCCGCAAGCTCGGACACAACGAGCAGGACACCCCGGCCCTGACCCAGCCCCTGATGTACAAGAAAATCGCGCAGCATCCGGGCACGCGCAAGCTGTATGCCGACAAGCTGGCAGCGCAGGGGTTCGGCGCCGAGCTGGGCGACGAGATGGTCAAGGCAACCCGCGCCGCGCTCGATGCGGGCCGCAACACCTTCGACCCGGTTCTTACCAACTTCAAGAGCAAATATGCGGTGGACTGGGTTCCGTACCTCAACAAGAAGTGGACCGACGCCGGCGACACCGCCATTCCGATGGCGGAGTGGAAGCGCCTGGCCAACCGCTTGACAACCCTGCCAGACACGATCACGCCGCACAACCTGGTCAAAAAGGTGTACGGCGACCGCGCGGCCATGGGTCGCGGCGATATTCCGGTCGACTGGGGCATGGGCGAACACATGGCGTTTGCGTCCCTGGTGGCGAGCGGTTACCCGGTGCGGCTCAGTGGCGAGGATTGCGGGCGCGGCACCTTCACCCACCGCCATGCCGTCATCCATGACCAGAACCGTGAGAAGTTCGACGAAGGCACCTACACCCCGCTGCAGAACGTGGCCGACGGCCAAGCCCCTTTTGTCGTGATCGATTCGATCCTGTCCGAAGAAGCGGTGCTGGCCTTCGAGTATGGCTACGCGTCGAACGACCCGAACACGCTGGTGATCTGGGAGGCCCAGTTCGGCGACTTCGTCAACGGCGCCCAGGTGGTGATCGACCAGTTCATTGCCTCTGGCGAAGTCAAGTGGGGCCGTGTCAACGGCATCACCCTGATGCTGCCCCACGGTTACGAGGGGCAGGGGCCGGAGCACAGCTCGGCACGGCTGGAGCGCTTCATGCAGCTCAGCGCTGACACCAACATGCAGATCGTGCAGCCCACCACGGCCAGCCAGATCTTTCACATCCTGCGCCGCCAGATGGTTCGCAACCTGCGCAAGCCGCTGGTGATCATGACGCCCAAGTCGCTGCTGCGCGCCAAGGACGCCGCGTCGCCACTGTCCGAATTCACCAAGGGCGGCTTCCAGACCGTGATACCGGAGAACAAGGAACTGAAGGCCGACAAGGTCAAGCGTATCGTCGTGTGTTCCGGCAAGGTGTATTACGACCTGGTGCGCAAGCGCGAAGAGCGCGGCAGCGAAGATGTCGCGATCCTTCGGGTTGAGCAGTTGTACCCGTTCCCGCACAAGGTGTTCGCCGCCGAGCTCAAACGGTACCCGAATGCCGTGGATGTCGTCTGGTGCCAGGACGAGCCCCAGAACCAGGGGGCCTGGTTCTTCGTGCAGCACTACATCCACGAGAACATGCTCGAAGGCCAGAAGCTGGGTTACTCTGGCCGCGCTGCCTCCGCATCCCCCGCTGTGGGTTATTCGTACCTGCACCAGGAGCAGCAAAAGTCGCTGATTGACGGCGCTTTCGGCAAGCTCAAGGGCTTCGTGCTCACCAAATGACCCGTTGCCCTGTGCACGCCTGAAACACTGTTGTCGAAAGAATTGATATGGCTATCGTTGAAGTGAAAGTCCCCCAATTGTCTGAATCGGTTGCGGAGGCCACTTTGTTGCAGTGGAAGAAAAAAGTCGGTGATGCCGTTGCCATCGACGAGATCCTGATCGAAGTCGAGACCGACAAGGTCGTGCTGGAGGTTCCGGCCCCGTCGGCTGGCGTGCTGGTGGAATTGGTTGCTCCGGATGGGGCCACGGTGGCAGCAGAGCAACTGATAGCCCGCATAGACACCGAAGGCAAGGCGGGCGCGGTTGCGGCGGCGCCTGTGGCTGCTGCCTCTGCTGTCTCTGCACCGGTCGCCTCGGCTGTGGCTGGCAGTTCCATGGCCGGTGTGGCCATGCCAGCCGCTGCCAAGTTGATGGCCGACAACCAGTTGCCAGCCGGCTCCGTCGCCGGCACCGGCCGGGACGGGCGCGTGACCAAGGGGGACGTGCTCGGTGCGGTTGCTGCCGGCGCCGCCAAACCGTCGCCGGCCGCTGCGCCTGCGGTGGCCATCCCCACCGGTGTGCCGACTGCCGCATTGCCCCAGGTGAATACGCCCAAGGTCAACCTCGGCGAGCGACCCGAGCAGCGCGTGCCCATGAGCCGTCTGCGAGCGCGCGTGGCAGAACGGCTGCTGCAGTCACAGGCTTCCAACGCGATCCTGACGACCTTCAACGAGGTCAACATGGCGCCAGTGATGGAGATGCGCAAGCGATTCCAGGAGAAGTTCGAAAAAGAGCACGGGGTCAAGATCGGTTTCATGAGTTTCTTCGTGAAGGCTGCGGTGCATGCGCTCAAAAAGTACCCGGTGCTGAACGCCTCGGTGGATGGCAGCGACATCATCTACCACGGTTATTTCGACATTGGTATCGCCGTCGGTTCGCCGCGTGGCCTGGTGGTGCCCATCCTGCGCAACGCTGACCAGATGGGTTTTGCGGACATCGAGAAGAAGATCGCCGAGTACGGCACCAAGGCGCGCGACGGCAAGCTGGGCATCGAGGAAATGACCGGCGGCACGTTCTCTATCTCGAACGGCGGCGTGTTTGGCTCGATGCTCTCCACACCCATCATCAACCCGCCACAGTCTGCCATCCTTGGTGTGCACGCCACCAAAGACCGTGCTGTCGTGGAAAACGGGGTGGTTGTGGTGCGTCCCATCAACTACCTGGCGATGAGTTACGACCACCGCATCATCGATGGCCGTGAGGCAGTGCTCGGCCTGGTGGCCATGAAGGAGGCGCTCGAAGATCCGGCACGCCTGCTGTTCGACATCTGAGACCGTAGCATGACCAAACAATTCGACCTGATCGTGATCGGCGCGGGGCCGGGCGGTTATATCGCCGCCATCCGGGCAGCCCAACTGGGAATGAAAGTAGCCTGTGTGGATGCGTGGAAGAACGCCAAGGGCGGGCCGGCACCGGGTGGCACTTGCACCAACGTGGGCTGTATTCCGTCCAAGGCCCTGCTGCAGTCGTCCGAGCACTACGAGAACGCGGGCCACCATTTCGCCGACCATGGCATCGAGGTGAAGGGCCTGGGGCTGGACGTGGCGAAGATGGTCGGTCGCAAGGACACCGTCGTCAAGCAGAACAACGATGGCATCCTGTACCTGTTCAAGAAGAACAAGGTCAGCTTCTTCCATGGCACCGCCGCATTTTCCGGGTCGGCAGACGGTGCGTACCAGATTGATGTGCAAGCAGGGGCCGCCCCCGAGTCGCTGGCGGCCAAACACGTGATCGTGGCAACTGGTTCAAGCGCACGGACCTTGCCCGGGACGCCGTTCGACGAGACCATGGTGTTGTCCAACGACGGCGCCTTGCGGCTGGGAGAAGTTCCAGCCAGGTTGGGCCTGATCGGTTCGGGAGTCATCGGCCTTGAAATGGGCTCCGTGTGGCGCAGGCTTGGTTCCGAGGTGACCATCCTGGAAGGCCTTCCGGTGTTTCTCGGCGCTGTGGACGAGCAGATCGCCAAGGAGGCGCACAAGGCGTTCACCAGGCAGGGCTTGAAGATCGAACTCGGGGTCAAGGTGGGAGATATC
>CAMAWD010000093.1 GCA_945861785.1 Rhodoferax sp. OV413 | reverse complement strand
GCCGTCTCCTCGGCTGCCTCGGCCCGGATGTCGCTGACCACGATGTCGGCACCACGTTCGGCCATCAGCAAGGCATGGGCGCGCCCCATGCCATCCCCGGAGCCCGTTATCAGGGCGATCTTGTTCTCCAGATTTTTCATCGTCAGTCCTTTGGAATAAGTAAGGTGGCGCTTGCCGGCCACACCAGGGTTACAGGTTGATCGCACTCCAGCATCGAGGTCTGCCGGATCGACGGCAGCTTGACGGAAACCAGGGACTTGGCCCCGACATCGACCTGGTAGCGAAAGGTTCCCGCCGTGTAGATCGCATCGGTCACCCGGCCCTGCAGCAGGTTGGCATCACCGCCGCTCGCCAGCGTGCCGGCCGGCCCTATCTGGATCGTCTCGGGCCGCACGCAGACCACCTGGGCAACGCCCGGCGCAGCGACGCTTGCGCCGGTCACCGCATTCAACTCCGTCCCATTCGCCAGGCGCACCTTCACAGCCCCCGGGCCGGCCGGGCTGTTGCCGACCACGTCGAACAGGTTCGCGCTTCCCAGGAAACTTGCGGCAAAGGCGTTGCGGGGGTGCTCATAAAGGTCGCGGGGGGCGCCGCACTGGACGATCCGCCCGCCATTCATGATGGCAATGCGGTCCGACATCGCGGTCGCCTCGTCCTGATCGTGCGTGACGTACAGGATCGTCGCGTCGATCTGACGGTGGAACGCCTTGATCTCGAACTGCATTTCCTCGCGCAGATTCTTGTCCAGCGCGCCCAGAGGCTCGTCCATCAGCAGGATCCGCGGGTCGTAGACCGCTGCGCGGGCGAGTGCAATGCGCTGCTGCTGCCCACCGGAGAGTTGGCTCGGGCGGCGCTGCGCGACGTCCGGCAGCCGCACCGTCGCCAGCATGCGGTCCACCTTCTGCTGGATGTCCGCCGCCGGCACCTTGCGCAGGCGCAGGGGGAATGCCACATTGTCGAAAACACTCATGTGCGGAAACAGGGCGTAGTTCTGGAAGACCATGCCGATGTTGCGCAGGTACGGCGGCATCATGGCGATATTGCGCCCATCCATTTCGATCCGGCCGGCCGACGGCTGGGTGAATCCGGCGACGGCGCCCAGAAGCGTCGTCTTGCCCGAACCGCTCGGCCCGATCAGCGAGAAAAACTCGCCGACCTCGACGACCAGGTCGGTCGGATGGAGTGCGGCAACATGGCCATAACTCTTCTCGACGCCCAGCAGCTCGAGTTTCGCGCCGTGTTTGGCCATCAAGCCACCTCCGTATTGCTTCTGGCCGGATCGGCTTCCACCATGCGACCGACACGGCTCTGCAGCACCGAGACGATGCAAAGGAGCAGCAGCGTGAAACTGAACACCAGCGTGGCGACGCCTGCGATCGTAGGTGTCAGGTAATCGTTGAGCTGCTCCCACATCAGGCGCGGAAGCGTCCGCGTGCCGGCATCGGTCAGGAAGAGCGCCAGCATCAGTTCATCGAACGACGTGGCGAACGCCAGAATGCCGCCGACCACGATACCGACCCGGATCATCGGGAAGGTGATCTGCCAGAAGGTCTGCCAGGGATTGGCTCCCATCGTCATCGCCGCCAGTTCGAGCGCACTGCTGTACCCTGCCAGCGCGGCATGGACGGTGATGAAGACCAGCGGAACCCCGACGACGGTATGGCCCACGATCGCCGCGGCATAACTTCCGAGAATGCCGATATTGAGCATGACCGGATAGAGCCCGATAGCCAGAATGACGTGCGGCAACATCATCGGCGCCACGACCAGCGCCGATACCAGTCCGGCGCGCGCCGATCCGCCCCGCGCCACCGTGAGGGCCGCCAGGGTGCCCAGCACCATGGAGGTGAATGCGGTGGCCACGCCGATGATCAGGGAGTTGACCGCGGCCTCGAACCAGGCGGGATTCTCGGCAATGCGCACAAACCATTTGGTCGACCAGCCCGGCGGCGGGAATGTCAAGTAGCTCTGGTCGCTGAAGGACAGCGGCACGATGATGAACTGCGGCAGCACCAGATAGATCAACAGCACCGTGACCAATACCGCCATGATCGCGCGGCCTATGCGGTAGCGCAGCTCCATCACGGCTTCAGCGGGCATGTACACCACCTCGCTGCGCACCTTGGGTGATGCGAAGATAGAGCAGATAGATCGCCACCGTAATCACCAGCAGCACCACGGACAGCGCCGACGCCAGGCCCCAGTCCAGCAGCGAGTTCGCCTGCTGCTCGATCAGCACCGCCGCCATCATGTGGCGCGGCCCGCCAAGCAGGGCGGGCGTGATGTAGAACCCTAGCGACATCATGAACACCAGTGCGGTGCCCGCGGCGACCCCTGGCAGGGAAAGAGGCAGGAAGATCTTGACGAAGGCCTGCCAGGGTGTGGCGCCCATCACACCTGCTGCGGACAGCAGGGACACGTCGATCGAGCGCATGCCGGCCATGAGCGGCAATATCATGAACGGCAGCATGATGTGGACCATGCCCACGTGGACAGCGAAGGAACCGGGAATGAAGTTCACCGGACCGTCACTGAGGCCGGTCGCTGCAAGTGCCTGGTTCAGGATGCCGCGGCGCTGGAAAACCACCATCCAGGCATAGGAGCGGATGACCACGCTCGTCCACAGCGGGATCAGCACGAGCGCGGCCATCAGGTGAAGCAGGGAGCCGCGCGCCCTGGCCATCGCAAACGCAACGGGGTAGGCGAGCAGCAGGCACAGGACCGACACGACCAGGGCGGTCTCCACGGTCAGCCAGAGAACATGCAGATAAGGACCGCTCGTGAAAACACGGACATAGTTGCCGAATCCGGGCACCGGATCCACAAGGCTCCGGATCAGCAATATCGCCATGGGAGCCAGGAAGAACACGGCCAGGAATGCCAGGGGAGGCACAGCCAGCCAACGATAGAAGCGGGCCACCGTCCACGCTCCCTTGGGGATTGGTTTCTCGGTCATCACAAGCGTTGTTGGTGGTCCATCCCATTGCTGCGCAGATCCCTGGCGGCAGCGGATGGACCGGTTCTCATGGCTGTCAGATGCTCTTCGAGCTTTCGGCCGTCATCCGAGGATCCACTTGTTGAACCGCTCGACGATGGCCGGTCCCTTCTCGGCCCAGAATTCGACGTCCAGGCCGACGTTCGTGGGCCCGGCCGTGGGCAGGCCGGATTTCGTCCTGTCGTCGAGCAGCGGCAAGGCGGCGGGATTGACCGGCCCGTAGGGAATGAGCTTGGCAAACGCGGCCTGCGCCTCCGGGGAAACCGCATATGCCAGCAGCTTCATGGCGTCGGCCTTGTTCGGCGCCCCTTTCGGAATACCCCAGGCATCACTCACGAGCAAGGCCTGATTGAAGTGAAAATCGACGGGTGCACCGGCCAGCTTGGGATCGTGCACACGACCGTTCCAGATCGCCCCCGCATCGATTTCCCCATCGAGCATCAACTGAGCACCCTGGGCGCCGCTGTTCCACCAGACCAGCTTCTTCTTGATCTTGTCGAGGCTGGCAAAAGCCCGGTCGACGTCGAGCGGATAAAGATTCTTCAACTCCACGCCATCCGCCAGCAGCGCCACCTCCATGCTCTGAAAGGGACGCTTCCAAAGCCCGATGCGGCCATCGAGCGCCCACAGTTCGCGCCAGCTCTTTGGCTGGTTTCTGGTGACGTTCTTGGTGTTCCAGCCGACGCAGTAGGCCGCAAAATCGGTCATCACGAAGGTACTGTGGGCGGTACCGGGCACCAGCTTGGACCGGTCGACCACGCTGTAATCGATGGGCTCCAGCAGGCCCTGGCGCCCATAGACGATAAGCCCTTCGGCGGGTCCCTGCATCAAGTCCCATTCGACCCGCTTTTGTTCGACCATCGACTTCAACCGGCCACCGTCGTTGCCGGTGCTGACGATATTTGTTCCGGTCTTGTCTTTCCAGGGGTTGAAGATCGCCTTGCGGTAGGCCTCCTCCAGCTTGCCGCCTCCATTGGCCATGACCATCTGGCTGGGAGCCGCACGCGCAGTTCCGAAGCCGGTAACGCCCAGCGCCGCCGCCACGCCGGAACTCCTGAGCAAGGTCCGTCGAGTCAATTTCGATTCATTCTTGTAACTTGATTTCAACATCTGTCTATCTCCTTTTGATAACCGACCAAAGAACGAAGTCCGGCACCATCGACATCACCGGCTCTCCACCGATACACCACATGGGCGCCCGCCTGGCCCGCCCAGATTGCATAGAACCCCTCAAACCATCAGCAAGCCGCCAGTGGCCATCACCGTCTCGCCGACGATGAAGCGGTTGCGCGGCGAGGCCAGGAAGAGGATGACCTCGCCGATATCGACCGGCTCCGCCGCACGACCCACGGGGATGGACTTGATCCGCTCGTGAAACCAATCCTGCCCCTTGGCAATATCGGTGGCGATGGCACCCGGGCTGACCGCGTTGACCAGCACCTGATGGGGGGCAAGCTCTTCGGCAAGGGATTTGGTCAGGCTGACCACGGCCGCCTTGGCAGCTGCATAGTGGGGCAGCAAAGGCTTGGCGCGGTGCGCGTCGGCGGACGCCACATTGACGATGCGCCCGTACCGGCGGGCGACCATGAGGCCCATCAAAGCGCGCGACGCGAGAAACGGCGCCGTGACGTTCGTACGAAAGGTCCAATCCCAGTCGGTCATGCTGATTTCGCTCGCGCGGCCATAACGCCAGCCACCGGCATTGTTGACCAGGATGTCGAGGCGGCCGTCGCCATGGCGCTCAATCGCGGTGCGCAGTGCCGGGTATTCATCCTCGTTGCCGAGATCCAGGACCGTGCCGACAACCGAGAGGCCCTCGCCCCGCATGATCTCCACCTGCCGCTGCAGGCCCTCGCGGTCCATGTCGACCATGAACACCGTTGCTCCGCGCTCTGCCAGCATGCGTGAGACGGCGCGGCCCAAGCCACCGGCTGCGCCGGTCACGACACCCACCTGCCCATCGAACTCACGATCCATAAAGCCACTCCATCATGTTGATTGTCATCAAAAATTGACCATATGATTCATCATTTTCCAGATAATTCATATGAATCTCCCTTGGCTCATTATGCTTTACCAATGAACTTTTAATCCAGATAGGTCAGCGATGATTCATTTGTTTCAAAATTGACTGCTTGTGTTCTAATGGACTCAACGCCAGTGTACCAAGGAAGGAACAGTTGAAAATGCAACCCGTGTCAACGCCGACCCCTTCGAACGAGAAGGCCAGCAGTGTCTTCCACCGATATCCCAAGCTGGCCCTGCCAGTAGCCGTTGGCGGCGATGGCCCCTACGTCATCGACAGCACCGGCAAGCGCTACATAGACGGCTCCAGCGGTGCTGCCGTCAGTTGTCTTGGCCACAGCCATGCCGGCACCATCCGCGCCATCCAGGGGCAGGTCGGGTCCCTCGGTTTTGCGCATACCAGCTTTTTCACCAGCACTCCCGCCGAGGAGATCGCGGCGATGCTGACCGCGGCCGCGCCGGGGGATCTCGACAAGGTCTACCTTCTCGGCAGCGGGTCGGAGGCCATCGAAGCTTCGCTGAAACTCGCACGCCAGTATTTCGTCGAGCGCGGCGAGCCGAAGCGCTCGCGCGTCATCTCTCGGCGACAGAGCTACCATGGGAATACGATCGGTGCCCTGGGCGCCAGTGGCAACCTGTGGCGCCGCAAGACCTATGAGCCGCTCCTGATGAACACCACGTTCATCTCTCCGTGCTACGCCTATCGCGATCGCATGCCGGATGAAACCGAAGCCCAGTATGGGCAACGGGTCGCCGACGAACTGGAAACAGCCCTGCTGCAGGCCGGCCCTGACACCGTGATGTGTTTTCTGGCCGAAACGGTGAGCGGCGCCACCCTCGGCACAGTGCCGCCGGTGCCGGGCTATTTCAAGCGCATCCGGGAAATCTGCGACAAGTACGGGATCCTGCTGATACTCGACGAAGTGATGTGCGGCATGGGTCGCACAGGCACCCTCTTCGCATTCGAGCAGGATGGCGTGCAGCCCGATCTCGTGGTGGTGGCCAAGGGCCTGGCTGGCGGCTACCAGCCGATCGGGGCGCTTGTCGCGTCGGCACGGATCTACGACGCCATCGTGGGTGGCTCAGGCTTTTTCCAGCACGGACACACGTACACCGGGCATATCGCGGCATGTGCCGCTGCGGTGGCGGTTCAAACGGCGATCCGCGATGAAAACCTGCTCGACAACGTGAAGCTCAGGGGGCGGCAACTCAGGGACAAGCTCGAGGAACGCTTTGGCAATCATCCGCATGTCGGTGATATCCGGGGGCGTGGACTGTTCCTGTCGATGGAGTTCGTCGAGGATCGCACCAGCAAGGCTCCGATCGCCAGCGACAGGAAGGTTGCCGTGCGCCTGAAGCAGACCGCACTTCAATTGGGCCTGATGTGTTACCCCATGGGAGGCCTGATCGATGGCGTGCGGGGCGATCACGTCATGCTGGCACCCCCCTTCATCGTCAATGAGGGCCATCTGGACGAGATCGTGGACAAGCTGGGCGCCGCCATCGAATTGGTGCTTTGAGCCACCTGCCAGTCGGCACGGCTGCGGGAATAGAATTTTCAACCACCATAGGATGCCCCAAGAATGGGCCTGAAAAAGCTCTCGGCCGAGCCCGCAGAGGGCCGAAGTACACAAGTCCGGGCGTCTGCAGGCTCGGGGCTGGCGAGTTGGAAGGTCTTTGGCCGTTACCGGCGCGCGGGATTGGACCCCGCTCTCAGGGTTGACCCTGTTGTTGGCCATGGCTTGCCGACACAGCGCGCAGCGGCTCAGGCAGCGAAGTGCAGCCCCGCCTCGCGCACCTGACCCTTGGGCAGCGGCTGAGGGTCCAAGCCCAGGTAGCTCAGGATCTTCTCGATCACCGGCCGCTCCAGGACGGCGGCGATGATCTTGAGCTCCCCGGCACCGCAGTTCGGGCAGCGCTGCATGTCGATATCGAACACCCGCTTGAGAAGCCGCGCCCAACTGATGCGTGCGGGCCCAACTTGGGCGGCCCCTGCGGCACCACCAGCGAGCGCAGCTTGGCATTCGGGGCGAGCACACCATGGAAGCGGATCAGGTGCAGCCTGGGCCGTGGCACCAGCGCCGCCAGAATCCGGCTGCCGTGAAGGCCTTCCTGCTGGCGTTCACCAAGGGCGCCCGCGACGTGATCGCCAAACCGGACGCCGCCATCGAGCACGTGAAGGCACGCGACGGCATCATCAACGTGGCCCTGGAGCAGCGCCGCCTGCGCCTGGCCATCGACACCGTGATCAACAGACCTGGCGCGCGCTCGGAAGGTTTCGGCCAGATCAAGGGCCCGCGCCTTTCGCTGATGGCCGGCCAGGTGTCGGATGCGTTCAACACCAAGACCCGCGTCAACCCCGATGCCGTATGGGACGGATCGATGCTGCCCAGTGCGGCGGAACTGAACATCCTGCTGGCCCGAAAATAGCGATGCAGCCGCAGGCCATGGCGATGTACGAGCTGTTCAGCTATATCGAAAAACACACCACGGCGTGGGCGCACCGGGGATCGCACGACGCTTGATGGCCTGGCGCATGATGGCGGTGGCACCGTCGCTGTGGGTTTTTTTGGGCGCCGCCGTCGAACACCAACCAAGCTCGCTGCCGGAGAGGCTGGGGCGGGTGGCGGAGCGAAATAAAGGAGGAGGCCGAAGGCCGGGGGACATTCGCGTAGTCACCCGCCCCAGCCTCTCCGGTCTGCCAACCAAGCCTCACTGCCCAGGAAATAACCGCACCCGCTTGCCCCCCGGCACGCCGAGCTCCGGGTGCAGGCACCCGGCGATGCTCCAGGCCACCAGCAGCGCCACGCCACCCATCACGAACACACCCGCCAGCGGGCTGAACTGCAGCACCAGCCAGGCGACTCCGGGCGTGAGGATGCCCGACACATCCCGATAGCTCGAATACACCGCAGACATCTCGGTGCGTTGCGACGGCTTGACAGCCATCAAAAAAGGCAGCCCGGCACACACGTCCAGCAGCACCAAAAAAAATGACGACAACACCAGAATCACCACCGTGACCATAGGGAACGGCGAGAACAACGCCGCCAGAAAAAACATGCAACCGGCCATCAGAAAGCCCGTGCGCACCGCCTCGCGCACAGAACCGCGTTGCATCCAGCGCAACATCACCGGCGCCAGGAACAAAAAAGCGTTGGCCAGCGATGCGGCGATGCCGCCGACCTGTTCGCCCAGGCCACTTTGCACCGCGTAGATGACGACATACACGTGGTAGACGCTCCAACCGCAGGACCGCAGCACCGCAAACAACCACCCCGCCACCAGCTGCGGTTGCGCCACGAAACGGCGCAGGTAACGCACCGGGTTGCCAGACGCATGCCCGACCTGCTGGCTGACACGCGCCTGGCTCATGCCCAGGCGCCAGAACGCTGCGAACATGCCAATGGCGGCAAGGCCCACCACCACGAAAGGCGCGCCGTACCAGACGCGCAACAACCACACCCCCAGCACCGGGCCGACGGTCCAGCCGAATCCAGCCAGCATCAGGCGGCGCGACTCGAGGTGGCCGAACGTCGCCTTGGAGACGTTGTCCAGCACGTACGAGTTGTAACAGACGAAAACCATCGCGGTGCCGGTCACATGGCACAACAGGGACGGGGTGACCCATTTGCCGCCGGCGAGGCCGAACAGCGCCGACAGCACATACAGCAGCACCCCCAGCGAATAGACCCACCGCCGCGGCAAATGGCGCGACACCATCGGGACCGACAGGCCGGTGAGCAGTGACACGATCCCGACCAGGAAATACCACTTCGACACCAACGCCGCATCGCCCCAGGCGCGGTACAGCAACAACGGGTAGACCGACAACGTGATGCCGCGCACCACGGCCTCGATGCCACCAAGCACCGCGAACATACGAACGCTGGGGATTGCAACTTCGCTGGGCGGGGACGAGGGAGAAATCGACAAGAGGTCTGGCAACACGGGCACCGGGAGGCACCACCACGGTGCAAGTATCGCATTGCCGCATTGCCTACACTCCAGCCATGCCCTGGCACGCCAAACTCCAGCTCGACTACAGCGTCGAATCCGCCCGCAGCGTGGCCCGGTTTGCGCACAGCGGCCCACTGCGCATCCTGCAAAGCCTGTACCCCGAAGGGGACGCAATTTGCCACAACGTGCTGGTGCATCCGCCAGGTGGTCTGGTGGGCGGCGACACGCTGGAAATCGGCATCCGTGCCGCAGCCGGCAGCCACGCGCTGCTGACCACGCCGGGTGCCACACGTTTTTACCGCTCCGCCGGCGAGCCAGCGCTGCAGCACACACACATCCGCGTCGAAGACCGTGCACGTCTGGACTGGCTGCCGCTGGAAGCCATCTGCCACACCGCCTGCCTGGCCGAGAACCGGCTGCGTATCGACCTCGCGCCGGGCGCGGAAATGATCGGTTGGGATGTCACCGCACTCGGCCTGCCGCATGCCGGCCAGCCTTACGAAGGCGGCAGTTTTCTGCAGCACATCGAGATGCCTGGTGTGTGGCTGGAACGCGGTCGGATCGATGCCAGCGACGCGCTGCTGCTGGACAGCCCGCTGGGGCTCGCCGGCCACAAATGCATGGCGTCGGTGTTCTTTTGCGCTGGCGCGCCGCTGGCGCGTGCACGCATGCAGGCGGCGCTGGACTGCGCACGCCAGATCCTGCAAGACCATGCGCTGGTGAACACGGCCGGCGCGACAAGCCCCAACAGCCAGGTGGTGGTCGTGCGCGTCCTGGCGCCGCTGGTCGAACCGGCCATGGACGTCCTGCGCAAGGTGTGGGCTGGCTGGCGACAGGAACTGTGGGGACTGCCCGGGCAGCTGCCGCGGATCTGGGCGACGTAGGGTCTCGGCACAGTTCGCGTGACACCTCACCGCATTACAGGTAATACAATCCCGTGCAGTACTACCTTCCTCGAAAAGTTGCCATGAACCCTGCACTGACAGTGAAAAGCCAGGTCACTGTGCCGAAGGAAATCCGGCGCTTTCTGGGCATTGGCCCCGGAGAACGGATCACTTTCGAACCGATGCCCGATGGCCGGGTTGCCATAGCGCCGGCCGAACCCCGCAGGGTGAATACAGCTGACCCATTCGAGCGCATGAGGGGCAGCGGCAAGCCCGGCGCCAGCACCGAGAAGATCATGCGCGCGACGCGCGGCGAAGACTGGAACAAGTAGCGTCCATGGTCCTGGTCGACAGCAACGTCCTGATTGACGTGATTTCCGAAGACCCTGTCTGGTGCGAATGGTCGCTGGCCCAGCTGCGCCTGGCCAAGGCAAAAGACAAGCTGACGATCAATGCCATGGTCTTTGCCGAAATCGCGATTGCCTACGACTCGGTCGACGAGTTGGAGTCATTCCTGCGGCCCACGGGCATCACTGTCAGTTCACTGACCACCCGGGCCGCCTTCCTGGCCAGCCGTGCGTTCATGCGCTACCGAAGCTCCAAGGGCACGAAGACAGGCGTACTGCCGGACTTTTTCATTGGCGCACACGCCGAAGCGGAAGGCTGGTTGTTGATGACGCGCGACCCGACCCGGTACCGCCGGTATTTTCCGAAAGTCTCCTTGATCTGCCCTTGAGGTCAGCGCCCCTGTCAGATTTCGCCGCGCAGCGGTTTCAGCAAATCCCGCAGCCCGTTGTGGTCCATCTCATGCATCAGCGCCAGCAGGCGCCCGACCTCGCCCCTGGGAAACCCTTCGCGCGCAAACCAGGTGAGGTAGTTGCCTGGCAGATCGGCCAGCAGCATGCCCTTGTGCTTGCCGAAAGGCATGGGCATGGTGACCAGCTTGAGAAGGTCTTCCGGTTGCATCTGGCTTCGCGTGCCGGGACCGGTCAAGACACTGAGGGCAGATACGGCGTGATGTTTGCGAGCGCACGCTCAACATATTCTTCCTTCTCGCCCACCGGCGCTACGTAGTCGATGGCGGCCCTTGCGGCGTCCAGGCCCACAAGGCGCGCAATCACCCACACCGCCAGGTACTGGGACGACAGGCACCCCCCGGCCGTGGCCACATTGCCGTCGGCGTAGAACGGCTGGTTCAGGACTTTCACGCCGGCTTCCTGCACCCAGGGCCTGGTTGTCAGGTCGGTGCACGCAGGTACGGCATTCAGCAAACCCAGGTTGGCCAACATCAGCGTGCCCGAGCACTGCGCACCGACGAGCTGGCGCGACGGGTCGAGTCGCAACTGCCCCATCACACCGGGATCGTTGGCAATGTCACGGGTTTTCATGCCGCTGCCGAACAACACGGCGTCTGCACCGCTGGCTTCGGCCAGCGTCGATTGCGCGTGCACGGTCACCCCGTTCATGGAGGTTACCGTGGCTGTCGGGCAGCACAGGGTGACCCGCCAACCCGGCGTCTTGATACGGTTCAGCAGGCCAAGGGCGATGAACGAATCGAGTTCGTTGAAGGCGTCGAAGGTGAGGATGGCAATGTGCATGGAGCGGTACTGTAACCGGCGGCCCGCACGCGCAGGCACGGTGGCCTGTGCCGATCCTCGCCATGTCCTACACAGCCCGGGGGTGGCGGCTGATCGCACTCCAAGGCAGGTCCTGTTGGAATGGGGCCAGCTTGCCGCAACACGCCACCCCCTCCATGATCGAGTCCCTCCTGCTGACCACCGCCCGGGTGTCGACCTTCTTCGGCCGCCAGGCCCTGACGGTTGCAAGCGGGTTCTTCTTCGAACGTGACGAGGCCCTCTACCTGATCACCAACCGCCATGTGCTCGTCGACCGGCCGACGGGGCACCTGCCCGACCGGATCGAGATCGAGGTGCACACCGACGCCAGCAACCTCACGCAGGCAGCCGCACTGTCGGTGTGGCTTTACCATGAAGGCGAGGCCATCTGGCACCAGGGCAGCGACAGCGCGGGGGACATCGACGTCGCGGCAATCCGGCTGGACCGCGATGCAATACCTGCCACCGACGTGCTGCGGGCGTTCACGCCGGCGAACCTGCAGCTTCGCCTCCAGGAAGTACAGGTTGGTACCCCGCTGCTGGTGGTCGGCTTTCCGTTGGGCTTTCACGATACGCTGCACCACTTGCCAGTGGTACGGCAGGCTGTCATTGCCTCGTCATTCGGCCTGCGCTTCCAGGGCCAGGGCTATTTTCTGACGGATGCGCGGACGCACCATGGCACCAGCGGTGCGCCGGTGGTGATGCGCGATGGCCCGGCGGACTCCGCCTTGCCCTGGAAGCTCCTCGGCGTGCACTCTGCGCGACTGGACATGGTGGGCGGCAGCCAGCAAGCCGAGGAATCGCTGGGCCTGAACTGCGCCTGGTACGCCGACGTCCTGCTCACCCTCACCGATGCAAGGGCGCCTGACGCAGCTTCACAGGAGGTCGGTGCGTGAGTAAGGTGCGCGTGCCTGTCTCCGCGTCTTGCGGACCACAGCCACAAGGTTGAAGCAGCCGCGGCCTCCGTCCCTTGCAAAAGCCGCCCCGGGCGAATGCCTGCGCCCTGACCTGGAACCTACGCTCCAGCCGACAGGCGCTTGTTCATGCGTTCCGGGAAGCTGCGGTTCTTGAACAGCCTGATGACATCCGCAAGGGCCAGATACCTGCTGCCGACGCCTTCCTTGCCCATCACCTTGAGCAACACCGGCCACTCGCCGATCATCAGTGTGCGGTCGATCCACCGCCGGCGCCCCTCGGCGCGGGCGAAGTTGGCGTCCATGAAGGCACGCAGTTCAGGCAGCGCAAGACCGAGTTCCGACGATCCGTCACCGCCCAGCTTCTCCTTGGCGAAACCCCTGAGCCTGGCGACCTGCTTCGCGTCGATGGCGCCCCGGGCATTCAGGATCCTGGAGCCCACGCCCTTTTTGTCGAGCGGTCCGCCGCGCAGCGCATTCAGCTTCAACCCGTTCCATTGGGTATCGGCCAGCGCCAGGGGACCCAAGCCGTTCGCCACTGCGGCGATGGCGAAGACCGCCTCGCGCGGCAGCGCGGGGCTGCAATCACCGGAGCTGGCCACGGTCGACACGACGGTCGCGACGTTCGCAAGCGGTTCGCGGCCATCGGACAGCCTGCCTGTCGCCACGAGCGCCCGCAGGAAAGGACATGGGTTGTTTGCCGACACAGCGTGCGGCCGATCCGACTTCTTGACCACGGCATCTCCAAAAGGTGGCATTGTTGCTGGTGGTTCGCCAGGGCCCGTCGGCGCGTACTCGGTAGTTCCGCGGCATGCGGCCGCAAGACTGCCCGACGCCAGTTGTTCAACGTGGATTCTGACCACGGCCGCCCGCGCCGTCAGTGCGGTGCCGAACATTGCCGACGCCGGTCGGCGAGTCACCCTGGTCCGTGCGACAACGAACCGACCGGGCAGCATTGTTCTCCTAACGTTCAACCAACACGCCCGCTCTCAGAGCCCGCCGGCGTGCTGGAGCGCCAGCGACAGACCCGGCGCAAGGACTTCCGAAACATGAGACGCACCAATGCACGCAGCCAGCCGAACACACCCCGCCCTGGAACGAACGAGCGGCCGCGCGTCAATGGACATCCGTTGGCAACGTCTGCTGGTGTTGTGGCTGCTCGGGCCGCTGTTGTGGTTGCAGGCACGGCATGTGCGGCGCGTCACGCCGCGCATGCCAGAGCCGCCAGGCCACCGCACCGGCACCGCCGGCAGCGGCTCGCTGGTCCGCCTGCTGGTGGCGGGCGATTCGGGCGCCGCAGGTGTGGGTGCCCCGACACAGGACCAGGCTTTGTGCGGCCATCTCGTGCGGCGTCTGAGCCGGCACCACACGGTGCAATGGAGCGTGCTGGCCGTCAACGGGTTGGACTCGCCGGGCCTGCTCAGCCTGCTGCAGGACGCACCCTGCGCGCGGTTCGATGTGGTCGTGTTGTCGATGGGCGCCAATGACGCCACCCGACTGTGCCCGCCGCTGCAGTGGGCCGGTTGGCAAAGCCGCCTGGCGGAACTCATCGACCTGCGCTTCGCGCCGTCCTTGCTGGTGCACAGCGCCGTGCCACCCATGCACGCCTGTCTGGCACTGCCACAACCGCTGCGCTGGTTCATGGGCCACTGGGCACGACAGATGAACCACAGCCTGGCCGGCCTGGTGATCGAACAGGTGGGACGCACCATGCACTGGCACCCGGAAACGACGACCACGGCGGGCATGGCGGCGGATGGGATCCATCCAAGTTCAGAGGGTTATGCGGCCTGGGCCGACGGCTTGAGCCGGTGCATCCTGGCCGCGCAGGCTCCAGACGCGACACCGATGGCGTGAATCCTGCCAGGCGCACGCCGCAGGCAAGACCCTCAGATCGACACCAGCTGCCGCACCCCATCCACCTGCATCGTCGCCCCCTGGCCGCGCGCGATGAACTCGCCACGCTGCATCACCAGGTAGTCGTCGGCAAGTTCCTCGGCAAAGTCGTAATACTGCTCCACCAGCAGGATGGCCATGGTGCCGCGGTCGGCCAGCATGCGGATCACGCGGCCGATGTCCTTGATGATGCTGGGCTGGATGCCTTCGGTGGGTTCATCGAGGATCAGAAGCCTGGGACGGGCTGCCAGGGCACGCGCGATGGCGAGCTGCTGTTGCTGGCCTCCGGAAAGGTCACCGCCGCGGCGGTTGAGCATCTGCCGGAGCACCGGGAAGAGTTCATACAGCTCGGGGTCGATCGGGGTGCTGGCGCTCTTGGTGGCCAGGCCCATGCGCAGGTTTTCCTCGACCGTCAGGCGGGCAAAGATCTCGCGGCCCTGCGGCACAAAACCGATGCCCGCGCGGGCACGCTCAAAGGGTGTGGCGCCCTGGATGGCCTTGCCGTCAAACTGGATGGTGCCGGTGCGGATCGGCACCAGGCCCATCAGCGATTTCAGCAGCGTGGTCTTGCCCACGCCGTTGCGGCCCAGCAGCACGGTGACCTTGCCCAGGCGCGCCTGCAAACTCACGCCGCGCAGGATGTGCGAGCCCCCGTAATACTGGTTGACGCCCTGTACGTCCAGGATGGGCTTCAGGTCATCTGCCAAGGTACACCTCGATCACTCTCTCATCCGCCTGCACCTGGTCGAGTGTGCCCTGCGCCAGCACCGATCCGTCGCACAACACGGTCACGATCTCGGAGATGGTGCGGATGAAACTCATGTCGTGCTCCACCACCATCAGCGAATGTTTGCCCTTGAGGGTCAGGAAGAGTTCGGCGGTGCGTGCGGTCTCTTCGTCCGTCATGCCGGCAACGGGTTCATCGAGCAGCAGCAGTTTCGGGTCCTGCATCAGCAACATGCCGATCTCGAGCCACTGCTTTTGCCCGTGGCTCAGGTTGCCGGCAAGCCGGTTGACCTGCTCGGCCAGGTGGATGGTGTGCAGCAATTCGGCGAGCCGGTCGCTCTGCGCCGAGTCCAGCCGGAAGAACATCGACGCCTTGACGCCCTTGTTGGTCTTGAGGGCGAGTTCCAGGTTCTCGAACACGGTCAACTGCTCGAACACCGTGGGTTTCTGGAACTTGCGCCCGATACCCAGCTGCGCGATGTCGGACTCGCGGTAACGCAGCAGGTCGATCGTGCTGCCAAAAAACACACTGCCTTCATCGGGCCGGGTCTTGCCGGTGATGATGTCCATCATCGTGGTCTTGCCAGCCCCGTTGGGGCCGATGATGCACCGCAACTCGCCGGGGGCGATGTCGAGCGAGAGCTTGTTGATGGCCTTGAAGCCGTCGAAACTCACGCTCACGTCTTCCAGGTACAGGATGCGGCCATGGGTGACGTCCACCTCGGGCGAGGTCACCAGGCGCGAAAAACCCGCCGAACGACCGCCGGATTCGGTGTGGCCGTTGCGCGCCGCCAGCGCGGCCTTGCTGCGCTCCAGGCGTTGGGCGCCTTCGTCGAGAAGGTCCGGCGTCATGGCTTTCTCCCTGCGCTGAACTTTTTCACCAGGCCCACCACGCCGTTGGGCAGGAACAGGGTGACCGCGATGAACAGCGCCCCGAGGAAGTACAACCAGAACTCGGGCGCAGCCACGGTCAGCCAGCTCTTTGCGCTGTTGACGATGAAGGCCCCGACGATCGGGCCGATCAGCGTGGCGCGCCCACCCACTGCAGCCCAGATGGCGATCTCGATCGAGTTGGCCGGGCTCATTTCGCTGGGGTTGATGATGCCCACCTGCGGCACATACAAGGCGCCGGCCACACCGCACATGATGGCCGAGAGCGTCCAGATGGTGAGCTTGTAGCCCAGCGGGTTGTAACCCGAGAACATCACACGGGTTTCGGCGTCGCGGATGGCCTGCAGCACCCGGCCGAACTTGCTGGCCACCAGCCACTTGGCAAACAGGAAAAAGCCCAGCAGCGTCAGCCCGGTCAGCACGAACAGTGTCATGCGCATCGACGGCGTGGCGACCGGGATGTTCAGGATGCGCTTGAAATCTGTGAATCCGTTGTTGCCGCCAAACCCTGTCTCGTTGCGGAAGAACAGCAGCATGGCGGCGAAGGTCATCGCCTGCGTGATGATCGAGAAATACACGCCCTTGATGCGCGAGCGGAAGGCGAAAAAGCCGAACACAAAGGCCACCAGCCCCGGCACCACCACGATCAGGATCAGCGTGGCGACAAAACTGTCGCTGAAGGTCCAGTGCCAAGGCAGGGTTTTCCAGTCCAGGAACACCATGAAATCGGGCAGGTCGCTCTTGTAGTTGCCGTCGCGCCCGATCTGGCGCATCAGGTACATGCCCATGGCGTACCCGCCCAGCGCGAAGAACACGCCATGCCCCAGCGACAGGATGCCGGTGTAGCCCCAGATCAGGTCCATGGCCAGCGCGCAAATGGCGTAACACATGATCTTGCCCACCAGGGCCACCGCGTAGTCGCTCATGTGGAAGATGCTGTCGGCAGGCAGCATGAGGTTCAGCAGTGGCGCCACGGCACACACGGCGATCAGCGCAACGATGAAGGCGCTCCAGCCCATGCGGGTCATCACGGGCGCCTTGCCGGGCAGTTCAACGCGGGCGGGTGTGGGGATAGCAGTCATGCCTCGGCGCTCCGGCCCTTCATTGCGAAGATGCCTTGCGGACGCTTCTGGATGAAGATGATGATGAAAACCAGAACGGCGATCTTGGCCAGCACCGCTCCAGCCCAGCCTTCGAGGAACTTGTTGAGCACGCCCAGCCCCAAGGCCGCGTACACGGTGCCAGCCAGCTGGCCAACGCCGCCGAGCACGACCACCATGAAGGAGTCGACGATATAGCCCTGCCCCAGGTCCGGCCCCACATTGCCGACCTGGCTCAGGGCGCAACCCGCCAGGCCCGCAATGCCCGAACCCAACGCAAACGCATAGGTGTCGATACGCGCCGTGTTCACCCCCATGCAGGATGCGATAGGCCGGTTCTGGGTGACACCGCGCACGAACAGGCCCAGCCGGGTGCGGCTGATCAGCAGCGCCACGCCCAGCAACACCACGGCCGCGAAGCCGATGATCACCAGCCGGTTGTACGGCAGCGAGAGATTGCCCATCACCTGCCAGCCACCACTCATCCAGGACGGGTTTTCCACGCCCACGTTCTGCGCGCCAAACACGCTGCGCACCAGTTGCATCAGCATCAGGCTGATGCCCCAGGTGGCCAGCAGTGTTTCGAGCGGGCGGCCATAGAGGAACCGGATCACGCTGCGCTCCAACGCGGCGCCCATCAGGGCCGAGGCCAGAAAGGCCACCGGCACCGACGCCAGCAGGTACCAGTCGAACCCGCCGGGCAGGTATTTCTGGAACAGGCCCTGCACCACGTAGGTTGCGTAGGCACCGATCATCATCAGCTCGCCATGCGCCATGTTGATCACGCCCATCAAGCCGTAGGTGATGGCCAGGCCCAGCGCCACCAGCAGCAGGATCGATCCCAGGCTGATGCCACTGAACATGGCGCCGAGCTTGTCGCCCCAGGCAAGGGCGGCCTCGACGGTACGCAGGGTGGCGGCCAGAGTCGCCTTGACGTCGGGCTCGGTCTCGACCTTCAAGCGTTCGAGCAGCAAGGTCTTGGTGCTGCTCTGGCCGCTTTGCGCCAAGGCTGTTGCGGCGGCAAGACGCTTGCCTTTGTCGCCGCTGTTGAGCAGCACTGCCGAGCGGATCATGCCCAGCTGCTCCTTGAGTTGCGGATTGGTCTCGGCCGCAAATGCCTTTTCGATCAGCGCCAGCCTGGACTCGTCGCTTTCACCCTGAAGAACCTTGATGCCCTCGCGGCGCAGTTTCTCGTCCCTGGAGAAAAGCTTGAGCCCGGCCTGGGCGGCCTCGAGTTCGCCGCGCACCATGTTGTTGTTGATGACGTCCTCCGCCGTGTCCGGGACATCCAGCGCTGCGCCGGTGACCGGGTCGGTGCCCTTGCCGTCGCGTACCACGAACACCTTGTCGCCGGCAATCTTGACCGCATCGTCGGCCAGCGCCTGGAGGAACGCTGCGGTCTTGTCGTCAGCAGTCGCGATGGCCTTGTTCAGCGCGGCAATGCGGGCTTCGGTCTCACCGATCGCGATGCCCCGGGCTTCGTCTGCCGAAAGGGCATGCGCGGAATGTGCCAGGAGCAAGGCAAGCGCGAGGATGAGAAAACGTATCAACATCGAAAGAACCTGTAGGTTGGGCGCGGTGGCACATGCCCATGCTGCAGCCTCCTGTTGGGTGCGCCATGCAGCGCGAAGAATCGAGGAAGAAGCGCACAACCGCACGTTGGTACGGCGCGCACTGCAGGGCCCCGGGTCGGGCCACGCGCAAGCTGCTTACTTCTTCGCCACTTCCATCATCTTCGCTGGCTCGTCAGGCTTCTTGTCGTTGCCTTCGATGTACGGTGACCATGGCTTGGCCTTCACCGGGCCAGGCGTCTTCCAGACCACGTTGAACTGGCCGTCCGCCTTGATCTCGCCAATGAACACCGACTTGTGCAGGTGGTGGTTCTTCTCGTCCATCTTGGAGGTGATGCCCGAGGGCGCCTTGAAGGTCTGGCCGGCCATGGCGGCGACCACCTTGTCGGTGTCGGTCGACTTGGCCTTCTCGACGGCTTGTTTCCACATGTTGATGCCGATGTAGGTGGCCTCCATCGGGTCGTTGGTCAGTGGCTTGTCCTTGTGGCCCGCAATACCCTTGGCCTTGGCGTAGTCGGCCCACTTCTTGATGAACTCGGTGTTGGTCGGGTTCTTGATCGACTGGAAGTAGTTCCAGGCGGCCAGGTGACCCACCAGCGGTTTGGTGTCCACGCCGCGCAGTTCTTCCTCACCGACCGAGAAGGCAACAACCGGCACGTCCTTGGCCTTCAGGCCGGCGTTGCCGAGTTCCTTGTAGAACGGCACGTTGGAGTCGCCGTTGATGGTCGACACCACTGCGGTCTTGCCACCGGCGGAGAACTTCTTCACGTCGGCCACGATGGTCTGGTAGTCGGAGTGGCCGAACGGGGTGTACTTTTCGTCGATGTCAGTATCTTTCACGCCCTTCGATTTGAGGTACGCGCGCAGGATCTTGTTGGTGGTGCGGGGGTACACATAGTCGGTGCCCAGCAAGACCCAGCGCTTGGCCCCGCCGCCCTCCTTGCCCATCAGGTAATCCACCGCGGGGATGGCCTGCTGGTTCGGCGCCGCACCGGTGTAGAAGACGTTCTTGGACAGCTCTTCACCTTCGTACTGCACGGGGTAGAACAGCAGGCCGTTCATCTCTTCAACCACCGGCAACACCGACTTGCGCGAGACCGAAGTCCAGCAACCAAAGATCACCGAGACCTTGTCCTGGCCCAGCAGTTGTTTGGTCTTCTCGGCGAACAGCGGCCAGTTGGAGGCCGGGTCCACAATCACGGGCTCGAGCTTCTTGCCCATCACGCCCCCCTTGGCGTTGATCTCGTCGATGGCCATCAGGACGGTGTCTTTCAACACGGTCTCGGAAATGGCCATGGTGCCCGAGAGGCTGTGCAGGATGCCGACCTTGATGGTGCCGCCGCTTTGTGCGATGGCAGCACCCGAGAGTCCAAAGCCCAAGGCAATGGACGCAGCAATGAGTTTGAGTGGGGCCCGACGATTCATTTTTTACTCCGATTTATTGACGACAACCACAAATTGGGTCGGTCTCACACTGCAAGCCCCGTGCCAGCGCGCTGCGCCGCACCGAAGACAGGCCCCCATCGGTGTGGCGGGCGGCGCCATGCACCACCAAGGCCTGACAGGTCAGGCCACCGATGCACCGAAATACGCTGCGACCACGCACCAAACCGCAGCACCCGGCCCGCGGCCGATCACCCAAGCCCGCGCGCCGATGGCACATGACTTGCTTCACAATCGTGCACGCACACTTGGAGTGACCCCGTGGAACTGACCCCCAGAGAGAAAGACAAGCTGCTGCTGTTCACCGCAGCCTTGCTGGCCGAGCGACGCAAGGCCCGCGGCCTCAAGCTCAATTACCCTGAGGCGATGGCGCTGATCAGCGCTGCCGTGATGGAAGGCGCACGCGACGGCAAGACCGTGGCCCAACTCATGAGCGAAGGTCGCGCGGTGCTGACCCGGGCCGACGTCATGGACGGTATCCCGGAGATGATCCCGGACATCCAGGTTGAAGCCACCTTTGCGGACGGAACCAAACTGGTCACCGTGCACCAACCGATCGTCTGAGCCGTCCAACCCCACCGATCCACCGGAGAGCCGAACTTCGCGAGACCCCAACATGAAACAACTCAAAATTGCATTGCAGCCCTTGACCGGCGCATCCCTGTGGGCCACATGCGCCACCACAGCGCGGGCCCATGACGGGCACGGCCTGAGCGGCAGCCACTGGCATGCCTCCGACAGCGGGGGCTTCGTGGCGCTTGCCGTGCTGGTTGCGGTGGCCGTGTGGTCCTCGCGCAAAGACAAGTGAGCCGGCGATGATCCCCGGCGAACTCATCACCGACGGCCCCGAGCACCTGCTCAACACGGGCCGGCGCACTCTCACCGTGGTGGTGCGCAATACAGCCGACCGGCCGATCCAGGTCGGCTCGCATTACCACTTTGCGGAGACCAATGGCGCACTCGGGTTCGATCGGGTTCTGGCGACCGGCATGCGCCTGAACATCGCGTCGGGCTCGGCCGTGCGTTTCGAGCCGGGGCAGCAACGCACGGTGGAACTGGTGGACATCGGCGGCGACCGGCAGGTGTACGGCTTTCGTGGCCTGGTGAACGGGCCGCTCGACGCAAACCGCGGGGGAATCTCCTGATGGCCACGATCGGACGGCGCGCCTACGCCGAGATCTTCGGCCCCACGGTTGGTGACCGGGTGCGACTGGCCGACACCAACCTGCTGGTCGAGGTCGAACACGACTGCACATTGCGCGCCGGCAGTTATGGCGAAGAGGTCAAGTTCGGCGGCGGCAAGACCATCCGCGACGGGATGGCGCAGTCGCAACGCACGCGTGCCCAAGGTGCCGTGGATTGCGTGATGACCAACGCGCTCATCCTCGACCACTGGGGCATCGTCAAGGCCGACATCGGGCTCAAGGGCGGGCGCATCGTGGGCATCGGCAAGGCCGGCAACCCCGATACCCAACCCGGGGTCGACATCATCATTGGCCCAGGCACTGAAGTGATCAGTTGCGAGGGCAACATCGTCACCGCCGGCGGCATCGACTCCCACATCCACTTCATCTGCCCGCAACAGATCGAAGAGGCGCTGGCCGCCGGCATCACCACAATGCTGGGCGGCGGCACCGGGCCGGCCACCGGCACCTTCGCCACCACCTGCACACCGGGGCCCTGGAACATCGAACGCATGCTGCAGGCCGCCGACGCATTTCCGATGAACCTGGGTTTTCTGGGCAAGGGCAACGCGTCGCTGCCCGCCGCCCTGCACGAGCAGGTGAATGCCGGCGTGATCGGCCTCAAGCTGCACGAAGACTGGGGCACCACGCCGGCCGCCATCAGCAACTGTCTGGACGTGGCCGATGCCACTGACACGCAGGTGGCGATCCACTCCGACACGCTCAACGAGAGTGGCTTTGTGGAGAACACCATCGCAGCCACCAAGGGCCGCGGCTTGTGCGCCTTTCACACCGAAGGTGCAGGCGGCGGCCATGCCCCCGACATCCTGCGCGTGGTGGGCGAGGCGAATTTTCTGCCGAGTTCCACCAACCCGACCATGCCCTACACCGTGAACACGCTGGACGAGCACGTCGACATGCTGATGGTGTGCCACCACCTTGACGCATCGATTGCCGAGGACCTGGCATTTGCCGAGAGCCGCATCCGCAAGGAGACCATCGCCGCCGAGGACATGCTGCACGACATGGGGGCCATCAGCATGATGAGCAGCGACAGCCAGGCGATGGGCCGGGTGGGTGAGGTGATCCTGCGCACCTGGCAGACCGCGCACAAGATGAAGGCGCAACGCGGCACGCTGCCCGAGGACAACAGCCGCAACGACAACTTCCGCGCCAAGCGGTATGTGGCCAAGTACACGATCAACCCGGCCATTGCCCACGGCATGGGCCACGAGGTGGGCAGCATCGAAGTCGGCAAATGGGCCGACCTGGTGGTGTGGAGACCGGCCTTCTTCGGTATCAAGCCGGCACTGATCCTCAAGGGCGGGTTCATCGCGATGGCGGCGATGGGCGACCCGAATGCCTCGATCCCCACACCGCAGCCAGTGCATTACCGGCCGATGTTCGGTGCGTTCGGCGGTGCGCTGGCGCGTGGTTCGCTGACCTTCGTGTCGCAGGCGGGGATGGCTGCCGATGTCAAGGGTCAGTTCGGCCTGGCCAAGACGGTGAGCGCGGTGAAAAACATCCGTGGCGTGCGCAAGCAGCACATGGTGCACAACAGTTATCTGCCGAAAATGGAAATCGATGCGCAGACCTACACGGTGCGGGCCGACGGGCAGTTGCTGACGTGTGAGCCTGCCACCAGTTTGCCGATGGCGCAGAGGTACTTTTTGTTCTGAACCGGGCGCGGGGACTTGTGGTCTGCGGCCTGGTCACCCGCCGGTCGGCATTTGCCTTTGGATGTTGTTGCGAATCCAGGCCGCGAACTCCGCTTCGGACAGCTTGCCAGAGGCAAGGTCCAGCATGTTGACGACGCATTCAGCATCCGGCGCAGTCAAATCGAACCCGTTGATCGCCAAAAAAAGCTCTGTGGCCACAAATGCCGTGCGTTTGTTGCCATCGACAAATGGATGGTTGCGCGCCAAGCCAAACCCGTAACTCGCGGCAAGGTCTGCAGCATCGGGCTCACCATAATGCGCCAATTGCTGGGGGCGTGCCAACGCAGACTCCAGCAAGTTGACATCCCGCACCCCTGCGCCACCTCCGTGCTCGACCAACTGCTCGGCATGTACCGCGTGAATCAAGGCCGACTCCAGCCAACGCCAGCCATTGGCAGCAGGCTTCATTTCGCCAACTCTTTCAGCACGTCACGACGCTTTTTCATGATGCGGCGCGCCTCCACGACCTGCGATTCGAACTCCGGGTCGTAGGCGGTCAGATTCACCCCATTGGCGGCCTCGGTCCAGAACAGGCTGTCGCCTTTCTCCACCTTCAACCGCGCCAGCAAATCCTTAGGCAGAATGACACCGACCGAGTTGCCGATTTGTGTGATTTTGAGTGCAGACATGAATAGCCTCTTGGGGTTATAACGATTGTTATATTATCGCTGTGCCACTCCGGTTCTCAAGCTTTTTTTGTAATCATCCCGTCCGCGCGCGCCGCGCGCCCTACCACGCTGTCACATTCACCATGCTCACCATCAACAAACTCATGCCGCAAGGTGCCGGGCTGGCACCGGTGCTGGTCAAACGTGCCTCGACCCTCGAACTCGACTGGGACACGCGCCAGAAGAGCCGCTTCGACGCCACCGACTCCCTGGGCCGGGCGCTGGGCATTTTTTTGGCGCGCGGCACGGTGGTGCGTGGCGGCGACGTGCTGGTGGCCGAAGATGGCTCGCTGGTGCGGGTGATCGCGGCACCGCAGCCGGTGCTGCGCATCACGCACTGCACGCAACACGGCACGCCGTTCGACCTGGTACGCGCCGCCTACCATCTGGGCAACCGGCATGTGCCGATTGAACTGAAACCGGACCACCTCAAGATCGAACCCGACCACGTGCTGGCCGACCTGCTGGGCGCGATGCACCTGATCGTGAACGCGGAAAGCTCGGCCTTTGAACCGGAGGGCGGCGCGTACACGGCACATGGTGCGACGCACGGGCACGGGGATGGGGACGGCCACAAACACGAACACGAACACGCACATGGGCATGACCATGACCATGCGACCGACCATGGACACGACCATGGGCACGGCAAACACGACGGGCACAAGCATTGAGCAACCCCGCACCGGCGGCGACTTCCGGTGACGCTGCGCTGTCAGCAGCCGACTTGCTGCAACTGATCTGGCTGGCGTCACCCGCCCTGCCGGTGGGCGGGTTCTCGTATTCCGAGGTGCTGGAGGCCGCAGTCGACCGCGCCGGCGTCACCACCGAAACCACCGCTGCGGCCTGGCTGCGTGACCAACTGCAACTGTCGCTGGCACGCTCCGAGCTGCCGGTGTTGGCCCAGGCCATCCCGGCCTGGCGCGCGCACGATTTGCCCCGCATCGACAGGCTCAACGCCTGGGTGCTGCAGAGCCGCGAGAGCAGCGAGTTGCGCCTGCAGACAGAGCAGATGGGGCGCTCGCTGATGGACTGGTTGCGCGTGCAGCATCCTGAAGACACGGCATTGCAGGCGAACAGCCGGGCCTGTGCGTCACCCACCTACCCCGTGGCCTACGCGCTGGCAGCGGCCATCACCGCCGCAGGTGCACGCGACTGCCTGCTGACTTACGCCTTCGGTTGGGCCGAAAACATGGCCCAGGCCGCAGTCAAGGCGGTGCCGCTGGGCCAGAGCGCCGGACAACGCATCCTGGCACAACTGGCGCAGGAAATACCGGCGGTGGTGGCACATGCCTTGCATGTCGAAGATACTGACCGCCAGGCCTTTGCGCCCATGCTTGCCATCCTGTCGGCCCAACACGAAACCCAATACTCCCGATTGTTCCGCTCATGACCACCTCCCTGCACCACATTGCCCGCCGCACCAAGAAACTGCCGCCCCTGCGCGTAGGTATCGGCGGCCCGGTCGGCTCCGGCAAGACCACGCTGCTCGAGATGCTGTGCAAGGCGATGCGCAACAAATACGATCTGGTGGCGATCACCAACGACATCTATACCAAGGAAGACCAGCGCATCCTGACCGTCAGCGGCGCCCTGCCCGCCGAACGCATCATGGGCGTGGAGACCGGCGGCTGCCCGCACACGGCCATCCGCGAAGACGCCTCGATCAACCTGGAGGCCATCGACCGCATGCTGGAGGACTTCCCCGACGCCGACATCGTGTTCATCGAGTCCGGCGGCGACAACCTGGCCGCCACCTTCAGCCCCGAACTGAGCGACCTCACCATCTACGTGATCGACGTGGCCGCCGGCGAGAAGATCCCGCGCAAGGGCGGCCCTGGCATCACCAAGAGCGACCTGTTCGTGATCAACAAGACCGACCTCGCCCCCTATGTCGGCGCGAGCCTGGCGGTGATGGAGGCCGACACCCGGCGCATGCGCACCAACAGCGCCGGACTGCTGAAACCGTTTGTCATGACAAATCTGCGCACCAACAGTGGCCTGGACGACGTGGTGGCTTTCATCGAAACCCGCGGCATGCTGCTGTGCGGCTAGAATCGCGCCACTGGAAGCGTGGCAGAGTGGTCGATTGCACCGGTCTTGAAAACCGGCGACCCGAAAGGGTCCGTGAGTTCGAATCTCACCGCTTCCGCCAAAAGGCCGTTTTACGGTCTTTTTTTACGTCTCAAAACAATCCAAAAACCCCTGTTTCTCCTCTGAAAGCCTGTTTTATGGGCTTGCACACTGTCTCACTGGGTCTTAAAATATTATGTGGGGATAGATGTTGTTACGAGGAAAACCACCATGCCAAAGCTTGCCAAGCCTTTAGGGGCGCTTGCAGTTAAGAACCTGAAAGATGAAGGCCTGCACGCCGTGGGCACGGTTTCCGGCCTTCACCTGTCGATCAGCGCCAGTGGTGCACGATCATGGATCCTGCGAACCAAGATAGGGACAAGGCGCTCGGATATCGGTCTGGGGGCTTATCCCGCCGTATCGCTGGCGCTGGCGCATGAGAAGGCCCAAGCCATCAAGGAAAGCATCAAGCAAGGCATTGACCCGGTGGCCGCTAGAACTCGCAGCCGGAACACCGTTGAATGGACGTTTGAGCGCTGCGCCTTGGAATACATCAAGCTGCACCGCACAAGCTGGAAGAACGCCAAACACGCTAGCCAATGGGAAAACACCCTGGCTGCGTATTCCGGTGATCGTGACCGGTGATTCCGGTCGATCGTGACCGGTTGCGCAGCGTGCAAGAGTTGCGCTGCGCAAATTGTATTGTGGGATTTGCGCACTGCTGCAAACCGCCCCGGTTTTTTGGCAGTTCAGGGGGTCAAGAAGG
>CAMAWD010000092.1 GCA_945861785.1 Rhodoferax sp. OV413 | reverse complement strand
CAGGGACTTCTTGGATTCATTGAAGGACAGTCCGACCGACTCGTACATGATCGCGCCGATGCGCTCGAATTCGCTGTCGCTGAGTGTGATGCTTGCCATCGTCAGGGCGCTGTCAGGACCCGGCGCAAAGTGGCGGCCAGTTCCCTCGGAGCAAACTTGGCCACGTAGCCATTCGCACCCACGTTCTTCACGTGGTTTTCGTTGGTGGTGCCGGTCAGGGACGAATGGATCACCACCGGAATCGACTTGAAACGCGGGTCCTGCTTGATCAAGCGGGTGAGGGTGAACCCGTCCATTTCGGGCATCTCCAGGTCGGTCAGCACCGCGGCGATCCTGTCCTTGGCCGTCTGCCCGTCCTTCTTGGCCTCGGTGTCGATGGCCTCCAGCCGCTCCCAGGCTTCTTTGCCGGTCTTGGTCATGATGAAAGGGATGCCCATGGCTTTCAGGCCGAGCTCGATGACCGAACGCGCCACAGCGGAATCGTCGGCCGCCAGCAGCATGGCCCCGGGCGGCAAGACCATCTCCGGCCCGATCACCTCGCGGGTGATCTCTTCGGCGGTGGCGGGCATGACCATCTTCAGGATCTGCTCGACATCGAGCACCTGGGCCAGGCGGGTGTTGGCCGTGGCCCCGTCGAGTTTGGCGATGCCCGATATCAGCGAACCGGCATGGCTGTCTTCGGCCGGCAGCACCGCGCTCCACTCCAGCTGGACGATCTCACGCACGTCTTCCACTGCAAATGCCTGCACGGTACGACCAAACTCGGTGACCATCAGGATGCTGAGCCCCTTCTTGGCGTCGCAACCCAATACCGCAGGCAGGTTGATGACCGGGATGATCTGCCCCCGGATGTTGGCCACCCCCATCAGGTGCTTGTGGGAGTTGCCAAGTTCCGTGATGGGCGGCATCACGAGTATTTCGCGCACCTTGAACACGTTGATGCCGAACAGCTCGCGCTGGCCGCTGCCGGGCGCCTCGCCGAGCTGGAACAGCAGCAACTCGAACTTGTTGTTGCCCGCCAGCTTGGTGCGTTCGTCGATTTCTTGTTGTGCGGTTCTCATGGAATTCTTTCTTTACGCCACGGCCTGCTCGGCCAGACGGGCCATGTCGTCGATGCTCAGTGCACGTTCAGGCTCCAGGATCACGATGAACTCTCCGTCCACCTTGCCCATGCCCTTGATGAATTCGCGGCTGATGGTGGCGCCAAACTGAGGCGCCGGTTCGATCGACGTGGTCGCGATCTCGATGACTTCGCTGACGGCGTCGACCATCAGGCCGAGTTCGAGTTTCTCGCCCTCGGTGCTTGCGTCGAAGATCACGATGCAGGTCTTCTTGCCCACTTGTGTCGTGTCGCGCCCGAATCGCAGTTGCAGGTCGATCACCGGCACCACCGCCCCGCGCAGGTTGATCACCCCGCGCACGAATCCCGGCATCAGTGGCACCACGGTCATGTTGGCGTGCTGGATGATCTCCCGCACGGTGCGGATGTCCATGGCAAAAACCTCTGCACCCAGCGTGAACGTGAGGTATTGCGCTGACGATGAATCGGTTGTCATGGCGGGCCGGCTTTCAATAGGGCTTGAAGTTGGATCCGCCACCGCGCACCGCTGCGGCCTTCAGCGGTGCGCTGAGCCTGGGCGCCGCTGCCCCTGCGCCGCCACGCCGCTCCCCGCGAACGGGTGTCTCGTGGCGGCTGCGGGTCTTGGGCGTGTCGTCACCGATGTTGAAGAAGGCAATCGACTGTTGCAACTGCTCTGCCTGGCCCGACAACTCCTCGCTGGTGGCTGCCAGCTCTTCGGAGGCCGACGCATTTTGCTGCGTCGCTTTGCTCAGCTGCCCCATGGCGCCGCCGATCTGCACCACCGACTCGCTTTGCTCGGCACTGGCCGCGGCGATTTCCTGCACCAGCTCGGAGGTCTTCTGGATGCTGGGCACTATTTCGTCGAGCAGCTTGCCGGCGCGTTCTGCCGTCGACACACTGTTGCCCGCCAGGTCGCCGATCTCCTTGGCCGCCTCCTGGCTGCGTTCTGCCAGCTTGCGCACCTCGGCGGCCACCACCGCGAAGCCCTTGCCGTGTTCACCGGCGCGGGCCGCCTCGATGGCTGCGTTCAGCGCCAGCAGGTTGGTCTGGTAGGCGATGTCGTCGACGATGCCGATCTTGGCGGCAATCTGCTTCATGGCGGTGACGGTCTGGGTGACTGCGCTGCCGCCGTCGGTGGCCTCCTTGCTGGCCTTGGTGGCCATGCCATCGGTGACCTTGGCGTTGTCGCTGTTCTGGCTGATCGAGGCCGACATCACATCGATGCTGGCGGTGGTCTCTTCGACCGATGCCGCCTGCTCGCTGGCGGCCTGGGACAGCGATTGCGCGGTGGCGCTCACCTGGTTGGCCGCGCCGGTCAGCGCGTCTGCTGCGGCGCGTACTTCGGTCATGACACGGGTCAGGTTCTCGGCGGTGGAGTTGGCGCTCTCCTTGACCTTGCCGAACAAGCCGGCGTAGTCGCGGTCGATGCGCTTGGTGAGGTCGCCCTCGGCAAAGGCCGCCAACACGTCGGCCACGTCGGTCAGGCCCTGCTCGCTGGTTTCCAGCAACTGGTTCATGCCGGTTGCCAGATTGGCGAAGAAGCCGGTCTTGCCCTGCGTGCTGAGGCGTTCGCCAAAGTTCCCTTGCGACGCGGACTGTACGATGCCGTCCACTTCGCGCTCCACGCCCACTTCGGCCGTGCGGTCAGCCCACTCCACCACGGTGCCGACCCGGGTTCCTTTCGCGTCGACGATGGGGTTGGCAACCAGGCCGAAGTACAAGGTGCCGACCTGGATCTGGGTGCGGAAGGTGGTGTTGAGGTTGGCCAGCATGCCGCGCTGGTGCGACGGGTTCTTGTGAAAAATGTCGATCAGCTGCCCGTTAAGGTTGCGTGCATCGAACTGGGGCAGGCTCTTGCGCAACTCGCTCTCGTTGCGCTGCATCATGGCCGAAACCGTCTCGTTCATGTAGACGATGTGGTTGGTGGCGTCGGCGATCATGACGTTGGTGCTGCACTTGTCGAGTGCGTTCTTGATCCGGGTGTTTTCTGCCGCGGTCTGAAGCTCGGCGTTCCTGGCGGCGATCTCCTGTGTCTTGTCGGCCCATTCGACGACCGTGCCCACGCGTTTACCGTCGCTGTCCGTGATCGGGTTGGCAGTCAGGCCGAAGGCCAGGCTGCCGACCTGGATCTGGGTCTTGTAGGTGCTGCTCAGGGACGCCAGCATGCCGCGCTGGTGCGCCGGGTTCTTGTGGAACACGTCGATGTTTTCGCCGATCAGCCTGCGCGCATTGAAGTTGGGCAGGCTCTTGCGCAGCTCGCCCTCATTGCCCTGCATCATCGCCGCCACGGTTTCGTTCATGTAGATGATGTGGTTGCTGGCGTCGGCGATCATCACGTTGGTGCTGCACTTGTCGAGTGCGTTCTTGATGCGGGTGTTGTCGGCTGCGGCTTTGAGCTCGGCGTTGCGGGCGGCAATCTCGGCCGTCTTGTCGGACCACTCCACCACCGTGCCCTGGCGCGTGCCGGCCTTGTCGGTGATGGGCGTGGCGATCAGCCCGAAGATGCGCCCACCCACCGTGATCTGGGTGCGGTAGGTTTCGCGCAGCCGCGCCAGCATGTCGCGCTGGTGCGCCGGGTTCTTGTGAAATATGTCGATGTTGGAGCCCATCACCTTGCCGGTCGAGAAGTTGGGCAAATCCTTGCGGATATCGCTCTCTGCATTGGCCAGCATGTTGTCAACCGCCTTGTTCATGAACATGACGTTGTTGCCGGCGTCGGCAATCATCACGTTGCCGGCGACCACCTCCAGCGCAGTCCTCAGCACCGTGGCCTCCTGCAGCTGTGTGCCCAGATCGTCGACCTGCGCCCCCATCTGGGCCAGCCGTGCGTCGCGCTCGTCGAGCTGTCGCTGCAAGCCTTCGATGGCGGCATTTTGCTGCGCCAACTGCTCGCCGCTGAACAAGTTCGAAAGGAAGGATGGTGTGTTCTGGCTCATTGCGTTGCTCCTCGGTGGTGACTCTGACTTTGCGGCGGTGACCATGACTTCCGCCATGACCCCATAAACCTCGGTCCAGGCGGCTTTGACCGCCGGTGTGAACTTGTCGCCCAGACCTTGCCCCAGGGTCTTGAGCAGGGCCCCGCCGACGGTCTGGTAGTGGGCTTCCCGGACGCCATAAGCGACGTGGCGTTTGCCAAGCCCCTGCAGGATCGGCACCAGGCTGTTCAGGTCGTTGAGCTTGCCAACGGCGGCGCCGATCATCTGCATCAACTTCTTGCCCTGGGCCGCCATGTCGCCCTTGAACAGGCGCTGCAGGCTGGGGTCGGCGGCAAACAGGTTCTTGTAAAAGAGTTCTGCTGCCTGCGGCGCGATGGCGGAGACATGTCGCCATGAGTCCTGCACGCGTGTGATGGTTTCTGGCTTCATAGAAGTGTTCTCATGGGTGGTGGTGGGGGTGACGTGTGGTGCATGGGGGTCATGGTGTGGGCAGCGCCACCGCTGCCGATGCAGGACGGGCGTGGGTGGTATCGGTCGTCACCAGTTCCCCGAGCGAGCCGACGTCGAGAATCAGGGCCACTTCGCCGCTGCCCAGGATGCTGGAGCCTGAAATGCCCCGCAGCGTCTTGAACAAACGCCCCAGCGGTTTGATGACGGTCTGCTGCTGGCCCATCAGCACCTCGACCTCGATGCCGTATTGCCCGCGCATCGAGTTGACCACTACCACGCTGACACGTTCGGTGTGGGTCGACTCGACCGAGTAGAGCGTGCGCAAGCGCACCACCGGCAGCACCGCGCCGCGCAGTTCCAGGCAATGCCGGCCGTTGGCATCCACCTGCACATCCCGGCCGCCGGCCTCGATCACCTCGACCACGGCCTCGAGCGGCAGCACAAACTTGGACTTGCCCACACCGACCAGGAAACCGTCGATGATGGCCAGCGTGAGCGGCAGCCGGATGTCGACCTGCAAGCCCTGTCCGGGAGCGCTGTTGAGCTTGAGGGTGCCGCGCAGGGCTTCGATGTTGCGGCGGACCACATCCATGCCGACCCCGCGGCCGGACAGGTTGGTAACCTGCTCGGCGGTGGAGAATCCCGGCTCGAAGATCAGCATGTTGATGGCGTCGTCGCTGGGTGTCACGCCAGGTTCCACCAGGCCGCGGTTCCAGGCCCGTTGCAACACGCGCTCGCGGTTGATGCCCCGGCCATCGTCTTCGATGCGGATCAGGATGGCCCCGGTTTCGTGGCGCGCGCTCAGGATCAGGCGGCCGGCCGCTTGCTTGCCCGCAGCAAGGCGCTCTTGCGGTGGCTCCAGCCCGTGGTCCAGCGAGTTCCGCACCAGGTGCATCAGGGGGTCGGCGATCTTCTCGACCATCGATTTGTCGAGCTCGGCGTCACCACCTTCGATCTCGAAGTTGACCTCCTTGCCCAGGCTGGAGGCGGTGTCACGCACCACCCGGCGGAACCGGTTGAAGGTCTCGCCCACGGGCACCATGCGCAGCCCCAGGGTGCCATTGCGGATTTCCTCGATCAGGCTGTTCATGTAGAGGTTGGCCTCGAGCAGGCTCACATCGCGGGTTGCGCGGGCCAGCAAAGTGGCGCCGGCGCTGGCGATCACCAGTTCGCCCAGCAGGTTGATCACGGCGTCCAGCCGGTCGGCCTGCACGCGGATATAACGCCCCTCTTCGCCGGCGCAGGTCTCGCGCAGCTTTTGCTGTTTGCCCAGCGCAGCCTCGACCACTTCGGGCGCCACGCCGGCCTGGGTTTCGAGCAGGTCGCCGATCCTGGCCTTGGGTGTGGCGGGCATGCCGCGGGTTTGCTGCTGGGTGCTCAGCACCTGCGACAGCTTGTCTTGCGACACGGCCCCCACCGCCACCAGCAGGTCGCCCAGGCGTGGCGTCTCGGGCATTTCTTCGATTTGGCGCGCCAGCTTTTGCACCGGAGTCTCGGGCGCGCTGACGTCGAGCTGGCAGTCGTCGGCCACAAAGCTGAAGGCGCCGACGATCTGCTCGCGGGTGGCGTCCGACTCGAGCTCCATGCTGAAGCTCAGGTGGCAGGTTTCGGGGTTCAGGTCAGGCAGCGTGGGAACGTCCTCGATGCTGCAGTGCATGCCCAGCACCGTGCCCAAGCCGGCCAGGTAACGGGCGATGGAAAGCGGGTCCATGCCGTTGCGAAAAACCTCGGCCCCAAATCGGGCCGAGATGTTCCAGCGGGTGGTGTGCGGCTTGGCGCTGTTGTTCGCCGGTGTTGCCGCCGCCGCGGTCGCCGGCTGGTCGGCCGCTTTCTCGGTCAGCATGCGCAACTGGACCACCAGGTCGTCGCGTTCTTCTTTTTGCGCTGGCGTGTCGGCGTCGTCGTCGGTGGCCGTGGCCACGAGGAACTTGATCTGGTCGTTGCATTGGAGCAGCAGGGTGCTGAGTTGTGGCCCCAGCGCGATCACGCCCTCGCGCATCTGGTCGAGCAGCGTTTCGACATGGTGGGTGAACTCCACCACCTTGTTCAAGCCAAAGATGCCGGCCGAACCTTTGACCGTGTGGGCGCACCGAAACAGCGAGTCGAGCAGGGCGCGGTCGTCTGGCTGCTCTTCGAGTTCGAGCAGCAGTGTTTCGATGGCTTCGGTTTGCTCCACCGCTTCGCTGATGAAAGCGGGCAGGGCGGCTGCGATGAAATCGCGGTCGGCATCGCTGGCGGAATTGCTCATGCGGGGCTCCCGTCTTGTGGTGGTTTTGCATCGCGCAGCCAGTCGGTCAAGCCCAATGTGCGGCAGGCTTCGCTGAATATGGCGCTGCTTTGCACCAGCTGCCAGTTCAGGTCCATGTTGGTGAGGGCGGCGAGCAATTGCAGACCGGAGCCATCGACCTCCTCGACCTGTGACGCCGAAACCTGCAGCGTGCGATGGGACTTGGCGGTTTGCTCCGTGACCCAGGCCAGCAAAGCCTCGCGTGTTTCGAGCGCGCCGTAGATGGTCAGTTCGGCGGGAAGTTCAAAAGTGGTGCTCATGGCGGTGCCTGGTTGTGCTTGTGACGCCCGGGTCAGGGCAGACAGAGCTTGGACACCGCATTGAGCAGTGTCGAAGGTGAAAATGGCTTGACCATCCAGGCTTTGGCACCGGCGGCCTTGCCCTGTTCCTTCTTGGATTCCTGGTTTTCCGTGGTCAACATCAGGATCGGCAGAAAGCGGTAGGCCGGCAAGGCCTTGGCGGCCTGGACGAACTCGATACCGCCCATGCGCGGCATGTTCACATCGCAGACCGCCATGCTGATCTTGCGGCCGTCCAGCAACTCCAGCGCGGCCATGCCGTCGCCGGCTTCCAGCACGCTGTAACCGGCGCCTTTCAGCGCCATCGCCACCACCTGCCGCAGGCTGACGGAGTCGTCAATCACGAGAATCGTTTGCGCCATCGCAAATCCCTTTTAGAAAAAATCGGTTTCGTTGTCGTTTGACGTGGCTGCAGCTGCGCCGCCTTCATGTGCATGGCGTTGCGCGGCCATGGCGTAACGTGATTCGAGCTGTGCCAGCCATGCCTGCTGCGACAGCGCCTCCGGGTTTGTCCCGGGCTCCGTCAGCAGTGCCTGCAGGCGCTGCATGTCGCCGAACAGGAGTGCCATCATCTGGCTGATGCGGTCCTGGTACTGGAAGCCCACATACATGCGCTCGACCTGCTTGCTGACCATCTGCGATTCGCGGTCAAATGGCATGGCGATCTGTTCCAGCGCTTCTATGGTGCGGTGGATGGTCTCCAGCACATGGTGCACGGCCAGCGCGTCGTCGGCCTCCAGGGTCGGGATCAGCGGCAGCAGGTGGTCGTCGCACACCTGCGCCAGCTGCGCCAGGCCGTTCTCGGACGTGACGAGCTGCGCGTTGATTTGTTGGGACTGGCGCACCGTCATGTCCAGGTGGGGGCCGATTTCTGCAAATGCGCAGAGCATTTCGGCCACCGCCACTTCGGCGTGGTCGCGCGCAGCATCGAGGTGGCGCCCCCACACGGGCAACACTGTCTTGCACAGATCGACCATGGCGTGGCTCAGGTCCGGGGCGGCGGCTGTGGTGGTGCTGGGGGTTTGCAACATGTTTCCCACTGTAGGCAGTTCGTTCAGGTCGCGGTATCAGGTCAACACCTGAATTGGGCCGGGTGGATTACCTGAGACGCCTGCCAGTCGCGCACCTGCAGCGGGCCCGTCACGGCGCGCTCCTGCTTGGTGTGCCCGCAACTGCGGGGCGCCGGGTTGGCCGGCTCCAAAGGTAGGCGCCGACTGCGATGCAAAACCCAGCGGGTATCCGGTAGATACCTGAGTTGGCGACGGGAAACACCTGACTCGATGGTTTGCACCTATGCAGCGGTGCGAAGGAGATCCAGAATGCGATCCAGTTTTGGCCGTACCCACACGAGGCATTCCAATGAAATACAAACAACAGCCAACCCAGCATGAGCGTGTCATGCGCGAAGACGACTTCATCATCTCCAAGACCGACCTCAAGGGCCGCATCACCTATTGCAACCGGATCTTCATCGAGTTTTCCGGTTATTCCGAAGCCGAGTTGTTGGGCGCCCAGCACAACATTGTTCGCCACCCCGACATGCCGCGCGGGGTCTTTCAGTTCTTGTGGGACACGCTGGGTCAGAAAACCGAATGTTTCGCCTATGTCAAGAACATGTGCCGGGATGGCGCGTTCTATTGGGTCTTTGCCAACGTCACCCCCAGCCTTGACGCTGCGGGCCAGGTCGAAGGTTTTTTTTCGGCCCGCCGCAAACCGGGCAAGGGCGCGGTGTCGGCCGTGTCGGACATCTACCAACTGATGTGCAACGAAGAGCAGCGGGCCGGGCCCAGGGATGCATGTGCTGCATCGGTGGGGCTGCTGACTGGGCTGTTGAACCAAAAAGGGACCAGTTATGAAAAGTTCATCCTCGCGCTCTGAGTTTTACGGCCAAGCTGGCGCGTTGGCGGTGTTGCTTGTCGGCGGGGCCCTGCTGCATGGGTGGCGTCTGGGTTTTGGCTGGCTGCCGGTGGTGTGGCTGGCGGCTGGTCTGGCCGGGCTGTTCTTCCTGGTGCGCGCCCTGCAGCGGGCGCAGTACAACCAGAACCAGCAAACGCGCGACCTGGAGCAGCAATTTGCGCAGTGCCGCCAGGAGCTTGCCACGCTCGAAGCACATACGCGTCAGTTGCAGGGCGAAGTGGACGACAGTCGCCAAAAGCTGGCAGCCGAGTTGCTGGTGGCGGCCGACAACAACAAGTACCTGCTGGAGGTGCAAAACATTGCCCAGGACGTGGCGCACGGAAGGTTCGCGCGCCGTATCCGGAACATCCCCGCACACGGGTTGTTCCATTCCTTGTGCTGGGACATCAACGACATGCTGGACCAACTCGAGGCTTGCTTCAGAGAGCAGGCCACGGCGCTGCAATATGCCAGCGAGGGGAAGTACTTCCGGCTCGCCCAGCCAGTGGGCCTGCGTGGTGGCTTCAACGAGTCGCTCAAACGCGCCAACGGTTCCTTGCAAGCGATGGAAAACAAGGTGCTGGCCGAAGAAAAGGCGGCGGTGGAAAAGCAGGCAGAACAGGCGAAGGCCCAACGCATCGCAGGTGAAAACCTGCGTATCCGCAACGCCCTCGACAAATGCAGCACCAACGTCATGATTGCCAATGCGGCCAACGAGATCGTCTACATGAACGAGACCGTCTCCCAGATGATGCAGCGCAACGAAGGCGAGCTGAGAACCGTGCTGCCGCAGTTCGACGCCCGCACGTTGATGGGCCAGAACATCGATGTGTTTCACAAGAACCCAAGCCACCAGCGCGGTATGTTGAGCGCCCTGAGTGGCACTTACCGCACGCAGATCGTGGTCGGCAAGTTGTCTTTCAGCCTGAGTGCCAGCCCGATCGTCGGCGCCGCCGGGGAGCGCATGGGAACGGTGGTCGAGTGGGCCGACCGCACGGCGGAGGTCGCCACGGAAAAAGAGGTTGCCAGCCTGGTGCAGGCCGCAGCCCGTGGCAATTTCAGCAGCCGCCTGGAGATGCAGGGCAAGGTCGGCTTTTTTGCCAACCTGTCGTCCGGCATGAACCAGCTGATGGACACCAGCGAGCAGGGCCTGACCGATGTGGCGAACGTGCTCGGGGCCTTTGAGAAGGGCGACCTGACGCAGCGCATCGAGCGCGACTACGAGGGGCTCTATGCCAAGGTGAAAGACAGCGCCAACTCCACGGCGGCCAACCTGTCGCGGGTGATGGAGGAGGTGCGGGCGGCGGCGGACGCGCTCACGGGTGCTGCCAACCAGGTCAGCGCCACGGCGCAATCCCTGTCGCAGGCTGCCAGCGAGCAAGCCGCCAGCGTCGAGCAAACCACGGCCAGCATCGATGCGATGTCCGGGTCGATCGGCCAGAACAGCGACAACGCCAAGGTGACCGACGGGATGGCCAGAAAGACTTCCAGGGAGGCGGTGGACGGGGGCAACGCGGTAACCCAAACGGTGCAGGCCATGAAGCAAATTGCGTCCAAGATCGGTGTCGTTGACGACATTGCCTACCAGACCAATCTGCTGGCCTTGAATGCGGCCATCGAGGCGGCCCGCGCGGGTGAACACGGCAAGGGTTTTGCAGTCGTGGCGGCCGAAGTACGCAAGCTCGCCGAGCGCAGCCAGGCTGCGGCCAAGGAAATTGGCGCCCTCGCTGGCGACAGTGTTTCCACTGCCGAGCACGCCGGCAAGCTGCTGGACCAAATCGTGCCCAGCATCCAGCGCACCTCGGAGCTGGTCCAGGAAATTGCAGCGGCCAGCGCCGGGCAAAACGAATCCGTCGTGCAAATTGGCGGCGCCATGGGCCAACTCAGCAAGGCCACGCAGCAAAACGCATCTGCGTCCGAACAACTGGCCGCCACCAGCGAAGAGCTGTCAGGACAGGCCGGGCAACTGCAGGAGTCGATCGCGTTCTTCAAGACATCGGAAGAACCCGCCGACGCACGCCCCCGCCATCAGGCCGCCAAGAGGCCGGCCCTGCGGGCGGTCGACGTGTCGGTCAAGCGGGGTTCGAGGCAGGCTGGGTTGGCTGGGTGACCTGGGGGAGGGGCTGTGAGGGGCTGGGGTCAGGTCTCAACAGGGGGCTGGGGTCAGGTCTTGTATTGCGACATTTATCCCGATGGGGCAATCTGCGCAGACTGCCATCACATTCGCGAACGTTGCCGGCAGTCGTCCGATCATGAAGGTCAGACGGATATCTGGCCTACATCATGTTCCACTGAACGGCACGATGCCGCGTGCGCAAATGTCGCAATACAAGACCTGACCCCAGCCCTTGGCTCCCCCCCTGCCAGTGCACGCAAATGTCGCAATACAAGACCTGACCCCCGCCCCATGCCCCCGCTTATTGCCGCGCCAGCATTTCCACCATGAAAGCAACCGCGCTCTCGTGGGTCAGGCTGTACGGCTCGAACTTGCTGGTCACGCCGTGGCGCAGCAAAACGTTCTTGGTTACATCAACCGTGGGCACAAACTGCATCGACCAGTTCGGGAATTGGCGCTGATGGACAACGTCGAACCCGAGCACCACCAAATCCTTGTGGCGCGTGTCCCGGTACAGGTTGCCCAGCAGTTGGCTTACCGCTGAGCGCCCGCCTTCGATCAGCTGGACGAAGTATTTGTCGTCAAATACCAGAAGACCGGTGAGGTCGTGGGCATCGTTGTTGGTCTGGGCGGTAGACAGTATCGACTGCAGTGTGTCGCTGTCGACCTCGTTGATGCTGGTGCTGACATAAACCAATCGAACCAAATGCATTTGTTTACCTCTTGTCTGTTCAATTCACAAACCAGGCCTGGTTGACTGCGCAGACCGTGCCGCTGCACTCCAGCATGGCAACGGCAACGTGCTCGGTGCCTTGCCGCGCCGCGCCGCTTGCGCCGCCTTCTGAGGCATCGGCATCATCTGCCCCGGGTCTGCGTTTTCAGGTTCGCGGGAATTGCGGTCGATGCCATCGTGCTTTCACTTTATTCCGAACCGTGAAAAATTGGGATCAGGTGAATACCTGACCGGGGCCGGTGAAACACCTGAAGCCCGGTTCAGACCAGGCCGTGGGGTCGGCTTGCAGTGGCCGGCTTACGCCACCTGCGGCGGCTGCGGCCTGCCAGATTCGAGAAATGACGCAATCACATCGCCGAGATCGCGCTCGGAGAAGGGCTTGGCCAAATAACCTGCGGGCTGGCAAGCCTCGGCGCTGGCGCGGCTTTGTGCGTTGGAAAATGCGCTCAGGAACACCGAGGCCAGGCCAAAACGCTCGCGGATGGTCTGCGCCGCCGTGATGCCGTTCATCGCGCCGGCAAGGTGGATGTCCATCAGCACCAGATCTGGCAGCAACTCCCCGGCCAACACCACCGCCTGCTCGCCGTGCGTGGCGTGGCCAACCGGGATATGACCCAGCTCGCGCAGTTGCATCTGGATATCCATGGCGATGACGACTTCGTCTTCAACCACCAAAATTCTTGCCGAACTCGGTGCTGCAACTCTGTCTTGGCGCATGCTTGACTCGTGTTGGTTTGCTGGATGGGGCAGTCAATGGTCTTGCAGATCAATCGCCAGCGTTGCCGGTGGGGTGACAGTAAAAGTGACACCAAAGCTGGCCCCGGGTTTGGTGCTCCCGGTGGCGGCGTCCCCCGGCCCGGCCTCCAGCGTGCCACCGAGCTGGCTGGCCAGGCCGTACGCGAGTTGCATGCCAAGCGATTCTTGCTGGCGCGCGGCAAAGTTGGCAGGCAAGCCGACACCGGTGTCGCTCACGCTGAGGCGCCACTGGTCGATCTCACTGCCCGTGCGGGGCGCCACCACCGGTTGCAGCACGATACGGATCGCGCCACTGCCACCGTCAGGAAACCCATGTTTGAGCGCATTGGAAATCAGCTCGGTCAGCAGCAGCCCGCAGGTCGTGGCCTGGTCCAGCCCGACTTGCAGCGGGCTCAGGTCCAGGCGCAGGCGCAAGGTGCCAGTGCCTGTGCGCAGGCTGGCAAACGCTTGTGTGGCGATCTCGCTGGCATAGGCTCCCAGGTCGATTGCGGCAAAGGTGCCGGCACGGTAGATCGATTCGTGCAGCAGCGCCATGGCCCGGATGCGGCCTTGCATGTCGTTGAGCACGGCCTGGGTTGGTGCGTGGGTATTGCGTCCACGCTCCAGGCGCAGCAGGCTGGTGACCACTTGCAGGTTGTTCTTCACGCGGTGGTGCACTTCGTTGAGCAGGGCGGTTTTTTCCTTCAGCGCCGCCTGCAGCGCAAGTTCGGCCAGCTTTCTGAGCGTGATGTCGGTGTGTGCCACGACGACACCGCCGCCCGGGCCGGTTATGTCCAGGGGCGTCGCACTCATGCTGAACCAGCGTTGCAGATCCGGAGCGTGGCAAGGGTGTTCCAGTGTGAAGCTGGGCAGGTCGCCGCTCAGAACCGCTTGTATGCCTTGGCGGGCGTTGCGCGCCGAGTCGTCGTGGTCGGCGCCATCGTCGGCCCTGCACACCGCCAAATAGTTGCTGCCAACACCTGTACCCGGCGCAGGATCGCCGGGCACCATGCTGTTCTCGCTGGCAAACCGCTGCCACGGGGCATTGACGGCCACAATCGTGCCTTCGTTGTCCAGAACGGCTATTTCGGCGCTGACCGAATCCAGGATGGCCCGGCCCAATATTTCGCTCTCGTGCAGGGCATCTTCTGCGACTTTGCGCTTGGTGATGTCTTCCGTAAACAGGAGAACACCGCCGATCTCCCCGCCGGGCTCGTGCCAGGGGCGAATTTCCCAGTGCAGCCATTGCACCGTGCCGTCGCTTCGCTCAAAACGGTCTTCCTCTGCCCGCACAGTCTCACCCGCCAGTGCACGCTGGTGCACTGCCCTCCAGACTTCAGTGATCTCGGGGAACACTTCATAGTGGCTCACTCCTCGCAGCGCACGGTCTGCGATTGCGTAATCCTGTTGCCAGCGCCGGGACGCGAACAAATACCGCATGTCCACGTCGAACATCGCAACCGCGACCGGTGCGTGGCTGAAAAATGTTGCGAGTTGGCTGTTGGCAACACGCAAAGCCGCATCGGTCTGGTATTTTTCGGTCGCATCACTGAAAACCAGCACCACCCCCACGATGGTATTGGAGGCGTCACGAATCGGCGCTGCGCTGTCGGCGATCCGGTACTCCTGCCCACCACGCGCCAGCAGCGCGGTGCCATTGGCCAGGCCCACCACCTGGCCATGTTCCATCACCTGCTGCACCGGGTTGACTGCCGTCAGGCCGGTCTCGGCACTGAAGATGTGAAACACCGCCGTCAAGGGCTGACCAATGGCGTCGGCCAGCGGCCAGCCGGTGAGGCGCTCGGCTGCAGGGTTCATGCGGGTGACAAGGCCTTGTGCATCGGTCGCGATGACGGCGTCGCCTATCGAATTCAGTGTGATGCCCAGGTCTTCCCGGCTGCGCTGCAATGCCTCCCTGGACTGGTGCAATTCCAGATAAGGTCGAGTGATCGATTCGACAAAAATCGCCCGGTAAAGGTACAAGTAAGAAATAACTTTGTAGACATGCCCTGCGACCAGGTAGATATCGGTCACGTCGGAATACAGCGTCAGGAAAAACTCGCTCATCCCCATGGCGGCGATGGCACCAACCACGGCTGCAGCGTTGTACGGCAATGGTTTTCGCATTTGCCAGCACAAACAAACTATGGCGGCCATGGTGAGGCCGATCAGTCCGTACTCGGCCGCACGTTTGAATTCGGTCAGCCCTTGCCCTTTGACAAACGTGCGCGGTATCCACTGCGGGTAAATGAGAACCAGCACATGGACCACAACAATCGCCACCACCACGGCCATCAGCACGCCATACTTGACTGCCGTTGAATACTGCCTGTGTGGATCACGCGAAGCGAAGGTCAACAACGCGGTGGCGGCCAGCAAGCGGGCGGCCAGCCAGAAATTGATGGCTTTCTCCGGGTCACTGGGGGTGACGTAATCGGGCATTCCTTGGATCGAGAGAAGGTGAGAAAAGTCGAGGACGGCCACCCCCGCAAAGGCACAGGCCAACAACACCATGTTGCCCGCCAAGGGTCTGCGCGGGGCATTCCAGGTCACAGCAAACATCAGCGCACAAACAATGACGGAGATGGTTTCGAAGAAGGTGTGAAGTGGCCCGTAACCCGCCACGCCCTTGACGCCTGGCGGTGTTGGCATCCACCAAATGCCCAGCATCATCACCGCCAGTATGGCCAGATGAACCGAGACCAGGCGCAAGGCAGGCCGGTGGCTCGGGTCCAAGCCCAGCAGCGCAAGTCGAGCAGCAATCAATTTATGTGGCATGGTGACGCAGCACAGCACGGCTGGTTGGGGTCAGGTCGCGCTGTATCGGACGGTGTGGCGTTTGCTGGGTCATCGTTCTTGCGCTGCCACAGTGAGTTGCCCGGCCGGGACGGGTCGCCCGAAGTGGTAACCCTGAAATGCATCGCAGCCCAGTTTGGCCAGAAAGTCGTGCTGCCCCTGGGTCTCCACGCCCTCGGCAATCACGCTCAGCCCGAGGCTGTGGCCCAGCGACACGATGGCGCCGGCAACCACCGCGTCGCCCGAGTTGGCGGGCAGGCGGCGCACAAACGACTGGTCGATCTTGAGCTGGTACAGCGGCAACGCCGTGAGGTAACTGAGCGACGAATAACCGGTGCCAAAATCGTCCAGCGAGAAGCGCACTCCGTGCACCCGCAGGGCGTTCATCTTGGTGATGATCTGCTGCATGTCGCCAATGACCATGCTCTCTGTCAATTCGAGTTTGAGCAAAGCGGGATTGGCGCCGGTCGTTTGCAGCGCATGCTCCACGCCCGCCACAAAACCGGCCTGGGCAAACTGCGACGCGCTCACGTTGACGGCTACTTGCCAGTGTGCGGTCCGGGGCTCGCGTGACCATGCCACCAGCTGCGTGCAGGCGGTCTCCAGCACCCATTGGCCAAGCGGCAGGATCAGCCCGGTTTCTTCGGCCAGTGGAATGAATTCGGCGGGTGGCACCATGCCGTGGCCAGCGCGGCGCCAGCGCACCAGCGCCTCGGCGCCGGTGGCTGCGCCGTGGGCGTCGATCTGGATCTGGTAATACAACACGAACTCACCACGCACCAGACCTTGGCGCAGTGCGTTTTCAAGCGCCCGGCGCGCGGTCGCGGCGGCTTGCATGGCATGGTCGTAGAAACACGCCTTGTTGCGCCCGCTGGCCTTGGCCTGGTACATGCCGGCGTCGGCCATCTTGAGCAGATCTTCGATGCCATCATCGCCGCGCCCGAACACCACGATGCCGATGCTGGCGCTGGTGCTGGTGGTGGTGCTGGCGGTTTGGCCATGCAGCGTGCAGGGCTGGCCCAGAGTGGCCAGCAGCTTGCCGGCAATCACCTCTGCACGGCCGGCGGCTTCATGCCCGGTGTCGCCCAGGCCTTCGAGCACCAGCACGTATTCGTCGCCCCCGATACGCGCCACTGTGTCACCTTCACGCACGCAGGCCAACAGGCGTTGCGCCACCTGCAGCAGCAACGCGTCGCCCACGTAATGGCCCAGACTGTCATTGACATGTTTGAAATGGTCGAGGTCCAGAAACATCAGGGCCCCGAGCTGCCCGCTGCGCCGGGCGGCCAGCAGGGCGTGTTGCAGGTGGTCGAGCATCAGGCGGCGGTTGGGCAGCCTGGTCAGCGGGTCGTAATACGCCAGGCGGCGGATTTCCTCTTCGTTCTCGCGGCGCCGCGTGATATCGAGCACCAGGCCAATGAAGGTGTTGCGGCCGGCGCGTGTGGCTTTCGACACCGACAGGTTCATGGGAAACACACTGCCGTCCTTGCGCTGGCCCTCGAGCTCGCGCGGGCTCCCGATGATGCGGGCCTCGGAGGTTTTGCGGTAGTGGGCCAGGTAGCCATCGTGCTGGCCCCGGTGCGGCTGCGGCATCAGCATCGAGACGTTGCACCCGATGGCTTCGTCGGCGCTGTAACCAAACACCGCAGTGGCGGCCTGGTTGAAGGACTCGATCAGGCCGTGCTCGCTGATGGTGATGACGGCGTCGACAATATGGTCAAGAATGGCCTGGGTGTGCTCGGCTGCCTCGCGTTGCGCCTGCAGGTTGTCGGCCAGTGCGCGGTCAGCGCGGTGCTTGTACAGCGCCATCTCGACCGTGGTGTGCAGCTCGCGCCGGGAAAAAGGCTTGAGGATGTAGCCATACGGCTCGGTCAACTTGGCCCGGGCGAGTGTGTCGTCGGCGGCAAAGGCGGTGACAAACACCACCGGCAGGGCGAACTCGCTGCGAATCACCTGTGCGGCGGCAATGCCATCGATGGCGCCGCGCAGATGGATGTCCATCAGCACCAGGTCGGGGCGCAGCGCCCGTGCCAGGTCGACGGCCTGTTCACCGCTCGTGGCATGGCCCAGAGGCTCATAACCCTGGGCCTCCAGTTGCTGCTTGATGTCCATGGCAATCAGGAACTCATCCTCGACCACCAGAATGCGGGGCCTGGCCGGAGGTTCGGGCACGGCCTGCGGGGTGATTGGCATCATGGAAAGGGGGGCCCAGGTGTGCTGGAGGGCGCGCGCGGCTTAGAACGTGGTCCCGGCCGCGCCGCTCCGGTGAGTTTCATGGTGCATGCCCCGGAGCCAACTCAACCGGGCTGCTTGCTGATTTCAAGGGTCGCCTTGTCCTTGCCGCTGGCCTGTGTCTGGGCCTGCGTAGCGAACCGGGATGCGAATGCGAAGGCGCAGATGAGACCCGGGATGAAAAATGCTTGTTTCATGATCGCTCCATGAAATTGAACCAAAGGGAGATACGCTGGCGCATGGGCCGGGCAGTCGCTGCACCCTGAGGTGACGGCGCTACGCCCATCGGCCCGGCTGAAACCCAATGTAATTCCGGTGGCCGCATTTGGTTATCAGGCAGATACCTGAGTTGCGCCGGAAAATCTCCTGATCTGGCCTACGCGACCTTGAACCCGACCCAAAATTCCGCGCCGCTCGACAGGTTCGGGTTGACCTGCAACACGCCGCCGATCTGTTCGGCCAGGTCGCCGGCCAACTGCAGGCCGAGCGAGGCCTGCCGTTTTGCATCGAAGTCGGGTGGCAGGCCCACGCCGGTGTCGCTCACACCCAAGCGCCACCACGCTGGGGCCTCGCCGGGCTGCAACGAGACGCGGACCGCGCCGGCGCGGCCGTCGGGAAAGCCATGTTTCAGGCTGTTGGAGATCAACTCGCTGACCATCAGCCCGCAGGGCATGGCCTGCTCCATGGTGACCAACACCGACGCCAGGTCGACCTGCAGCGCGATGGCACCGGGGCGGGTCAGTTGCGCGTTGAAGGCCTGGACCGACAGTTCCCGCAGGTACACGGCGAGGTCCACCGCGGCAAAATTGTCGGTACGGTAGAGCGACTCATGCAGCATGGCCATGGCCCGGATGCGGGCCTGCATCGCGTCCACGACAGTTTGGGTTTCGGGCTGCACACTGCGCCCGCCCTCCAGGCGCAGCAGGCTGGATATGACCTGCAGGTTGTTCTTGACCCGGTGGTGCACCTCGCGCAGCAGCGCGTCTTTCTCCCGCAGGGCGCCCAGCAAGTCCAACTGCGCCTGTTTGCGCGCCTGGATGTCGATGACGACGACGCGCAGCACCTTGCGCATGCTGAGGCGGCGCTCGCCGGCGTGCTTGGGGCTGATGACGTCAATGCTGTGTTGCGCCGCCACCGTGACCATGCACTGGGCCCACAACCGTGAGCCGTCGGGCCTGGACAGGGTCAGTTCCAGGCTGGAGGCCGCGCCTTTGCGCGCACTGGGCGCATGCCCGCCATCGGCCTGCAGCGTGGCGCTTTGCAGCGCCTCCTGGCACAGCAGGTAGAAGTCATTTTGCCCGTCGGTGAGCATGAACCTGGCCAGCGCCCGGCCGACCAGCGCGGTGCGCGGCACGCCCAGCATGCTGGCCAGGGCCAGATTGGCCTCGACGACCAGGCCGCTTTCGCTGACACTGCAATAACCCAGCGGCGCCAGCTCGTAGATGTCGAAGTAGTGGCTGCGCCAGGCGTCGGTCTCGGCCTGTGTGCGGCGCAGCTCGGTGTTCTGCATTTCCAGCTCGATCTGGTGCACCTGCAGCTCGTGCAGCAGCGCCTGCGTGGCCTCGGGCGTCAGCGGCTGGCTGGCCGCAGCCGGCGCCCTGAGCTGAACGGACGCCGCTTCGGCTGCGACGCGCAGTTCGGCGCCGGCCTCGGTGCCCGGTGCGTCGGTGTTCACAGTGCGTCTTTCACGTCCAGGCGCTCGGTGGTGGCGACGGCGTAAACCTGCCCGTCTTCGTTGACCAGGGCGGTGGCGATGACAGAGACGTTCACCACCCCGCCATCCCGGGTCTGGCGCTGGGTGTGGTGGGGGTGCAGCACGCCGACCTGGCTCAGCCCGGCCAGTTTGGCCATCTCACTCTCGCGCAACGCCACAGGAATGCGCTCGCGCACGTTCATGGCCAGCGCCTGCTCCTCGCTCCAGCCGTACATCCGCACCGCACCCGGGTTCCAGGCCAGCATGCGACCGCCCAGGTCTTGCACCGTGATTGCGTCGCTGGCATCGCGCACCACCACGGACAGGCGCTGCAGCTCGTTGGCTTTGCGCAGCGCCTCGCGCGTGGCCACCATCTCGGTGATGTCCACGAACGAGATGACCGCGCCCTCGATCGCGTTGTCCAGTGTGCGGTAGGGCTGGAAGCGCAAGGCGAAACTACGGCCATCCTGTGTGTTCACCTCGACCGCTTTGGGAACCAGCGTTTGCAGCACCGCCTGCGCATCGGCCACCAGGTTGCTGTATCCCACCAGGTTGGAGACGATGTGGGCCACCGGCCGGCCGATGTCGGACCGGATCAGGTTGAGGATGCTGCTGGCGGCCGGTGTGAAACGCATGATGCGCAACTGGTGGTCGACAAACACGGTGCCGATGCCGGTGCCGGCCAGCAGGTTGTTCATGTCGTTGTTGGCGCGCGACAGGTCGGCCACCATGGCCTGCAGCTCGCTGTTGACGGTGGCCAGCTCCTCGTTGGTGGACTGCAGCTCTTCCTTGGAGGTTTCCAGCTCCTCATTGGTGGACTTCAGTTCTTCGTTGACCGACTGCATTTCTTCGTTCGACGACTTGAGCTCCTCGGTGGTGCGTTGCAACTCATCGGCGTTGGACCGCGCGATGTCTTCCTGGGCGAGCAGCTCGGCCTTGAGCGCGGTGATGCGCGCGTCGACATGGCGGGCGGAGCCCTCGCCCGCAGTGTCGCCAGCGGCGTCGGGTGCCAGCGGCGCGGCGCTCAGCGGCGCGTCTTCAAGCACCACCAGAAACAGTGGCGCTTCGGGCGTTGCCCCCGGGCCGGACGGCACCACGCGGATGCCCAGGTTGACGCTTGTGAAGTGGCCGTTGGTTTTTACCCGCAGGCCCGGCACCGAAACGCTGGCTGCGCCCCGCCCGGCACGGCGCAGCGCGGTTGTCAGCGGGCCACGCAGGCCGTCACGGGCCATTTTGAGGATGTTGTTGGTGCCGGTCGGGCCCGGGCTGGGCTCGAGGAACATGCCGCTGCGGCCGTGCAGGTAGAGGATGTCGCCGCTGGCTTTGACCAGTACGCCAGCGGCGATGACGTGGGCCAGCAGGGCTTGTTCGGTGGTCTCGCGCAGCGAGCGCTCGGTGGCCAAAATGCTGCCGACAGGCGGCGCAGGCCCGTCCGTCGCAATGGCAGGCGGCAAGTAGCGCTCTGACGGCGGGGGCAGAGATGCATTGGGGTCGGAATTGCGCTGGTAGACCTTGGCTTTGCGGTCGAGTGCAGTGAACAGCTCGCCGCTGTCGCCAACCCCTTCGGCGGTTCCCAGGAACAGCCAGCCCCCGGGCTTGAGCGCGTAGTGGAACAGCGGCATCAGCCTTGCCTGCAGCTCGCTGCCCATGTAGATGAGCAGGTTGCGGCAGCTGATCAGATCGAGCCTGGAAAAAGGCGGATCCCGGGTGACGTTGTGCACCGAGAACACCAGCATGTCGCGGATGGTCTTGTGGATGCGGTAACCACCGGCGCCGGCTTCGCGCAGGAAGAAACGCGCCAGCCGCTCGGGCGACATGGCGGCGGCGATGCTGGTCGGGTACACGCCGCCGCGCGCCCTGGTGATGGCCTGGGCGTCGATGTCGGTGGCAAAAATTTGCACTGTGTAGCTGGCCTTCAGCGCCTCCATGCGCTCGATCAGCAGGATGGCGATCGAATAGGCCTCTTCGCCGCTGGAACAGCCGGGTACCCAGACGCGGACCACCGCGCCCGCTGGCTTGTGGGCAAACAGCGCCGGGATGACCTGGTCTTGGAGCACCTGGAAGGCAGAGGGGTCGCGGAAGAAGCTGGTAACGCCGATCAGCAGGTCGCGAAACAGCGCATCGACCTCGGTCGGGGTCTGCTGCAGGTACCGGACGTAGTCGTCGATGTCGCCGACCTGGTGCACCGCCATGCGCCGCTCGATGCGGCGCTGGATGGCGCTGGGCTTGTAGAGTGAAAAGTCGTGCCCGGTCTGCGCGCGCAGCAGGACGAAGATTTTCTGCATCGTGTTGCCGGCCGTTGATGCTGGTTCTGCGGACGGCCTGGGTCGGCGGCCAAAGGCGTGCGCGACGTAGGCGATGAGCTGGGCCGGCATCTCCGCCGGCGGCAACTTGTAGTCGACCAGGCCGGTAGCGATGGCTGCGTTGGGCATTCCGTCGAACTCGCTCGAGGCGGTGTTCTGCACCATCACCATGCCGCCTTCGCCTTTGATGGCGCGCACACCCTGGGCGCCGTCGTTGCCGGTGCCAGACAGCACAATGCCGATGGCCCGCTCGCGCTGGCCGGCCGCCAGCGAGCGAAAGAAAAAGTCGATCGGCAGGCGCGGGCTGCGCCCTGCCGTGGGTTCGAGCAACTGCAGTGTGCCGTTGAGGAAGGCCATGTCGCGCCCCGGCGGGATGGTGTAGATGCAGTTGGGCTGCACCACCATGCCGTCTTCGACCTCGAACACCTGCATGCGGGTGTAGCGGCGGATCAGCTCCGACAACAGGCTCTTGTGGTCCGGCGCCAGGTGCTGCACCAGCACAAATGCCATGCCAGGGTCGACCCCAGCCCGCATGGCGGTGAAGAATGCCTCGAAAGCAGCCAAGCCCCCGGCAGAGGCCCCGATGCCGACGACAGGGAAACTTGCCCTGCCGGTGTCTGGCGCAGGCGTGCTGCCAGTTACGGTGTGCGGTTCAGCCATGTTTTTTTGGGGGCGGGGGGGGGGGGCGGGGCGCGGGGCGTCAACATCTTGCGCTGTGGCGCGCTGCGGCTCGAACTGCGTCTGTTTGTCATGCTGAGTGCCCAGGTGACTTTCCGTGGCGAGGGGTCTGTCTGGTTTTCATGATACGCCTTGTTGGAGGTGGCCAAGTCTTCATTTTGTTCGCGAACAGCCGGGGGTCACCAACAGCCGGGGGTCAGGTCTTGTATTGCGACATTGCCGCGGCGCGCGCCAAACGGCTGACCGTGGAGCACACAGCCTGGGGTCAGGTCTTGTATTGCGACATTGCCGCGGCGGGGTCACAGCCGGGGGTCACAAACAGCCTGGGGTCAACAAACAGCCTGGGGTCACAAACAGCCTGGGGTCAGGTCTTGTTTTGCGACATTGCGGCGGCGCGCGCCAAACGGCTGACCGTGGAGTAGTGCAGGCCAAAAGCCTGCCCGATCTCCTTTTGGCTGTAGCAGCCGGTGGCGCACGCCTGCGCGATGGCAATGTCGCGGACCGGCTGCGCCAGAAAGTGGGCCAGTGTTGGCGCGGCGGCACGGCGTTGCGCCCGGGGGATTTCCGCTTCCGCCGCCTGAGCCTGGGCTTGCTGCTGCAGCTGCCCGGCAAAGTCGTCGTCTCCGAGGTACAGCTGACTTTTCAGGCTACTCCATAGGGTGGCCTGCCCGATACCAGCACGTACATGGTCTGCATACGCGGTCATTGACATGGCGCGTTGGCCCCCGAACTGCGCCAGCAACCAGGCAGTCTGCAGCCATTCAGGTGTCGGTGCAGTACCAATCATCGCGCGGTAGCTGCTCCAGGGCCAGAGTTCCGGCAGCGCGCAGATGCCGGCTCGCACGGGATTGAGTACGACATAACGCGCCAGCTCCAGCAGATACGATTCGCGCTGCACCAGAATGGCTTTGAAGCGCCCCTGGAACACATGCCCTACGCGGTCGTGGGCACGGTTGTGCCATTGTGTGTAGATGCCGTTCAGCTGCTGCATGCCCGCGCTCAGACTGCCCTCGACCGTCTCCACCACGATGTGAAAGTGGTTGTCCATCATGCAGTAGGCAAGGCACACCCAGTTGTGGCGCTGGCAAACCTGTCCAAGCAAGCGCAGCCATTGGTGTCGATCGGTGTCCGTCAGGTAGATCGCCTCACGCCGGTCACCCCTGGAGGTGACGTGGAACAAGCCGCAGGGGACTTCTATGCGCAGGGGTCGTGACATGGTGCCATGCTAGCGCCGGGGCATTGTGGATCGGCACTTGGCCACACCGCCTTGTCCACTGAATTGATGACAGTGACTTGACACCCCCGTGAACGCCGGGGCCGGGAATATGGCAATGCAAGACCTGACCCCACCGCCCCTGTCAAAAGGTGGTCCAGTCTTCGTCGCCACCGGCGGCGGGAGCCGTCTTGCGGGTCGGCGCCTTGTCGGTGAGCACGGGGGGGCTGGCGCTGGCCGCCGGTTTCGGGGCCAGCCGGGTCACGTTCTTGGTGCGGTCCGGCCCGCGGCGCTCGACCGCAGGGAAACTCCTGCGCGCCGGCGCAGGCGACGCAAGCCGCGCGGCGGGGAGTGCGCCTGGCGTTGGTCGTGGTTCGCCACCTTGCGCCAGCGTGAACACCGCCACTGCCTGCACCAGTTGCTGCGCCTGCGCCTTGAGGCTTTCGGCGGCTGCCGCGCTTTGCTCCACCAGCGCGGCATTTTGCTGCGTGGCCTGGTCCAGTTGCGTCACTGCCTCGCCGACCTGGGCCACGCCGGTGCTCTGTTCGGAACTGGCCGCGCTGATCTCGCCCATGATGTCGGTCACCCGGCGGATCGCGCTGACCACCTCGGCCATCGTTGCTCCGGCCTGGTCGACCAGCGCGGTACCCTGCTCGACGCGCTGCACGCTGTCGGCGATCAGTCCCTTGATTTCCTTGGCGGCTTCGGCCGAACGCCCGGCCAGGCTGCGCACCTCCGAGGCCACCACAGCGAAACCGCGCCCCTGCTCCCCGGCGCGGGCGGCCTCGACAGCGGCGTTGAGCGCAAGAATGTTGGTCTGGAAGGCGATGCCATCGATCACGCTGATGATGTCGGCGATCTTGCGCGAGGACGCGTTGATGCCCTTCATCGTGTCGACCACCTGGCCCACCACCTCGCCGCCCTGCACCGCCACTGCGCTGGCGCTCATGGCCAGCTGGTTGCCCTGGCGCGCGTTGTCGGCGTTCTGCCGTACCGTGCCCGACAGTTCCTCCATCGAGGCGGCGGTCTGTTCGAGCGCGCTGGCCTGTTGCTCGGTGCGACTGGACAGGTCCTGGTTGCCCTGGGCGATCTGGGCACTGGCAGTGGCCACGCTGCTGGCGTTCTGGCGCACCTCGCTGACGATCCGGGTCAGGTTGTCCTTCATGTGGGACAGCGCCTCGAGCAACTGCGCGGTCTCGTCCTTGCCCTGGGTGGTGAGGTCCACCGTGAGGTCGCCTTCGGCCACGCGCGAGGCGGCCTCGGCAGCGCGCCGCACCGGCTCGGTGATGGAGCGTGTGATGCGCCAGCCGAAGAACACGGCCAGCAACACGCTGCCCGCGATAGCCGCAAGGACACTGGCGCGGGTCGTGTCGTAGTGCTGGCGCGTTTCGGTGTACACCCGGTTGGCCTCGTCGATCTGCAATTTTTGCAGGGCGTCAAGGTCGCGTTTCGCCACGGCAAACAGCGGGTAAACCACCTCGGACGCGAGGCGCTGGGCCTCTTTCAGGTTGTTGGTGCGCAGCGCCAGGATGGTCGGGCGCAAACCCTCCTGGACAAACTTGCGGCGCGATTCGGCATACGACGTGATCAGTTTCTCTTCTTCTGGGGTCATCTTGGTCGCCAAATAGGTGGCCCACAATTTGGTGATGGCCGCGATATTCGATTCGACGGTTGCCGCGCCGGCGGCTATCACGGCTGCGGACGGAAGCGCCATTGCCTGAGTGATGGCCAGTTGGTTCTCCAGCATCATGGACTCGATATCGCCCAGCTGCGCGAGTGGCACGGTGCGGTCATCGAACACGGTCTGCAATGCGTCGTTGGCCTGGCTGATGCGGTACAGCCCCAGCCCTCCGATGGCCACCAGCAGCGCACACAGGACTCCGATCAGGATCGACAGGCGCACGGATATCTTCAGGTTGTTCATGGTGAGGCTCAAGGTTGTGAGGGGGGCTGGCGAATGCAGCTCAGGCAAGGCTGTCTTCCACCAACCCCATTTCGGAGCTGGTCATGAGTTTTTCGATGTCGATCAGGATCAGCATGCGGTCCTCGACCGCGCCGATGGCCAGGATGTGGTCGCTGGCAATGGAGGAGTTGAATTGCGGCACCGGCCGCAACTGCGCCGGGGTGAGGGTGATCACGTCGCTGACCGCGTCGACCACGATGCCCACCACGCGGCTGCCGATGTTGAGCACGATGACCACCGTGAAGTCGTCGTAGTTGACCTGCTCCAGGTTGAACTTCAGGCGCATGTCGATGATCGGCACGATCACACCCCGCAGGTTCACCACGCCCTTGATGAAGGCCGGGGCGTTGGCGATGCGCGTCGGCTCCTCGTAGGAGCGGATCTCCTGCACGCGCAGGATGTCGATGCCGTATTCCTCGGCACCCAGCTTGAAGGCCAGGAATTCACGCAGTGAAGTGATCACGTTGCCACCGGGTGTAGCGGTCTGCAGGCTCATGGGAGTTTGCCCTTCTTGGTCCAATGGATGTGCATGCGCTTTTCGTACCTGCACTCACGATGGCATTGACTGTAGGTCTTGCCGGCTTCGGTGGACATCGGGCAATTACCTGAGCCAGAGCGGTGAAACACCTGAGGCCCGTGGCTCTGGTGACTTGATCAGCTGGCAGTGTGCGTGATCCGGTGGTTGTGCCCGATGGCCTGCCGATGGGGTCAGGCCGATGGGTTCGGCCGATGGGATCCCAGCCCAGCCGATGGGGTCACAGCCGATGGGGTCAGGTCTTGTATTGCAACAAGAGCGGCCGCCAGCGCATGACTGCGCAGCAGTTGTGTTGCATGTCGATTTGGTTCTCGCATCAGATGTTGCAATACAAGACCTGACCCCCCGGGTTTGCGTGCGATGGGGTCATTGGCGATGGGGTCAGGTCTCAATACTCGTAGTTTAAGAGATAAAGTGGTCTCCTGGCTAAATCGGCGCCCACATGGTCGGCTTGCCGGTCGCGCTGCCCGCAGGCGGCGGCTGTGACCGCGTCATCGTTGGCGTGCAGTCAATGGGTTCGTGTCTC
>CAMAWD010000091.1 GCA_945861785.1 Rhodoferax sp. OV413 | reverse complement strand
TGCTGATGTCGCAATACAAGACCTGACCCCGGCCCCTCCCCTCTGCTGACCCCGGCCCCTCCTGATGTCGCAATACAAGACCTGACCCCGGCCCCTCTGATACAAGACCTGACCCCGGCCCCTCCCTCTCTGCTGACCCCGGCCCCTCCTGCTGATGTCGCAATACAAGACCTGACCCCGGCCCCTCCTGACCCCGGCCCCTCTGATGTCGCAATACAAGACCTGACCCCGGCCCCTCTGTGACCCCGGCCCCTCCTGGTGCGCCAATGCCAAAGCGGGCGTTATGATGACCGCATCCACAATTTCACCCGGCAGACATGTCCAACCTGGCCGAACAAATTCGCGAAGCACTGTCCATGTTTGCGCGCAATTTCACCGAGCCAGCCTTGATCGGCGGCTTGGCGGTGGTTGCGCACCAGGTGGTGCGCGCCACCAAGGATGTGGATTTCTTGTTGGAGGCAGAAGCCGCGGACAGAGTGCATGACGCGCTGCTGGATTTAGGCTACCAATGCCTGTACCGAAGTGAAGACGCGGCCAACTATGTGCGCGCAGCGGAAGGTCTGGATTTGCTTTACGCGCATCGCCCCCTTGCGCGCCGCCTGCTGGCGCAGGCATCGGAGCGCGAGACCCCAATGGGCCGCATGCGTATCGTCAGCGTCGAAGGGCTTATCGGCTTCAAGCTGCAAGGCTTCGTGAATGATGCAACCCGAACGCGCGACTTGGACGACATCCGCGCACTGTTGAAGATCCACCGCGCTTCGCTCAACATGGATGAGCTGCGTGGGTACTTTGCCCTGTTCGACAAACCGGAACTCCTCAATGAACTTCTCGCATAACACCGGTACCCATGCTGAAACGGCGCCAAACCGTGCCGATGCAAATGCGGTGCTGGCGCGCGAAGCGGGTGTGCCTTTTCAGCCGCCGCTGGGCACCACTTCCGGGATCGACCCCATCGCCGAGTGGTTGAGCCTGATGGAGGTTGTGCAAATGCTTTGCCCGGTGTGGCCCGTGCGTGACAGGCCGATGCAGGGCAAGCATTGGCGACTGTGACAGCGTCCGGGCCATTTGCAAGCCCGAACAGGGCTGGTTGACGGGCGGGAACCTTGCCGGCCGATCGCCTATCATTTGCCCAACCCATGCAACAAGCGCCGATGGTCCGCCACCACTCCGATGACCTGGTTTCACCGGTGATGGAAATCCGCGAGCTGAAAAATTCCATTGCGGCGCTTCGCGAAGCGCTCGAACAGGCGCACCTCGACAAGGAGCGCAGCGTGCAGGCGGCGGCGGTGGCCGCCAGCCAGGAGGCGCTGCAGGTCAAGGCCGCCGCAACGGCACTGCGCACCGCGCTCGAGGAGTCCCGCAGCGACAAGGCCCACGCGCTGCGGCAGGCCGGGATTGCCGCTTCGCGGGATCTGGAGCAGTTCAAGGCCACCGCCGCGGCGCTGCGCGAGGCGCTCGAGGCCGAACGCGTCGAACGCGAATCGGCCGTGCGCAGGGCCATCGCGGCCGCCAACCACGAGATCGCGCAGCTGCGCGAGACCGTCACGGCGCTGCGCGACGTTGTGGAGTTGCAAGGCCGCGACCGGGAGCGTGCGGTGAACGAGGCGGTCGTTGCCAGGGAGCTGCGCCAGCAGCAGCTTGAGTCGACGGTGGTGGCTCTGCGCGATGCGCTCGAGCAGCAGCGCCGGGAACACGCGCAGATCGTGCGGGACGCCACGCGCGCCTCGAAGGACCATATCCAACAGCTGGAAGCGACGGTGATCGCCTTGCGCGAATCGCTGGAGGCCGGCGTCACCAGGAGCTAGCTTGAAAAGCGAAACCAGCGAAAAACCGCCCGCAAGTGGCAAATCCGCGCTGCCGACCCGGGTGGCGGGCGCCAGTGGCGCGGGCAAGGCCGCCGCCGCCAGGGCCGACCTGAATAGCCGGCTGCGGATCCTCGAGCTGCTGCTCGCGCTGTCGCACAAGATGGCCGAAATGGAGTCCCTCGACGAGGCGCTCGCGACCTTCATCGACATCGCGGTGGTCGAGTTCCATACGGAGCGCGGCACGCTGTTTCTCAACGACCCTGTGACCAATGAGCTGTACTCGAGGGTGACGCAGGGTGGATCCCGTCGCGAGATCCGCATCCTCAATTCGACCGGTGTCACCGGCCATGTGTTCACCACCGGCCAGGCCATGATCGTCGAGGATGCCTATGCGAACCCGCTCTTCAACAAGGCCGTCGACGAGGAGTCCGGCTTTGTCACGCGCGATATGCTGTGCGTGCCGATCCTCGGTGCCAGGAACGAGGTGGTCGGCGTGGTCGACATGCTCAACAAGCGCGAGGGGCGGTTCACCCAGGCGGACATGGACCTGCTGGTGGCGATGAACCGCCAGAGCGCGGTCGCGCTGCAGAGTGCGCAGTTCATCGAGCGGATGAAGCGGGTGCGCGCGCAGGAACTGGAATTCATGGACGTCGTGTCGTCGATGACCTCGGACATCAAGATCGGCTCGCTGCTGAACAAGGTGATGGGCGAGGCGACGCGCATGCTCGACGCCGAGCGTTCGACGCTTTTCCTGAACGACGAGAAGACCGGCGAACTGTGGTCGGAGCTCGGGCAGGGCCTGTCGGCGATGCAGATCCGGCTGCCCAACACCGAGGGGATCGCCGGGGCGGTGTTCACCACCGGCAAGACCATCAACATCCCCTACGCCTATGCCGACCTGCGGTTCAGCCCTGCGTTCGACAAGCGCACCGGTTATTTCACGCGCTCGATCCTGTGCGTGCCGATCACCAACCACAGCGGCAAGATCATCGGCTCCACGCAGGTGCTCAACAAACGCGGCGGGCCGTTTACCAGCGAGGATGAGTCGCGCCTGAAGGCGTTCACGGCGCAGATCTCGATCGCGCTCGAGAACGCCAGCCTGTTCGCCGATGTGCAGAACATGAAGAACTACAACGAGAGCGTGCTGGAGTCGATGTCCAGCTGCGTGCTGACGCTCGACGACACCGAGAAGATCGTCACCTGCAACGGCGCCGGCCTGCGCATTTTCCGGGTCGCGGCGGCGGACATCATCAACAAGCCGGCCAGCGCATTCTTCGCCGGCCCCAACAGCTGGGTGCAGGACAAGCTCAAGCGCGTAGGCGAGTCGCGCAAGCTCGAGCTCAGCATGGACGCCGAGCTGGAGTTCGGCGGCGAGAAGCTGTCGGTCAATGCGACCGTGATGCCGCTGGCCAGCGTCGAGCAGAAGCAGCTCGGTTCGATGATCATGATCGAGGACATCTCGAGCGAAAAACGCGTCAAGTCGACCATGGCCCGCTACATGGACCCGTCGATCGCCGACCAGTTGCTGGCCAGTGGGGCTGAGATCCTGGGTGGCAAGAGCCTGACCGCCACCGTGCTGTTCTCGGATATCCGGGGCTTCACCACGCTGACCGAGGAACTCGGGCCACACGCGACCGTCAGCATGCTCAACGAATATTTCGAGATCATGGTCGGGTGCATCCAGAAAGAAGGGGGCATGCTTGACAAGTTCATCGGCGACGCGATCATGGCGGCCTTCGGCATCCCGGTGGGCCATGACGACGACGAGGACCGGGCGGTGCGCGCGTCGGTGGCGATGATCCGCAGCCTGACGGCATGGAACGTGGTACGGGTCGATGAGGGCAAGAAGCCGATCCACATCGGCATCGGCCTGAACACCGATGACGTGGTGTCGGGCAACATCGGCTCGAAGAAGCGCATGGACTTCACGATCATCGGCGATGGCGTCAATCTCGCCGCGCGGCTCGAGTCGGCCTGCAAGCAGTATGCCGCCAGCATCCTGATCAGCGAGTTCACGCACCGCAAGCTGCGCGGTACCTACCGCACGCGCGAGGTCGACCTGGTGGTGGTCAAGGGCAAGACCCGACCGGTCGCGATCTTCGAGGTGCTCGATTTCCACACCGAGACCAGCTTCCCCAACCTGATGGACGTGGTCAACCACTTCAAGGACGGCATCCAGAAATACCGCGCCGCGCAATGGGAGCCGGCGATGGCCGCATTTCACAAGGCGCTTGCCGCCAATCCCGCCGACAGGCTGTCCGGAATCTATATCTCGCGCTGTCTCAAGCTCAAGCAGTCGCCGCCGGAGGGCCCGTGGGACGGCGTCTGGGTGATGGAGGACAAGTAACCAGGCCGCGGTTGCGGGCCATTTGTGCTGGTCGCGCCCCGGCCGGCGCGGGCCGTGCCAGTCGATCCAGGCAGCCACCATCATCATCATCATCATCATCATCCGACCCGGGAAGACTCCACATGGCACCACTGGTTCTGCGCGAAGACCGCGACGGCCTCGCCACCCTGACCCTCAACCGGCCCGACAAGCTGAACGCCTTGACGGTCGCGCTGTTCCAGGCCCTGCGCGAGCACGTGCTGCAACTCGCCACCGAAACCGACCGCATCGGCGTGGTCGTCGTGCGTGGCGCCGGCAAGTGCTTCTCGGCCGGCCACGACCTGGCCGACATTGCCCAGGGGGAACGGCCACCGACGCCGGGCTTCCAGGCCGACACCATCGAGCTGCTGGCCAACCTGCCGCAACCGGTGGTCAGCGCCGTGCACGGGCATTGCTACACCGGTGCCCTGGAGCTGGCGCTGGCCGGCGACATGATCGTGGCGAGCGAGTCGGCGAAGTTTGCCGACACCCATGCCAAGTGGGCGCTCACGCCGATCTGGGGCATGAGCCAGCGCCTGCCCCGGCGCATCGGCCTGGCGAAGGCCCAGGAAATGACCTACACCGCCCGCACACATACCGGGCCGCAGGCGCAGGCCATGGGCCTGGTGAACTGGTGTGTGCCGGATGCGCTGTTCGACGCCGAGGTCGAGAAATTCGCGCGCTCCATCCTTGCCAATTCCTGGTTCAGCCTGCGCGCCAACAAACGCCTGTTCCGCGAGACCGAAGGCCTGCCGCTGCGCGCCGGCCTCGCCTGGGAAATCCACCGCAGCGAAGGCCATGGCCCGGACATGCAGGCGCGTATCGCCGGCTTCACGAACAAGACCGTCAAGCTGTCCTGAACCGGGACGCAAGAACGCGGCCCGCCGGCTGCCCGGGCCAACCAGCCGCGCCACCCGGGCAGACTGACTCTGGCATGTCCCATGCGCCGCCTCCATAATGGGCCACTTCCGCATATACCAGGACTGGACCATGGGACGCGCCGCACAGACCCGGATTTTTTCTGCCGCCGACTACCTGGCCTGGGAAACCACGCAACCCGAACGCCATGAATTTCTCGATGGAGAGGTGTTTGCCATGGCCGGGGCGGAAGACCGGCACGTCACCGTGGCCGGAAACCTGTACATCACCCTGCGCCAGCACCTCAGTGGCAGCGCCTGCCGCACCTACATGAGCGACATGCGCCTTCACGTGGCCGCCGCCAACAGCTATTTCTACCCCGACGTGCTGGTGACCTGCAGTGCGGTCGACCAGGCCAGTGCCATGGTCAAGACTGAACCCAAGCTGATTGTGGAAGTGCTCTCGCCAACCACCGCAGCCTATGACCGCGGGCTGAAGTTCGGCCACTACCGCGCACTGCCCAGCCTGGAGGAATACCTGCTGGTCGATCTGGACACCCGCGCCAGCGACTGCTACCGCAAAGGCGCAGACGGTTTGTGGGTGCTGCATCCGTTCGCCCGTGGCGAGGCCGTGGAACTGGCCAGCGTCGCGCTGACGGTGACCGCAGCCCAGTTGTTCGCCGAGGTGGCAGAGGGCTGAGCGCCGTCAGGAATTGAACGACGGTGCCGCGTCGGTTGGCACAATCCAGCGCGCCGGCCAAGCCTTGAAGCACTGCCTGACGGCAGCATGTGGCGCACAGTTTGTGCACGCTGTCTGGCTGTTGGAGTGCCATACCCCACGCGCGGCCTTCATAATTGGGCACTTCCGCATCTACCAGGACTGGGCCATGGGACGCGCCGCACAGACCCAAATTTTTTCTGCCGCCGACTACCTGGCCTGGGAAACCACCCAGCCCGAACGCCATGAATTCATCGACGGCGAGGTATTCGACATGGCCGGCGCGGAAGACCGGCACGTCACCGCAACAATGAACCTGGCATTTGCCCTGCGCCAGCACCTCAGTGGTAGCGCCTGCCGCACTTACATGAGCGACATGCGCCTGCACGTGGCCGCCGCCAACAGCTATTTCTACCCCGACGTGCTGGTGACCTGCAGTGCACTGGACCTGGCCAGCGCCATGGTCAAGAGCGAACCCAAGCTGATTGTGGAAGTGCTCTCACCAACCACCGCAGCCTATGACCGCGGGCTGAAGTTCGGCCACTACCGCGCACTGCCCAGCCTGGAGGAATACCTGCTGGTCGATCTCGACACCCGCGCCAGCGACTGTTACCGCAAAGGTGCCGACGGTTTGTGGGTGCTGCATCCATTCAGCCGTGGCGATGCCGTGGAACTGGCCAGCGTCGCACTGACGGTAACCGCAGCCCAGTTGTTCGCCGAGGTGGCAGAGGGCTGAGCGCCGTGAGGGCTTGAACAGTCGATCGCGATCACGGGCGCCACCCTCAGGGTTCGACTGGGTCGCCGGGGGAGCGGCCACGCAGGCGTGAGACGGCGGCGGCGGCGTTCTTGCGAAGAATGATGCGCCCACATCCGCGCATATTGCCCATCGAGCGCCAGCAACTGCGCGTGCAAGCAGTGCGTCAGGATGGTGGCATCATTCAGGGATGAGTTCCCGTATGCCACGCAAGATCGTTCGCCCGCCGCTTGAGGTTGCGGCAAGCGTGGTGGTGCCCGAACCATGGGCGGCGGCGAGCGCGGCGATCGTCGCGCAGTTGGCCCAGCCACAATTGCCCGAACTTCTGGTGCGTGCCGCCGCGCTGCTGGTCAAGTTCGAGTTCAGCGTCGTTTTTGTCTATCGTGGCAAGGCCAAACCGGTCCACATCTACGACACCCTGCCAGCCCATGTGTCGCGCGCCGGCCCGCTCAACTACACACAGAGCACCTATGTGCTGAACCCGTTCTACGCGGCCTACCTGGCCGGCCTTAAAAGTGGCGCTTATCGCATGCGTGATGTGGCGCCCGACGGTTTCTTCGACAAGGCAACGTCTGCCAACCCGCAGGTGCGCCGGACCGCCGAAGAGGAGATCGGTTACGTGACCGAGGGCTGGCCGGAAGGGCGCGACGAGTTGTGTATCGCGCTCACCTTGCCAGACGGTGAATGTGCCGAGATCTCACTGTCGCAGGAGTCCGCGCGGGGGGGCTTCCCGGACGACGCGCTGGCCCGGTTGACGCCGGTGATCCCGTTTTTCGAAGCGGCATTCCGGCACTACTGGCAGCTTGCCAGACCGACCCATGCAACGGCTGTGCCGGACACCGCCACCGACGACGCATTCCAGGCCTTTGGCGGCAAGCTCCTGAGCCCGCGCGAACGGCAGTTGGCGCAGTTGCTGTTGCGTGGGCACTCGACGGTGTCGGTGGCGCTGCAACTGGGCATCTCGCCCACAACCGTCAAGACACACCGCAAGAACCTGTACGCCAAACTCGGCATCGCCACGCAGTTCGAACTGTTCTCGCGTTTCCTCGAAACGCTGAAATACCGCCCGCGCAACTGAGCACCTCCACCCGGAGGAGGATGGTCGGCGCGGCCATGGTCGGGGATGATGGCCGCGTCCCCCTGAACTGACGAAGGCACTGCATGCAAAGTTTCCCGATACAGCTGGTTCGCAGCCGGTTTCCGGCGTTGGCCGGCCCCGCGGCATATCTCGACAACCCGGGTGGCACACAGGTGTCGCAACCGGTGGTAGATGCAGTGGCAGCGGCGATGGTCGGCGCCGCGAGCAACCTGGGCGGCCACTTCAAGGCCTCGAACGACGCCGATGCGATCTGGGTGCGCGCGCACGACGCCATGGCGGAGATGCTGGGCGCGCGCTCCGGGCGGGAGGTCCTGCTGGGGCAGGCCATGACCATGCTGACGTTCCACATCTCGCGCTCGCTGGGCCGTATGTGGGCACCGGGTGACGAGATCATCGTCACGCGCATGGACCACGAAGGCAACGTCGCGCCCTGGATCCGCATGGCCGAGGACCGCGGCCTGACGGTGCGGTGGCTGCCGTTCAACCGCGATACCTGGCGCATTGAACCCGCCGACCTGGCACCGCTGCTCAACGAGCGGACCCGGCTGCTGGCCTTGAACTACGCCAGCAACCTCACCGGATCGATCAATCCGGTGGCCGAATTGACGCGGCTGGCCAAGTCCGCCGGCGCGCTGGTCTATGTGGATGGCGTTCAATCCGTGCCCCACGTGCGGGCCGACGTCGAGGCCCTGGGTTGTGACTTCCTGGCGTGTTCCTCCTACAAGTTCTTCGGCCCGCACCTGGGGGTGTTGTGGGGCCGTGAAGCCTTGTTGTCCGAGTTGGTGCCCTACGCACCGCGCTGCGCCACACCCGTGCCGCCGGGTCGGCACGAATTGGGTACACCGCAGACCGAACTGCTCGCCGGTCTGGCGGCGAGCGTGGACTATTTCGTCTGGCTCGGCGAACAGGTCGGCGCCGGTGGCAGCCGCCCGCAACGCATCGCTGCGGCCTATGACGCGGCGACCAGCTACGAGATGCCTATCGGCCAGCATCTGATCGACGAACTGCGCAAGATGCCCGGCGTCACGGTGCACGGGATCACCGACGCCGGGCAGCAGAAGCACCGGGTGCCGACGGTCTCGATCACGCATGCACAGCATCGCAGCGAGGCGCTGGCCAAGGCGCTGGGCGCGCAGGGCATCAACGTCTGGTCAGGGCACAACTACGCCTTTGAACTGGCGCGCACCCTTGGCCTGGATGAGAACGACGGAGTGTTGCGCATCGGGCTGGCGCACTACAACACCGTCGCCGAGGTCGATCGGGTCATCGCCTCCTTGAAGTCGCTGCTGGCATAAGCAAGCCCGGGCGCATCAGGCGGTCACGGCAGCCTGTGTCACTGCCGTGGCAATCTGGACGTCCTGCACGGCCAGGCCGGTCGAGTCGAAAACCGTGATCCCGTCGTCATCGGTCCGCGCCGGGCGTCGGCCCAGGACCAGGTCGCCGATCTCCTCGATCCTCTCCTCGGTGATCACCCCGGCCTTGAGCGCCTGGTGCACCTCGCCGCGCAGCCGGCATTGCGCCAGGCTGTCGACGACGATGCGTGAGGCGCGCGCGAGGACGCCGCTGGCGAGTTCCTGCTTGTGGGGTGTGTCGGAGCCGAAGGCGCTGATATGGGTGCCCGGCCGGATGTGCTCCGACAACAGCAGGGGTGCGGTCGCGGGCGTGGTGGTGACGATCAACTGGCAACGCGCCCCGACCACCGCGGGGTCGTCGGTGGTCTGCACGTCGAAACCCAGCGCCTCCATGTCGCGGCGGTAGGCCTCGAGGTGCTGCGGCGTGCGGCCGCAGGCGATCAGCTTGCGGCAGGCGACGATCGGCATCAGGTACTGCAGCTGCAGGCGCGCCTGCATCCCGGTGCCGATCACGCCGATGTGCTCCACATGGCGCGGCGCCAGGTACCTGGCGGCAACGGCCCCGGCCACGGCGGTGCGCACGTCGGTCAACATGCCCTCGTCCAGCAGCACGGTTTCGAGCGCCCCGGTGGCCTGGTCGAACACCAGCATCAGGCCATTGCTGGAAGCCAGACCAAGTGCCGGGTTGCCGTAGAAGCCCGAGGCGACCTTCACCACGTAGTAGCGCCCGCCCGTGATGCAGCCGTACTTGATGTGGACCTCGCCCTTCTCCAGCATCAGTTCGCCCACCGGCGGGATGTTGCACCGGCCTTCGGAGTAGGCCGCAAAGCCAGCCTCCATCAGCGGCAGCAGGTCGATGCCGCTGAGCGCCTGTTCGATCACATCGCGCGTGAGCACCCGGGTCATGGCAGGACGGCCTTGAGTGTCGCCAGGCTGATATTGGCGCCGCACAGCACCACCACCACGCGGGCGCCGGCCCAAGCCGCCTTCTGCTTTTCGAAGGCGGCAATGGCGACTGCCGCTGCGCCTTCGATCATCATGTGGTGGCTCTCCATCAAGGCACACATGGCGCGCGCGATCTCGGGCTCGGTCACGGTGGAGAACTCGTCCACAAAATCACGCACCAGCGGGAACGTGATGCTGCCGGCCTCGACGCCACCCGCGGTGCCGTCGGACAGCGTGGGCAGCGAGGGGATGTCCAGCAGCCGGCCGGCTTTGACCGACTGGACCATGACCTGCGAGTTCTCGGGCGAACAACCGATGATGCGGGCACCGGGGTGGGCGGCCTTGAGGTGGGCGGCGATACCGCCGATCAGCCCGCCGCCCCCGACCGACACGAACACCGCATCGAAGCTGTCGAGCTGGCGCAACAACTCGACACCGATCGTCCCCTGGCCCGCGGCCACCTGTACATCGTTGTACGGCGAGATATAGGTGGCCCCGGTTTGTTCGGCATGTGCGCGCGCAAACACTTCGGTGTCGCTGGAGTCCTGGCCGTGCACCCGGATCCTGCCGCCCAGGCGCTCGATCGCGCCGAGCTTGGTTGGCGACGCGCCCTCGGGCACGAACACCGTGCCCGTGGCGCCGATCTGGCGCAACGCGTAGGCGACCGCAGCCCCGTGGTTGCCGGTCGACGCCGTGACCACGCCGCGCGCGACGTCGGCGCTGGAAAGTGACAGTACCTTGTTCAGCGCGCCGCGCACCTTGAACGAGCCGGTGTGCTGGAGGTTCTCGCACTTGAGGAACACCTGCGCGCCACTGGTGCCCGCCAGTGCCAGAGATGGCTCTAGCGGGGTTTCGCGCACATAGGGCCGGATCCGGCCCTCGGCCAGTGCCACCTCGCGGACGATATCGCCCATCAGGCAATCTCCGTGCTGCGCACTGCGGTGCGCGCGCCTTGGGAACGGCCCGGCGGCACCCCTCCCTGGATGTCCGCGCAGATCTGGTCGATCCGGCGCAGGCCTTCCTTCAGGTAGTCGTGCGGCAGCCCGAAACTCACGCGCACATGGCGGTCAAAACCGAACTGGTCGCCGGGCACGATGAACACGCTTTTTTCATCACGCAGGCGCGTCACCAGTTCGGTGGAATTGATGTCCAGGTCGTAACGAAGAAAAGCGACAGCCGCCGCCTGTGACGGAAACACCTGAAACAGCTTGCCGTGGTCGGCGGCCCACTGCTGGAGCACGGGGTACCCGTCGCGGATCAGGCGCCGTGTGCGCGCCAGGATCTGCGGCCGCACCGCCTCGGACAGCGCGATGGTGGCGAGCTTGTCGGACAACATGGTGTTGGTGATGGTGAGGTAGTCATGGCGCGCCCACATGTCGTCCAAGGTATCGGCCGGGCCGACCGCCCAGCCTGTGCGCAGACCGGGCAGGCCGTAGGCCTTGCTCATGCTGCCCACCGCGATCACCTTGTCGTAACGCCCGTAAAAACTCGGTGTCTGGATGTCGGTCTCGCGTTCGGCGCCGGCGTAGACCTCGTCGGCGAGTATCCAGGCGCCGCAGCGCTGCGCGGCGGCGACGATCGCGTCCATCTCCGCCACGGTGAGGATGCGGCCGGTCGGATTGTTCGGGTTGCACACCGCGATCAGCCGTGTCTTCGGGGTGACCGCGCGCGCGAGTTGCTCCAGGTCGGGTGCCCAGCCTCGCTCTTCGACCAGATCGAAGTCTTTCACGGTGACGCCGCGGTTCTTGGCGAGGCCCCAGGCCTGCAGGTAGTTGGGGCGCATGATCACCGCCTCGTCACCGGGCTCGAGCAGCGTGCTGATCACCAGGAAGTTGGCCTCCGCGGCACCGGTGGTCACCAGCACGTTGTCTTCGGTGGCGCCGGGATAAAACGCCGCGATGTTGCGCCGCAGGCCGATGGTGCCGTTGGCCTGCGGGTAGTTGAGCTCGACATCGGCGAGTTCGTCGACGGTGCGACCGGCCAGCGCCATCAGCTCGCCGAGCTTCAAGGGGTGCACGCCGCTCTCGGAGAGGTTGATCTCCACCAGGTTCTCCCACTTGCCCATCATGCGTTCGAGCACGAACGGTTCGAATTTCGCCATTGAATGATCTCCTTGAGTGCGATTGGGCTGGGTACGGATCAGCTGGCGGCGAGTTCGGCACGCATCGCGGCCGAAATGCCGGCCAGGCCGTGTTGCAGTTCGGCGGCTGTCGGCCAGTCGAACCCGATGCGGACGAACTGCGCCGGCATGTCGAACCAGTGGCCGGGCCCGACGTAGGTGCCGTGGTCCGCCAGCAGCCGCTGGTGAAACCGGGTCATGTCGCGACCGACCAGGCCGCTGAGGTGCGGCAGGCAGACCACACCGCCGCCAGGCTCGACCCAGTCGACCAGGGGCTCGCCTGCGATCCACTCCCGCATGGTCTTGAGCCGCTGCCCGATGCGGGCGTGGGTGTCCGACAGCAGCCGGTCGCGTTGCTCCAGAACCTGCGCGGCAATCGCTTCGTCGATGACGCTGCCGCAGATGCCGATCTGCTCCTTGGCGGCAAGAAAGGACTCATACAGCGCGGCGTCGCGCGTGATCACCCAGCCGACCCGGATGCCCGGCACGCCGTAGGACTTGGACATCGACGACACGCTGATCGCGCAGGGGCCCAGGCTTGCCGCTGTGGGCAGCGGCGCACCATAGGTCATGTCGCGGTAGGTCTCGTCAACCAGCAGCCGGCAGCCATGGCGCGCAGCCAGCGCCACCAGCCGATGCAGGTCGGCCGCAGGCATGACAACACCGGTAGGGTTGTGCGGGCAGGTCACGCTGATCAGCCGCGTGTTGGGCCGAATCGCCGCTGCCACGGCGTCCAGATCGAGCCGGAAACCGCTGGCGAACGCAAGGTCGACAAAAGTCATCGCGCAGCCGATGGCCTGGGGGGTGGCGATGTTGGTCGCGTAGTTCGGCCGCACCACCACCAGGTGGTCATCCGGTTCGAGCAGCGTGGTGGCGACGATGAACAGCGCACCGGCAGCGCCGGCGGTGACCAGCACCTCGTCAGGCGAGACCCCGCTGGCCTGCGCGATCAGCGCGCGCAAGCGCTCGTCGCCACGGTGGCTGCCGTAGAACAGCGTCAAGTCCGACAGGTCGATGCCGAGCTGCGACAGCGACAGGTCGCGGATCGAGCTCTCGGACAGGTTGTTCTGAATCCGGCCGTAACCAAACTCCTCGGGGGACTCGCGCTCGATCGGCATGCGGACGTATTTCATGCAGGGTTCCCGGTGGTGTGTTCAGGGCTGCAGCGCTGGAGGCGGCGTTGGCAGGACGTGGCGCTCATCCTTGCAGCAGCGCCAGCGCCTCGGCATGCCTGGCTGGGTCGCCTGCGGCGAGGATCTGCGGGCCGGAATGCATGTCGATGGCTTTGCCCTGCCAGTCGGTGATGATGCCGCCGGCACCGGCGAGGATCGGCACGTAGGGCGCGAAATCATGGATACCCAGCGAACTGTCGATGGACAGGTCGATCCGCCCGGAGGCAAGCAGGCCGTAACTGAAACAACTGCCGCCATAGATGCGCCACTGCGTGCGCGAGCGCAGACGCTCGAACAACGGCTGCTCCTGGGAGCTGAAAAAATCCGGGTTGCTGGCCGACAGCATCGCCTGCGCCAGGCTGGGGCATTGGCGTGTGTGCACCGCAGCGCCGTTGCGCGTCGTCGGCCGGCCCAAGGCGCCGATCCAGCGGTCATTGGTCATCAGGTGATCGATGACGCCGATTACCGGGACGCCCTCATGCAGCAGTGCGATGAGGGTGCCGAATACCGGCAAGCCGGCGACAAACGCCGCCGTGCCGTCGATCGGGTCGAGCACCCAGACATATTCGGCATCGGCGTTTTGCGCGCCGTACTCCTCCCCGAGGATGCCGTGTGCCGGAAACTGCGTCTCGATCATGGTGCGCAAGGCGCGCTCGATGCCCTTGTCGGTATCGGTGACATAACTCGAATCCGGCTTCAGTTCGATGGCGGGGCGCGCCAGCAGCGCCCCGGACATGATCTGGCGGCTCTGGTCGGCCAGGGTGGTGGCGAACGTGACATGGGCGTCCTGGTAGCGTGGTGCGGTCCCGTGGCCGGATCGACCCGATCCTGGGCTGTGGCTTGCCGGGGTGTGGTTGCCAGACATGGGGTGTGCTTGCCTTCCTGTGGTGTGGGTTAGTGGGTGAGGATCTGCTGCAGGAAAGCCTGCGTCCGCGCGTTGCGCGCGCCACCGAAGAACTCGGCCGGCGGCGCCTGCTCGACGATCTCGCCGGCATCCATGAAAACCACCAGGTCGGCGATCTGCCGGGCAAAACCCATCTCGTGCGTGACAACCACCATGGTCATGCCGTCGCGCGCAAGATCGGTCATCACGTCGAGCACCTCCTTGATCATCTCGGGATCGAGCGCGGAAGTCGGCTCGTCGAACAGCATGATCTGCGGCTTCATGCACAAGGCGCGCGCGATCGCGACGCGCTGCTGCTGCCCGCCGGAGAGCTGGACCGGAAATTTGTCTGCCTGCTCGGGAATCCGGACCCGCGCCAGGTAGTGCATTGCGATTTCGCGTGCCTGCGGCCGGGGCATCTTGCGCACCAGCCTGGGGGCGAGCATCAGGTTTTCGATCACCGTGAGGTGCGGGAACAGATTGAACTGCTGGAACACCATGCCGATCTCGCTTTGCACCGCGGCGATGTCGGGCATGTTGCGGGTCAACTCGGTGCCCGCCACCACGATACGCCCGCTGTCGTGTTCCTCCAGGCGGTTGATGCAGCGGATGAGGGTCGACTTGCCCGAACCCGAGGGACCGCACAGGACGATCTTCTGCCCCTTGTGGACCAGCATGCTGCACGCCTTGAGCGCATGGAAGTCGCCGAAGCGCTTGCCCACGCCATCGAGCACGATGATCGCCTCAGTCGGTTGCGTGGTCGGCATCGGATGGCTCATTTCTTGATATACCGGTTGAAGTGCCGCTCGGCCAGGCGGATCCCGTGCTGTATCACCCAGGTGATCGACAGATAAACGATGGCCGCGGCGACAAAGATTTCGTAGGGCGCAAAGGTCTTGGCCACGATGGTGCGCGCCACGCCGGTGATGTCGTTCATGGCGATCATGCTGACCAGCGCCGTGCCCTTGAGCAAGCCGATCATTTCGTTGCCATAGGCCGGCAGGGCCAGGCGCACGGCAATCGGCGTGGTGACGTACAGAAAGCGTTGCCGCGGGGTCAACCCGAGCGCGCGCCCGGCCTCGTGCAGGCCCTGGTCCACGCCACGAATAGCCGCGCGGAAGATCTCTGCCGAGTAGGCGCCACAGTTGAGCGACAGCGCGATCACCGCGCACCAGAACGGCTCGCGCAGGACCGGCCACAACAGGCTGCTGCGCAGCCCTTCGAACTGGGACAGGCCGTAGTAGATGATGAACAACTGCACCAGCATCGGTGTGCCGCGAAACACATAGCTGTAGGCGAAAGACGGCCAGGCGAGCAGCCGGTTGCCGCTGATGCGCATCAGGGCCGCGCCAATGCCCAGCCCGGTGCCGACCAGGAGCGACACCACCAGCAGCTTCAAGGTGAGCACGACGCCGCCGGCGATTTTCGGCAGCGATGCGGCGATCAGCATCAGGTCGAAGTTCAAGGGGTGCCCTTCGCGCGGCGCTTGCTGGCGCCAGCCCCATCGAACGACGGCGCAACACTCATCGGCTCTTCACCAGATAACGGTTGGCGCGGGTCTCCAGGCGCGCCACCAAGAACACCACCAGCGTGGTGAAACACAGGTAGATGCCCGCCACGATCATGTACATCGAGAATGGTTTTCCGGTGAGCGCCGTCGCCATCTCCGCCGTGTAGGTGATCTCCTCGACGCCGATCACCGACAACAAGGCAGTGTCCTTGATGATCGAACTCATGTGGTTGCCCAGGCCCGGCAGGGCGAGACGCCACATCTGCGGCAGCTTGACGTAGGCGAAGATCTGCCATGGCGTGAGCCCCAGCGCACGGGCGGCTTCTGTCTGCCCGGCATCGATACCCTGCAAGGCGCCCCGGAACGTCTCGGTGGCGTAGGCCCCGACGATCAGGCTGATGGCCAGCGCACCGGCCCAAAATGGCGGTATGTCAACGAATTTGACTGCTGGATTGACCAACTTGACCAGCCAGGTCAATGTCATGGCCGAACCAAAATACAGGATCAGCACCACCAGCAACTCGGGGGTGCCCCGGAACACCGAGGTGTAGATGCTGGCCACCCGCTGCAGCAGCCAGTTCTTCGACAGCTTGGCGGAGGCGCCCAGCATGCCCCAGACAACGGTCAGGACCAGCGCGACGGCGAAAACCCGCACGATGAGGAGTGAACCCCACAGGAAGTTCTCGACCCATGCGATGGACATGGCCGCCGTGTCGGTGCGGCCTGTTTAGTAGATGGTGAAGGGGAAGTACTTCTTGCTGTAGCGCTCCAGCGTACCGTCCTTCTTCATGTCGTTGAGCGCCGTGTCGATGCGTTTGAGCAACGCGTCATTGCCCTTGCGCAAACCGGCACCGACGCCGATGCCGAAATATTTTTCATCCTTGATCTGCGGCCCGATCACCTCAAAGCCCGCCCCGTCGGGTTTGCTCAGGAATTCCAGAAAGATCTTCAGCGGATTGGTCATGAGCACGTCCACCCGGCCGGCCTTGAGTTCGAGGTACATCTGCACGTCGGTGTCATACCGAACGACGGTGGCGTCGGGCACCTTGGCCTGCATCCAGTTGTCGTAGGTGGTGGCGCGCGCCAGGCCGACCCGCAGGTCCTTGAACCCGGCGGGGTTCGGCGTGCCGTCGGCGTTGAACAGCTTTTGCACCTTGCCCTTGGGGCCGACAAACTGGCCCACCGACACCCGGTAACTGACCGAGAAGTCGATGCTTTTGCGCCGCTCGTCGGTGATCGACATGGTGGACAGGATGATGTCGAACTTGTTGGACAGCAGCGACGGGATCAGGCCGTCGAATTTCTGGCACACCCACTCGATCTTGAAGTTGGCGCGCCGCGCCATCTCTTCGCCAAGGTCGATCTCGTAACCCTTGAGCACGCTGTCGGTGTCGCGGAAACTGAACGGGAAGTAGGCGCAGTCGGTGGCGGCTTTCAGGCTTTCCTGCGCCGCGACCGGGGCGACCGCGGTGACTGCCAGCGCCAGAACCCAGGCGGCGGGGCGGGCCCATGCCGAGAATTGGCTGCGAACCAGATCGAACGGGAACATTTTCATGCATTGACTCCGTGGGTTAAAAAAGGACAGCGTCATGATCCCCGAGCGAGGGTGAATCGACCATCCTCCTGTAGGAGGATGCATGATGGCCTATTCTCCCGCCTGCTGCAGCGCCCACATCCGCGCATACTGCCCGTCGAGCGCCAGCAACTGCGCATGCGAGCCGCGTTCGACCACGCGCCCGGCCTCCATCACCAGGATCTCGTGGGCATCGACCACGGTGGACAGGCGGTGCGCGATCACCAGGGTGGTCTTGTTCTGCGCCACGCTCTGCAGCTCGGCCTGGATCGCGCGTTCGTTGGCGGAGTCGAGCGCGCTGGTGGCTTCGTCGAAGATCAGGATCGGCGGGTTCTTGAGCAGCGTGCGGGCAATCGCCACGCGCTGCTTCTCGCCACCCGACAATTTCAGCCCGCGTTCGCCCACCATGGCGCCGTAACCAGCCGGCGTGCTGGCGATGAAGTCATGGATGCGCGCCGAGCGGGCCGCCTCTTCCACCTGTTCATGGGTGGCACCCGGGCTGCCGTAGGCGATGTTGTAGCGAATCGTGTCGTTGAACAGCACGGTGTCCTGGGGCACGATGCCGATGGCGCGGCGCACGCTGGTTTGCGTCACGTCCTTTACGTCCTGCCCGTCGATGGTGATACGCCCCTGTTGCACGTCATAGAACCGAAACAGCAGGCGCGACAGGGTCGACTTGCCGGCCCCCGACGGGCCGACCACGGCCACCGTCTTGCCGGCCGGAATCTCGAAACTCACGTCCTGCAGGATCGGGCGCCCCGCCACACCCCCCTGTTTGCCGGTGTCGTAGGCAAAAAAGACATGCTCGAAGCGCACGCAGGGCGCACCACTGATCACCAGCGGGCCGGCACCCGCGCGGTCGGCGATCTCGCGCTCCTTTTCCATCAGGCGGAACATCTTGTCCAGATCGGTCAGGCTTTGCTTGATCTCGCGGTACAACACCCCCAGAAACCCCAGCGGAATATAGAGCTGGATCATGAAGGCGTTGATCATGACCAGGTCGCCCAGCGTCATGCGCCCCTCCACCACACCCAGGGTGGCGCGGTACAACATGGCCACCAGCGAGATCGCGATGATCAGCTGCTGCCCGGTGTTGAGCAGGCTCAGGGTGCTCTGGCTCTTGAGGGCGGCGCGGCGGTAACTCTCGAGGCTCTGGTCGTACCGCTTGGCCTCGAACTCCTCGTTGTTGAAGTACTTGACGGTCTCGTAGTTCAGCAGCGAGTCGATGGCCCGGCTGTGGGCGGTGGAGTCGAGCTCGTTCATCTGCTTGCGGAACTTGGTGCGCCACTCGGTGATGGTCACCGTGAAGGTCACGTAGAACACCAGCGCGATGATCGTGATCCAGGCAAACCATACGTCGAACTTGACCGCCAGCAGGGTCAGCACCAGCGTCACCTCGATCAGCGTGGGGATGATGCTGTACAGCGAATAGGAGATCAGCGAGTGCACGCCGCGGGTACCGCGCTCGATGTCGCGCGTCATGCCGCCAGTCTGGCGCTCCAGGTGAAAACGCAGGCTGAGCGCGTGCAGGTGGCGGAAAACCTCCAGCGAGATGCTGCGTGCCGCGCCTTCAGTGGCCTTGGCGAAGATCAGCTCGCGCAGCTCGGCGAACAGCGAGGTCGACAGGCGCAGCAGCCCGTAGGCGACCACCAGAGCCAGCGGCACCACCAGCACCGCCTGCATCACGGCCGGGACGCCTTCGATCGGATTGCGCCCGCCGTTCGGGCTCATGGTGTCCACCAGGGTCTTCAGCAGCAGCGGCACACCGACATTGGCCACCTTGGCGCCGATCATGAAGGCCAGCGCCGCCATCACGCGCCACTTGTATTGCCACAGGTAGGGGAACAGGCGGCGCAGGGTGTCCCAGTCGGAGCGCTGGGCGGCGGGACCGGCGGCGGCCGTTGGCGAGGAGTGGTGAGAAGAGAGTTCGGCGGCGCGGCGCATGGAGGACAATCGGTTGCGAGAACAACCCCAGATTGTGACCATGTCCGACCAGGCGTTTCGCACCGGTCCGGACGAATCCAGGGCCAGCACCCACAATACAACACAACACCTATCGTTTACCCGCTATGGGGGACAACCCTGAATGCCTTTGATGCCAAAGCAGCTATAAATGGCAAAAAGAGTATTGGGGGTAGTGTGCAATTTCTTCAGCTGACGATCAGCGGCATCGCGCAGGGCTGTATTTACGGCCTGATCGCGCTCGGTTTCGTGCTGATCTACAAGGCCACCGAGACCGTCAGTTTTGTTCAGGGCGACCTGATGATGCTGGGCGCATTCGTGGGGCTGGCCTTGATGACCGTGCTGGGCTTCCCATTCTGGCTCGCGGTAGTGAGCGCCATCCTTGGCATGGGGCTGGCAGGCGTGGCGCTCGAGCGTGCCGTCATCCGGCCTGTCCTCGGGCAACCGGCGTTTTCGATCGTCATGCTGACCATCGGCATCGGGTATGTGTTGCGCGGCATGATCACGATGGTGCCGGTCATCGGCACCGAGACCCATGTGTTGCCGGTCCCCTACAAAGACCAGGTCTGGAACCTCGGCGGGCTGGTGCTCAATATAGAGCAGATGGTGGTCATCGTCTGCACCGCTCTGCTGTGCGCGCTGTTGTTCGCCATATTCAAGTACAGCAAGGTCGGCATTGCGATGCAGGCGTCGTCGCAAAACCAGCTGGCGGCGTACTATATGGGTATTCCGGTCAAGAAGCTCAATGGCCTGGTCTGGGGCCTTGCCGCAGCCGTAGCCGCCGCAGCCGGCTTGTTGCTGGCGCCCATTACCTTCGTGCATGCCAACATGGGGTTCGTTGGCCTCAAGGCGTTTCCGGCCGCGGTGGTGGGTGGTTTTGGCAGCCTGCCGGGGGCCATCGTGGGCGGCCTGGTGATCGGGCTGGTCGAGTCCATGGCCGGGTTCTATGCACCCGAGGGCTGGAAAGACATCGCCCCTTACGTCGTGGTGCTGGTGATGTTGTGGGTCAAGCCCAACGGCATCTTCGGCGACACCCTGCGCAAGAAAGTCTAGGCCGCCATGCGCTTCATTTTCAAGACCGACTATGCGCAGGACATCCGGCTGGCCAAGCACGGTGGTCAGGTATTCAGCTATTCGCTGCTGATGCTGGTGCTCCTGCTGGCGCCGATGGTCGTACCCGAGTACTGGCTGGCGCAACTCACCTTCGTGCTGATCTACTCCATAGCCGGGCTCGGGCTGATGCTGGTGGCGGGTTTCACCGGCCAGTTCTCGATCGGGCACGCGGCGTTCCTCGGCATGGGCGCCTACACGCATGCGGTGCTGACCAACATGGGGGTCCCGTTTCCGGTTGCGCTGCTGGCCGCTGCGGCGCTCTCGGCCTTCACAGGCGTGGTCATCGGTGTGCCCGCGCTGCGTGTGAAGGGCATCTACCTGGGCATGGCAACCCTGTCGTTCGGTTTCATCGTGCAGGAGCTTTTCACCCGCTGGGACTCCGTCACCGGCGGGAACAAGGGCATGCACGTCAAAGCGCCCGACATTTTTGGCTGGAAACTCGAAAGCGGCGAGGAGTTCTATTACCTGTGCCTGGTGCTCACCACGCTGTGCACGCTGGCCATCCTGAACCTGCTGCGGTCGTCGACCGGGCGCGCCTTCGTGGCGATCCGTGATTCCGAAGTTTCTGCGCAGAGCATGGGCATCCACCTTGCGCGTTACAAGACCACCTCGTTCGCCCTGTCGGCCGCGATCACCGGCATAGCAGGCGCGTTGTACGCCCACAAGCTGCAGTTCATTTCCCCCGACCAGTTCAGCCTGTTGCAATCGATCGAACTGCTGCTGCTGATTGTGGTCGGCGGCCTGGGCTCGGTGCACGGCGCGTTCCTGGGGGCGATCTTCCTCATCAGCATGCCGCAGATGATCTCTCTGTCCAAGGACTACCTGCCGCCTGCGATCGGCATGGCACCAGGCTTGCAGAGTGTGGTGTTCGGCGTGGTGCTGATTGCCTTCGTGCTGTTCGAGCCAATGGGCATCTACGGCCGCTGGCTCAAGATCCGCACCTACCTGCAGATATTCCCCTTCTACCGCCGGGGCCTGTTCACGCGCCAGAAGGCATTCCAGAAGTCGGACCGCCTTTCATGATGGCCCCCACGCTTGTCACTTCGTGTACTGCGCTGCCCCCCGAGGGGGCCATCGCGCCTTGGGGCGGCCCGGCGGCGCTCAGGATCTGCTTCCTATGAGCGACATCCTTCTCTCGGCCCAGAACCTCAGCATGCGTTTCGGCGGTGTGCTGGCGGTCAACAACGTGAGCTTCGATGTGCGCAAGGGCGAGGTGTTCACCCTGATCGGCCCGAATGGCGCGGGCAAGACGACGGTGTTCAACCTGATCAGCCGCCTGTACACACCCACGGCGGGCGAGATCTTCTTCGAAGGCCACAACCTCACGCAGGCGCCCCCGCACCAGATTGCGTCGATGGGCATCGCGCGCACGTTCCAGAACATCGAACTCTTCGAACACGCCTCGGTGCTGCACAACCTGCTGATCGGGCGCCACACCCACCGCAGCACCGGCCTGTGGAGCGAACTGTTCTTCACGCGCAAGACGCGCCTGGCCGAGATCGCGGCGCGTGAACACGTCGAACGCGTGATCGACCTGCTGAACCTGCAGCACTACCGCGACGCCATGGTGGCCGGCCTGCCCTACGGCGTGCGCAAGGTGGTCGAACTCGCGCGCGCGCTGTCGACCGGCCCGAAGCTGCTGCTGCTCGACGAACCGTCGTCCGGCCTGAACGTCGAGGAAACAGGCGACATGGCTTTCTGGATCAAGGACATCCAATACGAGCTCGGCATCACCGTGCTGATGGTGGAGCACGACATGAGCCTGGTGTCCAAGGTGTCCGACCGCGTTCTCGCCATGAACCAGGGCGCCATGCTGGCGCAAGGCACGCCGGCCGAGGTGCAGGACGACGCCGGCGTGATCGAGGCCTACCTGGGCTCGGTCGACGACATGTCGTCGCTGCGCCGGCGGCCATCGGCGGGTGCGGCCGGGGAGGTTACGTGGTGAGTGCCGCGCCGCCGCCCGTAAGCGACCAGCCGGTGCTCAGGCTGCTCAACGTCGAGAGCGCCTATGGCCCGATCAAGGCGATCCGCGGCGTCAGCCTGCAGGTGCGCCGCGGCGAGATCGCCACCGTGCTGGGCTCCAATGGCGCCGGCAAGACGACCATCCTCAAAACCATCTCGGGCATCATCGACCCGCGCCGCGGCTCGATCGAGTTCAAGGGCTCCGACATCACCGCGCGCGACCCGGCATTCATCGTGCAGCAGGGCCTGTGCCACGTGCCCGAGGGCCGCGAGGTGTTCCCGCTGCTCTCCGTGCGCGACAACCTGATGATGGGTGCCTACACCCGCAGCGACACCGACGGCGTGCACAAGGACATGGAGACCGTGTTCGGCTACTTCCCGATCCTGCGCGAACGCGCCGCCCAAGGCGCCGGGCTGCTTTCGGGCGGCCAGCAGCAGATGCTGGCGATCTCGCGCGCGCTGATGGCCGCGCCCGACCTGATCCTGCTGGACGAACCCAGCCTGGGCTTGTCTCCCAAACTCACCAAGGAAATCTTCGAGATCGTTGTGCGCGTCAACCGCGAGCACGGCACGACCATCCTGCTGGTGGAACAAAACGCCAACATGGCGCTCAACGCCGCCGACTACGGCTATGTGCTGGAGAACGGCCGCATCGTCATGGAGGACACCTGCGCCAACCTGCGCGAGAAGGAGGACATCAAGGAGTTCTACCTCGGCATGAAGGAGACCGGCGTGCGCGGGGACCGGCGCTGGAAGAAGAAGAAGACATGGAGATGATGGCAGCATGAGCAACCTCTGGACGCTGACGAAATACACGCCGAATACGGCGGTGCAGATGGCAGGCGAGACGATTCCCGAGGTGTTCTGGAACGGCGTCTCTGCGCGCGGCCCCAAAGTCTGGTTGCGCCAGAAGGAACTGGGCATCTGGCACAGCTGGACCTGGGACCACGCGGCCACCGCCGTGCGCGAGATCGGTGCCGGGTTGCTGAGCATCGGTTTCGAGCGCAGCGAGTGCGCCGCCATTTTGTCGAACACCCTGGTCAAATGGGTGCTGGCCGACCTGGCCATCCTCAGCTGCGCCGGGGTGAGCAACGGCATCTACCCGACCGACGCCCCGAGCCAGGTGCAGTACCTGTGCGAGGACTCGGGCACCGTGGTGCTGTTCGCCGAAGACGAAGAGCAGCTCGACAAGGCGCTCGGAGTGCGGCCACAGCTGCCGCGGCTGCGCAAGATCGTGGTGTTCGACATGAAGGGCCTGCGCGAGCTCGACGACCCCGGCGTGATGTCGCTCGACGCGCTGCGCCAGGCCGGGCGTGCCTGGCTCAAGCAGCATCCGCAGGCGCTCGAGGAACGCATCCGCTCCTGCCGCCCTGACGAACTGGCGATCGTGGTCTACACCTCAGGCACCACCGGCAAACCCAAGGGCGCGATGCAAAGCCACGCCGGGCTTGTCTACAGCATGCGCCAGGCCAACATCCGCCTGCCCACGCTGGAAGTGGACGAACGCATGTGTTTCCTGCCGCTGTGCCACATCGCCGAGCGCATCATCGGCGAATATTCGTCGGTGTACAGCGGCTGCGTACTGAATTTCGTCGAGAACCCCGACACCATCCCCGAGAACGTGCGCGAGATCTCGCCCACCTTCCTGTTCGCCGTGCCGCGCGTCTGGGAGAAGTTCTATTCGGGCGTGGTGATCTCCATCAAGGAGGCGTCCAGACTTCAGCAGCTGGTGTATGCCTGGGCCATCGGTGTCGGTGGGCAGGTGGCGGACAAGGTCCTCGCCGGGCAGCCGGTGGGGGCGTGGCTCAAGTTCCGGTTCGAACTCGGCCGCCTGCTGGCGCTCAACAATGTGCGCAAGACGATCGGCATCCACCGCGCACAGGCGCTGCTCTCGGGCGCCGCCCCGATTTCGCCCGAGCTGATCCGCTGGTACCTGGCGCTGGGCATTCCCATGCTCGAGGGCTGGGGCATGACCGAATCCGGCGCACTGGGCACCTTCAGCACGGTAGACAGCATGCGCCCGGGCACCATCGGGCGCGCCACCGACGGCGTCGAGGTGCGGGTGGACGAAAAGACCGGCGAGCTGCTGATCCGGGGGCGCAACGTCTTCATGGGGTACCTGAACCAGCCAGAAAAAACCGCCGAGACCATCGACACGGATGGCTGGCTGCACACGGGCGACGTCGGCAGCCACGACGCCGATGGCCACTTCCGCATCACCGACCGCATGAAGGACATCATCATTACCGCCGGTGGCAAGAACATCACGCCAAGCGAACTCGAGAACGAGCTCAAGTTCTCACCCTACATCACCGACGCGGTGGTGATCGGCGACAAGCGGCCCTACCTGACGGTCATAATCATGGTCGACCAGGAAAACGTCGAGAAATACGCCCAGGACAACGACGTGCCGTTCAGCAACTATGCCAGCCTGACCAAGGCACCTGAGGTGCAGGCCCTGATCCAGGCCGAAATAGAGCGCGTGAACAAGAAGTTCGCGCGTGTCGAGCAGATCAAGAAGTTCTTCCTGCTCGACACCCAGCTCAGCGCCGAGGACGAGGAGCTGACCCCGACCATGAAGCTCAAACGCAAGCTGGTCGAGAAAAAATACGCCGCGCAGATCGACGCGATGTACCGTTGAACCGTGCCAAGCCTGTCGTTACCATTCCCGCTTTTACAAGGAGACCCGCGATGAAACTGAAGTCCACCCTCGCCCTGGCCGCATTGGCCCTGGCCGCGAGCACCACCTTTGCCCAGACCCAGGGGGTCAGCAAGAACGAAATCGTCATTGGCTCGATCCAGGACCTTTCCGGGCCGATCGCCGCTTTCGGAAAACAGGTGCGATTTGGCATGCAACTGCGTGTCGATGAACTCAACGAGCAGACCGGCGGCATCCACGGCCGCAAGATCAAGCTGCTGATCGAGGACTCTCAGTACGACCCGAAAAAGGCCGTGCTGGCAACGCAGAAGCTGGTGAACCAGGACAAGATCTTCGCGATGGTCTCGCACTTGGGCACTACCAGCAATCTGGCGGCCATGCCAATACAGTTTGCCAAGAACGTGCCCAACCTGTCGCCGATCACGGCATCCAAAGAAATGTACGAGCCGTTCAACAAGCTGAAGTTCGGCTTCACCGCCAGCTATTACGATCAGATGCGGGTCCACCTGCCAAAGCTGGTCAAGGAAAAGGGTTCCAAGACCGTCTGCACCATCTACCAGGACGATGATTTTGGTACCGAAGTGATGCAGGGTGCGGAGGCCGGCCTCAAGACCATCGGCATGGCACTGTCCGAGAAAACCACCTTCAAGACCGGCGCCACCGACTTTTCGTCGCAGGTGGCGCGCATGAAGGCTGCCAATTGCGACTTCGTGGTGCTGGGCACCATCATCCGCGAGACCATCGGCACCATCGGCACGGCCAAACGATCCGGTTTCAACCCGGTGTTTTTCGGCTCCAGCGCGGCCTACACCGACCTGATCCACAAACTAGGCACCCGCGCCATGGACGGCCTGTATGCCGCCATGACGGTGCAAAACCCCTACCTGGACTCCGCCTCGCAGCCGCTGCGCTTCTGGGCCACCAAGTACCAGACCAAGTTCAATGAAGAGCCCACCGTGTTTTCGGTCTATGGTTATGCGGCGGTTGACAACTTCATCACGGCGGCCCAAAAGGCCGGGCCCAACCTGACCACTGAGAGTCTGGTCAAGGCCTTGGAGACGACGACCTTCCCGACCGATATCTTCGGCAGTCCAGAGATCAAGTTCGGCCCCAACAAGCGCCAGGGTTCCGACCTGAGCCGCGTGTCGCAGATCGTCGAAGGCAAATGGAAGGTGATCTCCGAATACTCCCGCTGAGCCGGTTGCACGAAGCACCGATCGAAAAGCCGCCGCGAGGCGGCTTTTTTCATCCCAGACGTGAGCCTGGGGTCCACGGAGCCTGGCAGCAGGGAGCCTGGGGTCAAACTGAGCCTGGGGTCAGGTCTTGTATTGCAACATTCGCGGCGGGTGGCCACCAGGCGTTGACGCGCATTGCCGGAAAAATCGCAATTGCTGCAATTTCGACAACTTGCGACAACGCCTGCATGGCATCCTTTGACGACATCGAGATCCGGCGGCCGGCGATCGCCCAGGCCGAGCCTGGGGTCAGGTCTCAATACTGTTGCTTTAGAAGAAATAACCTTTGCCGTTTTCGATGGACTACAAGCGCGAGGCCATCCGAGGTGGGCGTGGACGTCGGGTGGGCGTACGTGGCGAGATGGTGACTGGAGTAACGTCGATGGGTACACGA
>CAMAWD010000090.1 GCA_945861785.1 Rhodoferax sp. OV413 | reverse complement strand
CACAGGGTAGTCGGCGCGATCAGCGCCTGACCGCTCCAGGTTGAGCCCCCGCCGGGCTGCGCCTGCCGCGACGCGCGCCAACGCCAACGCCAACGCCAACGCCAAAGCCAAAGCCAAAGCCAACGCAGACCAGGCAGAGAATGACCGCTTTGGGCCGAAAGCAGACAATCAACCAACAGCCCGCACAATCCGTGCAGCCCGGATCGGGTGAGCCCCACAGGAGCAACTGACATGCAGACACGAAAAATCGCTTCCTTCAACGTCTCGGCCATCGGGCTGGGTTGCATGAATGTGAGCCACGCTTATGGCATTCCGCCTTCGGAGGAGCAGGGCGAACGCGTGGTGCGCGCGGCGCTCGACGCCGGGGTTACCTTGTTCGACACCGCCGCGTTGTACGGTTTTGGCAAGAACGAGACCCTGGTGGGGCGTGTGCTCAAGTCGCAGCGCAACAAGATCACCCTTTGCAGCAAGGGTGGCATGGCCGGGGTGCAGTTTGACGATGGCATCAAACGCGTGATTGACGGCAGCCCCGAGGCGATCCGGCGCAACTGCGAAGAGAGTTTGCGCCGCCTGCAGACCGATGTGATCGACCTGTATTACCTGCACCGCTGGCACAAGGCGGTGCCCATCGAGGAGAGCGTCGGTGCGATGGCTGACCTGGTGCGCGCGGGCAAGGTGCGTGCCATCGGCTTGTCCGAGGTGTCGGCGCCAACCCTGCGCCGGGCCCACGCCGTGCACCCGATCGCCGCGGTGCAGTCGGAGTATTCCTTGTGGACGCGCAATGCCGAGATCGCCGTGCTCGATCTGTGCCGCGAACTGGGCACAGCCTACGTGGCGTTCAGCCCGGTGGCGCGGGGCTTCTTGTGCGGTGTGCCGATCGACGTGTCTGCATTGCCGGCCAACGACCTGCGCACCAGCATGCCGCGGTTTCTGGGCGACAGCCACCTGGCCAACCTGAAAGTGCAGGCGGCTTACAACGCCATCGCTGCGGATGTGGGCTGCACGCCGGCGCAGTTGGCGCTGGCATGGCTGCTGCACAAGGCGCCGCACGTCATTCCGATCCCTGGCACCACGAGCGTGGCGCACCTGCAGGAGGACCTGGCGGCAGCCAATGTGCAGCTGGGCGACGATGTGATGGCGCGGCTGGAAGCCACGGTCAATACACACACCGTCAAGGGCCAGCGTTACACGGCACAGGCCAGTGGCGAGGTGGATACCGAAGCACTCTGAGCCGGCTGCCGCGCCCCAGTGCCTATTTTTGTTGCCACAGATCGCCGGCGCGCAGGCCTGTGGGCATGGCCAGCCTGGCGCGGGCTGCGCTGTCGCCCTGCAGCGTGGCGCGCCACCAGTCGGTCGTGATGGCGGCCACCATCGCGTGGTGCGCGGCCTGCAGATCCCGGGTGACGGACTCCCGCGGCACGATCTCGGCGGCGCGGCCGTTTTGGCCACCAAAGGTCATGTGGTCGGCATCCTGCAGCACCAGGTGGCCCTTGCCGCCCGCCGGCAACGCCCCGAATACCGCCATGCGTTTGTCCGGCGTGGCACCTGTTCCAACCACGTCCTGGTCACGCGTGCCGGTGATCGACAGCACTGGCCGCAGCATGCGCTCGAACGCGCGTTGTGTGTCACCGACCAGCGGAACTGTGGGCGAGAAGGCGATGAACGACGCCAGACGCGGCTCGTTCACGCCATCGAAGCCGGGGTAACGCTGCCCGGCCATGCCCAGCGTGGTGTGCGCGCCGAAGGAATGGCCACCCATGCCGATACCGGTCGGGCGGACCATGGCCCAAAGCTCCTGGCGGGCTGCATGGCGCTGGGCGATCTGGCCGAGCACAAACGCCACGTCCTGCAGGCGCGCTACGAGTTGCGCCGGGCCCGCAGCCGCGCGCAAGCCCGCCTGGTCGTTGAACGACGACGCCGACACCCGCACCGCCGCCAGGTCGCTGCCAGGGTGCTGCATGTGCACCACCACAAAGCCGGCCGCGGCCCAGGCCTCGCCCCAGACCGTGCCAGCTTCGCGGGTGCCGCCCAGGCCATGCGAGAACAGCACGACCGGCCGCTCGCCCGGGTAGGTGCCGGCGTCTGGCCAGCGCAGCCTGACCGGTATCTCGCGGTTGCGGCTGGGGTCGGTCCAGGTCTCATCCGCCATGTTGGCCGCCCCGGCCTGCGCCACAGCCGGTGCAACCTGCGCCGGCAGGGCGCTTCCGAGCAGGGCCTGCAGGCAGACACGCCGGGTTGGTCGGGCATGCTGCACCATGGGGTTACTCCTGCGGCACGCCGGCGTCCTTGACCACCTTGGCCCATTTGGCGGTTTCGGCCTTCAGGTATGTGTCGAACTCCGCCGGCGTATTGGTGCGGGCCTGGAAGCCGAGGCCTTCCATTTTTGCGATGAAATCCGGCGTTGCGGCGGCTTTTGCCGTATCGGCTGCAAGCCGGGCGCGCAGCGCCGCCGGCGTGCCTTTGGCGGCATACAGGCCCATCCATCCAACGGCCTCGTAACCCGGCAGTCCGGCCTCCACTGCGGTGGGGATGTCCGGCACGGCCGCGAGCCGCAGCGGGCCGGTCACTGCCAGTCCGCGCAGCTTGCCGGCCTTGATATTGGGGATGACCGTGTTGTCGAAGGCCACCTGGACCTGCCCGCCCAACAGGTCGGCCAGCATCGGCGCGCTGCCTTTGTAGGGCACATGGGCAATGCGGGTGCCGGCCAGGGTGTTGAACAATTCGCCGGCAAGGTGCGGCGTGGTGCCGGTGCCCGACGAGCCGAAATTGAGCTTGTCGGGATTGGCCTTGGCATGGGCCACCAGCTCGCGCAGCGAACTGGCCGGCACCGACGGGTTCACGGTGATGATGTAGGGCGTGAGCGCCACCAGCGAGACGGCCCCGAAATCGGCCACCGCGTCGTAGGGCATCTTGCGGTAGACCGCCGGCGCGATCGCGTGGCTGCTGACCGTACCCATCACCAGCGTGTACCCGTCGGGTGCGGACTTGGACACACCATCGGCGCCGATCAGCCCACCGGCCCCGGCCTTGTTCTCGACAAGCACCGGCTGCCCCCATTGCGTGGCCAGCTTGTCGGCCAGCGCCCGGGTGACGATGTCGACCGCGCCGCCGGCGGGGTAGGGCACGACGATGCGCACCGGGCGGGTCGGCCATTCCTGGGCCTGGGCCAGGGTGGCCATCAGGGTGATCGCTGCGGCGGCAGCGAGAACGACCGTGCCGCACAGGATGCTCCATGCGGTGTGGCGCTTGTGTTGGACTGGCCATGCATTTCGGGTCATCGGGGTATCTCCTTTTGCTGGCGATTCTGGCACGCCTGCCGACGCCGGGTGGCCAGTCCGCGTCGGTTGTCAGGTCGTCCTGGTCACTGAAGCATGCTCGGTGCCACTTTCTGGCAGCCACACCCAGCCGGTACGCCGAGAGTTGGCGAGTTTCCGGATTGGCATCTTGGCGAAGTACCCCTGCGCAGATGTGCGAACAGCCGGTTTTGAGCGCCTTTGCGGTTCAGTTCACCCGGTCTGACGCGCGTCAAGACGCAGTCGTGGGGCACTGGCATGCTCCGCGCATGACTTCCGCCATCAAGCCTCGCGCTGCCGTGTCCCTGGGCATACTCGCCCGTCCCACCCGTTTCCTGTTCTTCACCGGCAAGGGCGGAGTCGGCAAGACATCCCTGTCCACGGCGGTGGCGCTGAAGCTGGCCGACGCCGGCAAACGTGTTTTGCTGGTCAGCACCGACGCTGCATCCAACCTCGACGAGATGCTGGGTGTGCCCCTGTCCAACCAGGCGGTGGACGTGCCCGGTGCCCCCGGCCTGTGGATGCTCAATATCGACCCGGATGCGGCGGCCGAGGCTTACCGCCAACGGGTGTTGGCGCAGCTCGAAGCCGGGGCAAGCGAACAGGACCGCAGTGCGGTGCGCGAGCAACTCTCCGGTGCCTGTACCACCGAGATCGCGGCTTTCGACGAGTTTGCCGCCTTGCTGGCCGACGAGGGCGGCGGTGCCGGCGACGACGCGGTGCGCCGTTACGACCATATCGTGTTCGACACCGCGCCCACCGGCCACACCCTTCGCCTGCTCAGCCTGCCCAAGGCCTGGACCGGTTTCCTCGCGGGCAATGACCGCGGGGCCTCGTGCCTGGGCCCGCATTCGGGGCTCAAGATGCAGGAGGCGCGTTTTGCCGCTGCCCTGCGCGCATTGGGCGACCCGCGGCAGACGACCGTGGTGCTCGTGACCCGGCCCGACCCGCGGCCGATGCAGGAGGCCGCGCGCACAGCCGTCGAACTGCGCCTGCTGGGCCTGTGCAACCAGCGTCTGGCCATCAACGGCGTGTTCCATGCCAGCGTACCGAACGATTCGGTCGCGAGCGCCATCGAGGCGCTCGGCCGCCAGGCGATGGACCGGATGCCCGAAGTGCTGGCAAGCCTGCCGCGCGACGAGGTGCCGCTGCGCGCCTTCGACACCGTGGGCCTGCCCGCGCTGCGTGCCTTGCTGGGAGGCATGCCTGCGCCCGCGCCCGTCACGCACGGGGCGGCCGAGGTGGCCCCGCTGGCGGCCGAGCCGCTGTCGCGCATGGCTGACGAACTGGCCGCCCTGGGCCACGGCCTGATCATGGTGATGGGCAAGGGCGGTGTCGGCAAGACCACCGTCGCCGCGGCGCTGGCGGTGGGCCTGGTGCGGCGCGGCCACAGTGTGCACCTCACCACCACCGACCCGGCGGCGCATGTGGCCGACGCCCTGCAGGGCGACTTGCCGAACCTCCAGGTCGGCCGCATCGACCCCCAGGCCGAGACCGAGGCCTACATCGCCAGGATCATGGCCACCCGGGGCAAGGGCCTGGACGCCGCCGGCCGCGCGCTGATGCTCGAAGACCTGCAATCGCCGTGCACCGAAGAGGTGGCCGTGTTCCATGCCTTCAGCCGTGTGGTGAACGAGGCGCGCAGCGCCTTTGTGGTGCTTGATACCGCGCCCACCGGCCATAGCCTGCTGCTGATGGACGCCACCGGCGCCTACCACCGCCAGATGACGCGGCAATACGCCGGCAAGGCGAACGCCAAACACATCATCACCCCGCTGATGCGGCTGCAGGACGCCGCCATGACCCGCGTGCTGATCGTCACCCTGCCCGAAGTCACCCCGGTCAGCCAGGCGTCTGCACTGCAGGACGACCTGCGCCGCGCGAAGATCGAGCCTTGGGCCTGGGTGGTCAACAAAAGTATTGCCGCCGCCGGCACCACCGACCCCTTGTTGCGCGCCCGCCTGGCCGGCGAGCGGCGGCAGGCCGAGCGTATTGCCAACGGGTTGGCCCGGCGCACCTTCGTGCTGCCGTGGTTGCCCGAGCCGCCGATCGGGGTTGCGGCGCTGGCAGCTTTGACGGCCTGAACCTGGCCGGCGGATCACCGCGGGCATTGCCACAAAACTGTCGCCAAACGGCGTCAGCATGGCTACGATGCGATTCCCAACCCCAAGGAGATGATGACCATGACCACGCAAGAACTCGCCACCGCTTTCGCTGCTCTGTGCAAGGCTGGCCAATTTGAAGAAGCCGGCAAACAGCATTGGTCCGACGACATCGTGTCGTGTGAACCCATGACGGGCGACATGGCACGCCTCCAGGGCCGCGCCGCCGTGGACGCCAAAGGCGCCTGGTGGTACGCCAACCATGAGATCCACAGCGTCAAGACCGAAGGCCCGTATGTGCACGGCGACCAGTTCATCCTGCGCTTCCAGATGGATGTGACACCCAAGGGTGGCGCGCGCATGCAGATGGACGAGATGGGTGTTTATTCGGTGGCAGGCGGGAAGATCGTGGAGGAGCGGTTTTTCTTCGGGGGGTGAGCGTGCGACCGGCCCTGCCGCCGGATCGAAGGCAGCGCCCATGGGTTCCTTACTTTGACGTAAGGAGTTGCCATGCAAGCCACGCTGACTTCCAAGGGACAAATGACACTCCCGGTTGCCGTGCGCGCCAGGTTGGGCCTGGAAGCCGGTGACCACCTTCTGGTGACGGTGCAAGACGACGACACCATCATTTTGAAGCGGCCACCCGCTGCGTCCACCACCTCTTTGCGGGGGCTGCTACCCAAACCCAAACACTCCCTGACCATCGAGGAGATGGATGCGGGTATCGCGGCCCACCTTGCCGCAAAACATCGCCCAGAAGCGAAATCTTGATAGCGTTGCGCACCAACGACAATCCGCTCCAATCGGCCAAGGTTGACGCATGGCTGCGCGAAAATGCCACAGCCAGATCACCCGCCTACGTTGACCATATCGTGTTGTGCGAACTGGCTCTGTACGAAACCGGGCCAGCGGACTTTTCCGGCTACCTGCTCGCCGAACGCGCGCGCGGCGGGGTTTGCACCCGTGCTGACTCTGGACAAGAAGGCCGCGAAAGCGGCGACACACCAGTTGTTGCGCTGAGCCACTTGCAAGAACTCGTGGCTCGGCAATCACCCCCATGACCACGCCTGCAGCCCGATCCAGCCTACCCATGGCCGCACCGCCTACGGCGGCGACGTTGACAGATCAATATACCCATAGTGGGTACCAAAATGCCCGAAATGGGTACGCAGAAAACGCCACCAACATCCGTAACGCGCACCAGCTTGGCCGACGCCTTGTCCTCCGGCACCCAACAACGTGTGCTGGGCCTGTTGTTTGGCCAGCCTGATCGCAGCTTCTACGCCAACGAGGTGATCAGCCTGGCAAACGCTGGTTCCGGGGCAGTTCAGCGCGAGCTTGCGCGGCTTGCGCAGAGCGGCTTGGTCACCACCCGGGGCGGTGGGCAACCAGAAGCACTACCAGGCCAACCCGGATTCACCGATAACTGCGGAACTGTGCGGGACTGCCCGCAAAACCGTTGGTCTGGCCGAGCCATTGCGCGCTGCACTGTTGCCCCTGGTGCCGCGCATTCGGGCCGCCTTTGTATTCGGGGCGGTCGGCAAGCGTACCGATACCAGCAGCAGCGATATCGATCTCATGGTTGTGGGCGACGGTTTGTCTTGCGCCGACCTGTTCCCTGTCTTGGAGCCGTTGGGCGCCCAATTGGGCAGGGTCGTGAACCCGACCATCCTCAGCAGCAGTGAACTCCGCCACCATCGTCCAGAAACTCTGGAGCCACTGCAACGTGCTGCGCGACGACGGCATGGGTTACGGCGACTACGTAGAGCAGTTCCGGCTGATCGCGGGGGATCTGGGGGCCGACGTGACCGACACCACACTTGCCTGACCAGGCTACCGACCTACCTCCGACCCCCCACCCGCACCATCAACACACCCGCCGCCACGAGCAACGCAATGCCCGCCAGCGCCATGGCATTCGGGATGTCGCCCCACACCGCCCAGCCGATCAGCAGCGCATACAGCAGGCTGGTGTAGCGAAAGGGCGATATGACACTCACATCGCCTTCGCGCATTCCCAGGATGACGAAGTAGTAACCACCGCTGAGGAACACGCTGGCGGCGGCTAGCAGCACCAGCTGTGTGGCGGTCACTCCTTGCCAGCCTTCGAACAGGCTCACGGCGCCGGACAGCAGGGTTACCGTGGCAGCCGTCGCCAGCGTCACCATCACCGACGGCACGGTGGGCGGGATGACGCGCGTGAGCACGTCACGCGCCGCATGCAGCATGGTGGCCAGCAGGCAGACCAGTGCCCAGTTGTTGAAACCAGACGCCTCTGGCTGAACGATCAGCACCACGCCGGCAAAACCACCGACGATCAACAACCAGCGTACCGGGCCCACGGGCTCGCGCCACACCAGGGCCGCGTAGAGCGTCAGGAACAGGGGTGACGCACTGTTGATCGCGGTGGCGTTGCCGATGGGCAGGTGGAACAACGCGCCGAGGTAGGCCATGGTGGCCACGGCGTCGATCACCGAACGCAACAACACCGGGCCACGCGCCAGTTGGCGCAGCGGGGCGGCACCTGCTGCCTGGCCAGGGCGCAGCAGGCCCATGTGACGCGCGATCAAAAGCAGGAAAACGGTGGCAAACAACCCGCGGATGCAGATCAGCTGCGCAGTCGGCAGCGACTGGCTCAGGTATTTGACCAGCCCGTCGTTGGCCAGGAAACTCGCCATGCCCAGCGACATGGCGACGATGCCGCGGCGGTTCGCGGCTGAATGGGCGGTGGGCATGGGTGCCAGTGGTGGGGTCGGGCGTTGTCAGGTGCATGCCGAACCACGGCATGGCGTCTGCCAAGGCGTGCGGCCTATTTGGGTTGCAGGCTGGCCAGGTCGAACGCTGTGTCTGCTGCCTGTTCCGGTGTGGGTGAGATGCCGGCGTCCATCAGCTTGCGCGCCTGCAGGTGTTCGCGCCCGGCGTTGATGGTGTCAACTGCCACCAGGATGCCAGCGCGGAAGTAATACACGCTGAAGGTGCCGGCTGCCATGTCGCCGCGCACGACCCACTGGTCTGCGCCGCCGGACAGGCCGGCCATCTGCAGCTTCTTGTCGTACTGGTCGCTCCAGAACCAGGGCGCGCCGGCGAACGGTCTCACTTGCCCAAGCAAAGCGGCTGCCACCGACTTGCCTTGTTCGGTGGCGTTTTGCACCGATTCCAGCCGCAACAACGCGCCGTCAGCCAGTCTGCGCGCCGTGCAGTCGCCGGCGGCAAATACCAGCGGGTCGCTGGTGCGCCCGCAGGCGTCCACCACGATGCCGCGCTCGCAGGCCAGCCCGGCGTCGCGGGCCAGGCTGTCGTTGGCGCTTACGCCGATGCCGACCACGACCATGGCGGCCGGGAACACCGCGCCATCCGCCATGCGCACCGCAGACACGGCGCCGTCTGCGTCGGTGACGATCGCGGCAACCTGCGCATCCAGCACCAGTTGCACGCCGTGGCCACGGTGCAGTTCGGCAAACCATGCCGAGAGGCGGGGCGCCAGCACGCGGCCCAACAACCGGGGCGCGGCTTCGAGCACGGTCACCGCCAGGCCCTTCTTGCGCGCCGTGGCAGCCACTTCCAGGCCGATGAAACCGCCGCCTATCACCACCACCGGCAGCTGGCGCTCGGTGCACTGCGCCATGCGGGCGGCGATGGCGCTGGCGTCGTCGCGGGAACGCAGCATGTGCACTCCGGCGGCATCGCCGCCCGGGACCGGCAAAGGGCGCGGCGTGGAGCCGGTGGCCAGCACCAGGCCGGCGTATTCCAGTGCTGAGCCGTCTGCCAGTGTGATGTGCCGGGCCACGCGGTCGATGCCGGTTACCCGGGTGCCGGTGCGCAATTCGATGTTCTTGCGCACCAGCACCTCGGGCGCGCGCATGGCGAGTTGCGCCTCCTGCATCTCGCCGGCCAGCCAGGCCTTGGACAGGGGCGGGCGGTGGTAGGGGCCGTGGGGCTCATCGCCCAGCAGCAGGATGGCGCCCTCGTACGCCAGGGTGCGCAGTGCTTCGGCAGTCTGCACGCCGGCCTGGCCGGCGCCGACGATGATGAAAGGAGCGGTCATGTTCGGGCTCCGCGCGTGTGGGCAGGGTGGATGGCAGGCATGGTCTTGGTGTCTCCTGGGGGTGCGTGTCTGGCAAGTGCCAGACGCTGCGGGTTGCACAGATGGGCGCGTGTTTGCATGGCGTCGCTTGCTGCATGCGATGGTACCCGGGCACGGGCGTGTCGCCTCGGTTGCCGGGATTGCCGCCTGAAGCTGCCAGAAGCTGCCAGAATCGCAGCTTAACCAATTGCAGTCACTCCATGCCCACTCCGTCCCGCCTTGTCCCGCTTTCCGGTACTTCCAATTTCCGCGACCTGGGCGGCTATGCGGGCCGCGACGGGCGTGTGCTGCATTGGCGCAAATTGTTTCGCTCTGACCATCTGGGTGCGCTCAGTGCTGGTGACATCGCTGTGTTGTCTGGCCTGGGACTGTCGCGCGTGGCAGATTTTCGGGGCCCGGTGGAGCGCGAGGAACAGGTCTGCGCGATGCCCGGCGTGGCAGTGCATTCCCTGGCCATCGAGCCGAGCGTGGTCCAGGGCATGAAAGACCTGATGGCCGCAGGCGGCAACCTCACGGCCCAAGACACCGTGCGCCTGATGGAGCACACCTACCACGCGTTTGTGCACCACAATGCAGACCGTTTTGCGGCGCTGTTCGCCTTGATGCTCGAAACCGACAAACCGCTGGTGTTTCATTGCACCGCCGGCAAGGACCGCACCGGTTTTGCCGCAGCCATGATCCTGCTCGCGCTGGGTGTACCACGCGAGGTGGTGATGCAGGATTACCTGCTCACCAACGTCCATTACCAGATGCCAAACCCGGCTGCTTCGGAGCTCCCCCGCGAGGCCTTGCAGGTGTTGTGGCGGGTCCAGGAAGAGTTTCTCAATGCCGCACTCAAGGCGGTGGATGCCGATTTCGGCGGCCCGCAGCAGTACCTGGTGAACCAGTTGGGCGTCGGCCCGCGCGAGCAGATGCGCTTGGGCGAGTTGTACCTGCAGCCCTAGGTGTTTCTGGCGCTGCGGGCCCTGGCCACGGCAGCTTCCACCACCACCGCCGCCAGCATGCGCAGCAGGTGGCGCATCGCGCGTGAACTGTCTCCCAGACGACTGGGCCGGCGGCCCAATTGCACTAGCTTACGGGCATCCACCAACAGGAGACAAACACATGCAGAGTTATGGCGTCACCGAGTGGGGCAAACCGCTTCAGCAGATAGTTCGCGAGACCCCGGCGCCCGGCCCCAACGAGGTGCTGGTGCGCTTGTCCTATTGCGGTGTGTGCCACTCCGATGTGCATGTCCGCCAGGGCTATTTCGACATGGGCGGCGGCGTAAAGAATTCGCTCGCAGACCGGGTCAAGCTGCCCGTGGTGCTGGGGCATGAGCCGATTGGCGTGGTTGCAGCGGTCGGCGCCGAGGTCACCGATGTCCGGGTGGGCGACACCTACATGGTCAACCCCTGGATCGGTTGTGGCAAGTGTGCCGTCTGCCAACAGGGCCAGGACAACCTGTGCGAGGCGATGGCGGCCATGGGCATCGCCCGGCCAGGGGGCTTTTCGACGCATCTGATGGTGCCCGACAAGCGCTACCTGGTCGACGTGAAAGGCATCGACCCGGCGCGCGCGGCGGTGCTCGCCTGTTCGGGCGTCACGGCCTATTCGGCGGTGCAGAAACTCGGCCCACCACAAGCCGGGCAGTGTGTGGCGGTGCTGGGTTGTGGCGGGCTGGGGCTGATCGGCATCGCGATCCTCCAGGCGCTCGGCCACACCAACATCATCGCCTGCGACATCGATGACGCCAAGCTCGAGACCGCCCGCGCGGCAGGGGTGCAACACGTGCTCAACCTCAAGACCGGCGGAGCGGCGCAATTGCTGGCGCTGGCCAAGGGCGGGTTGAGCGGCATGATCGACTTTGTGGGCGCGCCGGCCACATCCGCTCTGGCCTTGCCCTCGCTGCGAAAAGGCGGGCGGTTTGTGTCCGTCGGCCTGTTCGGCGGCGCCACGACGATACCGCTGGTGGCGTTGGCGATGCGCGAAGTTGCGGTTCTGGGTTCGGCGGTCGGCTCCACGGCGCAGATGCGTGAGCTGGTCGAACTGGTCCGCTCCGGGCACCTGACATTGCCAGCCGTCCAGGTGCGGCCCCTGGCGCAGGCTGAGCAGAGCCTGCAGGACCTGGAGGCCGGCCACGTCACCGGGCGCATCGTGCTCGACACCTTGGCACAGGCTGAATAGCGCTGGGCCGGGTTTTCCGCAGTTGGGGTGGCAACTCTGGCGACGGGGTTGACATCGCATGGCAGCACTGTTCCAGGTGCCGGCCGAGCAAGTGCCTGCACGTACAGTGTTGAAATATGCAAAAGACCCGCATCGTGATCGTGAGCCCGGCCCTGCACGATGCCAACAACGGCAACTGGCAGACGGCGCGGCGCTGGCAACAACTGCTGGCTCCGACATATGCCGTTCGCATCGTCGGCCAATGGCCGGATGCGCGGGCCAGTGGTGCCGATCGTGCCATGCTCGCATTGCATGCGCTCCGGTCGGCGCCGTCGATCCGCGCCTGGGCGGGCGGGCGCGACCGCGAGGCGCCAGGGCTTGCCGTGGTGTTGACCGGTACCGATCTGTACCGCGACATCCTCGAACACCGTGATGCCCAGGCCTCCTTGCGCCTGGCGCAGCAGTTGGTGACGCTGCAGGAGTGCGGGCCCGACGCCCTGCCGCCTGGGTTGCGCTCCAAGGCCTGTGTCATCTACCAGTCCACCACGCCGCGCCAGTTTTTGCCCAAGACGGCGCGTCACCTGCGTGTGGTGGTGGTCGGCCACCTGCGCCCTGAAAAGGCACCCGGGACCGTGTTCGAACTGGCCCGGCTGTTGCGGCCGCACGCCGACATCCTGATAGACCATGTGGGCGCGGCGCTGGAACCGGCGCTTGGCCGCCTTGCGGCGCAGACCGCCCGCGCTTGCCCAGCCTACCGCTGGATCGGCGCGCAGCCGCACGAGGCCACGCGCCGGCGGATCCAGCGCGCCCATGTGCTGTTGCATCCCAGCCGCATGGAGGGCGGGGCCCATGTCGTCATGGAGGCGGTACGCAGCGGCACCGCCGTGGTGGCGTCCCGGGTGAGCGGCAACATCGGCATGCTCGGGCGTGATTACGCTGGTTATTTCGACCCCGGCGATGCTGCCGGCGCTGCCAAGCTGTTGCTGCAGTGTCGGTATGGTCCCAGCGGGAGTGGCTCGGACATGCTGGGCCGGCTCATGCTCCAATGCCAGGCACGTGCACCGCTGTTCGATGCGGCCAGCGAGCGTGTACAACTGATCCGGTTGGTGGGTGAGCTTGTCGCTTCGCACGCACCTGGAACCTGAATTCCACTTCACCCTGGCCAGACCCTGATGCAGACCTCTGAACAACCCGTATTGCGCGACATCGTGCTCATCGGTGGCGGCCACAGCCACGTGGGCGTGTTGCGCAGCTTCGGCATGCAGCCAATGCGCGGGGTCCGCTTGACGCTCATCTGCACCGACGCCCACACGCCGTACTCCGGCATGTTGCCCGGTTACGTGGCCGGCCACTACGATTTCGACGCGGTGCACATCGATCTGAGCCGGCTGGCGACCTTTGCCGGCGCGCGTTTCATCTGCGCCGAGGTCACGGGCATCGACCGCGCCGCGCACAAGGTGCTGTTGCGCGGTCGCCCGCCCATCGCCTACGACCGCGTGGCGGTCAATATCGGGTCTACACCGCAGGTCAACCAGATCCCGGGGGCGGCCGAACATGCGGTGCCGGTAAAACCTATTTTCCAGTTCAATCAGCGCTGGCTGGCCCTGCTGGAGCGGGTTCGCCAACACGCGGGTGGCTTGTGTATTGCTGTCGTCGGCGGCGGTGCCGGGGGCGTGGAACTGTTGCTTGCCATGCAGTACCGCCTGTGCAATGAACTGCGCAACCTGAAGCGCAACCCGGCAGAGTTGGCCTTTGCGCTGTTCACAGCCGACAGTTCCATCCTGCCCACCCACAACGCCGGCGTGCGCCGCAAGTTCGCCGAGGTGCTGCGCCAGCGCGGCGTGCAGGTGTTTACAGGTGCAGCCGTGCAAAAGGTGGAGGCCGGACGTCTGCAGACCGCCGCCGGGCGCTGGTTCGATGCCGACGAAATCGTCTGGGTGACGCAGGCCGGTGGGGTGCCGTGGCTGGCCGAAACCGGCCTGGCGCTGGACGACCGGGGGTTTGTGCGCGTCAATGCGCACCTGCAATCGGTGACCGACCCGCATGTTTTTGCAGCCGGCGACGTTGCCAGCCTGGACCATCGGGCGCTGGAGAAGGCCGGTGTTTTCGCCGTGCGCATGGCGCGCCCGCTGGCAGAGAACCTGCGTCGCTCGGTGCAGGAGCACACGCTGCAGGTGTACCGGCCCCAGCGCCGCTGGCTGGCATTGATCAGCACCGGCGACCGTTATGCCGTTGCATCGCGCGGCGCGCTGGGTTTTTCAGGGGCCTGGGTCTGGCGCTGGAAGGACTCGATCGACCGGCGTTTCATGCGGCGGTTTTCGGAGTTCCCCGCGATGGATGCGGCAAAACCGATGGCAGACCCCGCAGGCAACGCCCTGCCACTTACCGAGGAGGAATCGCTGCAGGCGATCTCGGCCATCGCGATGCGTTGTGGGGGGTGTGGCGCCAAGGTGGGCGCCTCGGTGTTGTCGCGCGCGCTTGGCGCGTTGGCCCCGATCGAGCGCGACGACGTGCTGATCGGCCTGCATGCCCCCGACGACGCGGCGGTGGTGCGCGTCCCGCCAGGCAAGGCGATGGTGCACACGGTCGACTTCTTCCGGGCTTTCATCAGCGACCCGTACGTGTTTGGCAAGATCGCGGCCAACCACGCGCTGGGTGACATCTTCGCCATGGGTGCACAGCCCCAGAGCGCCACCGCCATTGCCACCGTGCCGCCGGGGCTGGAGAGCAAGGTCGAGGAGTTGCTGCTGCAGATGATGACGGGTGCGGTCGAGGTGCTCAACGCGGTGGGTTGTGCGTTGGTGGGCGGCCACACGGGCGAGGGCAGCGAACTGGCCCTGGGGTTTGCCATCAATGGACTGATCGACGAAGACCTGGAGCACGTGATGCGCAAGGGTGGCATGTTGCCAGGCGACATGCTGGTGCTGACCAAGCCCATCGGCACCGGAACCCTGTTCGCAGCCCATGCCCGTGGCGTGGCCCGTGGCCGGTGGGTGCAGGCCGCGCTCCAATCGATGCTGGTGTCGAACCAGCGCGGTGCGGAGGTGTTGCATGAATTTGGTGCCACGGCATGCACCGACCTGACCGGTTTCGGTCTGCTCGGACATCTGGTCGAGATGACACGGCCGTCGGGTGTCGACGCGCGCATCGACCTGGCAGCGTTACCCCTGCTGGACGGCGCGCAGGAGTGTGTTGCGCAAGGCATCGTCAGTTCGCTGCAGCCGTCCAATGTGCGACTGCGCCGGGCAGTGCGCAACCAGGATTCCTTTGTGCAGCATCCGCGTTATCCCTTGTTGTTCGACCCGCAGACTGCTGGTGGCCTGCTGGCCAGCGTGCCGGCCGTGCAAGCTGATTGTTGTGTCGCGGCGTTGCGGGCTGCCGGATACACCCACGCGGCGGTCATCGGTGCCATCCTGCCACGGGGCGATACATTGGCCCCTGTCGTGTTGACCGGCTGATACTCACATGGAGTGGCCTATGCCATTTGCCATCTGCCACTTGCCACTTGACATCTGCCAGTAGGCCTTTTCAAGCTTGGCACTTCTTGCCAGTGCCGGCGTGCTGGCGCAGTCCGTCAAGATCACGCCGCTGGGGCCGCACGCTGGAGTTCGACGGCGCGGGCAAATGTGTGGCCGGTTGTTGAGGCCGGCAGGCCGTCAGAGCAGTTGCAGGAAGATCATCACCATGCCGACGACCGATACGCCCCACACGCCGGTGCGCAGCCAGGGAATGCCCGCGTAGTAGACGGCGGCGTACACCACGCGCGACCAAAAGAAAATTTCCGCCCCGAGCAGGGTAGTCGCGTTGGTCTTGCCCGCGACGACGGCCACCAACACCAATACTGCAAACAGCACCAGGTTCTCGATCATGTTGTGGTGCGCCCGCTGCGCGCGGCCCACCCAGCTCGTCAATGCGGGCACGTTGTCCCGGTTTCCAGCCAGCATTGGCAGGCCGACCTGCATGGTGGCGCCATGCGCCACCGCCACGACTTGCAAAAAGGCCAGCGCGACTGACCATACGAGCAGCGTCAATTCAGGTTTCATGGTTTGTGTCTCCACGCGCCGCGCGTTGGGGGCCGGCCCCGACGGCAGGCTGCCGTCGCAGGAAAGGTCGGCCCCATCGCCGGGCGCACGCCAGTATCCGCATCCTGGGCGGTTGCGTCAATGCGCAGCTGGCCCCGAAAAAAACGCCCGCGCTCCGGGGCCGGAGGGCGGGCATCGGCCGCAAGTGCGGCCTGCGCCTACAGGGTGTCGGTAAAACTGCGCAGCTTGTCCGAGCGGCTCGGGTGCTTGAGCTTGCGCAGCGCCTTGGCCTCGATCTGGCGGATGCGTTCGCGCGTCACGTCGAACTGCTTGCCGACTTCTTCGAGGGTGTGGTCGCTGGTCATCTCGATGCCGAAACGCATACGCAGCACCTTGGCCTCGCGAGGGGTCAGGCTGTCGAGGATGTCTTTCACGACGTCGCGCAGGCCGGCCTGCATGGCGGCTTCCATCGGGGCGGTGTTGGCGCTGTCCTCGATGAAGTCGCCCAGATGCGAGTCGTCGTCGTCGCCGATCGGTGTTTCCATGGAGATCGGCTCCTTGGCGATTTTCATGATCTTGCGGATCTTGTCCTCCGGGATCTCCATGCGTTCGGCCAACACGCTCGCGTCGGGCTCGAAGCCGAACTCCTGCAGGTGCTGGCGGCTGATGCGGTTCATCTTGTTGATGGTCTCGATCATGTGCACCGGGATGCGGATCGTGCGCGCCTGGTCGGCGATGGAGCGGGTGATGGCCTGACGGATCCACCAGGTGGCGTAGGTCGAGAACTTGTAGCCGCGGCGGTATTCGAACTTGTCGACCGCCTTCATCAGGCCGATGTTGCCCTCCTGGATCAGGTCCAGGAACTGCAGCCCGCGGTTGGTGTATTTTTTGGCGATCGAGATCACCAGGCGCAAGTTGGCCTCGATCATCTCCTTCTTGGCGCTGCGCGAAGACGACTCGCCCTCGTTCATGCGTTTGTTGATGTCCTTGAGCTGGTCCAGGGGCACCACCACGCGCGCCTGCAGGTCGGTGAGTTTTTGCTGCAGGTCCTGCACCGGCGGAATGTTGCGGCCCATGATGGCCGCCCAGGGCTTGGCGGAGGATGCCTGCTTCTCGATCCATTTCAGGTTGAGCAGCTGGCTCGGCACCTTGTTGCCGTTCTTGTCGCGGCCGCTGAAGTCGGCGATGAAGTGTTCTTGCGGGTAGCCGCACTTGTCGACGATGATGCGTCGCAGTTCGCGCTCTTTCTTGCGGATGTCGTCGACCTGGCTGCGCACCATGTCGCACAGCTTCTCAATCGCCTTGGCTGTGAAGCGGATCGACATCAGCTCTTCACTCAGCGCCTTTTGCGCCTTCACGTAGGTGGGTGTGCCGTAACCTTCGCGGTCGTAGGTTTTGTGGACCTTTTCGAACAGCTCGCGCAGATTGTCGAAACGGGTGAGGGCTTCTTTCTTGAGCTCTTCGAGCTTCTTGGTCAGCGCTTTGGAGCCGCCCTTGCCGTCGTCATCGTCCTCGGCATCGAACTCGTCGAAGTCTTCCTCGGCAACATAGTCGTCGGCCTCGTTCGGGTTGGAGAAACCGTCGACCACGGTGGTGATGACGATCTTGCCCTCGCGGATTTCCTCGCCCAGGCGCAGGATCTCGGCGATGGTGGCGGGCGAGGCGGAAATCGCCTCCATCATGGCCATCAGGCCGCCTTCGATGCGCTTGGCGATCTCGATCTCGCCCTCGCGGGTGAGCAACTCCACCGTGCCCATTTCGCGCATGTACATGCGCACCGGGTCGGTGGTGCGGCCGAACTCGCTGTCCACCGTGCTCAGAGCGGCTTCGGCTTCTTCCTCGGCTTCTTCTTCGGTGGCTGCGGTGGCAGTGGTGTTGTTGAGCAGCAGGGTTTCGGCATCCGGCGTTTGTTCGTAGACCGCCACGCCCATGTCGTTGAGCATGGAGATCACGACCTCGAGCGTTTCGGCGTCGACCAGCTTGTCGGGCAGGTGGTCGGAGATCTCGCCGTGGGTCAGGTAGCCGCGGGTCTTGCCCAGCTTGATCAGTGCCTTGAGCCGCTGGCGGCGCTTGGCCAGGTCTTCTTCGGACAGGACGGTCTCGTCGAGGCCGAATTCCTTCATCAGGGCGCGTTCCTTGGCCTTGCTGATCTTCATCCGCAGGGGTTTGACCTTCTCGCCATTCGGCGCCGGCTCCTCGGCAAATTCCGCGACGATGTCGTGCAGATCTTCGGCGCTGTCCATCGCGATCGAGCCCTTGGGTTTCGGTCCGCGCTTGGCGCCGGTTTTTGCAGGCGCGGCGACTTCTGCCGCGGCCTTGGGAGGGCGGCCGGGCTTTTTCTTGGCGGTGGGATCTACAGCGGTGGACGCTGCGACTGGTTTTTTCAGGTCGGCGGCGTGCGCGGGCGCTTTTTTGCCGGTCTTGGCGGGGGGCGGGGCGGGTGTTTTCGAATGGGGAACGGGGGACGCTTTCGGAGCAGATTTCTTGGGTACGGGCACGGGAGCCGCTTTGGCAACTGGTTTCACCGCCGGTTTGGCCGACACCTTGTTGCCAATCGGCTTGGTGACTGCAGGTAACTTGGGGGCGGCAGCGCGTTTGGCAACAGGCGCAACAGGCTTCTTGGACGATTGAGCGGGCATGTCAGGACCTCGGGACATCAAAAGGACAATGAGAACCGGCACCGGTTCAAGGGCGCAGGTGGAAGGGAAGCGGGAAACCAGTGGACCGGCAAGATGTCTGGGCGAACATTTGGAGTGCAGCCCTTGCGGTGGATTAGCCGGTCGCGAACTGCGTCGTCGGTTGGCTGGGCCCGGAGGTGCTGCTGTCGCTCTTGCGAGGTCAGGTTTGGATTATACCCACGGCCGTGGCCGATTCCAGCGCCCGTCGACGCGCCTGCAGTTCGCGGTAACGCTCCAGCGCTGTCGGATCGGTGCGCGATGCCTCGATGGCCCGCGTCTCCTGGGCCTTGAGGTCTTCCACCAGCATCCGCCTGAGCAGGTTGCGCAGTTCGTCCTGTGTGCCCTTGTGGTCATCATTGCTTGCCATGTCGGCTGCGGCCATCAGGCGCACGGCCATCTCCTCCGATTCATGGCCGCGCAGCCCTTCCCGGGCTGCGCCCCAGGGCTGGGGACCGTGCTCATGCAGCTGGTTTTCCAGCCAGACGAACAGCGGGCCATGGGGCGGGGGCAGATGGCACAACATCGCATGGTCCTCGGCTGACAATGCGTCCCAGCCCTCGGTGTGGCCGAGGATGATGCGTGCCGCGTGGTCGGCGCGGCTGGCCGGTCGGGCCCGGCCCGGCGCAAAGCCTGTGCCAGCTGAAGGGTCAAACCTGCGGGATTCGAAGCCCTGGCCCCTGGCGCGGTCGCCGCGCCCCTTGTGCGTGCGCCCGCCGGCTGGTGCGCCGGCGCTGGTTTCGCGCGGCAACCACAGGTCGGTCAGTTCACGCGGTGCGAGTTGCACCAGGCTGGAAAATTCGCCCAGCAGTTGGCGCTTGAGCGCGCCTTCCGGCATTTCCATCCACATCGGTCGGGCATTGCTGGCCAGGTGGGCGCGCCCTTCGGCGGAGCCCAGGTCGCAGCCTTCGCGCGCGGCATCCACAAGGAAGCGGCTGAGCGGCACAGCCTCGCTGACGCAGCGCGCGAACCCTTCCTTGCCAAAGGCGCGGATATAGCTGTCGGGATCGTGTTCGGCCGGCAGGAACAGGAACTTCACGCTGCGCACGTCGGTGGCGTAGGGCAGGGCGCCGTCGAGCGCCTTGCGCGCTGCGCGCCGGCCGGCGGCGTCGCCATCAAAGCTGAAGACCACGGAATCGGTGAAACGAAACAGCTTTTGCACGTGCTCAGGCGTGCAGGCGGTGCCAAGCGTGGCCACCGCATTCGGGAAACCGAGCTGCGCCAGCGCCACCACGTCCATGTAACCCTCGGTCACCAGCACATAACCCTCCTCGCGCAGGGCGGTGCGGGCCTCGAACAGGCCGTACAACTCGCGCCCCTTGCTGAACACCGGGGTCTCCGGAGAATTGAGGTATTTGGGTTTGTCGTCACCCAGCACCCGGCCGCCGAAACCAATACATTCGCCCTTGACGTTGCGGATCGGGAACATGATGCGGTCGCGAAAGCGGTCGTAACGTTTGTCCTCGCCGCCATCTTCGTCCTGGTTGTGGATAACCAGGCCGCTCTCCACCAGCAGCGCATCGTCGTAGTGCGCGAACACGCTGGCCAGACCGCGCCAGCCCTGAGGTGCGTAGCCCAGACCGAACTGCCGAGCAATTTCGCCGCTCAGTCCGCGGCCCTTGAGGTAGTCCACGGCACGCGGCGTGTCTTTCAAATGCCTGCGGTAGGCCTCGCCGGCCTTTTCCAGCACGTCGGTCAGGGTGTCCTGTTTTTGGCGCTGCTCGGCCGCCCGGGCGCGGTCCTGTGGCGACACGTCCTCTTCGGGCACCTGCATGCCGTACTGCTGGGCCAGGTCCTTCACAGCCTCGATGAAATTCATGCCCGCATGCTCCATCAGGAAACCGATGGCGTTGCCATTTTTGCCACAACCGAAGCAGTGGTAAAACTGCTTGCTGGGGCTGACGGTGAACGAGGGGGATTTTTCCGCGTGGAACGGGCACAAGCCCGAAAAGTTGGCGCCGGCCTTCTTGAGCTGCACGTAACGACCGACGATGTCCACCACGTCGGCACGCGCCACGAGCTCCTGGATGAATGACTGGGGTATCGCCACGCCTATTATTGGGTCTTTGGAAGGATCAAAAAATGCGCAACATCTACGATCAGGATCTGCCACGCAACGCGGCCAATTTCACGGCCCTGTCGCCATTGTCTTTCATCGAACGGGCGGCCGAGGTCTACCCGGACCGCCTGGCGGTGGTGCACGGGCCGCTGCGGCGCAGCTGGAGCGAGGTCTATGTGCGTTGCCGCCAACTTGCCAGCGCCCTGGCCCGGCACGGTATCGGCAAGGGGGACACCGTGGCGGTCATCCTGTCCAACACGCCACCCATGGTCGAGGCGCATTTTGGCATCCCGATGTGCGGGGCAGTGTTGTGTGCGCTCAACACCCGGCTCGACGCACCTACGATCGCCTTCATGCTCGACCATGGCGAGGCCAAGGTCGTGATCGTGGACCCTGAGTTCGCCGGTGTGATGCGCCGCGCGATTGCGCTGCGCACCGCCACCACGCCCTTGCTCGTGATCGATGTGGAGGACGAACTTTTCGGCCCGGTGGAGCCGATCGGCACGGTGACTTACGCCGCGTTCCTGGCCCAGGGAGATCCGGCCTTCGCCTGGAGCATGCCGGGCGACGAATGGGATGCGATCGCACTGAGCTACACCAGCGGCACGACCGGCGACCCGAAGGGCGTGGTCAGCCATCACCGCGGCGCCGCACTCAACGCGATCTCCAACATCCTCGAGTGGGACATGCCCAAGCATCCGGTCTACCTCTGGACGCTGCCGATGTTTCACGCCAACGGCTGGTGCTTCCTGTGGACGCTGGCGGCGCGCGCCGGCGTCAACGTGTGCCTGCGCAAGGTCGAGGCGCAGGCCATTTTCACCGCCATGCGCGAACACGGGGTGACGCACTATTGCGGTGCGCCGATTGTCCAGGGCATGCTGGTCAATGCGCCGGATGCGATGAAGGCGGGCGTGGCCAAGGGCATCAAGACCATGGTGGCAGGGGCCGCGCCACCGGCCTCGATGATCGAGGGCATGGAGCAGATGGGATTCGACCTGACGCATGTCTATGGCCTGACCGAGGTCTACGGGCCGGCCACTGTCTGCGCCAAACACGCAGCCTGGAACGACCTCGACATCGGCGAGCGTGCCCGGCTGAATGCCCGCCAGGGAGTGCGTTACCACATGGAGCACGATGTGCGTGTTCTCGACCCCCAGACCATGCTGCCGGTGCCACAGGACGGCGAGACCATGGGCGAGATCATGTTCAAGGGCAACGTCACCATGAAGGGTTACCTCAAGAATCCGGCCGCGACGCAGGAGGCGTTCGCCGGTGGCTGGTTCCACAGTGGCGACCTGGCGGTGATGTACCCCGACGGCTACATGAAGATCAAGGACCGCAGCAAGGACATCATCATTTCGGGGGGCGAGAACATCTCGTCGATCGAGGTCGAGGACGCCTTGTACCGCCATCCGGCGGTGCTGGCTGCGGCAGTCGTGGCCAAGGCCGACGCGCGCTGGGGCGAAACACCTTGCGCTTTCGTGGAACTCAAGGCCGGCGCCGTGGTGACCGAACTCGAGATCGTGGCCCATTGCAAGAAGTATCTGGCCGGCTTCAAGGTGCCGCGCGCGGTGGTGTTTTGCGAGTTGCCCAAAACATCCACCGGCAAGATCCAAAAATTCGAACTGCGCAAGCAGGCGGGGTCTGCGGCAGCAATCGACGTCTGAGCGCAGCGGCGCTCAGTCGCCCATCACCACGCCTTCACGGCGCGGGTCGGCGCCGCCCATCCACACCGGCGTGCCGTGCGCTTGACTGCGGGTGATGGCCTGCAGCCCACTGGGTGTGGTGACCTCTCGCACTTCGTGGCCACGCGCCTTTAGCGCATCCAGGGTGGCGGCCGGAAAACGCTTTTCCTCTAACAGCGTGGGCCCATTGAACGACCCGAAGTTCGGCACGCTGACAGCCTGTTGCGGGAGCAGGCCCCAGTTCAGCACGCCATAAATCGTCTTGGCGGTATCGTGGATGATCTGCGCTCCGCCGGAACTGCCGACACCCATGATCAGCGAGCCCGTGGCCTTGTCGAAAACCAAGGTCGGGGACATCGACGAACGAGGGCGCTTGCCTGGCTCGACGCGGTTCGCGACCGGAACCCCCGATGCGTCCGATGGCACGAAACTGAAATCGGTGAGTTCGCTGTTGAGCAGGAAGCCGCGCACCAATTGGCGCGATCCAAAAGCGCTCTCCACGGTGCCCGTCATGGCGATCGCATTTCCGTAACTGTCGACAATGGAGATGTGCGAGGTACCATATTCGACTTGATTGGGCATCGGAGCGTATGAGCTCTTGACGCCTCCCGGCATGCCCGGAAGGGCTGTTTTAATGCTCAACGCGCCTGCGCCCTGGCCAATCGCCTTGGCCCGGTCTGCCAGATAGCCCGGATCGAGCAGACTCATCCAGTTGCCGGCGGGCGGCTGCACAAAGGCCGGGTCGCCGAGGTATTGGGCGCGGTCGGCAAAGGCCAAGCGCGCGGCGTCGGTGTACAGGTGCAGCCAGTCGGCAGACGGCAGGCCATCCTTCAGGGGCAGCGAGGCGGCGTTGGTGTTGTTCAGGATGCCCAGGATTTGCGCCATGGCGATGGCCCCCGAACCCGGCGGCGGAAAACCGCAGATCCGGAAATCGTGGTTGTTGGCCTGGTAGTCGGAACAAATCGGCGCGCGCTTGATCGACTTGTAGCCAGCCAGGTCGGCCATGCTCAGCCGGCCCGGATTGCTGGCATGGTTGCGGACCTTGTCCACCATGGCCTGGGCAACATCCCCTTCGTGGAAGGCTTTGGAGCCTTCCGCCGCAATCTTGCGCAGTACAACCGCCAAGGCCGGGTTCGTCAAAATCGTGCCAGTGCGCTTCGGGCTGCCGTCGGGCAGGTAGAAATACTCCGCTGAGGCCGGATCCTTCTTCAAGTGCAAGTCGGCGAGCAGCGAGGCGTGCATTCGGGGACTGACTCTGAAGCCACTGTCGGCCAATGCAATGGCCGGTTCGAACAGCTTGGCCCACGGCAATCGGCCGTACTCCTTGTGGGCCATCTCGAGCATTCGCACGATGCCAGGCACACCGACAGCCTTGCCCCCTACTACTGCGTCAAAAAATTGCATCGGCTTGCCGTCCGGACCAATGAAGAGTTTTCCATCTGCCGTTGCCGGAGCAGTTTCGCGCCCATCGAACGCCTCCACGTCCTTGCCGTTGAAATGCAGCAAGAACCCGCCGCCGCCAATGCCAGTAGCCTGCGGCTCGACCAGACTGAGCACCATTTGCACTGCCACCAGCGCATCCACCGCGCTGCCGCCGGCCTTGAGCACCTGGTAGCCAGCGTCTGCGGCCCGTGGGTCCGCTGCGGCCACTGCAAACTTGAGTGTGGCCCACCCGGGTTTTTCGTTGTACCCCGAGGCAATTTCGGGTTGGATCGGAATGGTGTAGCTGAAGTTGCCTGGTGCTGACGCACAGCCCGCCAAAACAAAGGCCAGCGCTGCCCCTGTCAATGTCAAGGAATATCGGAGTTTCATGGTGGAGTCGACCAGTTACAGCGGCAGACAGCCTGCGGTTTCAGCGCGGCGCCAGGCGGATCGCGCCATCGAGCCGGATCACTTCGCCATTGAGCATGTCGTTCTCAAAGATGTGTTGCGCCAGCTTGGCGTAGTCTTGCGGGGTGCCCAGGCGCGACGGGAAGGGCACGCTGGCGGCCAGCGAGTCCTGCACCTCCTTGGGCATGCCGAACATCATCGGGGTGCCGAAGATGCCAGGGGCAATCGTCATGTTGCGGATGCCATTGCGCGCCAGGTCGCGTGCGATGGGCAGCGTCATGCCGACGACGCCGCCCTTGGACGCGCTGTAGGCTGCCTGCCCGATTTGCCCGTCGTAGGCGGCAACCGATGCGGTGGAGATCATCACGCCGCGTTCGCCGGTGGCTTCGGGTTCGTTCTTGCACATGGCGTCGGCCGCCAACCTGATCATGTTGAAGGTGCCGACCAGGTTGACCATGATGGTCTTGGTGTACACGCCCAGGTTGTGCGCGCCGGTCTTGCCGACAGTCTTTTCGGCCGGCGCGATGCCTGCGCAATTCACCAGGCCCATCAGCTTGCCCATGGAAACCGCCTTGGCCACGACCGCCTGGCCGTCGGCTTCGCTCGACACGTCGCACTTGACGAAAGCGCCGCCGATGTCGCGTGCGATGGCCTCGCCTTTTTCGACCTGCATGTCGGCGATGACAACCGTGCCGCCGTTGGCCGCCAGCATGCGTGCTGTGCCTTCGCCCAGACCGGATGCGCCACCGGTCACGATGAATACTTTGCCCTTGATGTCCATGATGATGTTTCCTGTTGATGCGATGAATCAGCGCCCGCCTGGCGCCTTGGATGATTATGGCCCAGCCCCCACCGGCCGGCCCAAAATTGGCTGCTATACTCGCCAATCTCGAACACCCTTAGGCGCGTAGCTCAGCTGGTTAGAGCACCACCTGGACATGGTGGGGGTCGTTGGTTCGAGTCCAATCGCGCCTACCAGATACGGTAATGAAATCAAGCACCTAGCGGAAACGCCCGGTGCTTTTTTTTTGAAGTGTCCTAAAGGTGTCCTAAAGAGGGTGCGCGGGCGGGGCGGGGTCGCCACCTTCCGCCGGTGCTTGCCACCCTTGGTGCAAACGGCGCAGCCTCGGCGCACACGAAATTCACCATAACCACCAACATCTGGTGAGGCGGTGCTGCTCGGCCAAGCCAGCGGACTGCCAGTCGCCTGCAGGTGCCTCGCGGCAGCAGGCGCTGTCAGTTGGCACAGGTGTTGACACCCGCGCCCGTTGGATCGCCAGCCAGATCTGCACGCTCGCTGGGTGCAGGCGAAACCTGCGCATTTTCGATGGGGACACTGGGGACATTGGGGACACCGCGCCAACATTGAGTTTTTCGACATTCACCGCCTGGGGACAAGTGGGGACATATGGGGACAAATCGCAGGAACTTGCACGAGCAGATCAGACGCCGGTGCCTCCTTGTCCCCATTTGTCCCCACCTCGGACTGGGACTTGGGGACACCCAAACCCGCGTCGTTGCTGGTGTCCCCAATGTCCCCAGTGTCCCCACGCATTTTCAGCAGCTTGCACGAGGGTTGCGAAATCGAGCCTCTTTCGGCGTCGGGCAAGATCCAGCCCTGCGCCAGCAAGCACTGCGTCGCCGCCTTCTGGTCGAAACCGGCGCACACGTCACGCTTGAAGGCTTCGGGCAATACGAGGAATTCCCTGGTCCCCTCCATGCCTGTCCGGTAGAACCCGGCGCGGTTGATGACGCGTTGATCGATGCTCGCACCCACGTCCTCGAAGCGACTGGCTCCGTGCGTCTCGAAGAACCCGCGCACGTGCGCCAGCAGAACCCGGTCTTCCCGGTTGCCAGCACCCCCGAACGAATCCAGCCACGAGGCAAAGCACCGACCCGCAGCCTGGGTGGCTTCCCCTTCATCCCAACCCGTTACCCCGTAGTGCGTGGCAAGCTCTGCGGCCACCGCCACCAGGCCGAAACGTTGCGCCACGCGCAGCACCTGCCCGGCCGCGTCTGGGGGTGTGTTCTAGGCAACGAACTGGCGCACGCCACCGGTGATGATGTCGGCCAGCTTGTCGCGGTCATTGACGACGGCACGCAGCCAAACCAATCCGGCCACGCCGTGGTGGCGCGTCGCCGCGTCCTTCAGAGCCAGCGACAGCGCCGCTGCGCTCGCGCATCCGTTCAAGGTCTCGAAGGCGCCCAAGCCGGCCCCGGCATCGGCGTCGAAGTCGGCCAGCCGAAGCTGCTGCCCAGTGTTGGCCTTGTATCCGGCGCGCGCCATCAGCGCCGCCAGCGATTCCTCGCCGGCGCTCAGGAACAGCAGTCTGGGGATAGGCTTGTCAAACGCCCCTTTTCCTTCCCCAAGGCACCCCGAATACGGTAGAACAGGGGCAGCACACAGCGCCCGACGTGCTTGAATCTGTCTTTGGATACAGCCGACCGCAGCGGCCCTGGTCGCCGGGTCGCTTGAACTGTCACGGGTGGGCAGCCTCAGGCCGTTTGCAGCGCCTGGCCACGGGCTGGTGCCCGAGGCGGCGCCCGGGCCTGCAGACCCAAGTGCGTGAGGATCTTTTCGATGACCGGCTGTTCCAGGATCGCCGCGATGATCTTGAGCTCGCTACCGCAGTTCGGGCAGTGCGCCAGGTCGAGCTCGAACACCCGCTTGAGCAGCCGGGTCCAGCTCAGCCGCACCGCTCGGTGGTGCACACAGTTCGCCTCCACGGCTGCGTGCAGGCTGAATCCATTGATGTCGGCGCACAGCGTCTGCCTGAACTCCGTCTGCCTGGGCATGGCGCCCTGCACCGTCAGCACCTCCCGACGGGTGAGCAGCTTGCGTCAATCGGGTGATGATCCTGTGCAACACCGTTTGCAGCGCTTCGTCGGTTGGCGCGGGGGCTTCGACGAACTGCACCTTCGGCGCTGCGCCGGTACACGCCGTCCAG
>CAMAWD010000089.1 GCA_945861785.1 Rhodoferax sp. OV413 | reverse complement strand
AGGGCCGCTCTCGGGGATTCAGGAAGGAACCGCGACACACTGCTGATGCATCCCCGATACCGGATGACGGGCCAGGCGCGCAACGGGGCGGAGATTATCTTGGCGGCAATGTGGCAGTGGATGCAGACTGGGTAGACGAACGCGTCAGGGTGACGGCAATGTGCAGGGGGTATTTTTGGGGGTATCTCAGATTTAGAAAAGTCGGAAAAGCTTATTTCATGCGGTCTGGGAGGCATGATCTGTAAGACGTCCACCCGCCATAGTCATTGGTTCCGATGCTATTTTTTCAATAGCAGTGGAATATGAATCCGAAACGGGATTGACTGCAAGTCGAGCCATGCCATCCAGATGCGAATGGCCGCCGCGCAGTCAAACCTCCCCGGCATGCCCACTGGCTCGCAATCATCCATTCACGCGGCGTTCGACCTCGGCGACGCTCGCCAGGATGGTGTCAAGTGAAGGCACGTCGCCGAAGATCATGCCCGCCATTGCAACGTAATCGACGCGCAGTGCATCGCGCATTGGCTGCGAGGGCATGAGCGTGAAGGTTCCTTGCGCTGCCGATTTAAGGCCGAGGTCGTTGCTGCCGAAGAAGAGGCGTGCATGGGTCGCGCAGTCCGCTGCAAGTGCGCGGTTCTCCAGCCATGCCGGTGATTGCCCGTTCTTCAGGAGTTGATGAACGTCGTAGTAGTGACGCGAGACGCGCTGCCCGCCGTGGCGAAGCACACCACGCCGACCAAACCATTGCCGCAGGCCGTGAAGGATGATGATCTTGTCCCAGAAGGTCCGTTCGGCTTCCACCGTGACGACGTTGGACACGCGCAGATCCAAGTCGAGATCGCCGGCAATGTAGGGAACGACTGAAGCGATTATGTGCGGGTCAAGCGCCGACTTCGCGCCAGCTTCGATCTTCACCGCTGAGCGAATGTAGTCATTGCCGGGTGCTGCCGCCGCCGGATACCAGAGCAGCAAGGTTTGTCCGTCCGCATCGTCAGGGTCCTGTTCGAGCCTCATGCGGCCACCACCAACCACCGCTGCCTGCTGCGCGAGGCGCTCTGCAAGTGGGCCGTTGATGTAGGCCTTGCAGGATTCGCGGATCGCGTCGAGCCGGATACGCCTTTGCTTGCCGCTGAGGGCGTCAAGCGTTGCGATCTCGACGGCGTGGCCGATGTCTTCGCGGAACACCGTGATGTCGATGTCTTCCGAGAACCTTGGGATGAGACCGAAAGCCTTTGAGAGTGACGTGCCGCCTTTGAAGAGCAGGCGCGGACTTCCGGCATCCATCCCGTTGAACAAGGCATCGAGCGTCCAGCAGACCCAGAAATCTTTCTCGACGTTCTGCACTGCCGTGCCAATCCGTGCAGCGGCTTCAGCGAACAGTGCGTTGCGGTCTCGGTCGCTTGCCGTGATGACCTCGTCATAGGCCTCATTCATCGCGATTCCTCGGCCTTATTCCGCGAGGGGTTCCTGCGCCGTGTTGCCTTGGGCGGAGTTGGAGAGAGAGCGGGGGCAAGCGAGGGGTCAAAGCCCGGCACCGTCCGGAGGAAGGTTTGCATCCAGCCGGGCAGCACGCCAAAACCCTGCGCCAGATCGCTCCTGATCGCATTGCCATGCTTGGGATCGTGGAGGAGGCGGGCCAACGTCTTCTTGACCGTGTCGCCGTCTGTCGGCAGCATGCCCTTGAGCCAGTGCAGGGCCTGGACGACCCGCATGGCCGGGCGACTCGCCCAGTAGAGACGGCTCGGGGCTGCCAGCTTGAATTCGATCACCAGCTTGTCCAGCCTGATGGTCCGGCGACGCGTGTCGGAGTACATCGTGACGCGCGCCGGTACGGCATCGGTCAGGCCAAGATCGTTCGCCGCCGTCATGCCATCGACAAGAAGGCGCGTTTGGTCGCGGCGCGCCAGCGCATCGACAACGGCACGGTAGTCCGGCGTAGAGGGGCGCTTGGTCAGGCTGTTGATCGCGGGTCGGTCATAGAGCCCCCGATCAATCCTGCGCAACTCGCCGCGCGCGACCATGCGCTGCAAGGTCTTGTCGATCACGGCGCGGCTGCCTAGCGACGCGAAATCCGCTGGCACCCAGACCTGTCCGGGCCCCGCTTCGATCAACGCTGAAATCTGGTCGTTTGTGTCTGACATCGCCTGCCCCTGTCTGTTGTCCGAAATTTATATACAAATTTCGGACAAAAGGCAAGCTGAAAGTGGGGAGTTGTCCGAAGTTTGCATACAAACTTCGGACAGAATCCGGTGCGCCAGAACCGGCTTTTGCGAAACGGGATGCTTCGCTGGACACGCTGCGCATGGTTGACAAGATCGAGGATGTCGTGTGAATTCTTTGGAATATGCGTCGCTGCTCCCAGGCAAAACCAAGTGCCTGGCCGGTCATCTTTGGAATATGAAAAGGCTCTGGAAATGGCGCCAATGCTCACTTCTGGCGTTGGCCTGTCACGGCGGGGTTCGAGTCCCGTCCAATCCTTTATAAACATTGGCTCAAGTGCTATCTTATAAATAGCATTTGAATAATGATCCGCAACGGGATTGACTGCAATACCATCCGTGCTGTCTAAACACGAATGGCCGCTTCGCAGTCAAATTTCCCTGGTGTGGCCACAAGTTCGCAGTCATCAACTCACGCGCCGCTCGACCTATTCGACACTCGCCAGGACCGCATCAAGCGAGGGCAAGTCGTCGAAGATCGCGACCATCATTTAGCGTGCTCACGCTCACCGGATATCAGCGATACATTTCCAACGCGTCAACGCCGCACTGTCGAAGGCAAGGCCGATCTTCAAAGAGCGGCTCGGGTCAACGCAGGGGCCAGTGCAGATTGCAACTGATCCACGATGGCAGGCAGCGGCTCGGGGTTGAGCCCATTCCAGGTCAAAGGGCGACCTCGATCAACTGCCCGCAGTCGTCCGGTTCAGACTGCACACGGGTTCAGGCCAGCAAGACCTCCAGCGTTGCCGCCTGCTTTTCTAAGTCTGCTGGCCGACGCTGGCTAAAGGTCTGCAAGTTGCCGAGCTTCCATCGCAGCGCCGGCAGTTCAGACGCATGCGAACATTGGAGCAATGTCCAATCCGGCTGTGCACGGGGCAGACCCGTCAGGAACTGTTTGTGCTGGCCCGTCAGCCGTCGCGGAAGTTCCTCGCGCAGTCTGGCGCGCGCCTGCAGCAGAGCGTCGAGACTCACCGGCTCGGTGGTCATGCCGACGAAATGCTGGTGGTATTCATGAGCGATGTCTTTTTCGTTTCCGAACAGCACTTCATGGGTGGGTCGGTTGTGCCCGGCCAAGTAAGTCACGAAGCATTCCACCGCCGCGTCTGACAAACCACCAGAATCGAACATCTTCAGCGCGTCAAACAAGTCACGCGGATGCTGGCGATCCATAGCCGCGACCAGTTTGCTGCCATACAGCTCTGCGGGTGCCAGGACTGGCAGTTCCAGCGCCACGCTGAACAGGTCGGCCGTCTTTGGGCTCAAGGAGCGGCGCTCGATCGGGAGCACTGTGCCTCGAAAAACCACGTTGACTTCAACTTTGACCTGGGCCTCGGCGTTCTCGATCAGCAGCTTGGTGTCGCCGAGATCCCTGGAATTGACCTTGCGTGTGACGAGACCCAATCGGCCCAGCCGGCCAGCAATAGCGTCAAGCTCATCGCCAATAGCTTTCAAGGCCTGCTCGCGCGGGGTTTGCCACTGCGTGTAGACCACGTCGATATCGACTGACAAGCGCGGCATGTCCTGTACGAACAGGTTGATGGCTGTGCCTCCCTTCATGGCGAAGATGTCGTTGGCGAACACATCGGGCGCGGTTGTCAGCAGCAGGCGGACCGTGTCGGCGTAAGCTTTATCCATGAGGTTTCAGGCTCAGCAGGTTGCCATCTTTCATGCGGGTGATCCATCGTTTGTCGCTGCCGACCGGTAGCGTGTACTGTTGTTGCAGGGCTTGCACATCGACCACCTTGGTTTCGCGTGCCCAGGTCAAGAACAGGCGAACGGTTTTGATGCTGGTACAGGACTGCAACAGCTCGCCCAGAACTTCTTTGCGCAGGTTGCGAAGACCATCGAACAGATTACGCGCCTCCTCCAACCCCTGATGCGTACCGACTTCGTAAAGCAGTTCAAGGACGGCTCGCTCGGGGACTGATACGCGCAAGCCATCAGTCACTCCTGGCGGCGTAGCCAAACTTTTGCTGGCAAGCGTTCCTTCCAGCAAGTTGAACAGCCTGGCCGACACGTAACGCGATGGGAATCGGGAAGTGAACCACGCCGGCAGCACACAGCGCACGTCACCCCACAGCACCACCTCCTCGCGCGTCGCGAGGTTGTGGCGCACGCCCTGAAGCGTCAGTGCGCTCCTGCCTGCCACATGCATGCCAACGACGCGGGTTTGCAGGAGCTTGATTGCGCCATGCGCGCTCAAGGTGTCACCGGCAAACGCATAAACACCTTGACCCAACCGGTTCAGCCAGCCGCTTTCAGCGTAGTGGGCCGCCAGTTGGGCAGACACGCCGATATGCTCCAGAGCAGCCAGATCGAACGGCATCCCGCGCGGCAGACTGGTCTGGAGCTTCTTGATTAGAGCGTGTCGTGGAGTTCTATCCATGTACTAAAAATAGCGCATTTTCTAATCGATCTCAAGAAAAAGATTGAATTTGACTCTGGTTTTAATCCGCCAGATCTCGGTGCGCCGGGAAACGCGCCAAATCGCTGGCGCCGAAGCCGAGCACGTCGGCATCCCCTGCGCTTTGGCCACATTGAGCAGGCGCGCACGGACGGACGCGGCGACGTTGGGATTGGCGGGGCTCATCCGATGCTCTCCAGATAGGGCCGCATCACGTTGGCCACGCGACAGATCTTGGCGAAACGCCAGATGTCATCGCTTGCTGCCTTGTTGCGGGACCGGGCGTCCTTCAGGGCCTCCAGTGCCACGTCCAGGCCGATCTTGTTGCGGTGCTTGAAGCAGTCAGCCACGGTCTTTGCCACGCCGTACACGCGCAGCTTGACGCCATCGCGTTCAAGTTCCTCGACGCCCGCCGTGAAGGCTTCGCCCGTGAACTGCACCATCTTGATTGGCGGATAGTCGAACTGTGGGGCATGACTGCCGCGCGGCATGGCGATCCAGACCTGGCGTGGCAGCTGGGTGGTCAGTTCATGGAGCTGCAGGGCAGTGAGTAGGCAGAACACCGCTTGAGGCACTTTGGTGGCGACGGTGACGAGACTTTCGTGTTCGGACCCGTGGGAGTCCGGCAGGCGGTACAGGCCACGCCCGATCTTCTCCAGCAGACCAGCGGTGGTCAGGCGCGTCAGGACGACTCGGGGCGCATCGATGGTGTCCAGATCACTGGCGCGCAGCAGCCCCTTCTGGCTGGCCAGACTAAGGACGCGCTGGGTGTGGGTGTCGGGAAGCATGGCTGGAGTATGTTCCATTTATTCGTCGAATTCAATAGATCGACGAAATACAGGAACTATTCGACGATCACTACCGAGCTCATCAACCGCCGTGCGCAGTGGCCGCAGGGTTCGGCCATCGAAGGGGGACAAAACGCGGAAAACGTGCGGTACGGCGTGGATCCAACGGACTTGGACAGGGCAACCGTTCGGCAACCTGGCAACCTATGGCGCACGGCGAAGAGGATGTCGTGCAACGGCCGCGTCATTGCATCGGGTAGCAGCTTTGGCCAAGCAAAACTTTGGAATACCCGTCGTAACGCGCTGGGGAAAATCTGCCATTGGCCGGTGATTTTTGGAATACCGAACAGGCCGGAAAGTGGCGTCAATGCTCACTTCTGGCGCCAGCCTGTCACGCCGGGGTCGCGGGTTCGAGTCCCGTCAGATCCGCCAAGAAATGATGAAATACGGGCCTAAGCGGCCCGTATTGCTTTTCTGCCCATGTTTTTGCCCATGATTCGGCCGATGAAGTTTGGCGGATACCGATCAGCGTTCGCGCGAGGCCACGGTAGCAAGAGTAGCAACGGTGGCAATACCCTCTGGTGTCAATACCTGCTTGGGACGATCCCGGTTGACCAACAGTATCGGGTTGATTGCCACGGCCTGTCGGCTCCCCTTGCTACTATTGCTACTGCTGCTACCGATCGGTGTACGCGCGGGTGCCAGGGTAGCAACATTAGCAAGAGTAGCAGTCGGTGCTGGCGAACATGATCTTTGCGATCGAACAGCACGTGGACTGGATCGTCCAATGCATGTCCGATCTTCGCGCGCGGGGTGTGGAACTGATCCAGGCCCGCGAGGACGCGCAAGACCAGTGGGTCGGCCATGCCAACGCGATCGCGGCCGGCACCGTGTTCCTGCAGGCCAACTCCTGGTATGTCGGCGCCAACGTGCCGGGCAAGCCGCGTGTCTTCGTGCCGTATGCTGGCGGGGTTGTGCCCTACCGCCAGAAGTGCAACGAGGTCGTCGCCAAGGGTTATGAGGGGTTCATGCCGGCACAGCGTACAACAGCCGATTCGGGCACCTGCGGATGAACGGCCTGGTGGCGCGTTCGCCGGTGCGTTGTGGCTTGCGCCCGCCCAGACGCGGTGCGCAGGGCATTGTTTGCACGAATGGAGGTTGAGCATGGGCCGTGTTGAAGGAAAAATCGTGCTGGTCACCGGCGCCGGGAGCGGCCTGGGCGAGGCCAGCGCGCAACTGCTGGCGCGCGAGGTTTTCCGACCGACACAACATTGGCCGACTGGCGCCACCTGATGGCGGTCAACCTCGATGGTGTTTTCCTGGGCACCAAACATGCCATGGCGGCGATGCGTGACAGCGATCCGGTGAATGGCTCGATCATCAACATCTCGTCCATCATGGGCCTGGTGGGGTTTCCCGACATCGCGGCGTACAACGCATCCAAGGGCGGCGTTCGGCTTTACAGCAAATCGGTCGCACTGTCTTGCGCCGAGCGCAAACTGAACATCCGTGTCAACTCGGTGCACCCGGGTTTCATCGACACCCCGCTGCTGCGCCAGGGGATGGCGCGCATTGCGGACCCGGAACTTGCGCGCAAGACCTACGACGCGCTGCAACCGGTCGGGCACCTGGGCCAGCCGATCGACATTGCCTACGGAGTTCTGTACCTCGCCTCGGACGAGTCGCGGTTCATGACCGGCGCAGAACTGGTGATCGACGGCGGTTGCACCGCGCGGTAAAACCACGCAAACCCACCACAGGAAACATGACCCATGACAAATGACAGAAACAACCCGGACGGACCACCCGTCTGGTTCATCACCGGCTGCTCGACAGGTCTCGGCCGCGAGCTTGCCAGATGCGTGCTGGCACGCGGCGCGCGCGCCGTGCTGACGGCCCGCGACAAGGCCCGTGTGGTCGACCTGGCGCAGGGCCACTCTGAGCGTTGCCTGCTGCTGGATCTGGACGTCACGGACAACGCTCAGATCGCCGCTGCCGTGGCCGCAGCACATGACCGCTTCGGGCGCATCGACGTGCTGGTCAACAATGCGGGTTACGGCTACCAGGCGGCGGTGGAGGAGGGCGACGACCAGGAAATCCGTGCCATGTTCGACACCAACGTGTTTGGCCTGTTCGCCATGACACGTGCGGTTCTGCCCGGCATGCGAACACGGCGTGCCGGCCATGTAATGAACATCACATCGGTGGCCGGGCTGGTGGGATATGCGGGTTCTGGCCACTACGCGGCGTCCAAACACGCGGTCGAGGGTTGGTCCGACTCGCTGGCAGCCGAGGTCGCGCCACTGGGCATTCGCGTGACCTGCATCGCGCCTGGTCCGTTTCGCACCGATTTTGCGGGCCGCTCCTTGCGCCAGACACCGACGCGAATCGCGGAGTACGACGCCACGGCTGGCGCGCGCTTGCGCGGCACGGTCCAGGGCAGTGGCAGCCAGCCAGGCGACCCGCTGCGCGCGGTCGAAGCCATGGTGCTGGTCAGCGAACACCCGCATCCGCCAAGGCATCTGGTGCTGGGTTCGATTGGAGTCGCTGGGGTTGCCACGGTGCTCCAAAGCACCCTGGGCGAAATCGAAACCTGGCGCGCGACCTCGATCGGGTGCGACTTCCCGACCGCCTGACCCACCGGCCGGGCGACCCTGAAAAAGACGGTGCTGGCAGGGATTGCGATGCACCTGGGGTTTCTACCTATTTCTCTTAAATGGCCTGACAATATAATTTATCAACATTTGAATTTCAAAGCAAATCGCAAGCGCGTCAGGCGCCCTTGAACCGGACCCCTAGGAGACACGAATGAACATGCAAAGTGTGGTGACTGCGTTGGTGCTGTGTGTGGGTTTGGGCAGCGTCCAGGCCCAGACGACGGCCGATGTTTACCCGTCGCGCCCGGTGCGCATCGTCGTGCCGTTCGGCCCCGGCAGCGGCACCGACATCGCCACGCGGTTGGTTGCGCAACACCTGGAGGCGGCGGTGAAGCAGTCGGTGGTCACCGACAACCGTCCCGGTGCCAGTGGGTCGATCGCAGCTGCGGCAGTGGCACGCGCCGCCCCCGACGGCTACACGCTGCTGATGGGCACCAACTCCACCCATGGCGCGAACTCCGGGCTGATCGCCAAGATGACCTACGACCCGATCAAGGATTTTGTACCCGTCGGCTTGGTCGGCATCTTCTCGAGTTTTCTGGTGGTCAACCCGGCACTGCCCGTGCGCACACCGGCAGAACTGATCGCCTATGGCAAGGCCAATCCGAAGGCCCTGACATTCGCGGCTGGCAACACGTCCAGCCTGATCATGGGCGAGATGTTCGGTCGCGGCGCCGGCATCGAGATGCTGCGGGTGCCCTACACCAGCAACCCGGCAGGGCTGACCGACGTGATCGCAGGCCGGGTCTCGGTGATGTTCCCGGACATCGGCTCCAGCATCGCACATGTCAAAGCTGGCTCAGTGCGTGCCCTGGCCGTGGTGTCGCTTGGCGAGCGCAGCCCGCAGGCGCCGGAACTGCCGACGGTGGCCGAAAGCGTGCTGCCCAACTTTCATTTTGTAGGATGGATCGGCCTGTTTGCTCCCGCCGGCACGCCAGCGCCGGTGCTGGCCAGGATCGCGGCGGAAATGCAGAAGATCATGGTTCTGCCGGAAGTGGCCCAGCGTTTCCAGCAGATGGGCGCCGACGCGAAGTGGATCGGTCCGGCCGAATTCCGCAGCTTCGTCGGCAGCGAGGTCACCCGCCTGCCCAAGATCCTCGCCGACATCGGCGTGCAACCGCAGTAGGACCGGCCATGCCTTTGCACCCGGTGATCCAGCAGGCGCTTGCCATGGGTGCGGGTCTGCCCGCCTACAGCGAGATCCCGATCGCGCAAGCGCGCGCGCAGGCCATGGCGCCCTACCTGGGTGCAAAGTCGCCGGTGGCGGTGGCGGTGGCGGCAGTGCGCGACCTGGCCATCGGCGGGCCGGGCGGACCGTTGCCGGTTCGTGTCTACACCCCGCCGGGGGCCGGCCCGCACCCGGTCCTGGTGTTCTTCCATGGCAGCGGGTTCGTGGTGTTGGGGCTCGATTCGCATGACGACCTGTGCCGGCGCCTGTGTGCCGGTGCATCCTGCGTGGTGGTGTCGGTGGACTACCGGCTGGCACCGGAGCACAAATTCCCGGCGGCCCCCGACGACTGCCTGGCAGCCACGCGCTGGGCGGCTGACAACGCGGGTGAATTTGGTGGCGACGCGTCGCGCATGGCCCTGGCCGGCGACAGCGCCGGCGCCTGCCTGGCCGCCGTCACCGCATTGCGCCTGCGCGACGAGGGTGGGCCGGGCCTGTGCGGCCAGTTGCTCTTCTACCCGGTCACCGACTATCCCTCGGTGCTGCCCCAGTCCTACCACACCTGCGCCACCGGATACGGGCTGACCAGTGCCGGCATGTTGTGGTTCTGGGAGCAGTACCTGCCAAACCTCGGCGCCGGCGCCAACCCCCATGCCTCGCCGCTGCGCATGGCGACCCCGGCCGGGCTGCCCGCCGCGTATGTCGTCGTGGCGGAGTACGACGTGTTGCGCGACGAGGGCGAGGCCTACGCGCGCCGGCTGAACGCGGCGGGCATTCCTGCCGTGTCGCGCTGCGCCAGCGCCATGAACCATGGCTTTTTGAAATTCGCTGGTGTGATCCCCGAAGTGCGTGCCGAAATCGATGCGGCGTGCCAGTGGCTCGACGGCGTGTTGCGTGCCTGAGCCGACCGTTCACCAGAACATTCCACCTCCACCATGCTCGACATCACACCCGTCAGTGTCCCGAAGGCGGCTGATGTCCTGGCCGGCATTCTTCGCGAGAAGATCCTGGAAGGTAATCTGCAGGAGGGGGCCGACCTGCCCAATGAGCGCGACCTCGGCGTGCAAAGCGGCTTGTCGCGCGCCTCGGTGCGCGAGGCGCTGCGCATCCTGGAGGGTGAGGGCCTGATCGCCACCCGCACCGGGCGCAACGGCGGCTCTGCGGTGCTGCGCCCGAGCAGCGCCACCATCGAACGCTCGGTGGGCATTTTCATCCGCGGCCAGCGCATCCGCTTCGAGGCGGTGCTGGAAACCCGCGCCGCGATCGAGCCGCCGTCCGCACGTTTCGCCGCCCTGCACCGCACCGACGCCGACATCGCAGAGATGGAGCGCTCCCACGCCAAACTCAGGCTGGCCTCCGAATCGGGCGACGTGGCTGCGTATGTGCGGGCCAATCTCGACTGGCATGTGCAGGTTGTGCGTGCCAGCCACAACGAATTGCTGATCGCCTTCATCTCGGCCGTGTCGCAGTCGGTGTACGTGGCCACCGATGTCGAAGGGTTCAACTCGATCGATGTGCGCAATGCGGTGATCCGTGCGCACCAGCAGGTGATGGACGCCATCAAGGCGGGTGACGGCGACGCCGCGGCGCGGCGCATGGCACGCCACGTCGGCGCCTACATCACCGATATCCAGCAAACCCAGGACCCACTTGTCGGCGACAAGCGCAAGGAGAAATAGGCCATGGCAGGCGTAGTCGGTATCGACGTTGGTGGCACGTTCACCGACCTCTATTATTCGGGCGACTCGAAGCAGCCGCACAAGATTCTGAAGGTGCCCACCACACCGCAAGACCCGTCCATCGGCATGCTCAACGCGCTCAAGGCGGCGGGGCTCGGCCCTGACGACCTCGATGCCATTTTGCATGGCACCACGATCGCCACCAATGCGGTGATCGAACGCCGCGGTGCGCGCTGCGCGCTGGTGACCACAAGCGGCTTTCGCGACATCCTGGAGCTCGGCCGGCGCGACCGCCCCACGATGTACGGACTGGAGGGCACGCATGAACCGCTGGTGCCGCGCGACCTGCGTTTCGAAGTTGGCGAGCGACTCGACTTCGAGGGCAAGGTGCTGGTGCCGCTCGATGTGGCCGGTTTGCGCGCCGTCGGCGAGGCCCTGAAAGAACTGCAGGTCGAATCGGTCGTGGTCGCCTTCATGCACGCCTATGCCAATCCGGCGCACGAACTGCAAGCGCGCGATATCCTGGCCGGGATCAACCCGGCGTGGGAGCTGGTGGTGGCGACCGACGTGGTGCGCGAATACTACGAGTTCGAGCGTACCAGCACGGCGGTGGTGCAGGGCTACCTGCAGCCGCTGGTGGCGCGGTATGCCCGCAACCTCGCCATCCAGCTCAAGAACTGGGGCTACCAGCGCGACGTGGCGATCATGCAGTCCAACGGCGGCGTGGCCCCGCTGCGCCAGCTCGGCGCGCGTTCGGCCTACATCGTGCGCTCCGGGCCGGCGGCCGGCGTGATCGCGGCGGCCCGGCTGGCGGCCGAGGCCGGGTTCACCCACATCATCACCGGCGACATGGGCGGAACGAGTTTCGACGTCGCGGTGGTGATCAACGGCGAGCCCAAGGTGGCGGAGCTGACCAACCTGGACTTCCGCATTCCGCTGCGTCTGCCAATGATCGATGTACACACCATCGGCGCGGGTGGCGGCAGCATCGCCTACCTGGACCGCGGTGGCATGCTGCAGGTGGGTCCGCGCAGCGCCGGGGCCGTACCCGGGCCGGTGGCCTACCGGCGCGGCGGCACCGAGCCGACGGTGACCGACGCCAATGTGGCGCTGGGGCGCATCAACCCCGACAGCCCGATGAACGGCACCGACGCCAAGCTCGACGTCGAGGGCGCGCGTGCCGCCGTCGCGCGGCTGGGCCAGCAGATGGCCCTGGGGCTGGAGGAAACCGCCGAGGCGATCCTGGCGGTGGTGAACCAACGCATGGCCGGGCGCATCCGGCTGATGTCGATCGAACGCGGCCTGGACCCGCGCGACTTTGCGCTGGTGGCCTTTGGCGGGGCCGGTCCGTTGCACTGCGGCGCGCTGATGCGCGAGGTCGGTGGAAGCACGATGCTGGTGCCGCTGTACCCCGGCGTCCTGTGCGCACTTGGCTGCGTGTATGCGGACCTGCGTTACGACATCTCCCAGACGCTGGAAAAGCGCCTGGACCGTCTGGATTCGCCCGAACTCGTCGCCATCATTGCGCGCCAACGTGCACAAGGTCTGCGGCAGATCGAAGACAGCCAGGTGCCGGTCGACCGCACCACCATCACGCATGCGGCCGACATGGCTTATGTCGGGCAGATCCATGCACTGCGGGTCATGATCGATCCGGCCTGGGATGCGATTCAGCTGGAGCGCGCCTTCCTCGACACCTACCAGGCGACTTTCGGCAACACGCTCAAGAACATGCCGGTAATGCTGGTCAACCTGCGCACCATTGCCGTGGGCCAGCGCACGAGTGCGGATTTGCCGCACAGTGCCTCGGTTGCAACCGGCACGCCGAAGGTCTGGCAGCGCCGGCGGGTGCACTTCAATGGCTGGTACGACACCCCGATCTACCAGCGCACCGACCTGGCACCGGGCATGGTCTTTGATGGCCCGGCCATCGTCGAGCAAAGCGACACCACGACGGTCGTGGAACCCGGCATGGATGTGACGGTCGACGCCAAGGGCAACCTGTTGGTCAAGGTGAAATGATGGATGCGGTAACCCTGGCCGTGGTGCGCGGCAGCCTCGAACAAATCGCCGACGAGATGGACCTGCACCTGATCCATGCGGCCATCTCCCCGATCATCTCCGAGACCAACGACTGTGCCAACGGCATCTTCCACCCGACCACGGGCGAGACCATCGCGCAGGGGCGCTACGGGTTGCCGGTGTTCCTGGCCTACATGCAGTTCACGGTGCAGAAGGTGATCGAGCTGGCCGCTGCCGATGGCGGCTTCAAGCCCGGCGACATGTGGATCATGAACGACACCTACCTGGGTGGCAGCCACCTGCAGGACGTGCAGCTCATCGCGCCGGTGTTCGCCGGCGCCGAGCTGTTCGCGGTGATGGCCACCACCGGCCACTGGATGGACATGGGCGGCAACGTACCAGGTGGCTGGGCACCACGCGCCACCGAAATCCACCAGGAAGGCATGATCATCCCGCCGATCAAACTCTACGAGGAGGGCAAGCTCAACACCGCGCTGGTGGCGATGATCCGGGCCAACGTGCGCCTGCCCAACGAGATCGCCGGCGACCTGGCCGCGATGTCCAATGTGTTCACGGTTGGCAACCGCGGCATCGAGGCGCTGGTGCGCAAGTACGGGCGCGTGGTGCTCAGCGCGTGCCTCAACGAGATGATCGCCTACTCGGAGCGGCAGATGCGCTCCTACATCTCCGACCTGCCTGACGGCACCTACAGCTGGGAGGACTGGATCGACAACGACGGCATCGTCGACGAGCCCATCCCCGTGCGCCTGGCGATCACGGTCAAGGGCGACACCATGCACTTCGACTTCGCCGGCACCGGCCCGATGGCGCGCGGCCCGCTGAACATGTCGCGCAATACCACCTTGTCGTCGTGTTACGTGGCCATCAAGCACATCTTCCCGGATGTGCCGGTGAACGGCGGCACGTTTCGCCCGATCAGCTTCAACGTGCCACCGCGCACGCTGCTGTCGGCCGAATACCCTGCCGCCTGCGGTGGTTACCTCGACCCGATGGGGCGCGTGGTCGACGTGGTCTTCGGCGCCATGTCCAAACTGATTCCCGAGAAGGCGCCGGCGGCCTTCTTCGGCACCATCGGTGTGGTCGCGATCAGCGGCACGCACCCGCGCAGCGGTAGTTATTTCGTGGGGGTGTTCCCCTATCCCGGCGGGTATGGCGCTACCAGGGCCAGCGACGGACTGATCAACGGCACGCCTCCGCAGTCGATGGCCAACTTCATGTCGCTGGAGATGTCCGAGCACCGCTTTCCGCTGCGTTTCGACCACTTCCGCATCCGCGAGGATTCGGGTGGCAAGGGCTGGCACCGGGGCGGCTGTGGCACCGAATACGGCTTCACGGCGTGGTCCGACATCACCGTGTCGGTATTGGGTGACCGGGTCGACCATGCACCTTTCGGCATCGTTGGCGGCGGCCCGGCGCAGGCCAACAAGGTGGAACTCACCACCGGCGGCAAGACCTGGACCCCGGAGCTGCGCAGCAAGCTCGAGAAAGAACCTTTCGCCGCAGGCGATGCAATCCGCGCTGCCTCACCGGGCGGCGGCGGTTTCGGCAACGCACTGGAGCGCGAGCTTGCAGCCGTGGAGCGCGACCTCAATCTCGGTTACATCAGCCGCGCCAGCGCCGAAAACGATTATGGGGTGGTGGTCGCCGAGGACCATGCACTGCCAGCCGGCCACCGGCGTTACCGCCTGGACGCCACGGCCAGTGCCTCCCGGCGTGCCAGCCTTCGATGACGCGCCGCATGCGCCGGCCCCCTTTTACAACATCAGGAGTCTCACATGGATAGTTCAGGAAGTTGGGAGTTGCCCGAAGAATTGCGCATGATGCGCGACACCATCCGCCGCTTCATGGCAGAAGAGGTGAAACCAGTCGAAGACAAGCTGCCACACGATGCCTACACGCCCGAACCCGACGCGCTGGTGACCCTGCAGCGCAAGGCACGCGACCTGGGCCTGTGGTGTTTCGAGACACCGGCCGAACACGGTGGCGCGGGCCTGAGCCTGTTGGGCCAGTGTGTGGCCGCCGAAGAAACTGCCAAATGCCGCATGGGTGCGTACATCGCCGGTTGTGGTGCTTTTGGTTTCGACCCACCGGTGGTGATCTGGAAAGGCACGGAGCACCAGCAACGCTTCGCCCGCGAGGACATGGCCAACGGAACCAAGGCCTTCGTCGCCATCAGCGAACCTTCGGGCGGGTCCGACCCGGCACGCGCGATCCAGACGCGGGCCGAACGCAAGAGCGACCGCTACGTCATCAACGGCACCAAGATCTGGATCTCGGGCGCCAGCATGGCCAAGTGGGGCATCGTGTTTGCCCGGGTAGGCGAGAGCAAGGGCCGCGACGGCATCACGAGTTTCGTGGTCGACAAGAGCCAGCCCGGCATCAGCCTGTCGAGGATCCCGGTGATCCGTTCCTACTCGCCCTATGAGGTGCATTTCGACAACTACGAAGTGCCGATCGAGGACCGGCTGGGCGACGAGGGCAAGGGGTTTTCGTTTGCCGAGGAATGGCTGGTGCACGCCCGCCCACCGTATGCGGCCGCCACCATCGGCATCGCGCAGGCGGCATTGGAGATGGCCATCGAATGGGCCACCCAGCGCAAGGCCTTCGGCAGCACGCTGGCCGAGAAGCAGGCAATCCAGTGGATGATCGCCGACTCCGAAGTGGAGTTGCGTGCGGCACGGCTGCTGGTGTACCAGGCGGCGTGGAACGCCGACAAGGGGCGCGACATCAAGGTCGACGCGTCGATCGCCAAGGTCTACGGCACCGAGGCGGCCGGGCGCGTGGTCGACCGCTGCATCCAGATCTTTGGCGGCATGGGCGTGGCCCAGGAGCTGCCACTGGAGCGCTGGTACCGCGAGATGCGCATCAAGCGCATCGGCGAGGGGCCTTCAGAAGTGCACCGGATGGTGATCGCCCGCGACCTGCTGGGCGGCAAACGGACAAAGGGCTGATCAGCATGGCGATCGATTTTCATGTATCCGACGAGGGTATTGCCCTCATCACTATCAACCGTCCCGAGCGGCTCAACGCGATGGATGCCGAGCACTACCAGGGCCTGTCCAAGGCCTGGTGCATGGTGCGGGATGACCCGGCGATCCGCGTGGCGATCATCACCGGTGCGGGCGAGAAGTCCTTCACGACGGGAGCGGACATCAAGAGTTTCCTGACGGCGCCGCCCGACCTGTCGGAGATGTGGATGACGCAGCGCGACCAACTGCTCAACCGCGGGCTCGAGGTATGGAAACCCATCATTGCAGCCGTCAACGGGTACTGCCTTGGCGGCGGCATCACGCTGATGCTCGCCACCGACATCCGCATCGCGGTGCCACACGCCACGTTCAACCTGGCCGAGGTGAAACGCGGTGTCATCCCCGGCAATGGCGGCACCCAGCGCATCCTGGACCAGTTGCCCTATCCCGTAGCGATGGACCTGCTGCTGACCGGCGACATGATGGACGCGGAGACGGCAGCGCGCTGGGGCCTGATCAACAAGGTGGTGCCGAAAGAGCAGTTGCTCGACACGGCCTACGGCTACGCGAGGAAGATCGCCGCCAACGCACCCCTGGCCGTGCAGGCGGCCAAGGAACTCGCAGTTCGAAGCCGTGAAATGGACCGTGCCACCGGCCTGCGTTTCGAGGCGGTGATCAACCGGATGTTGTCCATGACCGAAGACGCCAAGGAAGGCCCCGCAGCCTTCGCAGCGAAACGTCCGCCGCAGTTCAAGGGGCGTTGAAGATGGGCGCACGGTATCCGCTCGAAGGTGTCACGGTGGTGGATCTGGGCCAGATCTACAACGGCCCCTACTGCACCTTCCTGATGGCGATGGCGGGTGCGCGCATCATCAAGATAGAGGCCAAGGGCGGCGAGAACCTGCGCCGGCGCAGCGTGGTGGGCGGAGCGGCGTTGCCGTTTGCGATGCTGAATTCCAACAAGACCTTTGCCACGCTCAACCTCAAGACCGAACGTGGTCGCGAGTTGCTGTGCGCGATGGTCAAAAAGGGGGACGTGCTGGTCGAGAACTTCGCGCCGGGTGCGATGGAACGGCTGGGTGTCGGTTACGAGGTGCTGCGGCAGATCAACCCGCGCCTCGTCTACGGCTCTGGCTCAGGCTTTGGTCGTTCCGGCCCGAACATGAAGTACCCCGCCATGGACCTGACCGTGCAGGCGATCGCCGGCATCATGAACGTGACCGGTTATCCGGACCGCCCGCCCGTCAAGGCGGGGCCGGCCATTGGCGACTTCATGGGCGGTGTTCACCTGTATGGCGCCATCATGACAGCGCTGTACGAGCGCGAGAAGAGCGGCGTGGGGCGCCTGGTCGAGGTGTCGATGCAAGAGGCGGTGTACGCGTCGCTGGCCTCCAACCTGGGGCTTCACCACAGCATGGGCAATACCGTGCCGCCGCGCACCGGCAACCGCCATGGCGGTCTGGCCGAGGCACCTTACAACGTCTACCCGACCGCCGACGGCCACATCGCCATCATCTGTGTCAGCGAGGCGCACTGGAGGGCGCTGCTCAAGGCCATGCAGCGCGAAGATCTGCTGGTTGACCCGCGTTTTGGGACCCTCAAGCTGCGTGTGGAGCACATGGACGAAGTCGACGAGCTGGTGGCGGCATTCACCGCGCGGCATGCCAGGAAGGCGCTGTTCGACCTGTTGATGGGCCACCGCGTACCCTGCGCGCCGGTGCGCAACCTGGACGAAGTGGTGAACGACGAACACATGCACGCGCGCCGCGCGCTGGAATGGGTCGAGCACCCGATGTACGGGCGCGTTTGCCTGCCCAATTCGCCGATGCGTTACGACGGTGTCGAGCCGGTGGCGCTGCGACCCAGCGGTGAGCTGGGGCGCGACAACCAGGAGGTCTACGGCGACTGGCTGGGCCTGCCCGTAGACGAGATAACACGGCTGCAAGCCGAAGAGGTGATCTGAACATGGCACATCCGCTCAGTGGCAAGGTCGTTGTGGCGGGCATCGGCCACACCGCGTTCGGCAAGCATCCCGGGCGCGGCACGGTGTCGCTCAACGTCGAGGCGATCCGCAAGGCGCTGGCCGACGCCGGTGTCGACAAGCGCCAGGTCGATGGCCTGATGGTCAAGGCGCCGACCTCCAAATTCGAGATGATGTACGCGCAAAAGCTGGCCGAGGCGCTGGGCATGCAGCCGCGTATCGGCGGTGTCTACGACCACGGCGGCGCCAGCAACATCAGCATGATCAGTTACGCCACCATGGCCATCGAGGCCGGCCAGTGCGAGATCGCCGTGGTGTCGCTGGCCGACAACCCGGCCACGGGCACGCGCCAGGCCTACGAAAAGTCCTATGGCGACGACGGCAGCGGGCTTTACGGCTGGTTCGGAACACCGGCGGGTTACGCGATGGTCGCGCAGCGCCACATGGCGCAGTACGGCACCACCAGCGACCAGCTCGGCGCCATCGCCCTGGCCTGCCGCCGCCACGGCGCGGCCAATCCGCATGCGCAGTTGCGCAAGCCGCTGACACTGGAGCAGTACCGCGCGTCGCGCATGATCGTCGAGCCACTGCGCCGCGACGACTGCTGCCTGGTGTCCGACGGCGCCGCCGCCGTGGTCCTGATGAGCGCTAAGAAGGCCGCCGAGCTCAAGGTGGCCAGGCCGGTGCCAGTGCTGGGTTTCGGCCAGGGCCAGACATCCTGGGACGTGGCACTGCGCCCGGACCTCACCACCACCGCGGCGAAGGTGTCGGCGCAGACCGCCTTCGCGATGGCCGGCCTGACACCCGCCGACATCGACGTGGCGCAGATCTACGACTGCTTCACCATCGCAGTGCTGATGACGCTGGAGGACTACGGCTTCTGCGCCAAGGGCGAGGGTGGCCGCTTCGTGCAGGACGGACGCATCGAGCTCGGAGGCGCGCTGCCGATCAACACCTCTGGCGGCCTGCTGTCCGAGACTGGCATGCCGGGCCTGCAGCTGGTGATGGAAGGTGTGCGCCAGATGCGCGGCGACTCCGTCAACCAGGTGCAGGGCGCGGCCAAGTGCGTCATCAGCAACCAGGGCGGCATCATGCACACGCATGCGACGCTGATCCTGGGTCAATAAGGAGAAGGCATGAGCGAACCCGACGTCCAGGCGCCTGGCCCCGAAATCACCGACCTGAACCGTCCTTACTGGGATGGGCTGAAAGAGGGCCGCCATCTGTACCAGTGCTGCAAGGCCTGCGGCCACCGCTGGCTGCCAGCCCGCAGTGAATGCCCGGGGTGCCTGGGCGAGGACTGGTCCTGGGAGCAGGCAGGCGGCCGTGCCCGGCTCATCAGCTGGGTGGTCTACCGGATCGCCTACCACGCATCCTTCGCCCAGCGGCTGCCCTACACCGTGGCGGTTGTCGAACTGGAGGAAGGCCCGCGCATGTTCAGCAACATCGTGGGGGCAGAGGCCGCGCAGTTGAAGATCGACATGCCGCTGCGCATGGTGATCGAGCCCGAAGGCGATAACTCCGTGGCCCGATACGCGCCGGCCTGAATCGGGACAACGTCCAAACCCGAGGAAGACACACCATGGCATTGCGCATCCTGATACCCACCGCCAGCATCGCCCTGACCCTGCTGGCGCGAGTCGCTGGACGAAGTCATGACCATGTTCCCGATCCTGGCCGAACGGCGCACCCAGCTCGCGGGTCGGTTGTCTGGTGGTGAACGCCAGATGTGCGCGGTGGCGCGCGCCATGATGGCCCTGCCCAAGCTGCTGATGCTCGACGAGCCCTCGCTGGGGCTGGCGCCGATCATGGTCGACAAGGTGTTCGACATGGTGGGTGCGCTGGTCAAGGCCAAGGGGCTGTCGGTGCTGCTGGTCGAGCAGAACGTGGGCAATGCGCTGCGCATGTGCGGGCGTGGCTACGTCATCGAGCACGGTGGCATCCTCAAGACCGGACGCGGCGAGGACCTGCTGCGCGACCCCGACATACAACGTTCCTACATGGGGCTGTGACAGACATGAACCACACGCGCAAGCCCATTTGCAGCATCGGCGCCGGCGCCGGTTTCGCCGGAGACCGCATCGACCCGGCCGTTGCCCTGGCTGCGTCCGGCCAGGTCGATACGGTGGCACTGGAGTGCCTGGCCGAACGCACACTGGTGCCAGCGATCAAGGCGCGGGCCGACAATCCGGACGCAGGCCACGACCCGCGACTGCGTCGGCGCCTGACGCCCTTGCTGCCGGCTGCGGCCAGCACGGGTTGTCGCATCGTCTCGAACCTGGGTGCGGCCAATCCCCGCGCGGCCGGTGTTGCCATTGCCCGTCTGGCGCGCGAGCTTGGCCTGGCCGGCAAACGTGTTGCGGCTGTCGTCGGCGATGACGTCATGCACCTGCGTGATCAGGTGCAGTGGGTGCGGCCGGTGCAGGGCCGCCTGATCGGCGCCCATGCCTACCTGGGCTGCGCGCCACTGGCCGAGGCCCTCGATGCCGGCGCCGATGTGGTGGTGACAGGGCGGGTCGCCGATTCAGCGCTTTTCGCGGCGTCGGCGCGCAGCCACCTGGCGCCTGGCGAGGCCGCACTGGCCGGCGCCATCGCGGTGGGCCACCTGCTCGAATGCGGCGGCCAGCTCACCGGGGGTAACTACGAGCCTGTGGGTGGTGCGCGCCCCGGTGTTGGCTTGTCGGCGGCCGACTTTGCCGCGCTGGGTTATCCGCTGGCGCATGTGTATGCCGACGGTTCGGCCGACATCACGGTGCTCGACGGCGCACCGGCCGTACTCGATGCAGTCACCTGCACCCTGCAGCTGTTGTACGAGGTGCATGACCCCGCGCGGTATGCCACGCCCGACCTGGTCCTCGATTTCTCGGGCATCCGTTTCACGCAGACCGGCCACAACACAGTGCACATGGCAGGCGCCCGCTCGCTGGGACCGCCGCCGACACTCAAGGTCGCCGGGTTCCTCGAACTGCCTGGATTCATCGCCGACTGCGAAATCGGCTTTGCCGGCACCGCCTCCTGGGACCGTGCGCACCGCGCTGCCGATACCTTGCGCCTGCGCCTGTCGGCCTGGGCGGCGGACGATCTGGCGATTGACATCGTGGGTGTCGACTCTGTGTTGCGGGCAGGCTCGCTGCGAGGCGGTGTGCCGGCCGAGTTGCGCGTCCATGTGTCTGCCCGTTGCGCCGACCTGGAGATGGCACAGGTGATCGAAGACGAGATTTATGCCCTGACCCTGTCCGGCCCTGCCGGTGGCTGCAGTGTGCGCAGCGAACGGCGCAACCGCATCGAGGTGCTCGACGGATTCATCGCGCCTGGCCTGGTGCGGCCCGAGATTATCTGGAGCCTGTCATGAGAGTCGGAGACATCGCTGCGGGTCGCGCCGGGGACAAGGGCGATGTGCTCGACCTGACTCTGGTCGCCCGTGATGACGCAGCGTATGCGCTGCTTGAACGCGCGCTCACCGGCACCGCCGTGCAGGCCATGCTCAATCTTGTGGTGCCCGGGCCGGTGCTGCGCTACGAACTACCCGGCCTGCGCGCGCTCAAGTTCGTGCTGCCGCAGGCACTGTCCGGGGGGGTCTACGCCACCCTGCGCCCGGGCCTGCATTGGCAGAAGGCGGCGATCTGGTTGCTGCTCGACCTGGACATCGACGCCACGACGATGCAACTCCGGCTGGCGGACGCACCACCGCGGGAGGGCGCATGAGTATTTCGCAGATGCAGCCCATGGGGTACCTCAGTCAGGGCCACCGCCCGTGGAGGATTTGATGGATTTCGAACCACAGGTGCTGCAAGGGTTCCTGGAAGCGCGCCTGCCCGACCTGCGCGGCCCGATGCGGATCGAGCGCATCGGCGGTGGCCAGTCGAACCCGACCTACTTCGTCGCGTTCGGCAACCGCTCGCTGGTGTTGCGCAAACAACCCGCGTCCAGCCTGTTGCCGTCGGCGCATGCGGTCGACCGCGAGTACCGGGTCATGCAGGCAGTGGCGCCGACCAGCCTCCCCGTGCCCCGCATGGTGCTGTTTCATGCAGGGCGCGAGGTTGAGTTCATGGACGGTGCGGCCGTGCCTGCGCCCTGGGAGCTTGCGTGATGGGCACTTGGGAAGACATCTGGCCGCCCATGCGGCTCGAAGCCCACTACAGCGACCGGGTGGTTGCATGTTTCGCTGAACGCCCGGCCAGCATACACGCCATGCTGATGGAGGCGGTGCAACGCAATCCGGATGGTGACGCGCTGGTGTGCGGCGCGCAACGCCTGACATACACCGCATTGCTGGAGCAGTCGGGTCGCGTGGCTGCGGGGCTCGTGGCGCGTGGCGTGCGCTGCGGCGACCGGGTCGCGCTGCTGCTGGGCAACCGCATCGAGTTCGTGGTGACCTTGCTGGCAGCCGTGCGTATCGGTGCCATCACGGTACCGATCAGCATCCGCGAACAGACACCCGGCCTGGCCTACATGTTGTCCCACTGCGCGGCATCGCTGCTGGTGCATGAGGCCGACCTGGCCGACCTGTTGCCGGCCGCCGCCGATGTGCCGGCGCTGCATACCCGCATCGCGGTGGGTGGCTCCTGCGCCGGCTCGCTCGAATATGCCGCGCTCCTGTCGGGCGAAATCGCTCCGCAGCCCGCCACTGTGCAGGAGGAAGACACGGCGGCGATCCTGTACACCTCCGGCACCACCGGGCGGCCCAAGGGAGCGATGCTGACCCACCTGGGCGTGGTGCATTCGTCGATGCACTACCAGATCGCGATGGGCCTGGGCAGCACCGACAGCTCGATCTGTGCCGTGCCGCTGAGCCATGTGACCGGCCTGGTGGCATTGATCACAACCATGCTGCGTTGCGCCGGCAAACTGGTGATCATGCCGGCGTTCAAGGCCGCGGACTTCCTGCGGCTGGCGGTGACTGAGCGCATGACCCACACCTTGATGGTGCCGGCGATGTACAACCTGTGCCTGCTGCAGGGCGATTTCGACCAGCATGACATCTCGGGCTGGCGGATCGGCGCCTATGGTGGCGCCCCGATGCCGGTGGCGACCATCACCACGCTGGCGGCCAAGGTTCCGTCGCTGACCCTTATGAACTGCTACGGGTCGACCGAGACCACCTCGCCTTCCACCCTGATGCCACCGGGCCAGACAGCGGCACACAACGACACCGTTGGCGCCCCGCTGGCCTGCGCCGAGATGCGGGTGATGGACGTCGACGGCCGCGAACTGCCGCCCGACACGCTGGGCGAGCTCTGGATCAAGGGTCCGATGGTGGTGCGCGGGTACTGGGACAACCCGGACGCGACCGCGGGCAATTTCACCGGCGGCTTCTGGCATTCGGGCGATATCGGCTCGATCGACGCGCAGGGGTATGTGAAGGTCGTGGACCGCATGAAGGACATGATCAACCGCGGTGGGTACAAGATCTACACCATCGAGGTCGAGAACGTGTTGTACGCGCATCCGGCGGTGCAGGAATGCGCGGTTGTGTCGAAGCCGTGTCCGGTGCTGGGCGAGCGGGTGCACGCTTTCGTGACGCTCAAGGAGGAGGGAGCCAGCGAACAGGCACTGGCCGAGTTTTGCAGGGCCCGCCTGTCCGATTACAAGGTGCCCGAGAGTTTCACCCTCTCGCTCACACCGCTGCCGCGCAATGCGAACGGAAAACTGGTGAAGCGCGATCTGCGCATGCAATTGCTGGCCATGCTGGCCCCCGCCCAAGGAGTTTGAAGATGTCCTATTCCGCCGATCTCGGCAGCCTCGACAAATTGCGCGCCCAGGTCGGCCGGGAAGTGTTCCTGACCGATTGGGTGCTGATGCCCCAGGAGCGAATCGACCGCTTTGCGCAGGCCACCGAGGATTTCCAGTGGATCCACGTCGACACCGCCCGTGCTGCAAAGTCATCGCCATTTGGCGGCACCATCGCGCACGGCTTCCTCACACTTTCCTTGCTGGGCAAGTTCTATGAAGCCCATCTGTCCCTTCCATTTTGCGAGATGGGACTGAACTATGGCCTGAACAAGGTGCGTTTCACCAACCCGGTGCGCGCCGGCAGCAGTGTGAGGGGGCGGTTCCTGCTCGGCAAACTGGAGGACATCGCTGGTGGCCTCCAGCTGACCTTTGCCGTGACGATCCAGATCGACGGCCAGGACAAACCGGCTGTCATCGCCGAGTCGGTGGTGCGCCAGTATTTCAAGACCGACAGCAGTGGCGAGGGCGCAGCATGAGCCGCGCCGGGCCGCCCCCAAGGGGCTCGCACCGCAGTGCGCTGCACGAAGGCGCTCGTACCGAAGTGCGCAGCACGGAGGTTACCTGATGACCACACAGCGCAAGGTCGCCATCCTCACTGGCGCTGCCAGTGGCGTCGGGGCCGCCACGGCACGTTTGTTGGCCGGCAAGGGTTACCAGGTGCTCATCAACTACAACCGCAGTGCCGTCCGGGCGCAATCGGTGGTGGCCGACTGCATTGCCGCCGGTGCGGATGCACTGGCCGTCCAGGGTGATGTGGCGCAGGACAAGGTCTGCGAAGACCTGGCAGGCCAGGCCATGGCGCGCTGGGGCCGTATCGACGTGCTGGTCAACAGCGCGGGCACCACCAGGTTTGTACCCCTGTCCAACCTGGATGGCGTGCAGGCCGAAGACTTCCAGGCCATCTTCGGTGTCAACGCGATCGGCCCGTTCCAGATGGCGCGCGCCGCAGCCCGCCACATGGGCCATGGCAGCGCGATCGTCAACGTGTCGTCGGTGGCAGGGCAGATCGGCAACGGCAGTTCGTTTCCGTACGTTTTGTCGAAGGCTGCGCTCAACGCGCTCACATTGGGGCTGGCGCGCACGCTGGCACCGGCGATCCGCGTCAACGCGGTGCTGCCCGGCATGGTCCAGGGCCGCTGGATGCAGGAGGGCCTGGGCGACGTGGCTTATGAGCGTGTCAAGGCGCAGTTCGCCGACAGTTCACTGCTGGGCGAAGTGGCCACGCCCGAGCATGTCGCCAGCGCAATCGCCTGGTTGCTCGATCCACAGTGCCTGATGACCGGGCAGCTGATGGTGGTGGACGGCGGCTTCACGCTGGGCCGCCCCCCGTCGGCAGCCGGGGCGAAATAGCGCATCGGCCCTGCGTCGCGCCGGTGACTGCCGGCTCAAGCGGCAGTTGCCGCGCCATGATCTGGCGCAAGGCGAGGGCGGCGCAGCGCGACACTGCCCAGCCGCGGACCGTGCCGGCCGACGAGCATGCCTGCATCGGACCTTCCGGCGCACGCAGCGCCACCACCCAAGGACAAGCATGGATTTTCAGTACAACCCGAAGACACAGGCGCTGCGGGCGCGGCTGCAGGACTTCATGGACCGGCTGGTGCTGCCGCACCACCGCGAGTGGCACGATCTGGCCGAGCGTGGGGTGCACCCAACGCAGTTGATCGACGATCTCAAGGCGCTGGCGAAGGACGAAGGCCTGTGGAACCTGTTCCTCCCCGCGCTGTGTGAAGACGAACCCGGCACGCGCCTGTCCAACATCGAATACGCGCCGCTCGCGGAAACCATGGGGCGCCTGTACTGGGCCTCGGAAGTTTTCAACTGCAGCGCGCCTGACACCGGCAACATGGAGCTGCTGCACTTGGTTGCCACGCCGGAACAGCGTGTGAAGTACCTGTTGCCGCTGCTGGACGGCACAATGCGTTCCGCGTTCGCAATGACCGAACCGGACGTGGCGTCCAGCGACGCCACCGACATCCAGACCACGATCCGACCATCAGGCATCGGTTACGTGGTCAACGGGCGCAAATGGTTCACCACCGGGGCGATGCATCCACACTGCCGCTTCGTGATCGTGATGGGTGTCTCTGACGATGGTGAGGACCGCGCCGCGCACCAGCGCCATTCGATGCTGCTGGTACCGCTGGACACACCCGGCGTGCGCATCCTGCGCAACCTGCCCATCATGCACCACCTGTCTGTCGACGGGCATTGCGAGGTGCTGTTCCGCGATGTGCATGTGGGTCCCGAGGCGCTGCTGGGTGAATCGGGCGCCGGTTTCAAGCTGGCACAGGCCCGGTTGGGCCCGGGACGCATCCACCATTGCATGCGCACCATCGGCCAGTGTGAATTGGCGCTGGACCTGATGGGTGAACGCGCGCTGGAGCGGCGCGCGTTCGGAAAACGGCTGGCCGACCAGGCCAACATCCGCGACTGGATCGCCGAGTCACGGATCGAGATCGACCAGGCCCGGTTGCTGGTGCTGCGTGCAGCCGACCGCATCGACCGCGAAGGCAACCGCGCAGCCCGCGTCGACGTGTCGGCCATCAAGGTGCTCGCAGGGCGCCTGCAGACGCGGGTGCTGGACCGCGCGATGCAGGTCTTCGGCGCGATGGGGTTGACATCCGACACACCACTGGCCTTGTTATGGACCTGGGGCCGGGCACTGCGTTTCGCGGACGGGCCCGATGAAGTGCACCTGGGTGTGGTGGCCAAGGCCGAACTGGCACGCATCCAGCAGGCGACCGGCAGCAACGCAATGCATTACACGCCGCCACATGAGCCAGTGCAGGGCTGATCGTGGCAACGCGGTAGTACCAAGTACCGGTTGGCGATCGATCGTGCGAATTCGCCTGGCTGCTTTCGGCCCTTTGCGGACGTTGTTGGTCTTGCCCGAAACCATGACAGCCCGGCTACCGGCAGCATGGCGTGGGACCAGGCCGACGGCGCATTCGGCTCCGCGGCTGTCCCCCGCCCTGCGGGCTCCTCCTTGATGCCGCTGCGCCGAACGCACCGCCGACCTGATCCTGCGACTTGGTCGGAGTGCGGGCTTCGGGGCTCCGAGGGGTCACGGGGCTCCGAGGGGTCAGGTCTTGTTTTGCGATATGGCAAAACAAGACCTGACCCAATACTGTTGCTTTAGAAGAAATAACCTTTGCCGTTTTCGATGGACTACAAGCGCGAGGCCATCCGAGGTGGGCGTGGACGTCGGGTGGGCGTACGTGGCGAGATGGTGACTGGAGTAACGTCGATGGGT
>CAMAWD010000088.1 GCA_945861785.1 Rhodoferax sp. OV413 | reverse complement strand
GCACGCGGCAGGTTGTCGCGGTACAAGGCCTTGTGCAGTGCCTTCACGCAAGCGACACGGTCGGCCGAGAACCCCCTGCGGCGCAGGCCTTCGTAGTTCATTGAACGGGCGCCGGCTGGCTGCCCCTGGCACATGACATAGGGTGGCAGATCGGCAAACAACAGGGAGCACATCGCCGTCATGCTGTGGGCTCCCAGCCGGACAAACTGGTGGATGACAGTGAACCCGCCCAGGATCGCCCAATCGCCGACATGCACATGCCCGGCCAGTTGCGAGTTGTTGGCGAAGATGGTGTTGCTGCCAACCTGGCAATCATGGGCCAGATGCACGTAGGCCATGATCCAGTTGTCGTCCGCCACGCGGGTGACGCCGGCGTCTCCCGGAGAACCAATGTTGAAGGTGCAGAACTCGCGGATGGTATTGCGGTGCCCGATGACGAGTTCGCAGGGTTCACCGGCATATTTCTTGTCCTGCGGCACTGCCCCGAGCGAGTTGAACTGGAAAATGCGGTTGTCACGGCCGATGCTTGTGTGCCCTTCGAGCACGCAATGGGCACCGATGGTCGTGCCGGCGTCCACCTTCACATGCGGCCCGATGACCGTGTACGGGCCGACCAGCACCGACCCGTCAAGCTCGGCTTTGGGGTCCACGACGGCGGTGGGATGAATGTTTTGCACTGCCACTGCGCCACCCGTGCAGCTAGGCGACAGTGCGCATGGTGCAGATAAGCTGCGCTTCGACGGCCAGTTCGTCACCCACCATGGCATGTGCCTTGAACTTGAAAATGCCGGAACGCATGCGGTCGAGTTCGGCATGCAGGATCAGCTGGTCACCGGGCTCGACCGGGCGCTTGAACCGGGCGCCATCGATACCGGCAAAGTAGTAGACCGTCTTGTCGTCCGGGGTCACCCCCAGGGTATCGAACGCCAGCAATGCCGCCGCCTGCGCCAGAGCCTCCAGCATCAAAACCCCCGGCATGACCGGCCGATGCGGAAAGTGCCCGGTGAAAAACGGCTCATTCATGGTCACGTTCTTGAGGGCCTTGATGCGTTTGCCCTTCTCGATTTCAAGCACCCGGTCAACCAGCAGGAACGGGAACCGGTGCGGCAGCTGCTTCAGAATCTGGTGGATGTCCATCATGGCGTGGTGGTCGATTGGTTGCTTGATTTTTCGAGCGCCTGCAGGCGCGAGCGCAGGTCGTGCAGGCGCTTCAGTGCTGCCGCGTTTTTCTCCCACTTCGAATTGTCGTCGATCGGAAACAGCCCGCTGTAGTGGCCAGGCTTCAGGATCGATCGCGTCACCACCGAGGCCGCCGAAATGTTGACATGGTCGCCAAGCTCCAGATGTCCAAGGACCACAGCGGCGCCGCCTATCGTGCAAAAGGCCCCGATCCTGGCCGAACCCGCCACACCCACACAGGCGGCCATGGCGGTATGGCGACCGACCCGCACGTTGTGCCCGATCTGGATCAGGTTGTCGAGCTTGACACCGTCTTCGATGACGGTGTCTGTCAGTGCGCCCCGGTCGATGCAGGTGTTGGCACCGATCTCCACGTCGTCGCCAATTTGCACGGTACCGAGTTGCTCGATCTTTTCCCAGACGCCGTTGTCGGACGCAAAACCAAAACCATCTGCCCCGATGACGACGCCGGAATGCACGATGCAGCGTGCACCAATCACGCAGTCCTGGCCAACCGACACACGCGCCTTGAGCACCGTGCCAGCGCCAATCCTGGCGCCCCGCTCGATCACGCACAACGGGCCCACCGAGGCTGTCGGATCGACGTCGGCGCAACCGTCGACGACTGCGCTGGGATGAACTCCCGCAACCACCGGTGGAGTGATGCTGCGCTTCCACAACTGGGTGAGTCTGGCGTAATACAGGTAGGGCTGGCCGGTGACGATACAGGCACCACGTGCGAGCGCGGCTGGTGCGAGTTCGGGGCCCACAATGACGCACCCCGCCTGGCTGCCAGCCAACTGGGACCCGTAGCGTGGATTGCTGACAAAGCTCAGGTCGCCCGGCCCCGCAGTGGACAGCGCGGCAAGCCCCGTGACCAGGAAACCGGGATCCCCATGCAACTCGCCCCCGAGCGCCTCGACGATGCGTGCCAGGGACAGGGTCACACCATTGCCCCCGAGGTGTCTACTTGGCGCCGGCGTTGAGTGCCTTGATCACCTTGTCGGTGATGTCATGCTTGGGGCTGATGTAGACCGCCTCCTGGATGACGAGGTCGTATTTTTCGGCTTCGGCCACCTGTTTGACGACGCGGTTCGCACGTTCCAGCACCATCTGGAGCTCCTCGTTCTTGCGTGCGTTGAGATCTTCCTGGAACTCGCGGCGCTTGCGCTGGAAATCCCGATCCTGGTCCACCAACTGCTTTTGCCGCGTCGCGCGCTGGCTGTCGGACAAGGTCGGCCCTTCGCGTTCCAGCTTGTCGTTGAAATTTTTCAACGAGGCCCCCAGGTCCACCAGTTCTTTTTCGCGCTTCGAGAACTCCTGTTCCAACTTGGTCTGGGCCGCCTTTGCGGAGGTCGCCTCCTTGAAGATCCTGTCGGTGTTGACAAACCCGATCCGGAACTCCTGGGCCTGAACCGGCGCTGTGAGGGCCGCGATACCAAGCATGAGCGCGGTGATGCAATTGCAAGAAAGAATCTTCATTAGAAGGATGTTCCGATCTGAAATTGAATGTTCTGGATTTTATCGCCAGTGAACTTCTTGACCGGCCGGGACATCGCCAGCCGCAACGGACCCACCGGGGAAACCCAGCTGATACCCAGCCCGGCCGCTGCACGCAACTCGTTCAGACGAATCGGCTGCGACGCACCAAAAACGTTGCCCACATCGAAGAACGTGAACATCCGCAGGGTCCGGTCATTGCCCGCGCCCGGGAACGGTGCCAGCAATTCAAGGTTGGCGTTGAGCTTCCTGGTGCCACCGAGGGAGGCTCCCGTGACTGTATCAAGCACCCCGAGACTGCCCTGCTCGAAGCCACGCACCGAGCCCAGGCCACCACCAAAGAAATTCTTGAACAGGGGGAATGGCAGCCCCGAGAGACCCTTGCCCAGCCCCACGTCGCCATTGAATGCCAGCGTGAACTGCTTGTTCAGCGGCAGGTACTGCTGGTACTGGTAGCTGCTGGTGATGTACTTGGCGTCGCCAGCCACACCCCACTCGCCTGTCACGCGCTGGAACACACCGGTGTTGGGCACCAGCGCACTGTCGCGCGTGTCGCGCGCCCAGCCTACCGTCAAAGGCACTGTGGCGCTCGAATAACCAAACTGGTTCGCATAGGTCACGTAGGCGTTCGGAAGGTTGGTACCAGGAACGATGCGCGTGCGTTCGACCCCGCCACCGAAATACACCGTGTCGGTTTCGGTAAACGGCACGCCAAAGCGCATTGATCCGCCGCTCGTCACCAACTTGTAGCTGTTGGTGTCGGAATAGGGGCTCGTGCTGCGGTGGTAGACGTCGATCGACCGGGACACACCATCGACCGTGAAATACGGGTCGGTGGTGCTGAAGACGATGGTCCGGTTGATCTTGCTCGTGTTCAGCTGAACACCCAGCGAATTGCCGGACCCAAAAGCGTTTTCCTGCCGGATGGCCGCCGTGAGCCCCAGACCATCGCCACTGGAGTAACCGGCGCCCAGGCTGAGGTTGCCGGTGGGCTTTTCGAGCACCGCGACCGTCAGGTCGACCTGATCGGGAGCACCCGCAACCTCCTGGGTTTCAACCGTGACCTCTTTGAAGAAGGCCAGCCGGTCGACCCGGTCGCGCGACAGCTTGATCTTGTCTGCGTCGTACCATGCGGCCTCGAACTGCCGGAATTCGCGGCGCACGACCTCATCGCGCGTGCGGTTGTTGCCGGCAACACTGATGCGGCGCACATAGGCACGGCGTGAGGGCTCCGCCTGCAGCACAAGTGCGACGCGGTTGTTGACGCGGTCAACCTCCGGCTTGGCTTCGACCTGGGCAAATGCGTAGCCGAAATTGCCGAAGAAGTCAGTGAAAGCCTTGGTCGTCTGCACCACTGCGTCCGCGTTGTAGGCTTGCCCGGGACGGATGGTGACCAAGGGTTTGAACTCGTCTTCCTTGCCCAGGTAGTTGCCTTCGAGCTTGACCGCAGACACGACAAAACGTTCACCCTCGGTGACGTTGATCGCAATGTTGATCTCCTGCTTGTCGGGCGAGATGACGACCTGTGTGGAGTCGACCCGGAACTCGAGGTAGCCGCGCGTCAGGTAATAGGAGCGCAGCGATTCAAGGTCGGCATTGAGCTTGGCGCGCGAATACTGGTCGGACTTGGTGTACCAGCTGAGCCAGCCCCCGGTGTCCAGATCGAACAGGTCACGCAACGTGGAGACACTGAAGACCTTGTTGCCGACGATGCGGATCTCCTTGATCCTGGCCCGGTCGCCCTCGGTGATCGTGAAGGAAAGGTTGACGCGGTTGCGCTCGATCGGGGTGACGGTCGTCACCACCTCGGCCGCGTACAGGGCGCGATTGATGTACTGCCGCTTGATCTCCTGTTCGGCGCGATCGAGCAAGGCACGGTCAAACGGCCGGCCGTCCGCAAGGCCGGCGTCCCGCAGGGCATTGCGCAAGTTGTCCTTTTCGAACTCCTTGTTGCCGGTAAATTCGATCTCTGCCACCGTGGGGCGCTCTTCGACGATCACGACCAGAACGTCCCCGCTCACCTCCACCCGCACGTCCTTGAACAAGCCGAGCGAAAACAGCGACTGGATGGCCGTGGCGCCCTTTTCATCGTTGTAGGTGTCGCCGACCCGCAACGGCAGAGACGCGAAAATCGTTCCGGCCTCCACCCGCTGCAAGCCCTCGACACGGATGTCGCGCACGGTAAAGGGATCCACGGCCCAGGCGGCACCGGTTGCAATACCTAGGGCCGCGGCGATGAAGAGCAGATTTCTGTGAAAGCGTTTGAATTGCATTTTGTCGTGTCAGAAACAGTCGTGTGGGGCCGGCCGAAACCAGGGTTTCAGCCAAGCATCCTGGCCAAATCGTTGTAAAGGGCGATGCCCATCATCAAGAACAGAACGGCAACTCCGCCGCGTTGGAGCCGCTCCATCCAGGCATCAGTCACGCTGTTGCCGGTCACCGCCTCCCAAAGATAATACATCAGGTGCCCGCCATCGAGGACCGGCAGCGGGAGCAGGTTCAGCACCCCCAGGCTGACACTGACAAGCGCCAGAAAAAGCAGGTATGCCGTCAGGCCCTGGTTGGCCGACTTCCCGGCGTAGTCTGCGATGGTCAGGGGCCCGCTGAGATTCTTCAGCGACGCTTCGCCGATCAGCATCCGGCCCATCATGCGAACCGTCAAGGCCGAGACTTCCCAGGTCTTCACGGCGCCGGCCCACAGTCCGTCCAGCGGGCCCAATTGGACAGTCACCAGTTCCACGGGGGCCCCGACAAATGCGCCGATCTTGCCGACCAGCCGCCCCGACTCGTCAACTGCCAGCGGCTGCACGGTGATTTCGAGCTGCCGCCCGGCGCGATCGATCACCCAGTTGCTGGCGGTGCTGGCGGTGCTGCCGGCGCCATGCACGGAGCCGCGAATCAGGTCGCGCAGCTGCTGGGCATCGCGGATCGGTACCGGCCCGAATTTCAGCACCAGGTCCCCGGGGAGCAGGCCGGCTGCGGCGCCAGCGCCACCGGCCATGACATCACCCAGCACCGGTCGGCTCAAGGGGCCGATGATCCCGATGCGGCGAAACAGTTGTGCATCCACGTCCTGGATGTCGGTCTGACTCAGACGCAGCAGCACCGCATGCGTGGCCTGGCCACGCGCAGTTGCCAACATCAGGCGCACGTCGCGCTTTTTCAGTGCGCCTTGCGCCAGCAACCAGCGCAGGTCGTCGAATGACGCCACCGGCTCCGGCTCATCGCCATCGAGGCCGGCATGTTGCACCAACTCGCCCCCGACTATGCCGGCCTGCTCTGCGATGGAACCCGGCACCGGGCTGGCCAGCAAGGCGCGCGGCTGGTCGACCCCGCTCCAGTTGACAACGGCATACAAAAGCACCGCCAGCAGCAGGTTCGTCAGCGGCCCGGCCGCCACGATGGCGGCCCGCGCCGCCAGCGGCTGCGTATTGAAAGCAAGGTGGCGGTCTTGCGCCGGCACTGGCGCCTCACGCTCGTCGAGCATGCGCACATAACCACCAATCGGGAAGGCGGCCAGGACGAACTCGGTCGCGGACCCCTTGGGCTGCCAGCGCCACACCACCTGGCCAAACCCGACCGAGAACCGCAGCACCCGCACACCACAAGCAACAGCCATGCGGTAATGCCCGTATTCATGGACCGCGATCAGCACGCCCAGTGCAAGCAGAAATGCCAGGATCGTCAGCATGTAATGGTGCCCTTCATGTCACACATGGCCAAGTTTGCGCACGAGCGCAGAGCCAACGCGCCGAGCCTGTGCATCGAGCCCCAGCAGATCGTCGAGCGTGTCGGCCCGGCCCGGAGAAACCGAGGCCAGCGTCGCCTCGTTGACAGCATGGATCTGGTCGAAACGTATCTGCCGGTCAAGAAACGCCGCCACCGCCACTTCGTTGGCGGCATTCAGGATGGCCGGTGTTCCCACCGGTGCATTCAACACCTGCCAGGCAAGCCCCAACCCCGGAAAACGCGCCTGGTGATCGGCCGACTTGAAGGACTCGAAGCTCAAGGCCCCCAGGGCTTCGAAGTCCAGCGCCTTGGCGCCGGACGCCATGCGTTTCGGCCACGACAGGCCATAGGCAATTGGCACCCGCATGTCTGGTGTGCCCAGCTGCGCGACGATGGAATTGTCGCGGTACTGCACCATGGAGTGGATCACGCTTTGCGGATGGATCACCACATCGATCTGCCCGGGCGACACGCCGAACAGGTAACGGGCCTCGATCACTTCCAGGGCCTTGTTCATCATGGTGGCCGAGTCGACCGATATCTTGCGCCCCATGACCCAGTTCGGATGGGCGCAGGCCTGCTCCGGTGTCACGTCGCGCAGGCTCGCCGGGTCACGGCTGCGAAACGGCCCACCCGATGCCGTCAGGAGCAATTTGTCGATCACTTGCGCCCAGGTGCCGGCGTCGTCCGGCAAAGACTGGAAGATCGCGGAGTGTTCGCTGTCGATGGGCAGCAGCTTGGCGCCACCCTTGCGGACCGCAGCAAGAAAAACCTCGGCGCCCACCACCAGCGCCTCCTTGTTGGCGAGCAACAGGCGTTTGCCCGCAAGTGCAGCGGCCATGCAGGACGCAAGACCCGCCGCGCCCACGATGGCCGCCATGACGATGTCGACGCGCTCGTCGCTTGCCACCGAGGCAATATGCTCCGGGCCAGCCAGCACCCGCGTCGGCAAGCCCACACCTGCACACCGCTGCTGCAACAAGTCTCCATGAACCTGTGACGCCATGACGGCAAAGGCCGGCTTGAATTCGACACACTGGGCGAACATCTCGTCCACCCGGGTCGATGCGGTCAATGCGAAAACCTCGAACTGGCTTGGGTGGCGCGCCACCACGTCGAGCGTGCTGACACCGACCGAACCGGTCGAACCGAGGATGGTGATGCGTTTTCTGGAGGGCATTGGTACCGGGCCTAGAAGGCGTGGAACAGCATGGCCAGTGGCAGGGTTGGCAGCAAGGCGTCAAGGCGGTCCAGGACACCGCCGTGCCCGGGCAACAGGCCACTGCTGTCCTTGACGCCCGCGACGCGTTTGACCAGCGACTCCAGCAGGTCACCGGTTACGCTCATGGCGGTCAGCCCAAGCAAAACCGGCACTGCCCACCATGCCAGCGTGCCGCTCAACTCGGTGTACAGGCTGCTGGTGGCTGCCTGCGCGTACCCGTCGGCCCAGCGCCAAACGATCGATACGACAAACACGCCGGCCAACCCACCCACAACGCCCTCCCAGCTTTTGCCCGGGCTGATGCTCGGAGCAAGTTTTCTCGGGAACCATCGCCCGCCCCACTTTCGGCCTGAAAAATAGGCCCCGATATCGGCCACCCACACCAGCAGCATCACGGACAAAAGGTAATTGACTCCGACGATCCGGGCCTGGGCCACCGCCAGCCAGGCAGTACACAGCAGCACCACCCCCAGGCCCAGACGCACCTGCCGCGGCACCGAACGCCATGCGTCGGCCCCCCCCCGCAACAACCAGACCGCGCCACCCACCCAGACCACAGCCGCTGCGAACCACAACCAGCGAAGGTTCATGTCAAGCATGCCGATGGTCCATGCCGTGGCACATACCACCGCACCGAGGGCGCCGACAGCAACCGACAGCGCTGGGCTGCAAGCCGCAAGGCGCGCCCATTCCCAGGTGCCTGCAACAATGAAAACCATCGCCACCAGGCAGAAAGGCTCGGGGGACGGATAGAAAAGCGCCGGCAGCAAGCCCAGCAGCAGGACCACTGCTGTTACGACACGTTGCCACAGCATGTAAGGCCTCAGGCTGCCTGCTGGCTTGTAGCCGGGGCGCGCAACTGATCGGAAGTCTTGCCAAAACGCCGCTCTCGCTGGCCGTATTCGGCAATCGCCGTGTCGAGGGCCTTTTCGTCGAACTCCGGCCACAAGGTGTCGCAGAAGTACAGCTCGGAGTACGCGGCCTGCCACAACAGGAAATTGCTGATGCGCTGCTCTCCGCCCGTACGGATGATGAGGTCGGGCTCCGGCACCTGGCCCAGCTGCATCGCAGCACCCAGGCTTTGCTCGTTGATTGCCTCGCCGCGCTCGGCCAGCGCATTTGCCGCCTGGACAATGTCCCAGCGACCACCGTAGTTGAAGCAAACGTTGAGGATCAGACTGGTGTTGGCTGCGGTAGCGGCCTCGGCACGCTCCAGACCGGCCCGCACTGCGCCCGAAAGCGCGCCGCGTTCACCAAGGAAATGCAGGCGAACGCCGTCCGCCACGAGTTGCGGAACCTCCCGGGACAAGGCTCTCACCAGCAGTTCCATCAGCCCGGAAACCTCGTCCTTGGGGCGGTTCCAGTTTTCGGACGAGAAGGCAAACACAGTCAACACCGCCACCCCGCGCACGACGCATGCACGCACGCAACGGCGCAAGGAGTCCACACCGGATTTGTGGCCGGCTACACGGGGCAGGAACCGGCGTGTTGCCCAACGCCCGTTTCCATCCATCACGATGGCGATATGGTTCGGGGCGGTGCTCTTCATTCAGGGTACGGGAAGGTGGACCGCGCCGGCCTCAAACCGCCATCAGGTCGTGTTCCTTGGCGACTACCAGTTGGTCGATGGAGGCAATATGCCGATCCGTCACCTTCTGGATGTCGACCTCGGCACGCTTGTGGTCGTCTTCCGAGGCGAGTTTGTCCTTGACGAGCTTCTTGACCGCCTCGTTGGCGTCGCGGCGCAAATTGCGCACAGCGACCTTGGCGCTTTCGCCCTCATTGCGGACAACCTTCGTGAGTTCCTTGCGCCGCTCCTCGGTCATGGTGGGCATCGGCACCCGGATCAGGTCGCCCATGGACGCGGGGTTCAGCCCGAGGTCGCTCTCGCGAATCGCCTTTTCGATCTTGGCACCCATGCCTTTTTCCCAGGGCTGGATGCTGATGGTGCGGGCGTCCAGCAGGGACACATTGGCCACCTGGCTGATCGGCAGGCTCGCCCCGTAGTAGTCCACGTGCACGGAATCCAGCAAGGCCGGATTCGCCCGCCCGGTGCGGATCTTGGTCAAGTTGCCTTTGAACGCCAGGATGGACTGGTCCATCTTGGCTTCGGCCGTCTTCCTGATTTCAGCGATGTCCATCGTCTACTCCGACAGTCTCCTGGCGGGTGCCATTACCCGCCATGGTTTGGTTTGGCGACATTGTCACGCATACACCAGCGTGCCTTCGTCTTCGCCCATGACGACACGCTTGAGTGCGCCATGCTTGATGATCGAAAACACCTTGATCGGCAGCCGCTGGTCGCGGCAAAGCGCAAACGCAGTGGCATCCATGATGCCCAGATTCTTGGCCATGGCCTCGTCGAACGAGATCTTGGTGTAACGCGTTGCCAAGGGGTCCTTATTGGGGTCGGCGCTGTACACGCCATCAACCTTGGTGGCCTTGAGCACCACTTCGGCGCCAATCTCGGCCCCGCGAAGGGCGGCGGCCGTATCGGTGGTGAAAAAAGGGTTGCCGGTCCCGGCGGCGAAGATCACCACCTTGCCCTCTTCCAGGTACTGCAGGGCCTTGGGCCTCACGTAGGGTTCGACCACCTGTTCGATCGAGATCGCCGACATGACGCGTGCAATCAGGCCGGCCTTGTTCATGGTGTCACCCAGGGCGAGTGCGTTCATGACGGTGGCGAGCATGCCCATGTAGTCGGCGGTCGAGCGGTCCATGCCAACCGAACCACCCGCTACGCCGCGGAAGATGTTGCCCCCGCCGATCACCACCGCGACCTCGACGCCCATGCGGGTGATTTCGGCCACCTCATTCACCATGCGCACGATCGTCGCCCGGTTGATGCCGAACTGGTCGTCCCCCATCAAAGCCTCACCCGACAACTTGAGCAGGATTCGTTTGTGTGCGGGCTTGGCGTCGGACATGGATGCTTCCTGGGTCGGTTTCAAAAAAGGCAGGCCCCGGGCCTGCGGTACCTCGCGCGCGTCAGGCCGACTGCTTGGCCGATGCCACCTGCGCGGCGACCTCGGCGGCAAAGTCGTCGACCTTCTTCTCGATGCCCTCACCCACGACAAACAGGGTGAAACCGGTGACCGTGGTGTTGGCTGCCTTGAGCATCTGCGCCACCGTCTGCTTGTCATTCTTGACGAAGGACTGGTCAAAAAGCGAGACTTCCTTGAGGTATTTTTGCACGCCGCCCTCGATACGCTTGGAGACGATCTCGGCTGACTGCACCGGCTTGCCGGCCGCAACTGCGGTCGCGGCGTCGTCTGCTGCCTTGGCGGCTGCCACCGAACGCTCCCGCGCCACCAACTCTGCGGGCACATCGGCACTGGACAATGCAACAGGCTTCATGGCTGCCACATGCATGGCAACGTCTTTGGCTGCGGCTTCGTCACCCTGGTATTGCACCACCACACCGATGCGCGTTCCGTGCAGGTAGGTGGCGAGTTTGGCGCCCGACGCGAAACGCTTGAAGCGGCGAAAACCCATGTTCTCGCCAATCTTGCCGATCAGGCCCCGGCGGACGTCTTCCAGTGTCGGGCCAAAACCATCCTGGGAAAATGGCAACGCGCCCAGCGCGGCGGCGTCGGCCGGATCGTGCTTGGCGACCAGCAGGGCGGCGGCACTGGCCAAAGCCAGGAAAGCGTCGTTCTTGGTCACGAAGTCGGTTTCGCAATTGACTTCGATCATTGCGCCAACTTCGCCGTCTCGGGCTGTGGCCACCACACCCTCGGCCGTGATGCGACCGGCAGCCTTGCCGGCCTTGGTGCCGAGCTTGACGCGCAGCAGTTCTTCTGCCTTGGCCATGTCACCGTCGGCTTCGGTCAGGGCGCGTTTGCATTCCATCATGGGCGCGTCGGTCTTGCCGCGCAGTTCCGCCACCATGCTCGCTGTGATTGCAGCCATTTTTTCTCTCCGTACTTGGTTCGACAAAATTCCAGGGGAGGCTAAAAAAAAGGGGCATCAATGCCCCTTTCTTCCAAAGCCGGAAGGTTCAGGCTGCGGCCTCGTCCACTTCGACAAATTCGTCCGATGTTTCAGCCGACACGGCCTTGACGACGTCGTCAATCGCATTGGCACGGCCTTCGAGCACCGCATCGGCGATCCCGCGGGCATACAGCGTGACGGCCTTGGAGGAGTCGTCATTGCCAGGGATGACGTAATCGATGCCTTCAGGCGAATGGTTGGAGTCGACCACACCGATAAGCGGAATGCCAAGCTTCTTGGCCTCGGAGACAGCAATTTTGTGGTAACCGACGTCGATCACGAAGATCGCGTCAGGCAAAGCGGCCATGTCCTGGATGCCGCCGATGTCTTTTTCGAGCTTTTCGAGTTCGCGGGCGAACATCAGTTGCTCTTTCTTGCTCATGCTGTCGAGGCCGCCTTCTTGCTGCAGCTTCATTTCTTTCAGGCGCTTGATCGAGAGCTTGACTGTCTTGAAGTTGGTCAGCATGCCGCCCAGCCAACGCTGGTCGACATAAGGAACACCAGCGCGTTGGGCTTCTGCCGCCACGGTGTCGCGCGCCTGGCGCTTGGTGCCGACCATGAGCACCGTGCCGCGCCGGGCCGTCAGTTGGCGCACAAACTTGGCGGCATCCTGGAACATCGGCAGCGATTTTTCCAGGTTGATGATGTGAATCTTGTTGCGATGGCCGAAGATGAACGGTGCCATCTTGGGGTTCCAGAACCGGGTCTGGTGGCCGAAATGGACACCGGCTTCCAGCATTTCGCGCATGGTTACAGACATGATGAGCTCCAAAGGTTGGGTCTAAAATCCGGGCCACTATTCGTCACCATGACAGCAAAACCTGCGAATATCGGTTCTGTTGCGCCAGCGCGAACACCTTGATGGGCCCGGTTTGTGATTTGTCTGCCCGCCACCCGAAACGGCTGACCAGCAAAACCCAGCGAATATAACACAGGACACCCCGATTTCGATGCCATTCTCTCCTGCAAACGACCTCACCACGACCCTGGCACGCATGCGCCAGGGGCAGTCTAGCGCCGAGGCGCAAATGGACGCCTGTATTGCCGCAAGCGAGTCGCCACCTTGCGAACATGTGTTTCTGCAAACGCTGTTTCCCCAGGCCCGCCAGGCAGCGGCACACGCCAGCAACCAGGCCCGGCCGCTGGGCGGGTTGGCGGTGTCGATCAAGGATTTGTTCGACATGCAGGGCATGGTCACAACCGCTGGCTCTGTCGTCCTGGCAGGCGCGCCGCCAGCAGCGCTCGACTGCCCTGCGGTTGCCCGCCTCAAGGCGGCTGGCGCTGCAATCACTGGCCGAACCAACATGGTCGAGTTCGCATTTTCCGGGGTCGGGATCAACCCGCATTTCGGCACGCCGGCCAATGCTGCCAGCCGAGGCGAAGCACTGATCCCCGGGGGCTCGTCCTCCGGCGCTGCGGTGTCGGTGGCAACCGGCGCAGCATTCATCGGGCTGGGCTCCGACACCGGTGGCTCGATCCGCATCCCCGCGGCGCTGAACGGCATCGTCGGGTTCAAGAATACAGCCCGGCTGGTTCCGACACACGGCGCGGTGCCCCTGTCGACCACGCTCGATACCGTCTGTGCCTTGACCCGTTCGGTCCCCGACGCCATTTTGGCCCACGAGATCCTTGCCGCATGCACGGTCACCCGGAGCGAGGCGCCGTTGACCACCTACCGGCTCGCCATGGTGCGAAACCAGATGCAGGACGACCTCGACAGCACGGTCTCGCGCGCCTACCAGCGCAGCCTGGCACTGCTTCGCCAACGCGGCGCGTCGATCACCGAGATCGACCTCCCCGAAATCGGCGAACTGGCGGCGATCAATGCCAGCGGCGGCTTTTCGGCAGCCGAAAGTTACGCATGGCACCGGCATCTGCTGGGGCAACACGCAGCCTCCTACGACCCACGGGTGGCCCACCGCATCGGGCGCGGCGCCGGCATGGGGGCCGCCGATTACGTGGACCTGCTGCACGCCCGCGCCGACTGGATCTTGCGTGTCGAAAAACGCCTGGCGGCTTTCGACGCAGTGTTGTCGCCCACTGTGCCACTGGTAGCGCCAGCCATTGCAGCACTGGCCCCGGGTGCCGAGCGCGACGACGCTTTTTTCAGGGTCAACGGACTTTTGCTGCGCAATACCAGCATGGTCAACATGCTCGATGGTTGCGCGATTTCGATCCCCTGCCAGGCCCCGGACGAACTGCCGGTGGGCCTGATGGTGTGGCACGCGGCGATGCACGACGACGGCGTTCTGAATGCCGCCCGTCAAATCGAACTGGCGCTGCAGCCGGCTTGAATCCGGCATCGCGATCGGCATTGACCGCAGGCCCAAAAGAAAGAACACAAGGGATTCATGAAAATTGCTGTCATCGGCGCCGGGATCATCGGTGTCACCACCGCGTTCGAACTGGGCCGAGACGGCCACGAGGTGACCGTCTTCGAGCGCTGCAGTGCAGTTGCCGAGGAGGCGAGTTTCGCCAACGCCGGCATCGTCGCGCCCGGATATGTCACGCCGTGGGCTTCGCCGGGTATGCCACGCAAGGTCCTGGCACAGATGTTGCGCCGCCATGCCAGTGTGCGTGTCGGTCTGCCGCTGCGCATGTCCGAACTGGCGTGGATGTGGCGCTGGTACCGGGCCTGCCGCCCGGAAATCTACAGTCTGAACCGCGCACGGATGCAGGCGCTGGCCTTCTACAGCCGCCAGCGGCTGCATGCGCTCACCGACTACCTGCATCTCGAATACGACCGAAGCACGGGCTACCTGGTTCTGCTGCGCAGCGCCCAGGACCATGCGATGGTAGAACCCGGCCTGCAGGTTCTGCGGGATGCCGGCGTCAAGTTTTCGCTGCTCGACCCCGATGGAGTGCGCAAACTCGAACCGGGCCTGAATCCGGAAACCAGCTTCGCCGGCGCCATCCATCTGCCCGAGGACGAAGTCGGCAACTGCCGCCAGTTCGCTTTGCTGCTCAAGAACGAAGCACAGCGCCTGGGAGTCCGGTTTCGGTTCAACACGAAGGTCGATCGCATCGATGGTTCTGGCGGCATGGCAGTCGCGCTGGACGGCTCGGCAGCGGCGCAACCGTTTGACAGCGTCGTCGTGTGTGCCGGCGTTGCTTCTGCCGCCCTGCTGCGGCCCCTGGGGCTGCACATCCCACTCGCATCGGTCTATGGTTATTCACTGAGTGCGGCGATCCGTGAGCCGTTGAACGCCCCGCGCAGCGCACTGATGGACGAGCACTACAAGGTCGCGATCACACGCCTGGGGCAGCGTGTGCGCGTGGCCGGCAGCGCCGAACTCGGCGGCAGCCTCGCCCACAAGCGGCCGGCTTCACTGCAGACGCTCTACAAAGTCCTGCACGACTGGTTTCCTGGTGCCGCCAGCCGGACGCATGCGATCCAGGAGTGGAAAGGCGCCCGCCCCATGCTGCCCGACGGGCCGCCGATTGTCGGGGCCAGCGGCATTGCGGGCCTGTGGCTCAACCTGGGGCACGGGTCCAGCGGCTGGGCGCTGGCATGTGGATCCGCACGGGCCCTGGCAGACACGCTGCTGGGCCACGCGCCAGAACTGGACATGCAGGGTTTTGGCTTGGAACGCCTGCGCCGCTGATGGCAGCGGCCCCGGCATTGGTTGCCCGCAGTTTCACTGACACAATACAAACGACCCGCACCGCCATCCAAGACAATACATCCACACACCGCGCAGCGCCTTGGGGGGCTCACTCGATGCGGTGACCGACTCACTGGGCGACCTGGCGCAGCTTCTCGACGAATCGAAACTTTTCACGACCCTGTAAAGGCAGCAGCATGAAAATCCGTTTTTGGGGAGTTCGCGGCTCAATCGCCTCGCCCGGACCAAAAACCGTGCGGTATGGAGGCAACACCACCTGCATCGAAATCCGCACCGACGACAACTCGTTGATCATCCTGGACGCGGGCACCGGCATCTTCCCGTTGTCGCAGACGCTGCTGGCCGAGATGCCGCTGACCGCCAATGTGCTGATCACGCATTCGCACTGGGACCACATCCAGGGGCTGCCTTTTTTCGTGCCGAACTTCGTACCCGGCAACACGCTTCGGCTGCATGGGGCATTCGACCCGGTCTCTGGCAAAGGCGTGGAGCAACTGATGGCAGTGCAACTGCAGTACAGCTATTTCCCGGTGCGCGAAGCCGAACTCAAGGCGCACATCGAATACGTGACCCTGGCGCCCGAACAAAGCTTTCAGCTCGGATCGGCCACGATCACCCCCTATCTGCTGAACCACCCGGTGCTCAATTTTGGCTACCGCATCGAGTCGGGCGGCAAGTCGGTGTTTTTTACCGGCGACCATGAACCCCCCTGCAACATCTACAACAAGGACGACGCGGATTTTGGGGAATACCAGCAGTTTGTCGACGAGCGCGACGAAGCGATCGTGCAAGCGATGCAGGGGGTGGATGTGCTGATCGCCGACAGTTCCTACACCGCCCAGGAGTATCCCGCCAAGCTTGGCTGGGGACACGGCAGCTTTGACTCCAGCATCGACTACGCGCGCAGGGCCGGGGCACGGGTGCTGTTTTGCACCCACCACGAACCGACCCGCAGCGACGATGCACTCGAGGCCGCCTTTGCGCAGGCCATGGCCAAAAACCTTCCCGAGGGCGCAAGCGCGCCCGACGTTCGACTGGCCCGCGAAGGCGATACGTTCGAGTTCTGAGCCATCGACACTGCAATGAGCCCCGCACGGCCGCCCGAAGGGGCTCGAACCGCAATGCGCAGCATGGAGGTTGCCTGATGAGCCCTGCACCGTACCCGGTTGACCCCGCCCGGCCCTGGCCGGTGTTCGATGTGGCATCGACGCGGCGCATCGAACATCAGGCGTTGCAGGCGGTGGCGCCCCACACGCTGATGCAACGCGCCGGGCTTGCCACGGCACGGCTGGCGCTCGCCATCGCACCCCATGCCCGCAACATCTGGGTCGCCGCCGGCCCGGGCAACAACGGCGGCGACGGCCTGGAGGCGGCGGCCAAGCTGCAGCGCTGGGGCAAACAGACCACCGTGACATGGCTGGGCGCCCGAGCGGCCGCCAGTGCCGACACTGCGGCGTCATTGCAGCGGGCGATCGACGCCGGCGTGGCATTTGCCGACGCACCACCGGAGCGGTTCGACCTCGGCCTGGATGCGCTGCTTGGTATTGGTGCGAGCCGCGCGCCGCAGGGCCGGATGGCCGCCTGGATCCAGCGGATGAACCAGGCTGCCGTGCCAACACTGTCCATCGACCTTCCAACCGGCCTCGATGCAGACACCGGGCATTGCGACGGACCCCACGTTGTGGCGCACACCACCTTGTGCCTGCTCACCCTGAAGCCGGGTCTGTTCACGGCCATGGGGCGCGACGCGGCCGGACGGGTGTGGCTGGACCACCTGCAACTTGACCCCGCCAGCTTTGCCGCAATTGCCAGCCAATGCGCGACGTATGGGGGCGCGCCCGCAACACGCGTTCGGCGGCATGCCTCGCACAAGGGAAGTTTTGGCGACGTGGCCGTTGTGGGGGGCGCACCCGGCATGGCCGGCGCAGCCTTGCTGGCCGCAACCGCCGCCTTGAACTTCGGCGCCGGCCGGGTCTACCTGGCGGCGCTGGACCCGGCCCTCTCCAGCGCCATGGTCACGCAGCCCGCATTGATGTTGCGCCACGTCGACGGGTTGGTGCTGGGCCAGATGGTGGTGGTCTGCGGCTGTGGTGGTGGTGATGCGGTGCGCGCGCACCTGCCCAGGCTGTTGTCAGGCGCGACGCGCCTGGTGCTGGATGCCGATGCGCTGAATGCGATCGCGCGCGACACGCAACTGCAAGGCCCATTGCGTGCGCGCGCGGCCCGCGGCTGGCAGACTGTGCTGACGCCCCACCCGCTGGAGGCATCACGGCTGTTGGGCACGACCAGCACGGTGGTGCAACACGACCGCATGGGTGCGGCCCGGCAACTCGCCGACCGATTCCAGTGCACGATTGTGCTCAAGGGTTCAGGAACCGTGCTGGCCGCACCAGGCCAGTTATGCCGCATCAACCCCACTGGCAACGCCCGCCTTGCGACCGCCGGAACTGGCGACCTGCTGGCAGGCGCCATTGGTGCCGCCCTTGCATCCGGACTGCCCGAAACCGAAGCCGCCTGGGAGGCGGTCTATCTGCACGGCCAGTGTGCCGACCGGTGGCCAGCGGACGTCCCGCTGACTGCCTGCGCCATGGCCAACAGGCTGCAGGCGCCCACCGATTGCTGACGCAATCGGTGGCGCGGCCTTCTGTGCTCAGCGCCGCGTCTTGAAACTGCGCTTGCTGGCCGGCGACTTGCCGGCTGCACTCTTGCCTGCGCCGCCAGACGGTTTGCGCGAGCGGGTGCCTGACTCCGCGCGTTTGCGCGCGCCGCGCGCACCTGCCGCCTCGGGCACCGGTTCGTCGCGCCCGCCAGAGCGTGTTGGCGCCTCGCGGCCGGGGCCCTTGTCCTTCGTCGACCGGGCCAGGAGATCGTCACCCTCACGGACCAGGCGGAAGTCGATGCGCCGCCCATCGAGGTCGACCCGGCTCACCTGCACCCGGACGCGGCTGCCGATGGCATAACGAATGCCGGTGCGTTCGCCGCGCAGCTCCTGGCGCAACTCGTCAAACTTGAAGTACTCGCCGCCGAGTTCGGTGATGTGCACCAGCCCTTCGACATACATCGCATCCAGTGTCACGAAGATGCCGAAACTGGTGGCTGCAGTGACCACTCCGCCGTATTCCTCGCCCAGATGCTCGCGCATGTACTTGCACTTGAGCCAGGCCTCCACGTCGCGGCTGGCCTCGTCGGCGCGGCGCTCGTTGGCGCTGCAGTGCAAGCCCGCAGCCTCCCAGGCCTGCCCCTCGGCACTGAGCTTGCGCGGTTGCTGGCCCGGCTCGCCCACCTTGCTGGCAAGGCCCTTCTCGAGCCGCCTGGACAGCTTGGCATGCGCCTCGCCGGGTGTCGGTAATACCGGCAGCTGGTAACGCGTCTTGCCCAGAATCGCCTTGATCACCCGGTGCACCAGCAAATCCGGATAACGCCGGATCGGGCTCGTGAAATGGGTGTAGGCCTCGAATGCCAGGCCAAAGTGCCCGCTGTTCGTGGGGGTGTAGATGGCCTGCTGCATGGACCGCAGCAACATCGAATGGATCTGCTGCGCGTCAGGGCGGTCACGCGTGGCTGCGGCAATCGCCTGGAACTCGCCTGGGCTCGGGTCGTCGCTGATGCTCAGGCCCACACCGGTAGCCTTGAGGTAACTGCGCAGGATTTCCTTCTTCTCGGGCGTAGGGCCTTCATGCACACGGTACAGGCCAGGGTGCTTGCTTTGCAGGATGAAGTCGGCGCTGCACACATTGGCCGCCAGCATCGCCTCTTCGATCAGCTTGTGGGCGTCGTTGCGGGTGCGTGGCACGATCTTCTCGATGCGGCCGCTCTCGTCGCAAACGATCTGGGTTTCGACAGTCTCGAAATCCACCGCACCACGCTTGTTGCGCGAGGCCAGCAGGGCACCATAAACGTCGTGCAGGTTGAGCAGGTCGCCCACCCGGTCCTTGCGCTTCACCGCCTCCGGCCCCTTGGTGTTGGCCAGGATGGCAGCCACCTCGGTGTAGGTGAAACGCGCATGGCTCCACATCACTGCCGGGTAGAACTGGTAGGCCGTGACCTCGCCGGTGGAGGCCACGAACATGTCGCACACCATGCACAGGCGTTCGACCTCGGGGTTCAGCGAGCACAGTCCGTTGGACAACTTCTCGGGCAGCATCGGGATCACGCGGCGCGGAAAATACACACTGGTGGCACGGTCGTAGGCGTCGACATCGATCGCCGAGCCGGTTTCCACATAGTGGCTGACGTCCGCAATCGCAACCAGCAGCCGCCAGCCCTTGATCGCGTTCTTGCCACGGCCCTGGGTGGAGGGTTCGCAATAGACCGCATCGTCGAAGTCACGTGCGTCTTCGCCGTCGATCGTCACGAGCGTGATGTCGGTCAGGTCGATGCGGTGTTTTTTGTCCTGCGCGCGGACCTTGTCGGGCAAAGTGCGCGCCAGCGCGATGCAGCCGTCGGAGAACTCATGCGGCACGCTGTATTTGCGCACCGCGATCTCGATTTCCATGCCAGGGTCGTCGACCTCACCCAGCACTTCTTTCACGCGACCCACCGGCTGCCCGTACAGGGCCGGTGGCTCGACCAGTTCGACCACCACCACCTGGCCCGGCTTGGCCGTGCCGGTCGCGCCCTTGGGGATCAGCACATCCTGGCCGTAGCGCTTGTCCTCCGGGGCAACCAGCCAGACACCGCCCTCCTGCAGCAGCCGCCCGATGATGGGCTGGCGCGGGCGTTCCACGATTTCGACCACGCGCCCCTCGGGGCGCCCCTTGCGGTCGCTGCGCACGATGCGCACCTTGACACGGTCCTTGTGCAGCACGGCACGCATCTCGTTCGGTGGCAGATAAATATCCGACTCACCGTCATCACGCGACACGAACCCATGGCCATCACGGTGACCCTGTATGGTTCCTTCAACTTCGTCCAGCAATGCGCTGGGGGGGCTAACATTTTTGATACACTCTCCTTCTTTCCTGAAATGCCCAGGTGGCGGAATTGGTAGACGCACTAGTTTCAGGTACTAGCGAGTAACTTCGTGGGGGTTCGAGTCCCTTCCTGGGCACCATGTTAATGCGTTGATATGGGGTTAATATGAAAAGCCGCTGACCTCTCAGCGGCTTTTTTTTGCCTGCACTGCACTCGCCGCAATGCACGTTCAAATCGGCACCGCCACCAGGTCATGGCCTTGGGTGCCAACGATCTTGGCCTTGGTGAAATCACCCACCTTGAAAGTCTTGCTGATCTTCTCGGGTGGCAACAGCCGCACGATGCCATCTATCTCCGGCGCATCGGCGTAACTGCGCCCCGTGCCGCCCTTGCGGCCCAGGCCGGGGGCGGCGTCAACCAACACCTGCATCGTGGCCCCGATGCGCCTTTGCAGGCGCTGCGCGGACACCTCCTCGGCCACCGCCATGAAACGCGCGCGGCGCTCCTCGCGGAGTTCGGCGGGCAACATCCCGGGCAAGGCATTGGCTGCGGCACCCTCGACCGGGCTGTAGGCAAAACACCCGGCGCGGTCGATCTGCGCCTCGCGCATGAACTCCAGCAAGTGGGTGAATTCGGCTTCGGTCTCGCCGGGGAAACCGGCGATGAAGGTGCTGCGCACCACGATCTGGGGACACTCGGCACGCCACTTCAGGATGCGCTCGAGGTTGCGTTCACCGCTGGCCGGGCGCTTCATGCGTTTGAGCACATCGGGGTGGCTGTGCTGCAGGGGCACATCCAGGTAAGGCAACACGCGGCCAGAGGCCATGAGCGGAATCACCTCGTCCACACTTGGGTACGGATACACATAATGCAAGCGCACCCAGGCGCCAAATGGCTCGGCAATGTCACCCAGCGCCTGCACCAGCTCGAGCATGCGGGTCTTGACCGGCTTGCCGTCCCAGAACCCGGTGCGGTATTTGACGTCCACGCCATAGGCCGAGGTGTCCTGGCTGACCACCAGCAGTTCTTTCACACCGCCCTCGAACAGCGCCCGCGCATCGGCCAGCACATCGCCAATCGGCCGCGACACCAGGTCGCCGCGCATTGACGGGATGATGCAAAAGGTGCAGCGGTGGTTGCAGCCCTCGCTGATCTTCAGATATGCATAGTGGCGCGGTGTGAGCTTGATGCCGGCCACGCCGAATGAATTCGGCACCAGGTCCACAAACGGGTCATGCGGCTTGGGCAGGTTGGCGTGGACCGCATCCATCACCTCCTGCGTGGCATGCGGCCCGGTCACGGCCAGCACCTTGGGGTGAATCTGGCGCACCAGGTTGCCACCGTCTGCACCGGTCTTGGCGCCCAGGCAGCCGGTGACGATGACGCGGCCGTTTTCGGCCAGCGCCTCGCCGATCGAATCCAGGCTTTCGCGGACTGCCTCGTCGATGAACCCGCAGGTGTTGACGATGACCAGATCGGCGCCAGCCAGCGTCTTGGAGGTCTGGTAACCCTCGGCGCTGAGTTGCGTGAGGATCAACTCGGAGTCGGTCAGGGCTTTGGGGCAGCCAAGGCTGATGAAGCCCACCTTGGGTGTTTTGGTGGCAGGGGTAAAAACGTCGCTCATCCGGCTATTGTCGTGCCAAGGTGCCGGGCTGGTTTTTGCAGGGGGTGCTTTCCGTTTGCCTTGCGCTTGTCGAAGGGCTCACACGCCGGGGTGCACTGGATTGCGGATCAAGTCCGCAATGACACGCGGCTTGATTCCAGCGGTCAGGCAATGATTTTAAAAATCAAGTCTGATAGTGGCTGTTCGTTGCCAAGAAATGATGCCTGCATCACTGGGTAAAGCTCAGCTTGATCCAAAGCCGAGTAATCTAAGGAGTAGCCTGCGTGCTCTGCTGTTCCTGCTTTGTTCTTAAGGGATGCAATAGACGTCATCCGCGTCGTAGCGCGACATATTTGGCCTTGACTTCGTTGAGCAAATCAGTAGTAGTTTTTTGCCCATCTACATAGGCCTGCAACGAGGGCTTGAGACTTTCGCTCGGGCTGAGCTTTTCAATTCGCAGCGTAGCCAACATATTGGCAACGTTTTTCTGGCGCGCAGACTGGTTTAAAGCTGGATTTGGCATGGCAAGTACCGTGTAATTTTGAATCCATTTTAGCTTCCTAGGGCTGCACTTTACCCATACCCTTGGCAACGCCGGCCTGGGATGCGCTGGCTTGGGTCTGGACGGCTTGCAGCGCCTCTGCCCCCCCAGTCGTCCAGAAGTCAACATCACGATTGCATATTCCCTGAATGAGACTTGCGGCGCGGCACAAAGCAATAGGCACCCGGTGGACGAACCATGGCGCGATGTCGTGCCAAGGTGCCGGACTGGTTTTTGCAGGGGGTGCTTTCCGTTTGCCCTGAGCCTGTCCTGTCGTGAGCCAGTCGAAGGGTCGAAAGGCTCACAAGCCCAGGTGCACTGGATTGCGGATCAAGTCCGAAATGACAACTTCCTGATTGCCAGCCAATGGATTGGCAGAATTTGATTGCAAAATTCCCAATAGTGCTATCCTTTGAACGTGAACAGCAAACACCGCAAGACTCTCGATGCCCTCATTGCCGAGCCAGTGAACGGCAATATCGAGTGGTCACGGATCGAAGCACTTTTGTCGGCCCTGGGCTGCCGGACCATCGAAGGCCCGGGCTCAGCGGTCACCTTCGAACACCAGGGTCGAAAGGCAAACTTTCACCGGCCGCATCCAGGCCGCGAGGCACTGCGCTACAGGGTCAAGGCAGCGCGCGAATTTTTGGCGAGGATTGGAGCAACACCATGAACACCATGATCTACAAGGGCTACAAGGCCCGCATGGACTTTGACACCGAGGACAAGATCATTGTTGGCCGGGTGCTGGACATCGACGACATCATCACTTTCCATGGCACGTCGGTGGCTGAGTTTGAAGACGCCTTTCAATCCGCCATAGACAGCTACATCGTGGCCTGCAACCGCCTCGGGCAGGAGCCGGAACGGCCAGCCAGTGGCCGCATGATGCTGCGGGTCGATCCGGCAGTGCACGCCGCCGCTGTGAAGGCGAGCGCACGCAACGGCCAAAGCCTGAACAAGTGGGCCGAGCAGGTGTTGCTGCAAGCAGCGCACCAGTAAGCCGGCGCTAACGGTGGCAAAAGAGTTTGCGACACACCCTGACTTTGCCCAGGCCCGCGCCGATTCCGGGCTGTGGGCCGCAAGCTCTGCTGACGGGCTTCGTGAACCAACGCCATGTTGGTCGGAATCGTGCGCCCGGCCCATGGCCAACCCCGCATGCGGTGCCCATCTTCATGGCTCCATACATCTCACCCGCTGTGAGGCAGCTGTGCAAGGAAAATGGTGTGGGCTATCTCGACCTGGAGGGGAACGCCCGCATCACTTTCGGAAGCGTTTTCATTGAACGCCTGCCAGCCAGTATTGACCCTTGGGTTTGTGAAGTGGACAATGTGCTGTATTACACATGCACAAGAGTGTTACACCATGACCGCCAGAACCATCAACGTACGACTTCCCGAGGCGCTTTACAACCAGCTCGAAGAACTGTCCAAGGCGACCGCACGGACCAAGAGCTTTTTGGCCATCGATGCGCTGACCAACTATGTGCAGAGTGAATCCTGGCAGATTCGTGACATTCATGAAGGCATCAAGGAAGCCGATGCAGGTGAATTCGCCACCGACAAGCAGGTCAAAGCGGTGTTCTCCAAATACAGCGCTTGATCCATGTTGATCAGGTGGACCAAGACAGCGCTCGCGTCTATTGATGAAATCGCAGGCTACATCGCCAAAGATAACCCGACCCGTGCGATCAGCTTTTTGCGGGAGTTGCAGGACGCTGTGACCAAACTTCAGGCCCATCCGGGCATAGGTCGGGCAGGCCGGGTCCCCGGCACGCGTGAATTGGTCCTGCACAAAAACTACATCGCCATTTACCGCGTGCGTGGCGATGACGTTGAAATTTTGAGATTGCATCACGCAGCCCGAAATTTATGACGAACCGAGTCAGCCCCTGAAGCTGACCTTTGACAGCCTGCACTGCCGGATCGCAGCCTTGTCAGTGGCTCGTTTTACCCTGAGCTTGTCGAAAGGCTCACAAGCCCAGGTGCACTGGATTGCGGATCAAGTCCGCAATGACATGCTCAGGGCTCGCAATGACATGCCGCGGGTTAACGCTTCAATCCAAAACTGCCCAACCGCCCGTGAAACCCTGCATGCTGTGGCTATGGAAGCGGATCATGTTGCACAACGCCCAATTTGGTGACACCAAAAAGTCTGCGCACATGGTCAGTCAACTCAAGGCAACTTTTTCTTGCCGGGTCTACCCTTGGCAACGCCGGCCTGGGATGCGCTGGCTTGGGTCTGGACGGCTTGCAGCGCCTCTGCGAGCTCGAAACGCATCTTCGAGAAGAGCTTTCCCACCAATGTGGACAAGTAGTCAAGATAACCTTCTCTGTCCAACGTCTTGGACACTGTGGAAGAGTCGATGAAACGTGTCATCTGGGCCTTGAACTCCGGGCTGTTGACGATGGCGGGAAGGCGTTTAATCGCTTCGTCGAGCATGTCTTCGTAGCCCTCGACGCCATAGTCGCCGACTTTCGCGGCGACCAGCCCGGGGTCGAGCTTGGCGCCTTGCGTCGTCATCCAGATCAGGCGACCTCCATGCTGCGCATTGCGGTGCGAGCGTGCTTGGGGCGGCCCGGCGCATCGCTCATGCCGCCTGCCCTTCTGATTCATCTTCTGGCTCGTCATGGATGATCATGTTGACGTTGCGCCCTACGCGCATGAGGTCGCGGACAGCCGCTGATCGAGTGGCGATGCGAAGCGGCCTGCCCTTGGGCGCCAGCGTGCGCATGAGGATCTCCGCGCGCGCCCGCTTGGTGTGGGTGAATTCGATGGTCCCGTAGGGCGTTTTGTGGACCCCGCTGCGTCCAGTCGTCATTACCGTCATCGTGTTGATCGGGATCTGCGAGATGGCACCATACTCGGACAAGATGGACTCCAAGCTGACATACGAGATGCAACCAGGGCGCAGCGCCTTGGCGATCTCCTCCGCCAGCCACCGGTTTTTGCTCGTTGCTGACGGGTTCACGTAGAGGCCCTTGGCGACCCGCTGCAAGAGGCCGTCGGCCACCATCCGCTGCAAAGATTTCTCCATGGCCTTGTCTGCCTCGTCGGGAAACAACTTCTCGATGTCGCGCCGAGCCAGCACATGGATCCCGCGGTGATCCAGCTCAGCGAGTTTACGAATGAGTTCAATTCTTGTCATATGTCTGCACATACCCTATCTATATATAGGGTAAATGCAGACATAGATTAACCCCCAGTCGTCCAGAAGTCAACACCACGATTGCGTATTCCCTGAATGAGACTTGCGGCGCGGCACAAAGCAATAGGCACCCGGTGGACGAACCATGGCGCGATGTCGTGCCAAGGTGCCGGGCTGGTTTTTGCAGGGGTGCTTTCCGTTTGCCCTGAGCTTGTCGAACGGCTCACACGCCGGGGTGCACTGGATTGCGGATCAAGTCCGCAATGACATGCAGCGGGTTGACGCCGGGGATGACCGGCGCGCAGCAACTGCCGCGTAATACGAAACCTCATTCGACAATTCGTCGAGAGCCGCTTCGTGAAACCGAACGCGCGTCACTTGAGAAGTTTGCGCGCTTGTGCGAAGACCTCGTCAGCGGAAATCAACCTGGCGGTCCCGTTGTCTATTTCGCCGATCCGACGCTTGATCTCTTCATCCCACGCAGCCTCAACGTCGTCGTCTACCTTATAGATGGTGGCCAGAAGTTCCTCGGCCAATCGAACACGTTCCTCTGGACGAAGAGAATGGGCTTTTTGAGAAAGTTCGTCAACTAGGCTGGTCATTGATGGGCTCCCGGCAGTCAAAGCCAGTCTACACCTACCGCACAAAACCGAACTCCCCGGCTGAGACATAAATTCCGGTTCAAGTCCGCGATGACACGGTGCGGGTCACCGCTTCACCCCAAAACTGACCTGTGGTCACAAACGGGATCCTCTCTGCCTTCCCATATCCAATCTTGGATCGCAGGACGCTCCCACCTTGGCTTGGCCCTCTGGCCTGCAGGATCAACCCGCGCAATAACAAAGTAATTTTCAATACAAAACCAAAGTATTTTTTGAACAAATAACAAAGTAAATTTGTGAGCCCATCACGTGGCAAATCCAAGGGCAATCCAACGCTCGCAGCGGCCCTGAAAACCCTCAAGCGGCTTCAGAAAAAGCACGACGGCGTTGTTGAGGCCTCGGACCTCAAGGACGACCAGCAGCGCATCCTGTTGGTCGAGACGGGGTTTCTGCAGCCCGTGATGAAGGGGTGGTACATCTGTGGCAGCCCAAGCGACAACGACGCAGACACCACGGCGTGGTACGCATCTTTTTGGGCCTTCGTGTCAGGCTACCTGGGCAAGCGCTTTGGCAAGCGGTACTGCCTGAACCCTGAGGCATCACTGATGCTCCACACGGGCAACACCACCGTGCCCAGACAGGTCACATGCGTCACGATCGACAGCGGCACAGCCAAGGTGGATTTAACTTTCGACACCTCGCCACCATCCGCCATGCGTCCGAATTGCTACCGACGCTGCTGGCTGGCGACAAGATGGTGACGGCAGCAGGCCGGTTGGCCGCTGCATTCGACTTTGTCAAACGCCCCGACGAGGCCGAGCGCATCCAGAAGGCTTTCGCCAAATTCAAGATCGCGCTCAAACTGGTCAATCCCTTTGAATTGGCCGAACCCAGCATTGCGCCCAGCAAGGAACGCTCGCCCTATGTGCTGCGTCTGCGATCGATGTGGGCCGGATGGCGCCAGGATGTGATCAATACCTTCCCTCCTGCGCCTGGCATCAAGAAACAGGGTGCCGACTATCTGGCACAGGTTGACGAGCGCTACGTCTCTGACGCCTACAACTCCCTGTCCATCGAGGGCTATCGCGTCACCGACGAGTTGATCGAGCGCGTGGCCAGCGGTGACTGGAATCCGGATGGCGACCCAGAGCACAACAGAACCAGGGACGCATTGGCCGCAAGGGGCTCACCAGGCCTTCCAGGCGGTCAAGGAAAGCATTGGCAAAGTACTGACCAAAGACAACGCCGGCCTCGTGGTCAAGCGTGGTCACCACGATTGGTATGCCGAACTGTTCGGCCCGACCGTGACTGCCGGCATCGTCGAAGCCGATCAGCTCACCGGCTATCGGCGTGGTCCAATTTTTATTCGCAACTCCATGCACACGCCGCTGCCCAGCGAGGCCTTGCTGGATTCACTGGAAACGCTGTGGGACTTGCTCGAAGCAGAGCCGCAAGCCAGCGTTCGCGCCGTGCTTGGGCACCATCTCTTCGTCTTTATCCATCCGTACTTCGATGGAAACGGCCGCATCGGTCGCTTTCTGATGAACACGCTTCTGGCATCCGGCGGCTATCCATGGACTGTGATTCGGATGAGTCGTCGAGATGCCTACATGAAGGCACTGGAAGCAGCGAGCGTCAAAGGCCAAATCACGCCATTGGCCGAGTTCATTGTTCAAGAGATGACATATTCCAGTGGTGTTGGGGTATCGCTGAAAACCAAGCATT
>CAMAWD010000087.1 GCA_945861785.1 Rhodoferax sp. OV413 | reverse complement strand
CGAGGGTCGGTGCGCGCAGCGCACTTCGTCATCATTTTGGCCGCGGTTGTCCGAACGCAGAGAACGAAGTGAACGCAGTGAGTTCTGCGGCCCGACCCTCGGGCGAGCACCACAGGGCAGTCGGCGCGTTCAGCGCCCGACCGCTCCAGGTTGAGCCCCCGCCGGGCTGCGCCTGCCGCGACGCGCGCCAACGCCAAAGCCCATGCCCATGCCCTTGCCCATGCCCATGCCAACGCAGACCAGGCAACGACCGTCCGCAATGGGCCGACAGCAGTCGCTGGATAAATCCACGCCTGCACCGCAACACCACCCAACGGGGAACCACTGAAATGGGCAAACTTGCACTCGCCGCCAAGATCACACACGTGCCATCGATGGTTCTGTCAGAACTGGACGGGCCGCGCAAAGGCACGCGGCAGGACGCCATCGACGGCCACCGCGAAATCAGCCGGCGCTGCCGGGAGTTGGGTGTAGACACGCTGGTAGTGTTCGACACGCACTGGCTGGTCAACGCCAGTTACCACATCAACTGTGCGCCGCATTTCCAGGGCACCTACACCAGCAATGAGTTGCCGCATTTCATCAGCAACTTGCCGTTCGAGTGCCGCGGCAACCCGACCCTCGGCAAATTGCTGGCACAGGGCTGCAACGCCATGGGTGTGGAGACCCTTGCACACGATGCAACCACGCTGGCGCCGGAATATGGCACGCTGGTGCCGTTGCGCTATATGAATGCCGATCAGCATTTCAAGGTCGTCTCGGTATCGGCGCTGTGCATGGCGCATTACCTCAACGACAGCGCCCGACTGGGCTGGGCGATGCGGCGCGTTGTGGAACAGCACTACGACGGCACGGTGGCCTTTCTTGCCAGCGGGTCGCTCTCGCACCGCTTCGCCCAGAACGGCCTGGCGCCGGAGTTCGCCTTCAAGGTCTGGAGCCCGTTTCTGGAGGCACTGGACCGCAACGTCGTGCAGATGTGGCAGAACGCGGAGTGGAAGACATTCTGCGAGATGCTGCCCGAATATGCGGCCAAGGGCCACGGCGAAGGCTTCATGCACGACACCGCGATGCTGCTGGGCGCCCTGGGCTGGTCCGACTACGATGGGCACGCCGACATCGTCACCCCGTATTTCGGCGCGTCCGGCACCGGTCAGATCAACGCCGTGTTTCCGGTGACGCCACAATCGGGGCAATCGGTGCCAGCGGCGCAGGCCTCGGCGGCGGCCGGTTACCAGGCCGTCAACCGACTCTGAAAGCGGCTCCAGACACCACACGAAAGAACCCGCTGCACGCCATGCCCCACCTCGTCATACTCTACACCTCCAACCTCGAAACCGAGACCGACATGACCGCCTTGTGCCGCAGCCTGGCGGACACCATGCTGGCGGTGCACGACGACCACGGCAAGCAGGTCTTTCCCACTGGCGGCACCCGCGTATTGGCCTACCCGGCCGCACACTATGCGGTGGCCGACGGGCGCGAGGACTACGCCTTTGTCTACCTGAACCTGCGCATGGGCCAGGGCCGTGCGGACGCCATCCACAAGAAGGTGGGTGACGCCCTGCTGATGACAACCAAAACCCATTTCCAGCCGGTCTTCCGCCAACGCCACATCGGCATCACGCTGCAAATCGATGAAGGGCCCGAGGTATTTGACGCCAAACACAGCAACCTGCATCCGCTGTTCAACAAGGCCATCGGATGAGCGCCGCACGGCTGCCCGAAGGCGCTCGGACCGCAGCGCACAGCGCGGAGACTACCCATTGAACACCACATTTTCTGACGCACTCATTGTGCAACTGGCCGCCGAACTGCAACAGGCCGAGCAGACCCGCGTGCAGGTGGAGCACTTCTCGAAACGTTTTCCGGGCATGACGATCGAGGACGGGTACGCGGTGTCGCGGGCCTGGGTGCAACTGAAGATTGCCACCGGTCGGGTCGCACGCGGCCACAAGATCGGCCTGACCTCGCGCGCGATGCAGTTGTCGAGCCAGATCACCGAGCCCGACTACGGCACCCTGCTCGACGACATGTTCATCCAGGAGGGTTCGTCCATTGCAGCGGCGCGTTTCATCGCGCCGCGGGTCGAAGTCGAACTGGCCTTTGTACTCGGTCGCCGGCTGCAGGGCCCGGGCGTCACGATCTTCGACGTGCTGGCGGCCACCGACTACGTGGTGCCGGCGATCGAGATCATCGACGCACGCATCGAGCAGTTCGACCGGCACACCTTGGCCATGCGCAAGGTGTTTGACACCATCGCCGACAACGCGGCCAATGCCGGCATCATCACCGGCGGGCGGCCGGTGAAGCCGGATGCGGTCGACCTGCGCTGGGTCAGCGCATTGCTGTACAAGAATGGCGTGATCGAGGAGTCCGGCGTGGCTGCCGCAGTGCTCAACCACCCGGCCACCGGCGTCGCTTGGCTGGCCAACAAACTCGCCCCTTGGGGCGAATTCCTGGAGAAGGGCGAGATCGTTCTGGGCGGCTCCTTCACACGCCCAACGAACGCGCAGGCCGGCGACACCTTCCATGCCGACTACGGCGCCCTGGGCGCAATCGCCTTTCAATTCGTATGACCATCCCGAGGACTCCGATGCAAACACCTGCCAACACCTTCAAGCGCGCGCTGCAGAACCGCCAGGCCCAGATCGGCTTCTGGTTGAACCTGGCCAACCCCTACAGCACCGAGATCTGCGCCGGCGCCGGGTTCGACTGGTTGCTGATCGACGGCGAGCACTCCCCCAACGACCTGCGCAGCATCCTGGCGCAACTGCATGTGATCGCCGGTTATCCGGGCAGCCATCCGGTGGCGCGCATCCCGGTGGGGGATACGGCGCTGATCAAGCAGTACCTTGACCTTGGCATCCAGTCCTTGCTGGTGCCGATGGTCGATACACCGGAACAGGCGCAGGCGCTGGTGCAAGCCTGCCGGTATCCGCCCGATGGCATCCGTGGCGTGGCCGGTAGCCGCGCCGCACGCTGGGGGCGCTATCCGAACTATGCCAGCGAAGCCAACGCCCAGGTCTGCCTGCTGGTGCAAACCGAGACCCGGCTGGCCTTGTCCAATCTGGACGCGATCGTGGCCACGGAGGGTGTAGACGGCGTTTTCATTGGCCCGGCGGACTTGTCGGCCTCGATGGGGCATCTCGGCAACCCCGGTCATGCCGAGGTGCAGGCCGCCATCAAAGATGCCATCGGCCGTATCACGCGTGCCGGCAAGGCGGCCGGCATCCTGACCGCAGATACCGCGCTCGCGCACCAATACCTCGCCCTGGGGGCGACCTTCGTGGCGGTCGGGCTCGACACCCAGATCCTGGTGCGCGGCACGTCGGCGTTGCTGGCCCAGTTCAAGGGTGCTGGTGCGGCGCCTGTGGCAGCGGGTCGCGACAAGACCTATTCCTGAGGGCGGCCCATGGACAAACATCTGCACCCGGACGAGCACCTGCCGCGCATTGAGCTGGCGGCCTGTTACCGGGTGTTTGCCATGCTCGGCTGGACCGAGATGATCTACAACCACATCACGGTGCGCCTGCCAGCCAGCGTGGCGGGTGAGGAGCGCCAGTTCCTGATCAACCCGTTCGGGCTGCACTACAGCGAGGTCACTGCGAGCAACCTGGTGAAGATCGATGTCGGGGGCCGGGTGCTCGACGGCTCTGCCCATCGTGTGAACCCCGCCGGATTCACAGTGCATGGTGCAATCCACGAGGGCCTGCCGGGCGCCCATTGCGTGATGCACACCCACACCACCGCCGGCACCGCCGTGGCCTGCCTGCAGGGCGGCCTGCAGCAGACCAACTTCTACAGCGCGCAGTTGCACGACATGGTCGCCTACCATGACTTCGAAGGCATCACCATCCATGCCGAAGAAGCACCGCGCCTGCTGGCGAGCATCGGCGCGCGGCAGGCCGTGATCCTTCGCAACCACGGGCTGCTCGCCTGGGGCCAGACGCTGCCGCAGACATTTGCGATTCTTTGGACACTGCAACGCGCCTGCGAGATACAGCTCGCCACCCTGGGCATGGGGCCAGCCATTCCGATAACGCCGGCAGTGGCGCAAAAGTGCACCCGTGACGCGTTGCAATTCAACCCCCAGCTCGGTGCCGGCCAGGATGTCTTCGACGCCCTGGTGCGCCAGGTGGACCGACTCGACGCCAGCTACCGGCAATGAACCAGGAACCAACGCAACACATGCCCGGCATCTTCAACCAGGTCTGCATCGTGGGCGCCGGCGCCATCGGCGGCTGGCTGGGCGCCGGCCTGGCACGCGCCGGCTGCGCCGTGTCCATGGTCGCGCGCGGCCCCACCCTGGCCGCCCTGCAGCGCGACGGCCTGCAGCTGCACAGCGGCGCGCCAGAAGCGCCGCTGTTGCAAACCCACCTGGTGCAGGCCAGTGATGACGCACGCGCCATCGGTCCCCAAGACCTGATCGTGGTGGCGGTCAAGGCGCCAGCCATGCGGGACGTGGCGCTTCAGCTGGGGCCATTGTTGGGCCCGAACACAGTGGTTCTGACGGCGATGAACGGTGTTCCCTGGTGGTTCCTGCAGGGTTTTGGAGGTGCGCTGCAAGACACGCGCCTGCGCACCGTTGACCCGACCGGAGACATCGCGGCGGCGGTGCCCGCGCACGGCATCCTGGGCGGTGTGGTGCACGTCAGCTGCGCAGTGCTGCGCCCTGGCGTCGTGCGGCACAATTTCGGCAACCGGATCATCCTGGGTGAACCTTCGGGCCTGTACAGCGCACGTGCGGCTGCGCTCGGCGAGTTGCTCACGCGCGGCGGCATCGACGCGGTGGTGACCGACCGGATCCAGCAGGAGATCTGGTTCAAGCTGTGGGGCAACATGACCGTGAACCCGGTCAGCGCGATCACCGGGGCCGACAGCCACCGGATCCTCGACGACGATCTGGTGCGCGGTTTCTGCTCGCAGGTCATGGTGGAGGCCAAGGAGATCGGCCGGCGCATGGGCATCACGATCGACCAGCAACCGGAAGACCGCCACGCGCTCACGCGCAAACTGGGGCCGTTCAAGACCTCGATGCTTCAAGACGTGGAAGCGGGCAAGGCGGTGGAGCTCGACGCGCTGGTCGGCGCGGTGAAGGAGCTCGGCGCCCTCACCGGCGTGGCGACACCCTTTACCGACGCGCTGTTGGGGCTGAGCCGACTGCACGCCCGGGTGCGCGGTCTTTATTGAGGCGGCTCGGCCACCCGCACGACCAGCACCGGTATCAGCGAGGTGCGGATGATCTGCTCCGCATCGCTGCCCATGACCAGGCGCCCGATACCACGGCGTCCATGGGAACCGAGCACCACAAGTTCTGCCCCCCACAGCCGCACCTGGTCGGCCACATGGTCGGACAAACGCCCGGCAAATCCTTCGATCAGGACCGTGTCGACCACTACGTTGCACGATTCGACCTCGGCTTTGGCTTTGGCCAGCACCTGCTCGCCGCCCTCCTTGAGCAACTGGAAGATGTCGGTCGATACCGCCCCATAGGAGGACATGCCCATCGCTGCGGAGAGTTCGTCCACCACATGCAGCAGGCGCAACCGGCCCCCGGTCAGGGTGGCGAGCTTGAGCGCCTCCTCCAGCCCTTTGCGGGACGTGGCGCTTCCGTCGACGGGAACGAGGATACGTTGGTACATGGTGGGTCCTTGGATGTTGTGTGGGTTCAGGGGCCGGTCAACGCCGGGTGTCGAATAGCTGAAGGCGCGCACGCAGCGCATCGAGTTCGTCCATCAGTTGCAAGGCGAGTGCCGCGCCGGCGGGGTTGACACCCAGATCCCGCTGCAGGCGCACCGCCACGCGCGCCTGGCGCAGGTGCACGCCGGTAAAGCGCCACAGCGTTGCCATGGCTCCCGACGGCGTGATAACGCCCTCCTCTACCAGTTCCAGAAGGAATGCTGCGGGCGCGTCGCAGGCACGGCACAGGTCTTCCAGGGTCAGGTCGGTCTGGTCCTCGAGAATCGGGGCACTGACAAGCACCCTGACCTGATCGGTGTTGCCACTGTTCATGCTGAGGCTCCCAATTTGGCGCGCGGGCTGAATGCCGCAAACTGCGCTGCCATGGCACGGTAGGCCGCGCGCGACGGTTCGGAATCCGCCACCGGCAGGGCGACCTGCAGCACGAAATAGAAGTCTCCGGGCGTGGCACCGGGAATGCCTCGCCCGCGCAAGCGCAGCTTGCGGCCCGCCCCCGACCCGGGGGGCACGGTGAGTTCAACCAGGCCCCCGGGCGTGGGCACCTCGATCTGCGCGCCCAGTGCCGCCTCCCAGGGCGCCACCGGCAAATCCAGGTAGACATCGCGCTGGTCGACGCGGTAGTGCGCATGGGACCGAAACTCGATCTCCAGGTACAAGTCACCCGCGGGTCCGTCCCCGAGACCAGGACCACCCTGGCCGGCGAGGCGGATATGCTGGCCGGCACGAACGCCCTTTGGGATCACGAACTCGATCTCGTGCGCACGCGCGCCGACGCGTCCCTGTGCATCGACTTCGGGCACCTGCAGGGCAAGCTTGCGGCGCGCGCCGTTGTATGCGTCCTCCAGATCGATCTGGATCCTGGCATGGCGGTCTTCGCCTGCGGCATGGAACGCCGCAGAGCCCCGGCGCCGCGCCGTGCCGGGTGCACCGGCACGCCGGAACAGGGCCTCGAAGAAGTCGCTGTGTTCGCGCAGGTCTTCGTCGTCGAAACCGCGGCCAGCACCTTCAAACCCGGTGTTCCAGTCCGGCGGCGGCTGGAACTCCTGCCCGGCCTTCCAGTTGGCGCTCAGTCGGTCATAGGCGGCGCGTTTCTCTGGATCCTTGAGAACCTCATAGGCCTCGCCGAACTCCTTGAATCGGGCCTCGGCACCCGGCTCCTTGCTGACGTCGGGGTGGTACTTGCGCGCGAGACGGCGGTACGCCTTCTTGATGTCGTCGGCGGTGGCCTCGCGGGTGAGGCCCATCTGCTGGTAGTAATCCTTGAATTCCATCACTTTTCCCCCGGAAAAACAATGTACTGCGGATCACTGGGGCCCGGCTGCACCTGCCATGACGTGCATCAATTTCTGCGCAACTTGAGTTTGGTGCGGGGTTGGCCTGTCAATCGACCTGCACCGGCACACGCTGCGCCAGGGCGCACATCAACTCATAACCCACAGTGCCTGCCGCGTGGGCGATGGCATCGATCGACAAGGTCACGCCACCGGGCGCGCGTCCCCAAAGGGTGACTTCCGTGCCAACCCCTGCGCCGGGCAGCGGGCCCAGATCGACCGTGAGCATGTCCATGCTGACGCGCCCGACGGTGCGCCCGGGCACGCCACCAACCAGCACCGGCGTGCCGGTCGGGCACACGCGCGGGTAACCGTCGGCATAACCACAGGCGACCACGCCGATGCGCATGGCCTGCGGCGCGACGAACCCTGAACCGTAACCCACGGTGTCGCCAGCCAGCAGATCCTGCACCGCGATGACACGTGCCGACAGGCTCATCGCCGGTTGCAGGCCCCAGACAAGGGCGTCATGTTGTGGATAGTCAGGTGCGCTGCCGTAGGTGGCGATGCCGGGGCGTATCCAGTCGGACTCCAGGGCCTGCCCCTTGGCCTCGCCAGCCGGGCCCATGTGGCGCAGGGTCGCCGCGCTGTTGCTGAGACTGCGCTCGCCCGGCAGGTCCCGCGAGGCTTCAGCGAACACCGCCACCTGGTGCGCCACCCCCGCAGGCCCGTCGGCATCGCTGAAATGCGTCATCAGCGAGATTTCCTCGACCTGTGGCAATGCGTGCAGGCGCGTCCAGGCAGCGCGAAAACGGTGGGGTTTGAAACCCAGGCGGTTCATGCCCGTGTTCATCTTGAGGAACACCCGGTGCGCCAGGTTGGTCTTGTGGGCCGCCAACATGTCGATTTGCTCGTCGCAGTGGACGGTGTGCCACAGCCCCAGGCGTGAACACAGCTCCAGGTCGCGCGCCTCGAAGACACCCTCGAGCAACAGGATCGGACCACGCCAGCCCAGCACACGCACGCGCTGCGCTTCGGCCAGATCGAGCAGCGCGAAACCATCGGCCGCGCGCAATCCTTCGAATACACGTTCGATTCCGTGGCCATAGGCATTGGCCTTGACCACTGCCCATACCTTGGCGTCCGGCGCGCAGCGGGCCACCTGCGCCAGGTTGTGGCGCAGCGCGGCTGTGTGAATGGTGGCCTGTATCGGACGCGGCATGGTGGGGTCTCGACTCCATGATATAACCTGCGCACCTTGGAAACCCGATCAAACCGCCCCGGCTTCAGCGCGCCTGATGCCCCCACGACCACCGCATGAAGCGCGGGTTCTACACCATCATGTCGGCGCAGTTCTTCAGCTCGCTGGCCGACAACGCCTTGTTCGTGGGAGCGGTGCAGTTGCTGCGCAGCAGCAAGGCGCCAGAATGGCAGCAGGCCGCACTGGTGCCGATGTTCGCGCTGTTCTACGTCATCCTCGCCCCGTTTGTCGGTGCATTTGCCGACTCCATGCCCAAGGGCCGGGTGATGCTGCTCAGCAACTTCATCAAGGTGGCCGGTTGCCTGCTGATGCTGTTCGGCACCCATCCGCTCGTGGCCTACGCCATCGTGGGCCTTGGCGCGGCAGCCTATTCACCGGCCAAGTACGGCATCCTGACGGAGCTGTTGCCGGCGTCCCAACTGGTGAAAGCCAATGGCTGGATCGAGGGCCTGACGATTGCATCCATCATCCTGGGCGTACTGCTGGGCGGCCAGCTTGTCGGGCCGCTCATCTCCCCCATGCTGCTTGGTTTTGATTTCCCGCTGATCAACACCGGCATCGACACCGCACCCGAAGCCGCCATCAGCATCCTGATCTTCGTGTACTTGCTGGCTGCCTGGTTCAACACCCACATCCCGGACACCGGCGTGGAAATGCGCCCGCTGCCCAAACGCCTGGCAAGCCTGGTGCCCGACTTCTGGACCTGCAACATGCGCCTGTGGCGCGACAAGCTGGGCCAGATCTCGCTGGCCGCCACCACGCTGATCTGGGGCGTCGCGGGCAACCTGCGCTTTATTGTGCTGTCCTGGGCTGCTGCAGCGCTGGGTTATTCGGTCACGCAGGCTTCGGCATTGCAAGGGGTGGTGGCCATCGGCATGGCGGTAGGCGCCGTTGTGGCGTCGCTCAAGATGCGCCTGGAAGACGGGCCGCGCGTGATCACCCTGGGCATCGGTATGGGAGCCCTGATCGTCTTGCTGATCTTTATCGACAACGTGTGGATCGCCGCACCCTTCCTCATCCTGCTGGGCGCCCTGGGCGGTTTTCTGGTGGTGCCCATGAATGCGCTGCTGCAACACCGTGGCCACAACCTGATGGGTGCGGGGCGCTCGATCGCGGTGCAGAACTTCAACGAGCAGGCCTGCATCCTGACACTCGGGGCGGCTTACAGCCTGTCGGCGGGCATGGGGCTGCACACATTCGGAGCCATCACCGCGTTCGGCCTGGTGATCGCGCTGGTGATGTGGCAGATCAAACGCTGGCACGCCAGCAACTGCGTAAAGCACCGGGCAGAAGTCGAACACCTGCTCGAGATCGCGCGCAACGACAACCTGCACGGTTGACCCGCTTGAAGAGATCAAGGTCCAGCATGATCGCACCGGTGTCGGTGGCATGGCGGCCAGCGCCAGGCTTGCGCCCGGTGGTGGAGGCCCATCATGGGTTCGAAGTGGCGCAGGTGCAAATTTGCGGTTTCCCACCTGCGACTGTGGTTGCAGGATTGCTGGTAAGGTTGGCCATGCTCCGATTCGGGGCCTTCATTTCCTGGAGTTTTCATGACCAGCATCTGCGATTTCACGGCGGCCCAGATCAATGGCAAACCGGTTGACCTGAAAAAATTCGAGGGCAAGGCGATGCTGATCGTCAACACCGCCAGCGCCTGTGGCTTTACGCCGCAATTCGCCGGGTTGGAAAAGCTGCACCAGAGCTACGGCCCACGCGGCCTGGTGGTGCTCGGGTTCCCGTGCAACCAGTTCGGCGCCCAGGACCCGGGCAGCGACGGCGAGATTGCCGCGTTTTGCCAGGTCAACTACGGAGTGACATTTCCGATGATGTCCAAAATCGATGTGAACGGACCCAAGGCAGATCCGTTGTACCAGTGGCTCGCCACGGAAGCGCCGGGCTTGCTTGGCACCAAGGCGATCAAGTGGAACTTCACCAAGTTCCTGGTGGGCCGTGACGGGTCGGTGCTCAAGCGTTATGCCCCTACCGACACGCCAGAGAGCCTGGCCAGCGACATCGAGGCTGCGCTCGGCTAGCCGAGCGGCGCTGCGCCACCAGGCCGCATCAGCTACCCCGGCCGCAAGGCGTCGTCCAGCACCTCGACCCAATGCCGGACCGGCGTGCGCGTACCGCTTTGCAGGTGCGTGATGCAGCCGATGTTGGCGCTGACAATCGTCTCTGGCGCCATGTGCTGCAGGTGTCCGAGCTTGCGGTCACGCAGTTGCGTCGCAAGTACGGGCTGGAGCACGCTGTAGGTGCCGGCCGAGCCGCAACACAGGTGCGGTTCGTTGTCGGCAATGCGGATGTCGAACCCCAGCAACGCGAGCTGCTGCTCGACCACGCCCTTGAGCTTCTGGCCGTGCTGCAGGCTGCACGGCGGGTGAAACACCAGCCGGGGCAGCCGAGCCTTCAGGGGGGGGCCGGACGGCGCCACGGCTTGTGATTGCAGGGACTCAACCACGCAGGGCAGCAATTCGCTGAGGTCGCGGGTCAGCGCGCTGATGCGCCGGGCGCGGTCGGCGTAACGCGCGTCGTGCTGCAGGATATGGCCGTAGTCCTTGACTGTGGAGCCACATCCCGAGGCATTCATGACGATGGCCTCCACCCCGCGCTCCACGTCCGGCCACCAGGCGTCGATGTTGGCGCGCATCTGCACCTTGCCGCCCTCCTGGTCGTCAAGGTGGAACTTGAGGGCCCCGCAACATCCGGCCTTGGCAGCAACCACGGTCTGGATGCCGGCGGCGTCGAGCACCCGCGCCGTGGCGCCATTGATGTTGGGCGCCATGGCTGGCTGCACGCAACCGGCAAGCATCAGCACCTTGCGCGCGTGCTGGCGCGTTGGCCATGGATGTGTTGCCTGTCGCGCCGGCACCTTCTTCTGCAGGGCCTGCGGCAGGAAGGCGCGCAGTTGTTGCCCAAGCTGCATTGCGGGCGCAAACAGAGGCGAACCGAGGCCTTCCTTCAGGGCCCATCGCACGGCCTGCTCGGCGGCGGGTCGCTCGACCTTGGCGTCCACCAGCTTGCGCCCGATGTCGAGCAAGTGGCCGTAGTCCACCCCGCTGGGGCAGGTGGTTTCGCAATTGCGGCAGGTCAGGCAGCGGTCCAGGTGCAATTGGGTCTTGCGCGTCGGCAGTTCGCCTTCAAGCACCTGCTTCATCAGGTAGATGCGCCCCCGCGGGCCGTCAAGCTCGTCGCCCAGCAGCTGGTAGGTGGGGCAGGTGGCCGTGCAGAACCCGCAATGGACGCACTTGCGCAGGATCGCCTCGGCCGCAATGCCGTCCGGGGTGTTCGCGTATTCAGGTGCCAGTCGGGTTTGCATGGGGTGCCTGTCTTGGCCGTTGTGGGGAGTCAGAACGTCGCAACCATGCGACCAGGGTTGAAAATGCCGTGCGGGTCGAATTGCATCTTCAACTCCTGGTGGATCCGCGCCAGCGGTTCCGCCAGTGGAGAGAACACACCGGGCACGCGCTCCACGGCCGTCGCCGCGTGGCGGAACAAGGTGGCTGAGCCGCCAACCCTGGCAGTCACCGCGCGCAGGGCAGACATCGCATCCACCGGTGCCTTGACCCAGCGCAATGCGCCACCCCACTCCAGCAGGACTCCCTGGGACGCCTGGGGAAGTTCCAGAACCGGTGCGGTGTCCGGGACGCTCAAGCGCCACAGGCACTCACCGGCCTCGCGGTCGAAATACGGCAGGGTCTGCTCGCGCAGCGCCACCCAGTCGGCCGCGACCCGGGCTTCATCCTGCGGCTCCCCGCCCATGGTCTTGATGGCGGCGTCGACCGCTGCACGGGCGCCACCCAGGCGCACATGCAGCAGCGCACGGCCGCCATCCACCACCCAGCAACTGGCCTGGATCGGCAGGGGTTTGCCAGCCCAGCGGTTGAGCTGAAGCAACGCGCCCGGCTGATCGAGTTCGAATCGCAGGGTGGCCCGTGCCGTGGCGCGGGGCAATACTTTGAGCGATATCTGGGTGAGCAGCCCCAATGTCCCCATGGAGCCACACAGCAGGCGCGACACGTCGTATCCGGCCACGTTCTTCATGACCTGGCCACCAAATTGCAACAACTCGCCCCGGCCGTTGACCATGTGCACACCAAGCACGTAGTCCCGCGCCGACCCGACTGCGGCCCGGGACGGCCCCGAGAGGCCCGCCGCCACCATGCCGCCCACCGTTGCGCCCGGGCCAAAATGCGGCGGCTCGAAAGCCAGCACCTGTCCGCTTTGCGCCAGCACCTCCTCGAGCACGGCCAACGGCGTGCCAGAGCGCACGGTAACGACCAACTCACTCGGTTCGTAAGAGATGACTCCGTGCAGGCCCCGCGTGTCGAGAATGTCGCCCGCGAGCGCCTGGCCATAAAAATCCTTGGTGCCGCCGCCACGAATGCGCAGTGGCCGCCGCTGTGCAGCAGCGGCACGCACTTGGTCAATGATGGTGGTGAGGGCGGCATCCATGGGAGACATGTTAAACAACTTGTGCCAGCGCCAGTTTGAATTAAATGAATGCTGCGCGTTCGGAAATTTGAATTCCGGGCGCGCGGTCACACCGGCGCGACATCGATACGCATCGATGCGGTCATTGAATGGCCGGGCCCGAGCAGTTCCACCCCCAGCCTGCGCAAGGCGGCGGCATCACCGTCCGGCGCCAGGTTGACGGCGTTGTTGACATGGCTGACCGGCTCCACCGCCACGAAATCACGCGTTGGATGGGTGAACACAACCAGGCGCCGCAAACTGGAACTCAGGCGCACGCGCAGCACCGGGTCACACAGTTCGACCTCGCCACTCCAACCCTCGAAACAATGGTCGACGTCGAGCGAGGTGCAGTCGGCATCGAGCCCACCCACGGCGGCGTAGTGTGTGGGCAGCTTGTCTTTGCCCATTTCCCAACGCCCGGCGGCCGGGAACGCAATGTGGCTGTGCGCCCGCTTGACAAAATACGGGTGCCAGCCAAGACCAAAGGGCGCTACCTGCCACGACTGGTTGGTGACACTGAGCGTGAGTTCCAGCGCATCGCCCCGCAAGTGAACGGCCTGGGAGCAGTCGAAGGCGAACGGCCAGGTGGCGTCGGGTTGGTGCTCGAACGCAAGCAGGGCGAAATGCGCCTGCGCTTCGAGCACCCGCCAGCCGCGCTGCCAGCCGATCCCGTGGATCGCATGCGGCTCCGGAAGGAAATTGGGAACCAGTTGACGGCTGATGCCGTTCCAGGCCAGTTGCGCGTGGCCGATGCGGTTGGAAAAAGGAACCAGCGGGTAACTTCCGGCTTGGCGCACGCCTGCCAGTCGTGCACCGGATGTGGAGCGCAACACCGGCACGTCGTGCATCCACAGCCCGGCGATTGCCGCGCCGAGGGCGGGAACAATCTCGCACCGCAAGGCGCCGTTGGCCAGACAAAGGGTATGGGTCATGCGCCGGAGTCTCCTTGCGCCAATTGTGCATGCACCGTGTGGCCAAAAAAACGGTCTGCGCGGGCCACAAGCCTGCGCAGACCGAACACCACCCTAAAGCAAATCTGTCGCGTTGGTGCCAGCCAGACCCCGCCAAGGCGGACCTCTGGCCGGGACCAGTCAACGGTTGTAGGCGGTTTCCCCGTGGGAGGTGATGTCCAGGCCTTCGCGTTCGTCCTCTTCGCTGACACGCAGGCCGATGACCCTGTCGACCACCTTGTAGGCGATCAGCGACACCACGCCGGACCAGACGATCGTCAGCAAGACGGCCTTGAACTGGGTCCAGACCTGGTCGACGATGCCGACCGAGGTCACGCTTGCGGTGACCCAGTCGCCCACGAGGCCCGGACCCCCGAGCGCCTGGTTGTTGAAGACACCAGTCAGCAGGGCACCCACGATGCCACCCACGCCATGGACGCCGAACACGTCCAGCGAATCGTCCGCACCCAGCATGCGCTTGAGACCGTTGACACCCCACAGGCAGGCGAAGCCGGCGACGAATCCGATGACGATGGCGCCCATCAGGCCCACGTTGCCGCAAGCCGGCGTGATCGCCACCAGCCCGGCCACAGCACCGGACGCGGCGCCCAGCATGGAGGCCTTGCCCTTCATCAGCGCTTCACCCAGGCACCAGGCCAGCACCGCAGCAGCCGTCGCAGAGAAGGTGTTCACGAAGGCCAATACCGCGCTGTTGCTCGCTTCGAGCGCCGAACCGGCGTTAAAGCCGAACCAGCCCACCCACAGCAACGAGGCACCGACCATGGTCAGCGTCAGGCTGTGGGGCGCCATCGCCTCCTTGCCGTATCCGGTGCGCTTGCCGATCACATAGGCACCCACCAGGCCGGCCACCGCCGCGTTGATGTGCACCACCGTGCCACCGGCGAAGTCCAGCGCGCCCCATTGCCAGATCAGGCCGGCCTTGGCATTGAGCCCGTCGACAACTTCCTTGGTCGCATAGGCGTCCGGGCCCATCCAGAACCACACCATGTGGGCGATCGGCGCGTAACTGAAGGTGAACCACAGCGCCATGAACAGCAGCATCGCGGAGAACTTGATGCGTTCGGCAAAAGCGCCAACGATCAGGCAGCAGGTGATGGCCGCAAAGGTAGCCTGGAAGGCCATGAACAGAAGTTCAGGAATCACGACACCCTTGCTGAACGTCGCGCCCATCGCGAATTCGCCCTTGATGGGATCGAACAGGCCTTTCATGAACAGCCGGTCAAGGCCGCCGATGAACTGGTTGCCTTCAGTGAATGCCAGGCTGTAACCATACAGGCACCACAGGACAACGACCATCGAGAACGTCACGAACACCTGCATCAGCACCGACAGCATGTTCTTGCTGCGGACCAGGCCACCATAAAACAGCGCCAGGCCGGGGACGGCCATCATGATGACCAGCAAGGTCGCCACGATCATCCACGACACGTCGCCCTTGTTCGGCACCGGGGCGGGCGCCGCTGCGGCTGACGCGCCGGCAGCGGGTGCTGCCGCAGGTGCTGCGGCCTTGGCGTCGGACGCGGCAGCCGCAGGAGTTGCAGCGGCCGCCTCGGACGCCGCCGGGGCGGCAGCGGTCTGGGCGATGGCGGCAGTGCCACCGACCAGCAAACCCAGGCCGAGGGCGAAGGAGATCAATAGTTTTTTCACAGGGCATCCTTTCCGGTTTCGCCGGTGCGGATACGCACGACTTGTTCGAGGTCGTAGACAAACACTTTTCCGTCACCGATCTTGCCGGTGCGGGCTGCGGATTCGATGGCTTCGATGACGCGGTCGACCAGATCGTCCGCCACGGCGGCCTCAATCTTGACCTTGGGCAGGAAGTCGACGACGTATTCGGCCCCCCGGTACAACTCGGTATGGCCCTTCTGGCGCCCGAAACCCTTGACCTCGGTGACCGTGATCCCCTGCACACCGATGGCCGAGAGGGCTTCACGCACCTCGTCGAGCTTGAATGGTTTGATGACTGCTGCAACCAGTTTCATGATGGTCTCCTGTTCAGAGGCTGTACGTGAGGCCGACGACCAGACCGTCGCGGCCTGTGCCCTTGCCGGAGGGCGTCACATAGGCGATTTTCTTGGCATCGCTGCCAATGGCTGCTGCGCTGGCTACCAGGCCATTGCCCAGGTCGAAAGAGGCACTGATGTCGAGGTAGCCACTGTTCTTGCTCTTGGCCCAACCAAAAGTGTTAGTCACAGCGTGCGAGTACTTGGCAGTCACCGGGCCGAAGGTCAGCGCGCCATACAACTCGGTGGTGTTCGGGCTGGTGGCCAGCTTGTGGCCCGGGTACTGGTAGGTCAACACACCGAGGTCATATCCGATGTCGCCAGCGCTGCCCTTGTAACCGGCGTACAAGTCGATCTCCGCGTCGGCACTGCCGCCAGCATCGTTGATCCACTTGATCGACGAAGCCCAGGCGCCGACATACAGGCCACTCTTGTGTGCGTAGTCCACGCCCCCGGAGATTGCCGGGTCAAGCCGCGACTGGGAAATTCCTCGGAAACGGTAGTCGGTGGTGACAGCCGCATTGAAGCCCAGCGTGGACTCGGGCTCGGCGGCCTGAACCTGTGTGAACACGCCGCTGGCAACCAAAGCGCCGCAAAGTAGGGTCAGGTTTTTGAATGTCATAGGGATCCTCCAGCTTCAGTTGTTAGACGGGGGTCTCAATGCACAGACCGTGCCACCGTCACCCCGCTTCTGGTGGATGCAATGCCCATCCACACCATGCGCCAATACCGGTTCGAGGGGCGAAATCAGCAGTCACGCCCCAATACGCACCGAACAGGTGCGCAACAGGCGGGTCTCTGGCGAGCGCGCACCAAACAAAGGAATATCACCCATGGGTTTGTCATTGGTGCAGAGCCGGGCACTGCTCGGGCTCGACGCCGCCGCGGTCACGGTGGAGGTCCACCTGGCCAATGGCCTGCCCAGTTTCACCCTGGTCGGGTTGGCGGACGTCGAGGTGAAGGAAGCCCGCGAACGGGTGCGTTCAGCCATCCAGAACGCTGGCCTGGAGTTTCCCCACAACAAGAAGATCACCGTTAACCTGGCGCCGGCCGACCTCCCCAAGGACTCCGGGCGGTTCGACTTGCCAATCGCCATCGGCATCCTGGCAGCGAGCGGGCAGGTCGATGCTGGGCGACTGGCAGGCCATGAGTTCGCCGGCGAGTTGTCACTCTCCGGCGAATTGCGCCCAATCCGGGGAGCGCTGGCCATGAGCCTGGCGCTGCATGCGCAGCACCAGCCCACACGCCTGGTGCTGCCGCCGCAGAGCGCGGAGGAGGCGGCGCTGGTGCCAGGCGCCCACGTCTACCGTGCGCTGCACCTGCTCGATGTGGTGCGCCACTTTCTCCCGGCTGCCTCTGACGCCCCACCACCTGAACCCGGCCCGGGATGGAGCATCGTGCAGGCTGCGGCGCCGACGGCAGTAGCCCACTACGACGACCTGGCCGATGTGAAGGGCCACAGCGGCGCCAAACGCGCGCTCGAAATCGCGGCTGCGGGCGGCCACAGCCTGCTGATGACCGGCCCCCCTGGCTCCGGCAAGTCGATGCTGGCGCACCGTTTTGCCGGGTTGCTTCCACCGATGTCGGTCGACGAAGCCCTGCAGAGCGCTGCAATCGCCAGCCTGGCTGGTCGATTTTCGCTGGCGCGCTGGGCACTTCGGCCCACTTGCAGCCCGCACCACAGTGCCAGTGCCGTGGCATTGGTTGGCGGCGGATCACCACCGCGTCCGGGAGAAATTTCGCTGGCCCACCATGGGGTCTTGTTCCTCGACGAACTGCCCGAATTCGCCCGCGCCGCGCTGGAGGCCCTGCGTGAACCCCTGGAAACCGGCACCATCACCATCTCGCGCGCTGCGCGGCGCTGCGAATTCCCGGCGCGTTTCCAGCTCATCGCTGCAATGAACCCCTGCCCCTGCGGGTACCTGGGTGCAACCCACAAACCGTGCCGCTGCACGCCCGACCAGGTGGCGCGTTACCAGGGCCGCCTCAGCGGCCCGCTGATGGACCGCATAGACCTGCATGTCGACGTGCCGGCCATTCCCGCTGGCGACCTGCTGCGGGAGGCGTCTGGTGAGAGCACGTCGGACATCCGCACGCGCTGCATCGCGGCGCGCGAACTCGCCCTGCTCCGTCAGGGCAACTGCAACCACGCGCTGCAGGGCAAGGCGATCGACCGGCACCTGCACCTGGACGACGCCGCTGTGAAGTTCCTGAACATCGCAGCGACCCGCCTCGGCTGGTCGGCGCGCGGCACACACCGCGTGCTCAAGGTCGCACGCACCATCGCCGACCTGGCACTGGCCGAGTCCACGCAGGTGACCCACCTGGCCGAAGCGATGCAGTACCGCAACATGGCGCGATAGATCACCCGGTTGCCGGTTGCCGGTCGACCGGCAAGCCCTCAGCGCGCGGAGCGGTTCACGAGCACAATGCCAGCGGCTACCAGTGCCACGGCCAACACCAGACGAACGCTGACGGGCTCGTGCAACCACAGCGCGCCGAACGCCAGCGCGAAAACCGGCGTCAGGAAGACGAACGCGGAAACGCGTGTGGCCGGGTAACGGCCAAGCAGCCACATCCAGGCCAGGTAACTGGCAAAGGCACCGACCAGTGTCTGCAACACCATCGACAACCAGCCGAAACCACTCCAGGACCAGTTCCAGGGCTCGCCCAGCGCCAGGCTCAGGAACGGCAGGCAAACCGCGCTGACCGCGACCTGGTAGAAAAGCAGTTTTTCCGGCGACATGCGGCTCAAGGCCGACCCGCGGATGACCACCGTGGTCAGGCCCCAGGCGAGGCCGCCAGCCAGGGCCAGCAGGTCACCCAGCCAGAGTGCCGACTTGCCGGACTGACCCAGGCCATCCGAAAACGCAAACACAACGGCCACAAACGCCAGCAGCAGGCCCACCCACTGCACCGGTCGCAGGCGCTCGGTCTTCACGACCAGCGGCACGAACAGCGCCACCCAGAATGGCGAGGTATAGAGAAACACGGTGGCGCGCGACGCGGTGGTGGTGGCCAGCGCGTTGTACAGGAACGCGAACTCGATCGCAAAGAGCGCGCCTGCCAACAGGCCCGCACGCCATAGGCCGTCCCGGTTGAACAAGGCGATGCCGCGCCACCGGCACCACATCCACAACACGACCGTTGCGCCCGCAAAGCGGACCGCCGACTGGAACACCGGAGCGATCTCGGGGATCGTCGCCTTCACGAGCACCTGCTGCATGCCCCAGACCAGGCAACATGCCAGAAGCAGGCCCACCGCCAGCGGATCGAGATGGTCCTTGCGCGTCATCCGGCCGCGGCCACAGCCTGGCGCATCGCATCGAGCAGGGCGGGCGGGTCTTGTGCGCCTGATACGGCGATCTTCTGGTTGAAGATGAAAAACGGCACGCCGGTGATGCCCATGGTGCGCGCCTGCAGATCGGCCTGGGCCACCGCCTGCAGACTGTCCGGGTCGCTCAGCCAGGCACGCGCCGCGTCCGCGTCGAGCCCGGCCTCGCGCGCGATTTCGACCAGCACGTCCATGCTGCCAATGAAACGGTTCTCGATGAAATAGGCCTTGAGCAGCCGCTCCTTGACCTGGTTGCCCAAGCTGCTGTCGCCCTGCTGGGCAAAGGCGATCAGCGCGTGCGCCGCCAGCGTGTTGGGCTGCAGCGTGATGCCATCGATGTTCAACTCCAGGCCGGCAGTGCGCCCGGCGGCGCGCACCCGGGCGTAGATCTCGGCGGCGCGCCCCGGACCACCGAACTTGTCCTCCAGGTACTGCTGGCGCGAGACGCCGCCTGCGGGCATGTCGGGGTTGAGCTGGAACGGGTGCCAGCGTACTTCAACGGCGGGCAGGTCAGCCGCCTCGGGAAGGGCCAACGCGGCTTCCAGCCTGCGCTTGCCGATGTAGCACCAGGGGCAGACCACGTCCGAGACGATGTCGATGGTGAGTGCTGCGCCGGCCATGGTGTCCTACTTGGCAAACAGTTGCGAACGGTCGGCAAACGCCTTGAATTCCAGCGCGTTGCCACACGGGTCGAGGAAAAACATGGTTGCCTGCTCGCCCACCTGCCCCTTGAACCGCACACAGGGCTCGATCACGAACCGGGTGCCGGCGGCGCGCAACCGGGCGGCCAGTGTTTCCCATTCCGGCATCGTCAGCACCATGCCGAAATGCCGCACTGGAACCTGGTGGCCATCTACTGCGCTGGTAGCGCCATAGAAGCTTCGCGCGTGCGCCAGGGAGGTGACCGGGAAGGCGAGGTGAAAGGGAGACAACGTGGCCATCGAAAAGGTCCTGGAAATGCGGTCTTCATGGTAACCCAATGGCCAAACCATGCCGGCGCCCGGCCGGGGACGCAAAGGCCGGCAGTCCACGAACCCAAAGTAACATGATCCCCCAGCCACAATGGCGTACCAACCATCCAGGGGAACCAACCATGCGTTTGCTTGAAGGCTTTCGGGTACTTGATTTTGGCCGGTTCATTGCCGGTCCGTATTGCGCGGCGCTGCTCAGCGACTATGGCGCCGACGTGATCCGGATCGAACGGGTGCAGGGTGGTGAAGACCGCTACCTTGCGCCTGTGGCCGGCACCGGCGAAGGCGGCATGTACATGCAGATGAACCGCAACAAACGCTGCCTCACACTGGACCTCGCAAGCCCCGAGGGGCGCACCATCGTGCAGCAGTTGGTGCGCACGGCAGACGTGGTGGTGGCGAACCTGCCGCCGGCCACGCTGCGCCAATTGGGCCTGGACTACCCGACCCTGTGCGCCCTCAACCCGCGCGTGGTGCTGGTGGCGTCCACCGCGTATGGCACGGTCGGTCCCTACAGCGAACAAGCCGGTTTCGACTCGGTCGGCCAGGCGATGAGCGGCGCGATGTACATGTCCGGCCTGCCGGGCGTACCGTCACGCGCCGGTGTGAACTATGTGGACTTCCACACTGCGCAAGCCTGTGCCATGGGCGCCATTGCGGCGCTGTGGGCGCGGGAACGCACCGGCCAGGGTCAATTGGTGGAAGGCTCGTTGTTGCGCTCTGCGCTGATCCAGTCCAACGCCGTGCTGATCGAACAGGCGGTGCGCTCACCCAACCGGGTCCCGCAGGGCAACCGCGGCTACATGGCCGGCCCGGTCGATGTCTTCACCACGCGGACCGGGGCCGTGGTCGTGCACGCGATCGGGCAGGCGATGTTTGGGCGCTGGTGCGACCTGGTGGGCCGCCCCGGGTTCCGCCAGGACCCGCGGTTTGCCGATGACGTGGTGCGCGGAGCCCACAGCGCAGAAATCAGCGCGGTCATGTCCGCATGGTGCGCCGACCGCAGCCGGGACGAGGTGCTGGCCGCGCTCGCGGGCGCGCGGATTCCCGCCGGCCCGGTGTACAGCCCCCAAGAGGCGCTCGACGATCCGCACATACAGGCCAGCGGCATCCTGCAGCCCTGCGCCCTGCCCGGGTCGGACGGGTCTTTCCCGCTCGCACGGCATCCGGTTGACCTGTCCGACATGCCCGCACCGTCCACCAGAACGGCACCCGGGCTGGGCCAACATACCGCGGAGGTGCTCGGGGCGTTGGGGTACGGCCCGGACGCCGTGGCAGACCTGCGTGCACGCGGGATTGCGTGAGCACAGGGAGATGGCGGCAACCAGGCTGCGTGCCAAATACCATTCACGCTGACCGACCTCGGGCCGGACAGACTTGGGAGGCGCATGCGAATACTGACTCTCGGCAGCGGCGTGATCGGCGTCACCGCCAAGGACATCGGGATCCCCGAGCAGTGCGACCTGCCCTGCGAACTGCTCGAGCGGGCTCGCTCACCGCTGATGCCTGCCTGGTGGCCCTGGGGAGTTATTCACCGTTGGTGCTGCGGCCCATCGGCATCCGCCTGCCGGTCTACCCGGTGAAGGGTTGCCCGATCACCGTGCCAATCGACGATGCCAGCCACGCCCCGGAGTCGACCATCATGGACGAGACCCACAGGGTGGCTGTCACCCGGCTGGGCGACCGGATCCGTGTCGGAGGCACCGGCCACGGCACCTTGGGCTGGACCATGGCCGCCGGCACCGGGCGCGTGATGGCCGACCTGATATCCGCAAAGCCGACCGGGATCAGCCTTGACGGCCTGACCGTCGACCGGTACGGCCAGGCATTCACCAAGCCACACAGAAGCGCGAAGCACAGGATGGCCGCCCGCGCAGGGGCCCTCAAGCAACGGCTAAACTCACCGGATGACTTCCAGGCTTGCTCCCCGCGTGTCGTTCAAGGCGCAAATGCTCAAGGTGCGCGAGGAGGCGATTGTGCAGGCGGTCAATCGGCTGCTGGCTGAAAAGGGATTCGACGCCATGACCGTCGATGAGGTCGCGGCGAAGGTCGGCATTGCCAAGGCCAGCCTGTACAAGCACTTTCCGAGCAAGGAGGACCTGGCGGCGGCGGCCATGGTGCGCGTGATGCGCCGGGCGCAGGAGTTTTTCGGGTCGCTACCGGCAGAGGCGTCGCCACTGGACAACCTGCGCGCGGCGGTGCGCTGGACGATGGCACTGAAACTCGCCGGCGATATGCCTTCTCTGCCCAGCCAGAACTCCAGCTTGCGCGCCACGCTGATGGCCAACAAGGAGTACATGGACGGTTTGATCGACGTCAGTGACCGTCTGGGCGCGTGGATCGAAGCGGCGCAGGCTGATGGCAGCATCAGCCGGGCGTTTCCGGCCATTGCCGTGCTCTACACCTTGTATGCACGTGCCTGTGACCCGGTGCTTGAGTTCCTCCAGATGGGTGGCCAGCACAGCGACGCGGAAATCATCGACCTGGTCCTGGGGACCTGCTTCGACGGGCTCAACGCGCGCTGAACCTGCGTACCTTGCCTTCGGGCCCGGTCAACGCACCAGCAGCACGGGCACGCGGCAATGGGCCAGCACCTGCGTTGCCACTGAACCCATCACCAGATTGGCCAAGGCGCCATGGCCGTGTGACCCCATCATCAACAGGTCGAACTTGCCGGCATCGGCGAATTTGGCGATCGCCTCGCCGGCTGGGCCGACCTTCCAGGCGCTCTTGGCATCGATGCCATGGCGCAACAGGAACTTGGACACCGGTGCCAGCACGCGTTCAGACTCTTCCGCATGGTAGTTGTCCACCAGTTCCTTGCCCAGCATCGATCGGGCGCGCACCGGCAAAGGCGGATGTGCCGTAAAAAGCGTGTATTCGCTGGCCGTGGAAAACGCGTCGTCGTGCGTCACGAGGTAGGCGAGCATCTTCTTTGTATAGGGGCTGCCGTCAACGGCGAGCAGTATCTTCATGCGCGATCTCCGTGGGTTTGTGAGAGCCAGTGTAGCGGGCGTGTCAGCGTTTTTCTTGACCTGGCTCAAGCTGCGCAGGTGTGCCATGGGGCGCATTGGTATCGATGACCAGGTCGGGCCTGAAACCCGACTGCTCGTTCTTGCGGGCGTAACCCATCGGGTTGGCCACGACGCGGCAGTTGCCGTGCCGGTAGTGGCTTGGTGCGTGCAGGTGGCCATGCAGCCAGAGGTCGGCGCTGGCAAGCAACTCGTCCCAGGCGTTGCAGAATCCGGCGGTGCCTGGAGTCAGCCCGTAACGCGGGTCGGCGCTGCGCAGGCTGGGTGCAAAGTGCGTCACCACAACGGTGGTGCCCGAATGCGGCAACGCCAGCGCCTGCTCCAGCCATTGCCGGCACTCCAGCGCGAGTTCGCGAACCTGCTGCGCCAGCAATGGCTGCCCGGCCCGGGTCGCGCCGGCGGTCCGCAGGTAGTAGTTGGCGGCCCGAAAGGCTTTTTCACGCGCCACGAGTTGTTGTCCTATGGTGGCGCCAGGCTGACCCGCTGTCGGGCCCAGCGCGTCGAAGTCGGTCCACAGGGTGGTGCCGACAAACCGCACACCGTGCAGCACCAGCGTCTCGCGCTCCAGCCAGACCATGCCCAGACGCTCGCAGGCCTCGCGCAGGCGCGCGTGGGCCTGGTCGAAGTCAAGCATGTCGTACTCATGGTTGCCGGGCAGGAACAACACCGGCGTTGGCCAGCCATGGTGCGGGGAAAACCTTTGCAGCCCGAAGTCGGCGTCGAGCAGCTGGGAACCCTTCTGGTAGGAGCCGATGTCTCCCGCCAGCACCAGCACATCCGCGCCCGCAGCCGGTTTCGCACGGTAGTTCGGGTGCACCTCCAGGTGCAGGTCTGACAACAGTTGAATCTTCATGCGTGTGCCGGTTCAGATTGCAGGCGCCAGATGAACCGAGCGCCGAATGGTCTCGCGCAGCCACCGGTGCGCACTGTCCGGTTCGTGCCGCCCATGCCAGAGTGCGTCCACATGGACTGCTGGCACGGCAAAAGGCAGGTTGCGCAGCACCAGCGCATTGGCGATTCCCGTTACACCGACGAAGTGGCGGGGCAGCACGGTCAACAGGTTGGAGTTGGCCACCACCCGCCCGGCGGTGAAGAACTGGTTGACCGTCAGCACGACCCGGCGCTCCCGCCCCAACGTCGAGAGCGCCTCATCGATGAAGCCGAACGGGCGCCCGCTGAAACTCACCAGCAGATGGCGGGCCGAACAAAACCGGTTCAGCGTCAAGGGCCCGCTGGCAAGCGGGTGCCCGGCGCGCATGACACACACATATTCACCGTCGTAGAGCCGCTGGGTGGCGAATGCGACCGCCTTGCCGACCTGTGCCCTTGCTGTCAGGTCGGCGCTGACCGCCGGGAAGTAACCCACGGCAAGGTCGACGGTCTCCTCGTCGAGCAGTTTGCGGGGATCCCGTGTTGCGAGCGGTACGACCCGCAAGGAAACCCCGGGCGCCTCGGCCTCGATGATGTCCACCAGGTGCGGCACCAGTTCGGCGGCAGTTGCATCCGCCATGGCCAGCACGAACGTGTTGTCCGCGTGCGCGGGATCGAAACGGCTGGGCGCGAGCGACTGCTGCAACTGGCGCAGGGCGTCCCGCACCGGGGGCCACAAGGCCAACGCACGCGGCGTGGGCTCCATGCCCTGGCCGCTGCGGCGCACCAGTTCATCGCCGAGGGTGTCGCGCAGACGCCGCAAGGCATTGCTGACCGCAGGTTGGGTCAGCGACAGGTTGCGCGCTGCCCGGGTCAGGCTGCGCTCCACCATGACTTCGTCGAAGACCCGCAGCAAATTCAGGTCCAGGGTGCGGAAATTGGGTTGGCGGGTGGGCATAGGTTCGCCTATTCATCATTCATGTGAATATATTCAATCATCAATATAAACTTGAGCAATATCAGTGTTTACCCTAGTATTGCGTTGGCGCCAAAGTTTGGCACCTTATATGAAAGGACATTTCCATGACCAGTTTCATCCATTCCGATTTCCCGACCACACACCTTGGTGTAGCCCGCGTCGCAGCGGCAATTGGTTCAGCGCGTGTTATCGCTGGGCGGTTCCAAGGCGCCAAGGGCTTGGTGGCCTTGCTGCTGGCCGGCGCATTTTCGGCCTTGGTTGTGGTCGCAGACCAGGTGGTAAGCAGCTGGGCTGACGGGCAGGCCGTACTGGCCTGGATCGGCTTGTGGGCCGTGCTGTTCGCTGCCGTCGCTTTGTTTGCCGAAGCATCGCGCGGATGGTCGGACTCGGCCGCGGGCGTGATCGCCAAGTGGTCCAGGGCCCATGCACAACGCCTCGAAGACGAAAGAACCTGGCGTTTTGCCCAGGCCGACCCACGCTTCATGTCGGAGCTGCAGGTCGCGCGCTGCCGCGCGGAACAACTGGCGCTGGAGACCGGCAAGCCGACTCCTGCATGGCCGTTTCGCAACATGCCCACACACGTGCCAACGCGCGGGTTCATGGGCTGATACCGGCACACGACCAGTCCAAGGGTGGCAGAGAGGATATTCATCACCACTGAGAATAACTGTAATCACCAATATTGATTAGGAAATATACCGGGTTAACCCCAATATAGGAGCCAGCAGAGGTACCAGTTGCTGCCATTTCTTTCAAAGAGACCTTGTCCATGTTCACCCACTCCTCCTTGGCCGCCAAACCGGCGGTCGGCTTTGCAGATACGCAGTCGCCGTCAAACCACACCCATTCAGCGCGGGCCTTGGCTGCCATGCTGCTGGCAGCCATCGTGTCAGCACTCGTCGTTGCCGCAGATGCGCTGATCGACGCCTATGCGGATGGCCATCTTCTGTTCGCCTGGAGCGTCCTGTGGGCCGTCGGTTTCGCGTCCATGGCCCTGTTCGCGGAATCGGCACGTTCTGGCGCGCGCAAACTCTTGGCGGCCATGACCCAGTGGCGTGTGCGCCACGCCCGCAGGAGTGCAGACAACGCCCTTATGGCTGCGGCACAACACGACCCGCGAATCATGGCGGACCTCCGCGCAGCGATGGAACGGGCAAATTGCCAGCAGCAAGAAGTTCGACTCGCCCACGGGCGAGCTTGGCTTGCGCGCCGGCCGGTCGGGACGATCAACGCGGGCTACACCGGTCCGCGAAGCCTTTTCAAGGCGTCCCCGCTGACTGGCTTGCCAATGCACATGCCGTACTTGCCACGCTGAAACCAGAAAGTACTTGCGACCGCAGAAAACCAGCCGGGCAAGGCTTGCGGGCAGTGGCGGTCAGCCCTGAAGCATCCGTCCCAAGGCTATGAAGCCAGGGATCGTGATCGGGTCGTTGGCCGCGCTGTAGGCGATCGGGTGTGACGCAAACCGCGCAACCACCAGGTCGGCTTTGGGCGCGATGTACAGGCGCTGGCCATGGATGCCGCGCGCCTCGAAGGCCGCATGTTCGTTGTGGGTCACCCACCACATGTTGCGGTAGCTGTACCCGGCCAGCAGCTTGTAACCGGCTTTGGCGAATTTGGCCGGGTCTGCGCCACGGTTGCAGTCGGCCACGACCGCTTCGGGAATCACCTGTTGGCCACCCACCGCGCCCCGGCAGCGCATCAACTCCCCGAAACGTGCGAGGTCACGCAACGCGGCGCTCATGCCACCACCGCCAAACGGCACACCAATCGAGTCGACGGTGATGTAGCCGTCTTCCTCCATGCCAGAGCGCTGCCAGATCTGCTCGGACACCATGTCGGCCAGGCCCACGCCCGTCACCCGCTTCATGACCCAGCCCATCACCTCCGTGTTGACCGTCTTGTAGGCAAACGCCTCACCGTGGGTGTCGGCCTTTTTCAGGGTTTGCAGATAGGCATAGAGCGTTTTGGGGCCATCGTAGTCGTGTCCACGCGAGCGTAAACCACCGGCACGGGCAAAATTCCAGATGTCTGCGGATGGGTCGGAATAGGCCTCGGAATACGCGACGCCAATCTGCATGTCCATCACCTCGCGCAGCGAGGCGTCGGCGTACGCGGTGCCAGCCATTTCAGGCAGGTAGTGGGGAATCAGCTTGCCGTCGTCCAGCACGCCTTCGTACACCAGTTTCGCGCACAACGTACCCGCGAAGGACTTGGTGATCGAAAAACAACTGTGCGGCAGGTGCGGTCTCAAGGCGCCCCGGTACTGCTCGTAGACGCGTCGGCCCTTGTGCAAGACGACGATGCCGTCGGTATAGGTGTCGGCCAGCGTATCCGCCCAGATCCGCCGACCACCATGCATGTCGTCGAATTGCAGTGCATCGATTGCCGCCTGCGACGTGGCATCGACCGGGCCCAGGTCGCTCGGCGCGCCTTGGCCGCGCCAGATTGCGGCTGTGGGCACGGTCTCACGCGTGTGCGAGAGGCTCCAGCGAATCTTTGGGAAACTCAGTGTGTCGTCGTCTTCGAACCGGATCAGCTTGTCTGCAGGTGGCGGGGAGCCTTGCATCCAGCCCAGCGTGATCGGGTCGGAAGTGGCGCCATCGGCGTAGTCGTGTCCATCGAAATGCAGCGTTCCTGTCGGCATGGGGTGTCTCCGGCTGTGGTTTGTGCCAGTGTAAGCCGGACCCGTATCGGCATTTCAGCCCTGCGTGGCCCAACAGTTAGGCAAACCCCAGGACCAGTGTTTTACTGCGCTGGTGGCCCACGAAACTTCGGAAACCCAATGCTGGTGCGGTCCTGACGGCGTTGGCAGTGCCCGCTTTACACTGCCAGGCGACGCTCGACTCTCGGAACTGCCCGCCCCAGACCGGTCGTTCAGGTATGCCTTGGAAGGTCCGCAATGTGGCACCAGCTTCGGCAACTCGAGCACCCGCACCCGGCCCTTTGAGGACGTTCGTTACCTGGTCTGCGTTGGCGTTGGCGCGCGTCGCGGCAGGCGCAGCCCGGCGGGGGCTCATACTGGAGCGGTCGGGCGCTGAACGCGCCGACTGCCCTGTGGTGCTCGCCCGAGGGTCGGGCCGCAGAACTCACTGCGCGCCCTGCGGGCGCTTCGTTCG
>CAMAWD010000086.1 GCA_945861785.1 Rhodoferax sp. OV413 | reverse complement strand
AAGACGCGCATCGTGATCGTCTTGGACGTGGACGTGAGCACAAACGGACCGCCCAGACCCGTGATGGTGGTGCCAAAGTAGTCCCCGTCACCAGCCTTCTTGACGAACTTGACCACTTTGTTGGTCGCGTCGGCGGGATCATTGTCGATGGCAACACTTCCGCCGCCCTGGTTCTCGAACGGACCGAAATCGATACCCGTGCCTGAGAAGTTGGTGCAGTTGGATGTCGTGCAAGTGCCGGTGCTGCCCATGCCCATGTCGCCCGTTCCACCGGTGCTCGCCGGCGCCGGCAACTTCAATTCGTCGAAGTAGAAGGTCTTGGCGGCGGTCACGGTGGTGCCGAAGCCCGGCAGGATGTCGATTCCGTTGTAGGTGCCTGTGCCGGTGAAGGTGAAGGACAGGGTTTCCCAGGCATTCGCCTTGGTTGTGCTGACTTCGACCTCCCGGTCGGGTGCGCCGCTGACGCCTTTTTCAACCTTGAGCAGGATTTTTTCGCCGATGGCAGGGGAGTAGGCCCGCAAGGAGATGGTGTTGTTCGTACTGGTGAGAGCGATGGCCGGCGAGAAGAGGCCCGGGGTCACGCTGGCGTCGGTGAACACCTGCGCGCCGAGGAAACCCAAGTCACCGGGCTTCTTCACTATCTTGGCCACCTTGTTGGTGGTGTCGGTCGGGTCGACGGAAATGGCCGCAAAGCCGCCGCCGTTGTCACCAAAGGCGAGGAATCCTGCTGTCGCACCGGAAAAATCGACACAGCTGCCCGCGGCGCAGGTGCCTGTGCTGCCGGATGCCGCTGCAGCGCCTGTCGACGCGACCACCTGGTTCGTCAGCGTGCTTGCCAGCGCAGCAGTGCCGGTGGTCGGCGCCGCGGCCAACTGCGAAGCATTGGTCTGGATGAAGGTGGTGATCTGCGTATCGGCTTGCAGCGTTTGTGTGGTGCTGCTCAGGCCGCTATTGGATGCCTTGAGCAGTGTTTCAGCCTGCGACTTCAGGCTGCCTGCGATGACAGTGGCGAACGCCTCCGGGTTCACGTTGGGGATGACGACGCCCGGCTGGGTGGCCGCCGCCTTGATGAGGTTGGTCAGCAGCATCTCGTTGACGGTTGTGCCAGCGACCAGCGGGCCCCCTGCGCTGTTCATCGCAGCGGTGGCTACTGAAGCCACCACGTTCTTGTAGATTGCCTGCAGCATCGCGTCGCTGCTGTTGCCCGCGAGCGCGGCGACGGTTTCGGTGGTTTTCTGTACCAGCTGCTGGACGGCCAAAGTCTTCTTCATCAGGTCGGCGTCCACCAGGCCGCCATTCAACTCGAGTGCCGGATCGGTGTTGCGCAGATCGGTGCCGGCCGGGATGCCGAGCAGCGTTTTCACCTGGTCATCACTCATGCCGGCGGCCAGCAGGCTGGTGAGCGGCGTGACGACGGTCGCCCCGGAAGGTGCACGCAGGAAACCCTTGAAGTCGACTTTTGTCGAGCCAAACGTGTTGTGTCCGCCAAACGCGATTAACCCGGCCGCGCAACTCGGGGTGAACCGGAACAGTCCGTCGGTGGCCGTCTTTGTGGTGGCTTCGCCGGCATCCTGGATGCCGTTGCCGTTGCTGTCGCAGACCACCGTTGCGTCGGTAAGGTAGCCGTCCACCGCCCAGCCAAAGCTCGAGGTGGTGGACGGCGGGGGCGATGCGCCACCGCCGCCGCAGGCGCTCAACAGCGCGGCGACCGCTACGGCGGACGCCGCAAGCGCGAGGGATTTTGTGGGTTGTCGCATCGAATAGTCTCCTGGCTGGTGGAATCGCGAAAAGTTGTGCTGAGAAAGCGCATTCATGAAAGCGCTTTCAGTAGATGATAGACAAGCCGGGCGGATTTGCAATAGAAATGGACTAGGGCTTTCCCTTGGGTGGCGTCAAGGGTTTACCCTTGTTTGCCTGGGCGATCATGCGCCTACCTTTGGTACACCCGCACATAGTCGACTTCCATCTGCACCGGAAACGCACTGTTGTCCACTGCGCCACCCAGGTCGCCGCCAATGGCAAGGTTCAGCAGCAGGTATTGCGGGTTGTCGAACGGCCATCGGGCGCGGTCACCGGTCTTCGGGTTGACGAACTCGAAATAATTCGTGTTGTCGACGCCGATCAGGATGCGGTCGCCGTTCCATGTCAGCTGGTAGTTGTGGAAAGTTGTGCACGCATCCGGCACGGCGGTGCTGGAACCCTGGCCCACCCCCAGCGTTCCGTTGAAATAGTTGTAGGCCCGTGTGTGGATGGTTCCCAGAACCCGTCCCTTGTCGGCGACGCTGGTGCCTCTTTGTTCCATGATGTCGATTTCTCCGTCGTCGGGCCAGGTTCCACCCGTGCCCAGCATCCAGATCGCGGGCCAGCTGCCCAGGCCACAGGGCAGCTTGGCGCGCACTTCGATGAAACCGTAGGTCCAGCTGGCCTTGCCCCGGGTGACCAGGCGCGCTGAGGTGTAGTGCTGCCCGCCCCAGTCGGCGGCGCTGCTGAGGTCTTCCCGGCGCGCGGTGATGAGCAGTCGGCCAGCCGAGACGCGTGCGTTCTCAAGCCGGTCGCGGGCGTAATACTGAAGTTCGTTGTTGTACCAGCCCAGGCGATTGCGGTCGGTGTCGTAGTCCCACTTTGTGGCGTTCGGCAGGCCGTCAACGTCGAATTCGTCGGACCAGACGAGCGTCCAGCCGGGAAGGGTTCCAGCTGCTGCGGCGACCGGGGTCGATGCGGTTGGTGCCGGCCCCGCTGCCGGCAAGGGGGTGACCGCATCGCCGCCGCCACCACCGCAAGCGCTGGCCAACACGGTCAAAAGAGCCCCAAGCACCATGCGCCCCGCGGCCGCTGGAGGGATTGCCATGGTGGCGCAGTCGGTGGGGTTTGGTGTCCGGGCCCGCGCCAGATCGCGCTTACTCGATGACCACGTAGTCGCCACAGACATGCACGATCGACATCTGCGTCTTCGTGGCCGGCGCTTCGTGGCTCTCGGCGGACACCCGGGCATTGAGGAAGGCGTTGGCACCGCTCTTCTTGCCATCATCGGCGATGCCGCGCAACACACCTTTGAAACGGTCCAGGTAGTCGTTGCTGCCGGCGTATTCGAAGAACCGGCACTCGAAGCCGCGGACTTCCTTGACCCGCCAACCTGTTGGTGCGCCCAGCGAGGAGGTGAAGAACGCAGGGACCTTCTGCTTGTCCGCTTGGGACCCCAGCTGACAACCCGCCAGCAACAGGCAGGAGAGGGCGTAAACCAGATACTTCATATGCAATCTCTGTGAATGGAAGGACAGGCAGTATCCCGCACGCGTGGCGCTGCCCGTTCCGGCCGGTGTCGCCTCTTATTGGGTGCGCCCGAGCGCCCCCGGTGCCACGGTCAGCGTCTTGCCATCGCTGAACTTGACATTCAGCGGCGCCTTGGTCGCGTTGTAGGCCAGGTAGGTCTTGCTGCCATCGGGGCGCTTGAACACCGAATACAGCGTGGTGTCGGCCGTGACGCCGAAGTCCGGCAAACCCATATCCTGCAGGCTCAGCATCCAGTGCAGGGTGTGGGTCCGCGTGTCGCCATCTTCTACGCTGCCAAAACGGTTCCATTGCGCCAGGGCAGCCGCAGGGTCCGCCAGCGCGAGGTACTTGGCGAAGATGTCCTGCCAGACGTCCTTGGGCGGCGGATTGGGCGGGAACTTGCCGATCGCGTTGTAGTTGTCGGTCTCGGGTTTCAGCGCCGCGACGTTGCGTTTCACGTAGGCCGGGTCGCGACCCAGGTAGGTCGAGAAAGTGGTGATCGGAAGCAGGTTGATGCCCTTGGTCTGGCGCGGCTCGTCGGTCCACCAGGTCTTGTGCGCATACCGCCCGCCAAACACCCAGCTGGCTTCGACGTTCTTGTATTCGGGCGGGAACACCTGCTTGTGGACGTCGAACCAGTAGTGGCTGACCGCATCGATCTCGGTGGTGTACAGGTAGATGCCGAGGTCGCGCAGTTCGCGGTTGCCGGTGGCCTCTGCCCACAGGATGATGCTGGCCCATGCGTTGATCGCCTCGGACGTGGATTCCTGGCCGTTGCCGAAGTCGTACAGGCCGACGCCAGACGCCATCGAGAAACCGGAGTAGGGGTCGAATGGACGCAGGAATGGGAAGTCGGCGCGGCCGCGCTGGGGTGTGGCGATGTCGGCCACTAACAGGTCCACCATGCCGCCCCACTTGTCTTTGGCACCCCAGGCCGGGTCGCGCAGTGTGAGTTCAGCCGCCGCGCGGATCCAGTAGCCATAGTGAAAATGGTGGTCGTTCATCTCCTCGACGGCGAAGAATTCGTCCGGATAGGTGACGACGGTCCCCAGTGCCTTGTCCAGGTGAAAGTAGCTGCGACCCGCACCACCAAACCACCATTCCAGACGTTCCCTGGCGAGCGTCAGCAACTGCTCGCGCGTGCCGGCGTCGCCTTGTTGCTCGGCCACGGCCGCCAACTGCGTCGCGCGGGTCAGGCCCTTGCCCTGCCAGTAGGCGGTGACACGCCAGTTGTCCTTGTTCTCCCGCCCGGGGATGAGCTCCCTGCGCTTGCGCTGGTCGACCTTGAGCATGTCGTTGAGTTCACTGGCGCCCGGGCCTTCCTTGATGCCCGGCCAATGCGGCAACACACCACTGTATGTGCGTTCGATCTTGAACTGGCTGGCCGCCAGCAGCCGGATCTTGCCGCGGATGCTGTCGTAGGTCGGGCCCAACTTGTCGGCCACCGATGCATTGTTGAACCACTGGTGCGGGTACAGCCCCAGCAGCGGCCCGTTGTCGGCGCCTTCCATGACACGGGTCTTGGCGGTAAAGGTGGTTTCGACCTTGCTTGTGGCGGGATCGAAACGCCAATCGACGCGCGTGTCCTGCAGGAAGGCGTAGGCGTGGCGGGTCAGCAACTGCAGGCTCTCGGGCCGCTCGTCCGGCAACGCGGCGGCCGACAGGTAGCCCGCGCCCGCCGGAAGGCGACCGATCCATTCGGTTGGCGAGACCTGCTCCCAGCGCACACCGGTGGGGCCGAACATCGCGTACGACTTGGCGCCGATGCGCAGCGCGAGCACGCGTGCGTCGCTGGCAGTGGAGATGCGCTCGCCGGCGGCCGGCAGCTTGATGCGCACGTCGCCGCGCGAGAGTGTGATGTGGGCGTACGGGCTGCCATGCGCCACCGTGACCTGCATCTGGTCCGCGCCGCGGTCCATCGCGATGTCGACCGCCCAGTCCGATGCCCGGGCCAGCTTGGCGGGGCCCGGCTCGAAGGCTGCCGGTGCGATCACCAGCGCATCGCGGTGCATATAGAGGATCTCGGTCGTGCGGAACTCGGTCGGCACCACCTCCTTGCTGGGCAGGGCCAGTTCCAGACCGGCCGGTGTGGTCTTCACCGTGAGCGGGTGCGCGAACAGCGCCTCGGGTTTGGGGTTGAAGATCAGCGTCGAGTACCACTGGTTGGTCGGGGCTGCCAGCTTCAGCATCGCCTCGGTGCGGTGCGGCGCCACCGGCGGCGGCTTGTCGCCCGCCTTGGGCGACAGGTGAACCGCGCCGGAACCGACTTTCATTGTTTGCGCGGCCGCGCCCAGCAGCACACCACTGGCCATGGCCAACGCCAGGAAGCCTTGCGTGATCAGTCTCATGTCTCATTCCTTGGCGGCTACAGTCGGCCGCAGTCGTGGATGATACTGAAAGCGCTTTCACATCGCATCCACACGTTTTCCCCTAGTGGTTAACCCGTATTGGAGGCGCCGAGGTACGCGCAAGCTTCAGACTAGGGAAAACACGGGGGCCTGTTGCGTTGACGGAACGGCTTAGCACGGTCTACACTTTCCGGCGCATGTGAAAGCGCTTTCAGTCTATTCGGGCCCCCTACACCATGAACATCCTTCCCCGCATGCCTCGGCGCGTCGCGCAAGCCACCCGCCCCTTTGACAACCGTGCGCGGTTTGTTTCGACGCGCGCAGCAGCAGCCGTGGCGATGCTGACCTTGTCGAGCGTCAGCCATGCATTCGATTTTGGCCCTGACGGCATGTTCAGCCTGACCGGCTTTCACGAACTCACGGTCACCAACAACACCAACCAGTGTCCAGGCAAGAACTGCCAGTTCGACCCCGAGCCCAATCGCCATTTCATCTGGGCCGACGACGTGGTTCCTGGCCGCAAGCTCAGCACCAAGGGCACGGTGTTCAACCAGACGCAGCTATGGCTCAAGGCGAAACACGACCTTGGCAACGGGTTCAAGCTCAGCGGTTCGTTGAGCCAGAACTGGCGTGACGGCAATGCCGACACCCCGGGCTTCTGGCGCGAGAAGTATGTTGCGCTGAGCCACGAGGAATACGGCACGCTGACTGTCGGTCACATGACCACCCGCGCCTGGGGCTTTGCCGACTACCCGTTCGGTTCGAATCTCGGCCTGTCCTATACCTGGGCCGCGTCGGGCGCCGGTTACCGCAACCTGACCCAGGCCGTGCGTTACACCTCCCGGGTGCTGGATGTGGCCGATGGCGACCTGGTGCTCGAAGCCACCTACGACCGCGGCGACACATCCTTCAAGCTCCACAAGCCGCGCTTTCTCGAACTCTGGGCGCACTACGGCAAAGGTGATTTGTCCGTCGACGCCATGCTTCAGGACACCCGCAACGGCGGGCCGTCGGCATTTGGCGCCGGCGTATTCAAGGGCCCGTTCTACAGCCCCATCGCCGAAGGAAAAGTCGGCGGAAACGGGCAAAGTGTGGTGCTGCTGCAAGCCACCTATCGGGTGACCCCGGTCATCGAAGTGTCTGGCGCCGTACGGCACAACCGCTGGAGCGGCGCCTATGCGGCCGTGGTGGTGCCCGGCGTTCGGGCGCAGTGGAACAACCCGTTCAATGTCGACTGGGGTGGCACGCTCAATGGCGTGGCCAATCCGGGTTACCCTGCAAGCTCCACAGAATTTGCCATGGGTGCCCGTTACTTCATGGACAAATGGGTGTTCTCCACCGGTTTGGCCTATTTTGGCAAGGCCAGCACCAACAACCCGAGCGACCGTGGGCAGAACAACACTGCACTGGTCAACACCATCGGCGCAACCTACAACTACAGCCAGGACCTGGAGTTCAATGTGTTTGCCGGAATGGTCCACTTCGACAAGAAGGGCCTGGCGCCGCTGTCGTTTCCAGCCCATACCTTCGTTGGCCACGACTCACGCGTAGCCAAGGCCAGCAACAATTTTGGCGTAGGCGTCAAGTACCGGTTCTGAGCGTCACACGCCCGAGGAAAACAACCATGACATCGAATCGAATCAAGAACCAGTGGCTGTACCCCATGGGCGCCTTGCGCGCCGCGCTGGTGGTGGCCTGTGTGGCATTGCTGACGGCCTGCGGTGGCGGCGGCGAGGTGGTGGTCGCCGTGCCGGCCACCGCCGTGTCCACGACCAACCTGCGCGTGCTGCCAGCCGACTACCTGTCCCGCAAGGCGGTCAGTTATGGCGCGTTCCGCACGGCGGACCGTAACGCCGAGATCGCGGGCTTGGTGGACCCGGTCAAGAGCGCGCAGATGAACGCTAATATCAAGCAGGATCTGGACTTGCTTGTGGCGGGTAACTTCAGGCTGATACGCCTTTTCGACTCGTACGATGGCCCGATCGATCCGCTTACCGGTGTCGCGGTCGAAGGTATTGCCACACGGGTTTTGCGCATCATCGCCGACAACAACATCGACATGAAGGTGCAGCTGGGTGCTTATGTCAACAGCGTGAAATACGTGCTCAACCCGGTGGTGGTGGCGAGCATCCTGGCTGAGAACCAGCGGGAACTGGATCGCCTGGTGGCGCTGGCCAAACACCCGGTGTACAAGAACATCGTCCCTGTCGTGAGCGTGGGCAACGAGACCATGGTGGTCTGGTCGACGGTCCCGATTCCGCCGGCAGACATGGCGGTGTACATCAAGTATGTGCGTGACCGGGTGACGCAACCAACCACCACCGACGACGACTTCCAGTTCTGGCGTGAGGCGCCCCGGGTCATCACCGACCAGGTCGACTTTGTGGCGACGCACCTGTACCCGGAAATCTTCACGAAATTCCCTGAAAGCCTGTTCTATTACGACTGGAAGCAGGAGGGCGAGACCGCCGGGCCGGCCCGCGCAGTGGCCATGATGAAAGCCGCCATGGCCAAGACCCGCTCGAGCTACCAAGAGGTGCGTGACAGGTTGGACCGCAACGGCCTGACGGCAGTGCCGGTCGTGATCACCGAGGTCGGCTGGAACGCAGTCGACCTGGGTCAGTTGCGTTTTCGCGCCCATCCGGCGAACCAGAAAATGTTCTTCGACGCGCTCGCGACCTTCCGCGCGGAGGGCCGGGTCGGGCCTGGCCCGGGCAATATCTTCTATTTCGAAGCCTTCGACGAGCCGTGGAAGGGTGGCGACGACAAGTGGGGGCTGTTCAACGTGAACCGCGAGGCGCGGTTTGTGGTGCAGAACCTGTACTCCCCGGCTATCTGGGAAGCCGGGACGTTCACCGAAGCGGACGCGGTGTTCTTCACACCCCCGGTGCCGAAAGTCGCCTTCGCGGCAAACAAGTACACGCTGTTCTCCGACGCACCTGGCGCGGTTGTGGCCACCGGCCTGCGGGTCGACGCATTCGACGGCAACAGTGTCAGCGCGCCAGAAGTGACCATGGTGGCACCGCTATCGGGTGACGGCACCCGCGCCATCGAGCTGACCCCGGTGCCGAAGGACTACGGATGGGGCCTGTTGTACAGTTCGGCGACGCCTTACGGCACCGAGAATCTGAAGGCCTTTGAAGCCACCGGAACCCTCAACTTCCTGATCAAGACCACCTACACGGGCAAGATCGAGATTGGTATTTCCACCGACACCAGCGTAGGCGACGTACAGGAAACCTATCTGCAGATCGGCAGTGGCGACTTTGGTTACCAGAACGACGGCAACTGGCGTCTGGTGTCGATCCCCCTGCAGTCTTTCCTGGCGGTCAATCCGAAGCTGGACCTGTCGCTGGTGCTGACGCGTTTTGCGATTGCAGACCGTTATTCGTTCACCGGCAAGCCGCTCAACTCCAACATCACCACCAAGATTCAGATCGACGGCATCCAGTGGTCCCGTTGATGGGTGGCCGCTCTCCCGTGCCGGCGGGGCAGCAGACCGGCGCCTGAGGCCGGCGCGCCGGCCCTCGCTGCGGATGCACCGGGGGACCATCGTCCTTTAAGGAATCAGCATGGCAACACATCCGATCGAAAACAGCCTCGACCTGCCCAAACGCGCCATCGCCCTGGTGCTTGCCGGTGGCCGTGGCAGCCGCCTGATGCAACTCACCGACCGGCGCGCCAAACCGGCGGTGTATTTCGGCGGCAAGTTCCGCATCATCGATTTCGCGCTGTCCAACTGCCTGAACTCGGGTATACGGCGCATCGGTGTGATCACGCAGTACAAGAGCCACAGCCTGCTGCGCCACCTGCAGCGCGGCTGGGCGTTCTTGAAGACCGAGATGAACGAGTTCGTCGACCTGCTTCCGGCGCAGCAGCGCATGGACGAGGAGCAGTGGTACCGCGGCACGGCCGATGCGGTGACGCAAAACCAGGACATCCTCGACAGTTACCAGGCCGAGTATGTGGTGGTGCTGGGTGGCGACCACATTTACAAGATGAACTACGCGCTGATGCTGGCCGACCATGTGGCCAAGGGGCGCGAATGCACGGTGGCTTGTATCGAGGTGCCGCTGGACGAGGCCCGCGCATTCGGCGTGATGGCGGTCGACGCGCAGTGGAACATCACCGACTTTGTCGAGAAACCGGCCAACCCACCGTGCGTTCCGGGCAAGCCGGGTCACGCCCTGGCCAGCATGGGCATCTACATCTTCAACGCGAAGTACCTGTATGCGGCATTGGCGCAGGACATGGCCGACCCGACGTCCTCGCACGATTTCGGCAAGGACATCATCCCGCAGGCGGTGCGCCTGGGGCAGGCGGCCGCCCACCCGTTCGCGCTGAGTTGCGTGACGAGCACGGCAGACGAGCAACCCTACTGGCGCGACGTCGGCACCATCGACTCGTTCTGGGATGCCAACATCGACCTGACCGCCACTGAACCGTTGCTCAACCTGTATGACACGCGCTGGCCGATCTGGACTTACCAGCCGCAACTGGCGCCGGCCAAGTTCGTGCACAACCAGGATGACCGCAGGGGCATGGCGGTGGAGTCGCTGGTGTCGGGCGGCAGCATCATCTCGGGCAATGTATTGCGTTCGGTGTTGTTCTCCAGCGTGCGTGTTCACTCCTATTCCAGCGTCGAGTGGTCGGTGCTCCTGCCCGGGGTGGTGGTCGGCCGCCACGTGCGCCTGAACCGGGTGGTGGTGGACCGTGACTGCCACATTCCCGATGGCATGGCGATTGGCGAGGACGCAGCCCTGGACGCGCAGCGGTTCTTCCGGACCGACAGTGGCATCACTCTGGTCACCAAGGCGATGCTGGACGCCTTGCCCGCCTGAGCGCGCGTCGGTCCCCACTCCCGCATCGCATGGCACCGAGCGCCGGCACCCGTTTCTTCCTGACCGCGCGCGACGGGGGAACGCCGTTGGCGGAGCAGGCGGTGCTGCCATCGCGCGACAACGCCCATGGTCTGCCGGTGGTGTTTGTCCAGCCGCAACGCCGGTTCCAGACCATGGAAGGTTTTGGTGGCGCATTCACCGAGTCGGCGGCAGTGACCTGGCAGGCCCTTGAACCACCACAACGCGAACGCGTTCTGCACGACTATTTCAGCCGGGAGCAGGGCCATGGCTACCGCCTGTGCCGCGTGCACATGAACAGCTGCGATTTTTCACTCGGCAATTACGCCAATGCCGACGTGCCGGGGGATGTGGATCTGGCGCATTTCACCATCGAGCGCGACCGCCGTGCACTGATCCCGTTCATCCGGGCCGCACAGCGGGTGGCCGGCGAACCAATCAAGATGCTGGTGTCTCCGTGGAGTCCGCCGGCCTGGATGAAGAGCAACGGCCAGATGAACCGTGGCGGCACGCTGCTGCCCCGGTACCGGCACGCCTGGGCGCGCTGCTTCGTGCGTTTCATCGAGGAATACCAGAAGGAGGGGATTCCGGTCTGGGGTGTGTCGGTGCAGAACGAACCCGCCGCCGTGCAAAGCTGGGACTCCTGCATCTACAGCGCCGAAGAGGAGCGCGATTTCGTGCGTGACTTTCTGGGCCCGGCGCTCGAACAGGCCGGCCTCGGCCATGTGCGCATCATTGTGTGGGACCACAACCGCGACCACATGGTCGAGCGCGCCAGCGTGGTCTATTCCGACCCGCAGGCCGCGTGTTATGTCTGGGGAACCGGTTTTCACTGGTACGGCGAAAACCACTTCGACCATGTGCAATTGCTGCACGACGCGTGGCCCGACAAGCAACTGCTGTTCACCGAGGGTTGCCAGGAGGGCGGGCCGCACCACGGCTCCTGGGACCTGGGCGAACGCTACGCACGTTCGATGATCAACGACATCAACCGCTGGACCGTGGGCTGGATCGACTGGAACCTGCTGCTCGATGCGAGTGGTGGCCCGAACCATGTGGGCAACCTGTGCAGTGCGCCGATGCTGGCCGATGCGTCAGGCAGCACGGTGTCGCACCAGAATTCGTTCTACTACATCGGGCATTTCGCGCGCTTCGTGCAGCCCGGCGCGCAGCGGGTGTTGTGCTCGGCAACACGTGAAGACCTCGAAGCCACGGCATTCATCAACCCGGACGGGTCCACCGCCACGGTAGTGATGAACCGCACGCACGAGCAGATCGACTTTGCGCTGCACCATGCGGGCGGGCATTTCGTGACGGCGCTGCCGCCGCGCTCGATCGCGACCTTCGTGGCCGCCCCGGCCTGATCAGCCGAGCTCGATCACCACGCTGGCCAGGCTGCCGCTGCGCAGCTCCAGCGCCAATCCGGACGGCAACCATGCTCCGGCGTGCCGCCGGGAGCGCCCATCCGCGTCGCGCACCGTGAAAGCCACGGGCGCCGCTGCGTCCGGCCCGAAGGTGGCACGGCGTGTGGGGTTGTGGTAGACGAGCCAGGTCTTGCCGAACAGCGTGAGCCCGAAACTGTCGGCCTCGAACCCGCCGGATGGCGCGTCGGTGAACAACCAGTCGGCAAGGGTCGGGCGTGGTTCGAAACGCAGCGCTCCGTCCACCATGCGAAACGGTGTGGCGCCCAGCCCCATGTGCAGCACCATGCTGATCCACTCGGCAGTGGCGCCGCTGAGTCGCGCCACGAAACCTGTCCCGTGCACCTTGGCGTCGGGAAACCGGCTGCTGGCGATGAACGATGAGTTCTCCAGGGGCGAGCGGCCGTAGACCGCCGGGTCGTGGAAGGCCACCAAGCCGCGGCGCAGATCGTCGAAAAACTCCGTCGCGAGGCCGCTGCGCAGGGTCTCCAGCATGAACTTGTAGTGCATGTGCAGGAAGATCGATTCGTTTTCGAGCCAGCCGGGCGAAAAAATCTTGCTGCGCCCGATTTCGAAACTCTCGTCGTCCAGCGGCGTGTTGACCCGGTACATGCCGAGTTTGTGATCGAACAACGCAGACTTCCGTACCGCTGTGTACAAGGCTCTGGCCCTGGCCGTGTCGGCGGTCGACCGCAGCGCATGGACCTGGCCTTCGAGGAAAGCGCTGACCGCACGCGACCCGAAGCGCGTCACCTGCACGGGGACCGTGCCGGCATGTGTCCCTCCCGGTTCGACTCCATCGGATGCGGACAGCAAGTGGAACTCCTGGGCCTCGTGGATGTAGTAACTGACCGGCAGGCCTGCTGCATCCACCGCCCGTTCCAGACCACGGGCCAGAGTGGCTTCGACGGCATCCAGGAAATGCAGGATGGTGTCGGCGGTCACGGCCACGGAGTCCCCTGAAATGCCCATGCAAATGTCGGCACGGAAGCGCTCACGCCGTGTTGCCAGTTGGTCCCAGCTTGCAAAAAAATCACCGGCTGCTGCGCTGTTGAGAATGGCCGCCACGTCACGCATCAACCCGGTGACTTCGACCGGCATGGCCAGCACACCGTTGGTCCCGAGGTGCTCGTGCACCGCAGCCCGGGCAAACGCCACCCAGCGGCGGAGCGAACAGGCTTCATGGGTCGATGATCCGAAAAGGCCCGGCAGGCCGTTCAAGGCATCGCACCAGCCGGGCTTCTCGGCCTCCATGTCCAGGCCTATGCCCAATGGGTCGAACAGCGAGGACTTGACTGCCAGCAGGTTCACTATCTTCGCCAGCAGCGTGGTGCGGTAGATGGCGCCCAGGCCATGTCCCGCGCGCATCAGGTTCGGCGCCTCGGTGCGCTGTGCGATCAGCGCGGCCTTGTCGGCGTCCAGCACAACGGAATGCAGTTGCCGCACTGTACCGTCCTGGCGCAGCAAGGTCTTGGCGCCGCGTGGTTGCACGACATGGGCGTTGTCGAAATAGGTGAAATCCGGCCGTTCGAGCAGAAGGGCGCGCATGCGATCCGGATACAGGGCGGCATAGCTGTCGAGCAGGTCGAGGTTGTAGATCCAGTGGTCGACCCAATACCCCTCGCCATGGCTCGCGTCCTGGATCTTGTCGGCGCAGCCAAGGATGCGCTCGAACCAGGGCCGTGCCATGGCGGGTGTGCCGTAGTCGTGCACCAGGGCCTCGAGCAACTGCCCCGGGCTGAACACCCGGGCAAGCATGGAGCGCCATGCAGGTGTGTCGCCGGCATGCCACTCCGCCAGCAGTTGGTCGAGCTGGTCGGGCGCCAGGGAGAACTTCTCGGCCTGGATCACCAGCGGGTTGTTGCCATCGACCTGAATGAGGTTGAAAAAGGTCTCGATGTTGGCCGCGTCGATCGCGGGGTAGGTGAAGTTCTCCGAGCGCCGGTTCTGGTTGACGTCGCGGAAGTTGCCATTGCCCTGCGACCAGTAGGTGGGTGCAAGCTCGAAGAAGTTGTAGTCGCGCTCCATGTCGCCGTGTTTGCGGGTGAAGGTGTGAAACACCCGTGCGCCGCGTGGCCCTTCGATGACCACCGGTTGCCCGCCACGCAGCGTGTTGTCCAGGAAAGCCTGGCGCGTGTACGGGTCGAGCTGTGCGGGGCCGGCGAGCAGTGCGAACTGCGCACCGATGTCCGAGACCAGGTGGCTGTTCTCACCCCGGCGCCTGGGTGTGTAAAGTGCATCGGCGACGACGCGCTCGCGCAAGGCGCGCGCGCTTTCCCAGTCGGGCGCCTGCCCGAAGCAGGAATCCCATCCGGTGGACGCCCCGGGCGCCAATTCCAGTGCGACCTGCGCAAACGCGCAGGCGGTCATGGTTTCGCGGCGACCGTCGCGCGGGTTTGCTTTCGGCGCGTCAATGAAGGCCAGCGGTGTGCGCAGGCTGGTGTCGGAGCCGAATACGAGCTCCGGGTCGGCAATCACCGGGACGCTCCGCCCATGCTGCAGCGTGAACGCAAAGAAGCCACCATGGATCCAGGCGACCTCGGGTTTGTCCGAAGGTTCGACCTTGAGCTTGAAGAACGGCAGGTTCTCTTCGACATGGCGGACTTCAGCGAAGGCCTCCATGGTGCGCGACATGAACTTGAGAAGCTTTTCCTCCAGGCCATAGGGAACGATCTGCGGCAGACCATCGAGCGCGTCCGCCGTGAATCTGCGGGCTCCGATGTTCTCCACCGTCACGCTGCGCACGAGTGCTGGCAGGTTTTCGTTGGGCAATGTGAAGTAACGCACGCGCACGCGCAGGCCCAGCGGGTCGTTGGTCTCTTCGATCTCGAGTTCGTGCGGGCGCAGGACAAGGCGCTGCACCACGCCGGGCGCACGTGTTGGCTGGAAAGGCTCGTAGCAGCGGGCCGACGCGCCCTCCCGGATCCGGATGAAGGTCCGGAACCCCAACAGCGACGTCAGTGTGTAGGCCTTGTTGGCAGGGTGGAACTCGAGCATCGCGCCGTTCTTGTCGCGCACGCCAAAACTGGAGATGCATTGGCCACGGTTGGTGTAGAACACCCACAAGGGCTTGCCGTAGTCTCCGGCGATACCCGGCAGAAAGCTGGAGAAAGCGCGCGCTGCGTTGAAGTCAGTGCAGTGAAAACCATCTGATTCGAGTGAAGTGGTGGCGTTGCTGTTCATGAATACTTGGGCTTCCCGTCTTTGTCCCACAGGCCCCACTGCGTGCCCACTTCACCTTCCTGCGCGAGTTTCCACGGCTCGTCGAACGACGAGAAGTAGAACAGCTTGACGCCTTCGCCTTTCGCCCACTGCTGCACGTCGATGAAGTACTTCATCGCGTTCTCGGCCGACGGCACTGCACCGGCCACCGGCTGGCCTTTGCCGGGCCAACCGGTCTCGGCGATGATGACCGGCTTCTCGCCGCCGGCAGCTTTCACGAGCCCGTGCATGCGCCGCAGATACTGCGCCGCCATGTCGATATCGGCGCCTTCCCAGAACGGGTAACAGTTGGGCAGCAGCACGTCGCAGGCGGCAGTGAGTGCGGGCCGCTCAAGGAACTGGTAGTAGGCGTCCACGCAACCCACCTGCACGTCCGCGGGCACCGCCGCCTTCACGCGCTGGATGTAGGCGAGCAGCTCAGGTTCGGGCAGTTCGCCCCGCAGCAGCACCTCGTTGCCCACCACCGCGATGCCGACCATGCCCTGCTGCGCCAGCGTGATCAAGGCCGCAATCTCGCGTTCGTTGCGTTCCCGGTCCTTGCTGATCCATGCCCCCACCATCGTCTTGAGGCCCTTGGTGCGGGCCAGCCGGGGAATCGCTTCGTGCCCCTCGGTGCAGGCGAAGGAGCGCACCCAACGTGTATGCGGTGCGATGAGGTCGATACGCCGACCGACGACGGATGCCAATAACTGGTCGCCCGCGCCTTGGCCCTCGGCGTAGGCACTGAAGCTCAAGCCGTACATGCCGCTTTGGAACTGCTCGGCATACAGCGCCTTGATCGCGTCAGGCGCCTTGCCTGCCAGCGGCGAAGGATCGGCGCCTGGCAGCAGCAGGCCCCGCTGTGCCAGCCAGGGGCGGCCGCCTGAACCCGTCGACGACCCTGCGGCGCGTTGCTTGCGGCGTTCGAGTTCAGCGTGCACTTCGAGGGCGCGTTTCTCGTCGAGGTCGTAGTCGCGCATGAACCACATGGCCAGCAACGTGCCGAAGATCGGCACGCCGGAGTAGAAAAGGCGCAAGCCGTCCACCGCGCCCGCGGGCTGCACGGCAGCGCCCGGTGTGAAGGCCACGAACGCCATGATGGCCCCGCTGAGCAGGCCGGCAACGGCAAAGCCCAACTTCACCATCCACCAGTAGATGGCGCCGAAGATGCCTTCGCGCCGCTTGCCGGTGGCGAGTTCGTCCAGGTCGCACACGTCTGCCGTCATCGACATCATCAACGTGAACAGGCCGCCGATGCCGAACGAGAAAAATGGCAGCGCGAACATGAACATCCAGGGTTTGCCGGGCACCATCAGGAACCACAGCAGTATGTAACCGAGCAGGGAGATGCCCTGCGAGACCATGAAGGCCTTTTTCTTGCCGACCTTGCGCGACATCCATGCCACGGTGGGAATCACCGCGAAGGTGGTGACCAGCGCGCCGATGCTGCCGAACAGCGTGGGCCAGATGCCGGCTGCCGCGGTGTTGCCGGCGAAGAGGTGGTAGACGACGATGAAGAACGAGAACGCCGCCACCGTATTGAAGGCGTTGAAGATCAGGAAGGTGGAAAAACACAACTTGCGGAACGGCACGCAGCCGAAAGCCTCCTTGAAGCCCTCCAGCAACTCCTTGAAACCCCGGCCCACGTTGGCCATGGTCAGCGGAACCAGATGGGTGTCGTCCTTGGTCGAGCGGCTGGGCAGGAACACGGCTGGCACCATGGCCAGCAACATGCAGGCCACACCGACCCAGACCGACAGCGTGCGCGTCGCCGTGTCGGCGTTCTCGAACCACGACTTGTCGTACATCACGACCCAGAACCACGGCGCGATCACCCAGGCCCATTGGCCGATCCACTGCGCCACGGCCATGATGCTGGTGCGTTCGTGGAAGTCGTCGCTCATCTCGTAGCCCATGGCCACGTAAGGGATGCTGAAGACGGTCAGCCCGGTGAAGAACACCAGCGACCAGAACAGGAAGTAGGCGAAGTTGTAGGCCACGCCGTCCGCGCGGTGGAGCTGCCACATCGCCACGAAGCCGATGCCCAGCAGAATGGCGCCGATGAACACGTACTGCCGCCGCCGGCCCCATCTGGAGCGCGTGTTGTCGGAGATGAAACCCATGATCGGGTCGAGGATCGCGTCGTAGGCACGTGGCAGGAAGAACAGGATGCCCCACATCCAGGTCGGGAAGCCCATGTCCTGCACCAGCACCACCATGAAGATGCCCAGGGCGGCAGGGAACATCTGGTTGGCGAGCATGCCCAGACCAAAGGCGACCTTTTGGCCAAAGGGGACGCGACGGCTGGTGCTGGTATCGGTTGCAGTCATGGGGTGTGGGGCGCTTGGTTTTTGGTGCTCAGGCAATTGCGGCGGCTTCAGTTGCCATCAGGTCCGGATACAGTGCCTGCATCACGAGTTTGGGCCGGCGGTCCACCGTGAACAGGCCCCAGTGCTTCTCGGGCTCCAGCGGGTCGGGTGAACCCTTCCAGGTTTCGTCGAAGGCCTCGAACACGAAACACAGCAGGCCGGCCTCGCGCGTCCAGTCCATCAGGTCCTGGTAGTAGATCGCCTGCAGTTCCTGCACGGCGTGTTCGGCGTGCATGCCACGCCCGTTGCTGTTGGTGCACCAGCCGGCCTCGGTGATGACGATCGGCTTGCCGGGGTACAGCCGTGCCACGCTGGCCAGGTTGGCCTTGGTGTAGTCCAGCGCCTCGTGGATGTGTTTGTACTCCCACACAGGGTAGGTGTGCAGCGATATGAAGTCGAGCTCGGCGACCAGGTCGCGCAGTTTATGCTGCCAGGGCACATAGTTCTCGCAGAAGGTAACGGGTTGCAGCACTGCGGCCTTCACGAGCCTGACGTAGTCGATCATGCGCGGCACTGGCACGAAGTGGTCCGTCCAGTCGACGGTTGCCTCGTTGCCCACGGCAACCGAAAAGACGATGTCCGGATAACGCTTTGCCAGACCGATCAGCCGTCGCAGCTCGGCTTCGTTTTCCAGCTTGCTGGCCTCGAGCTGCTCCTCGGTGTGGGTGCCGCCCCAGGGGCAACCGAAGTTGTTCATCTCGGCCCCCAGGTAGGCGCCGAGCATCACCTGAAACGGCAAGCCGTGTTGCTCGATGACCTGCAATACCCGCTCGGCGTGCGGGCTGCAGTCGTACAGGCGCAGCAACTGCCAGTTCTTGCGCAGGATGGTGAGGTCTTCGAGGATTTCGGCCAACGAGGGATAGGTCTTGTCGCCCGGGCTCTGGCCGTCGCGATACCCTGAATAACAAATGGCGTTGCCGCCCGGGAGCTGGAGCATGGGGGTTGTCTGAACTGGGTGCATGCGCGGGCCGTATCAGGCGAACTTGGGCTTGGCGTCCTTGTCCCACAGCCCCCAGTAGGCGCCCACGTCGCCCTCTGCGCCGACCTTCCAGGCCTCGTCGAACGCCGCAAACCAGAACACCTCGATGCCGGCGCGGTCGGCCCAGTCGAAAGTGTCGATGAAGTAGCGCATGGCGCCATCGGCGGAAGGCTTGGCACCGTGGAATGGACTGCCACGGTCAGGCCAGCCGGTTTCGCTGATCACAATGCGTTTGCCCGGCGCGGCCTCCTGGGTGCGGCGCACCATGCTTTGCATGTAGGCGAGTGCGCCTTCGCGGGGGCAGCCCTCCCAGAACGGGTAGCAGTTGGTCAGCACCACATCGCAGGCATCCGTGATGCGCGGGTGTTTCTCGAACAGGTAGTAGGCGTCGACGTAACCCACCTGCACGCCGGGCAGGGCTTGTTTCACGCGGTTGATGCAGGCCAGCAATTCGTCCTCGGACATGTCTTCACGCAGCAGCACCTCGTTGCCGACCGCGACGATGTCGGCGTGGCCGGCGCGTGCAACTTCGATGACACCAGCGATTTCGCGCTCGTTGATCTGCGCGTCGGTGCCCAGCCAGGCCCCGACCAGGGTCTTCATGCCGAGTTCGTGCGCGATGCGGGGCGTCTGTTCATGGCCGTCGGTGCAGGAGAAGGTCCGCACCCACTGCGTGTGCGTCCGGATGACGGACAGGCGCTCACAGATCTGGGCCTCGCTGACCTGGGAGCCGGGTGACTGTCCCTCCAGGTAGGGGCTGAAACACAGGCCGTGCACGCCGCGCTCGCGCACTGTGCGAAACGCGGCCGCGAGGTCTTCAGGGGATGTGAAGGCGCTGCGCTCCGACAGGGCCGGTGAGGCCGCGGCAGCGTCGAGTTCGCCGATCTGCAGGTGTTGCTGGTAGTGGGATGGTTTGGACATGGGGGTCCCTTTCAGCGCTTCTTTTGCCAGGGCATCTTGCCGGGACCGCGTGGCTTGGGTTCGCCATAACTGCCGATACGGTCGTAGACCCGCACATAGTCGACGACGAGTTCGGCCGGAAAACGGGTTTCGGCATTCGGCGCACCTGGGAAGTTGCCGCCGACAGCCACGTTCATGACGATATAGAACGGCTGGTCGAACGGCGCCGGCCAGGCGTTGAGGTCTTCGGGACGTGTCGCCTTGACACCCTTGTCGCCGCGCTTCTTGCTGGTGCTCCACCAGAACGACTGGGTGGCGTAGTGCACGCCGTCCACGCTCCAGCGGAATTCGCCCGGCTCCCATTCGACGGTGTAGACATGCCAGTCCTCCACCGTGCTGTCGCCGGACAACTTGTGCACGTGGGTGACCAACTCGCGCGCCGGATAACTCGATCCGAAGTGGATCGTGCCCAGTACCTCGTGTGGTTTCTCACCGGCGATTTCCATCACGTCGATTTCGCCCGAGGCAGCCCAGCCGCCGTATTTGTCGTCCTGTGGCAACAACCAAAGGGCGGGCCACATGCCCTTGCCCCAGGGTACCTTGGCGCGGAACTCGAACTTGCCGTACAGCTTGGTGAACAGCGGCGTACCGTCGCGCTTGCGGGTTTTCAGGCGGGCCGAGGTGTAGCCGCAGCCGTGCAGGGACTCCTTGACCGCGCGGATGGTGAGCAGGCTGTCCTTGACCGACACGTTGTCGGGCTCGCGGGTGTAGTACTGCAACTCCTCGTTGCCCCAGCCCGGGATCCAGCTGTTGTGCTTGTAGTCGTAGAAGCCGTTGCCGATGTCGAAATCCCACTTCGTTGTGTCGACCTGGTCACCATCGAACTCGTCGCTCCAGACCAGTTTCCAGCGCGGTTTGCCTTGTTGTGCCTTTGCCATGTTCCACCTCGTTCAGTTAGACGCGCCGGCCGTCGGCGCCGAATACCAGGGCCCAGCTTGCATCGGGTGCCAGGCCCACGGTCTGGCCCGCTTCCACGTTGGCGTGTTCGATGCCGACCTTGGCCGTCAGGAGATCGGTGACGCCGTCGACACGCAAATGGATGATGGACGAGTCGCCCAGGTGCTCGGCCAGCACCACCGTGGCCGGCATGCCCTGGCCGCTGGCAGCCAGGTGCAGGTGCTCCGGTCGCAGACCGACACGCTGCGCACTGGCCGGTGCCTGGCCTGCCAGGTGGCCCCACAAGGCCTGGTGCGCAGCGGACGCACCGGTCGCGGGCGGGCGGGGGATGAGGTTGATTTTCGGTGCGCCGATAAAGGCCGCCACGAATTCGTTGACCGGCCGGTTGTACATTTCCATCGGGGCGCCGAGCTGTTCGACGATGCCCTTGTTGAAGACCGCAATCCGGTTGCCCAGCGTCATTGCCTCGACCTGATCATGCGTCACGTAGATCATGGTGGTGCCCAGTTCCTTGTGCAGCCTGGAGAGCTCGATGCGCATGTTCACGCGCAGTGCCGCGTCCAGGTTGGACAGGGGTTCGTCGAACAGGAACACCTTGGGCTTGCGCACGATCGAGCGGCCGATCGCCACGCGCTGGCGCTGGCCGCCCGAGAGTTCCTTCGGATAACGCCCGAGCAGCTCGTTGATGCGCAGGATTTCGGCCGCGTGCGCCACCTGCGCGTCCCGCTTGTCGCGCGAGACACCGGCCATCTTCAGCGCGAAACCCATGTTCTCGGCCACGGTCATGTGCGGATAGAGCGCATAACTCTGGAACACCATCGCCGCGCCGCGGTCGGCCGGACGCAGGTCGTTGGCGCGCACGCCATCGATCAGCAGTTCGCCGGCCGTGACCGTCTCCAGCCCGGCAATCATACGCAGAAGGGTCGACTTGCCGCATCCCGAAGGGCCGACGAAAACCATGAATTCGCCGTCCTGGACCTCCAGGTCGACGCCCTTGATGACATCGACCTTGCCATAACTCTTGCGGATGCCCCGCAGTGATACCTGTCCCATCTCAAGCTCCTGTTGTGACCGTCTCGCGCTCGGTGCGCGCGGCCTTCTGGCGTCTTAGGAATTCCCGGTACCACAGTGCGCTGTCCTTGCACGTGCGGGTCTGTGTGGCGTAGTCGACATGCACGATGCCGAAGCGCTTTTCGTAGCCGGAGGCCCACTCGAAGTTGTCGAGCAGGCTCCACACCATGTAACCGGCCATGTCCACGCCCTGGCGAATGGCTTCGCCCACGGCTGCAATGTGGGCCGCAATGTACGCAGTGCGGCGTTCATCCTGAACGCGGCCGTCGAGAAGGCAGTCCCGAAATGCGCCACCGTTCTCGGTCACGTACAAAGGCGGCACCGGATAGTCGCGGTGCACGCGCAGCAGCAGTTCGGTGAGCCCCTGGGGAAACACTTCCCATCCCATGTCCGTGAGTTCGAGGCCGCTCTGCCTGTTGTCCCATGGCTGCCCCGCGCTGGCCATCTGCCGTGAGTAGTAGTTGATGCCCATGAAATCCATCGGGGTGGAGATCGCTTGCATGTCGCCGGTTTCGATCAGCGGTGCATCCTGTCCGAGAAACTCCAGCACATCCTGCGGGTACGTCCCCTTGAACAAAGGGTCCATGTACCAGCGCAACAGCCGGCCGTCTTCGATCCGCGCGTTGTTCTGATCGGCCTGGCTGGGGGTGGCTGCATAGATTGGCGAGAGGTTCAGCACGATGCCGAGTTTTGCTGTCGAACGCTGCGCCCGCAGCGCCTGCAACGCAAGACCATGGCTGAGCAACAGGTGGTGTGCCACCTGCATCGCCACGGCACGGCTCTTGACTCCCGGCGCGAACACCCCGGTTTCATGGCCCAGCACAGACATCACCCATGGTTCGTTGTGGGTGGTGATATTGGCCACCCGGTCCCCCAGCTTTGCCTGCAACCCCAGCGCATAGTCGACAAAGTGGTGGACGGTGTCCCGATGGGCCCAGCCACCGCGGGCCTGGAGTTCGTCCGGCAAATCCCAGTGGTTGAGCGTGAGGTAGGGCTTGATGCCGCGCGCGAGCAGCCCGTCCACCAGGCGCTGGTAGAAGTCAAGGCCGGCAGTATTCCACGGACCCTGCCCACCAGGGCGCACGCGTGGCCATGAGACAGAGAAGCGGTAGGCATCGACTCCCAGACTGGCGATCAGATCCAGGTCCTGCGACGAGCGGTTGTAGTGGTCGCAGGCAATGTCGCCATTGCTGGCATCGGCGATGGCGCCGTCTTTGCGGCAGAAGCTGTCCCAAATGGAGGGGCCTTTGCCGTCCTCTTTGGCGGCCCCCTCGATCTGGAAGGAACTGGTGGCTACCCCCCAGACGAAGTTCTCGGGGAAGGTGCCGTCTGCGGGCAGGGTGTCTGCGTGGCCCATGGGCGCCCTCACTTCACTGCACCGGCGGTGAGGCCGGAGATCAGCTGGCGCGACGACAGCACGAACAGCACGACCAGGGGCAAGGTGGCGATGGCCGAACCCGTCATCAGCGCGCCCCACTCGGTATCGACCGGGCTTTGCAGGCTGCGCAAGGCCAGTGGCAGGGTGTACATGTCTGGAGAACGCATCACCACCAGCGGGCCGATGAAGTTGTTCCACGAGGCGATGAAAGTGATCAGGCCAAGGGTGCCGAGTGCGGGCTTGAGCAACGGCAGCACAATGCGCCAGAAAATGCCCAACTCGCTGCAACCGTCCATGCGTGCGGCCTCGATCAGGTCCTTGGGGATCGACGAGGTGACAAACTGGCGCATCAGGAAGATGCCGAATGCACTGGCCGCACCGGGGATGTACAAGGCACGCGGCTGGTCGATCCAGCCAAGGACGTCCATGATCATGAAGGTCGGGATCATGTTCATGAACGAGGGCAGGAGCATGGTGCCCATGACCAGCCCGAACAGCGCATTTTTGTACCGGAACTCGAACAGCGAGAAGGCATACCCCCCAAGTGAGCAAAACAGCAGGGTCAGGATGGTCGACAGGATCGCGACATACAGGCTCCAGCCCAGGTTGCGCCAGAACGGCATGCGGTCGGTGAGGATTTTCAGGTTGTTCAGGAAGTCGTCGCCGAAGAACATCGGTGGCGGCAGGCTGAAGATCTCGGTGCGCGAGTGTGTGGCAAACACGAACATGAAATAGAACGGCGCCAGCATGATCAGGGCGCCGACAGCCACCAGCAGGTAGGCGGCCCAGGGTGCGAGGCGGTCAGAAGTGATCTTCATGGTGGATGGCCTGGTGGGTCAGGCGGAAGGGCCGCGCGGCGCGAATGCCTTGTTGGTGAGCCAGGTGAGAAGGGCCACCAGGATGAACAGCAGCCATGACATCGCGCTGGCGGCGCCGAAATCGTTGAAGTCGAAGGCCATGCGGTAAAGGTAAATGGCGGTGGTCATGCCGGCCTGGTCGGAGCCGCCTCGGCCGCCGGTCAGGATGAAGGGCTCCTCGAACAATTGCAGGCCACCGATGACCGACAGCGTGACGCCAAAGAAGATCATGGGCTTGAGGCTGGGCAGCGTGATGTACCAGAACTGTTGCAGGCGACCGGCGCCGTCCATGGTGGCTGCTTCGTAGATGTCATTGGGAATGGTCTGCAGCGCTGCGAGGTAAAGCACCACGTTGAATCCAACGTAGCGCCAGAACACAATCATCGCGATCGCCGGCTTGATGTTGTCGGGGTCGTTGAGCCAGTCCACCGGCTCGGCAGGAAGCAGCCAACCCAGCCCCGGCACGTGGCTCAGGTATTGCAGGAACACGTTGACCAAGCCGTAATCGGTGGAGAACAGCGAGCTGAACAGGATGGCGATGGCCACCGTCGAGGTGATGTAGGGCATGAAATACGCCCCCACCACAGCATTGCGCATGCGTTTGAACGACGAATGGATGAAATACGCCAAAGGTATCGCCACCAGGTGCTGCGGCACACCCGAGGCCAGCGCCAGCCAGCCGGTGTTCTTCAGCGACTTCCAGAACCACTCGTCCTGCAGCGCAAAGGCAAAGTTTTCCAGCCCCACGAATGCCATCGCGCCCAGGCCGCTGGTCGGCTCCCAGGACTGAAAGGCCAGGTACAGCGAGAAGAGCAGTGGAAACAGCCCGAACACGCCGAACAGCGCAAAGAACGGAACCAGGTAGACGTAGGGCGCCCATCGGGGCGACAGGCGCAGGGCGGAAGGCAACTTCATGGCGGTTCGGGGTTGGGGCTTTGGGGCGGGGTCAACGCAGGGCGCGGCGCTGCAGCAGGCGTTGGGCGTCGGCCAACGCCTCGGTGATGTCCTTGCCACGGTCGAGCACCTTGTCGAGCTCTGTGTTGATCACTTCGTCTGCAAAGGCATCCTGCTTGTGCACGCTCACCGCAGCGATACGGCTGGCCGCCGAGCGCCAGCCGACCCGCGCCTTCTGGCCACCCAGAAACTCGATCGGCAAATCAAAAAACGGGTCGTTATAGGTTTCTTGCAGGGACGGAAACGCGTCCTGTGCCTTGAAGGCGGCGAGTTGGACTTCCCGGTTCAGGGTCATCATCTGGATGAACTCCCAGGCCAGGCCCTTGTGGGCTGCCGGCGCACCCCGTGCAATGGCGAAAAAGGTGCCGCCATAGGCCGCAAACGCGCCCTCGGGCAACTGGGCGGCACGCCATTGGCCCTTGGTGTTGGGCGCCAGCCAGTTGTTCAGGTGGCCAGCCAGCCAGGCGCCGGTCATCTGTGTCGCGATGGTGCCGCGCTTGAAGCCCTCGGACCATTCGTTGGACCAGGCGGACACACGCGCGTCGAGTTTTTGCTGGCGCACCTTGCGTGCCAGTTCGAATGCCCGCACAAACCGGGGCGACGTCACCAGAACCCTGGACTGGCTGTCGAAGTACAGGCCTTCGCCGGGCTGGATGCCGGTGCGGATGACGATGTCCTTCATGTCGCGCGCATGGGCCATGAGGTAGGAGCCGGTCGCCGACTTGATCCTGGCGCCTGTGGCGACATAGCTGTCCCAGGACTGCGTGAGCTCGGCTTCGCTGATGCCGGCCTTGGCCAGCACATCAGCGCGGTACAGCAGGGTGCCGGGTCCGATGTCGGTCGGGGCCGCCACCACGGTACCTTTGCGGCTGGTGGCCTGCTGGTACGCGTAGGGCACCCAGCGTGACTGGAACTGCGCAATGTTGTAGGGTGGCTTGGAGAGGTCTTCGAGGCCGCCTCCCTGGGCGAACCGGCCCACGTAGCCGACCTCGAGCGCCATCACGTCAGGCAGGTAGAACGAGGTCGACAGCGCCGTGGTCATGGCGGTGTGGTGGTCGGCAAATTGCCGGCTGACAACCTTGATGTCGACCGTGGGGTGGATGCGTTTCCATTGCGGGATGGCCGAGCGCACGATCTCGTCCACGGCCGGAAACGCGGCGATGGTCAGCGTCTGCTGGGCGTTGGCGTTGGTCAGCAGCAGCATGGTCAGGGCCAGCACGGACCATGACCGGGCGGGTGAGCGCCGCTGTGTTGTTTTACGCATCCGAGTTCCTGTTCCGACTGACGTTGCCCCCCAAGTTGCCATGAACGCATTCATGGCAGCTTTCTGCGCTGTCTATGAAAGCGCTTTCAGCAAATTATAGATTCCGGCCCGGAGGTGTGTGATAAGGGTTATCCCTGCCGCCAGGGCTGCTGCTGGTGTGCTCAGCTGTTCAGGCGGCGCACCGATTCGCGCACTACCAGGCGAGGCAGCGGGGGGCCCACGGTGGGTGCGGTGCCTGACAGCAACTCGAGCATTGCCGCGGCAGCCAGCCGTCCCATTTCATAGGCCGGCTGGTGAACCGTGCTCAAAGGCGGAATGGCATACAGCGAGGTCGGCAGATCGTCGAAGCCCACTATCGACACGTCCTCCGGGACGCGCAGCGAGCGCCTTTGCAGGCCGAGCGTTGCGCCCAGGGCCATCTGGTCGTTGGCGGCGAAGATCGCGGTGAAGCGCTGGCGGTTCTTGAGCAGGGTGTCTACCGCCATCAGTCCGCTGATTTCCTGGTAGGTGCCCGGCACCACCAGCGAGGCGTCGAATTTGATGCCCGCACCCTCCAGCGCCGAGCGGTAGCCCCGCAAGCGCTCGGTTGCGTCCGGATGATCCGGGTCACCCGCGATGAAGGCGATATGGCGGTGACCCAGTTCGAGCAGGTGCTGTGTCGCAAGACGGCCACCTTCGAAATTGTCGAAGTTCAGTGAAAAAAGCCCAGGCGCGCGCAGTGAGCGCCCGGTCACGACCACGGGCGTGCGTTTGGCGCAGACCTTCAGCGCCTGGTCGGCGAGCCGCCCGGTGAGCACGATGATGCCATCGACCCTGCGCGAGCGCAGGACGTCGATGCAGCGGGCTTCGGTCTTGGGGTCCCAGTGGCCGCTGACGAACAGCGGGCAGTAACCGGCAGGGTCGAGTTCATCTTCGATGCCCCGCAGCGCCACGCCGTAAAACGGGCTGTCGATCGCCTGGGTGATCACGCCCACGCTCAAGGTGCGCCCACCGGCCAGACCACGTGCTATCGGGTTGGGGACAAAACCCAGCTTTGCGATTGCGTCGTCGACAGCCTTTTTCTTGTCCTCGCTGACAGTCGCCGTGCCGTTCAGGATCCGGGATACGGTGCTGGGTGACACACCGGCGGCGCGTGCCACTTCTTCCAGCTTCACCGGGGCGTCGTGGCGCGCACGCATTGCCTTGGCAACACCGCGCGTATCACTCGACTTTTTCATTTCAGGCCTTGGATCATGTTGGCGAGCAGTATAGACAGGGCCAAGCCCATCGCCAGACCCTTTGCGCGGCACGCGCCAGCACGTCGGCGATGCCAGGCGGACCGCCATTGGCCGGACAGTTCTTCGGGTACCATCCCAAAAAATATTGCGTCCCACCTTGCCCGAACCCGGGCCCAAACGGAGAAAGCCATGTTCAGTCACGTGATGCTCGGTGTCAACGACCTTGAGGTGTCGAAGAAGTTCTACGACGCGATGCTCGCCACCCTGGGGATCGGCCCGGGAGTCGCCAGCAAGAACCGCTATTTCTACCGCAGCCCCACGGGCACATTCGCGATTTCCACGCCCATCGACGGCCAGGCCGCCACCCATGGCAATGGCAGCACCATCGGATTCACCGTGCAGTCTGCGCAGCAGGGTGACGCCTTCCATGCTGCTGGTGTGGCGAACGGCGGCACGACCTGCGAGGACCCTCCAGGTTTTCGCGAGGGCCCCGCCGGCAAGCTCTACCTGGCTTACCTGCGCGACCCGGACGGCAACAAGATCTGCGCCCTGCACCGGCCGCCAAAGTAGGGCCGCTGGCGCGTCGGCCAAAACGCGGTTTGGACGGCGATTGCGCCCGCAGACGTTTAGGGGTTGGCTGTTCCTGCAGGCGCCTGCAAGGTGTAATGCAACTGGGTCAGGTCGAACCCCTCCACCACGGTCGCGTGGCCAGTGGCCTCGTCAAAACCAGACGCAGTGCGGCAACGGTTGCACCATGTGTTCACATGGCTGTCTATGGTGACGAGTGATCTTGCAACGACGGGCCAGCCCTGTCTGCGCTGTACCGCACATGCCTCCCACGGGGGCCCTCCATCACCATTGTTGGTTTGAGCTGGCTGGTCGGTGTGCTAGCGCACCTTGGCGCACCAGGACTCTGGTTCGGCACGCGCCACCAGGTGTCAGTCGCGCTCGCGGCGTTTGCGGTCGCCACCGCCTTCGTGGGAACCCTTACCCTCTGGTTCGCCCTGCGCACTGCGGTGGCATTCGACGCAGTTCCCGAAATTCCGGATCCCTTCCTTTTCGTGTTCGCGCTGCACGTTGGCCGGTGTGTGTTCGTGGCAGCCGTAGCAGGTGTACTGGCTGTAGTCGGTGGTGGTGTGGCAGGTGGCGCAGCTCGCATTGTGGTCCTTGTCGAGAACGAAGAACTTGCCGTGCTCGAACGTGGCGGGCTTCCAGGCCTCGGCCTTGTGGCACTGCGCGCAGTTGCCGACCAGTTGTTTGTGCATGCCGTTGCGGGGCGCCGCATGGCAGGATTCGCAGCGTTCGCGCGTCTCCACCCGCAGCAAGGCGTGTGAAAACGGCTTGCGGCTGTGCTGGGTGAGTCTGGGGCCGGCGTGGTCGCTGTGGCAGGCCATGCAGTTCTGTTCGATCAGGTCCTGGTGAAACGACGCCTTCAAACGGGTTGCGCCGGCAGCTGGCACTGCCTTGATCGCCAGCCCCTTGGTCGTGCGCAGGCCGATGTCCGGCAGCGCGTGGCA
>CAMAWD010000085.1 GCA_945861785.1 Rhodoferax sp. OV413 | reverse complement strand
CGAGCTCGAGCATCGTGAACTCACCAGGGTTGCCCACGTTGACCGGCCCGATGAAGTCGTCGTCCGTCTTCATCAGCCCGACCATCGCTTCGATCAGGTCGTCGACGTAGCAGAACGACCGTGTCTGTGTGCCATTGCCATAGATCGTGATCGGCTCGCCGCGCAAGGCCTGGACGATGAAGTTGCTGACGACACGCCCGTCGTCCGGGTGCATGCGCGGCCCGTAGGTGTTGAAGATGCGCATGACCTTGATACGCAATTTGTGCTGCCTGTGGTAGTCGAAAAAAAGCGTCTCCGCGCACCGCTTGCCCTCGTCATAACAGCTTCGGACGCCAACCGGATTGACCCTTCCCCAATAACTTTCGGGCTGGGGATGTACTTCGGGGTCGCCATAAACCTCGCTTGTTGACGCCTGCAGGATCTTGGCCTTCGTGCGTTTGGCAAGCCCCAGCATGTTGATTGCGCCATGCACACAGGTCTTGGTCGTCTGCACCGGATCGTGCTGGTAGTAAAACGGGCTGGCCGGACACGCGAGGTTGTAGATCTCGTCGACCTCCACATACAGCGGGAAGGTCACGTCATGCCGCATCAGTTCGAAGCGGTGATTGCCCATCAGGTGCAATATGTTTCGTTTGCCACCGGTGAAGAAGTTGTCAACGCACAGCACTTCGTTGCCTTCGTTCAGCAGGCGCTCGCACAAGTGCGAGCCGAGAAAGCCCGCGCCTCCAGTGACTAGTACCTTCTTCATCGCTAATTCTCCAGAGCCGGTGAGGGCAAGGTCATTTGGGCACACCTTGGCAGGAGGCGCGAAGGCACATACGATGCCGAATCAGTAGTTGAAGCGCAGGATCGTTGCCTGCACCAGAAGGGCGACATCAGCGTGGCACCAACTTTCGGTCGGTGAAACCATTCCAGTCTGCAACTGCACCAAGTTGCGGGTGTGTGCGCGGGTCGAACACGTGTTGAGCGTGTGATTAGCCGCCTGTGGGAACTCGGCAAGGCGCCTTACTGCATGCTGGTCAAGAACGCCACTTGGGCGTTCACCGCGCTAGTTCCGCCCCAAATTTTGCTTAGAGCGAACAGCGCTGCTGGCATTTGTGGGTTCGAAACGGCGCACAACAACTGTGGATGGCCCAGTCCGCCGGTATCGCGCGCCTTGAAAGAGCCAATGGTGACTGACATGCCGACCATGGCTAAAGGCCGCACCAGGTTGGGCGTCAATGACGCCATTGGGTCAATCCAGCCTTAGTCCGACTTTGATTTGTTGCGGCGAAGCGCAATTGCACCCAAAAGGCCCAGCCCAGCCAATAACATGGCAAAGGATTCGGGCTCTGGAACTGCCGACACAGTCACTGAGCCGTTGTAAAGACTGCCGACGCTGCCTTCTGGAGTCACACCACCAACCATCAGGTAAACAGCGCCACCGCCGTTCGACGCCAAATTGAAAGAGACACCCTTGGTCGGAGCAACAGCGCCCCCAGCCAACAACACGTCATCACCCCCATCGAAGGCACCATCTGCGCCTAGCCCCATGAGGGCTACAAAAGTGAAGAAGGTACTAAACTTCAACCCGGGTATGGTCGAACTAAGATCCAGTGGAACTTCAATTACTCCATAACTGGATCCGCCATTTGCGGGCAAGCCGAGAAAGAGGGCGTCAAGAAATGCCCTGTCTGTCGTCGGGGCGCTGAGTGTTACAAAGGCACCATTGTTGAAATTTTTCGTGCCAACCGGCAGGCTGCCAAGAATGTCCATCCCGGCATGGGCCGCCATGCCGGCACCCGACAACATTGCCACACAGATTGCCTTCTTCGCGAGTGAAGTGATATTCATAAAATTGCCTTTCAGGCTTGGTTATTGAATTTGTCTGCAACGGAACAACCGCAGGCTGGGTGATTTTGTCCTCGGTGCTTTCAAACTTCTATAGTCCATTCGGCCTAACGGGCAACCATTGATTGACATGGACAGTGCCGAGAGTCCGGATTGAATTAACGCCACCAGTCAGTCGCACAACCCCATCCGCAACACAGAGCGTCCAATCCTGCCAGGGCTGGGCGTTAGCTCGGGTGGCGCTGGACGCAACGACCGAACGGTGTCCCATGGTCACCGCCACCAAGGTCAGAACTTGGTGTCAATAATCATGGGTGGCCCTTAGTCCTGGAGTGGAAATCCGCGCTTGTGCGACCGCAAAAGCCTTGGCGCCAATGCCAACATGACTGTGCCTGCGTGGCATGAAGAGCCGATCAGCAAGAAGCATGATCGCGACAGGTTCGATTGTGGCGACCGTGTCCTGAATGACTTCCTGCGTCGCTATGCGCGAAAGAGCCATGAGGCCGGTGGCGCAAAAACCTTTCTTGCAATCGACGATGCCGACAACACAACGATCCTGGGCTTCTATAGCCTGAGCCCGCGTCAGTTGATTTTGATCGGACGCCGGAGGTCATCCGGCGCGGCCTGGCCCGCCATGGCATACCGGGTTTTCGGCTTGCAAGACTTGCCGTTACCGTTGTCCGCCGTAGCGGTCGCGCTGGCAGCTGCTCGCGGATGACGGATTCAAATCAATGGCGTTCCGATGTCGACGTCACGTTGACTGAGGCTGCCGATTTCCAATGACTTGGTGCAATGCCCCTGGGATCGTTGCTGGCCCGGGACGGCAGCCGCCGATGGTGGGTCAGCCAAAATTTGGCATCCGGGGCAAATTCGCGTCGGCGCCAACACTTGCGAGTTGACGGTGCAGAAGAGGCAAGGCTGAACCAAGCGACCGAGCGGCAAGGCGCCCAAACTGCTGGCCGTTGTCGAAATGCATGGCCTCGAAGTGTTGGCCTGAGAATTGCTGCGCATCAGACTGGCATCACGCGGCAGCTTGGGGCCACCCGCTGGCGTTTTACCTGAATATTTCACGCAATTGAGTCGGCGGTCCCGCCCGAAGGTGCGTTGTCATTGGTGTCTGAGGCCCGTGTGCGTCCTGGCCAACGACCGGGCACTTGCGATGACCTGCGTGGACAAGTTGAAGATCATGGGAATACCCCCGAAGACACATACTGACCGCGCCTGCTAGTGCTATTTGAAGATCTGCGTCTCGCAGTAGCTCTTGAAGTGGGCTGCGGTCGGATACTTGGGCAGCTTGTGGATGCGCAGAAAGTCAACATAGCTCGCCCACGAACGCACGATCCCACGCACGACAGTGCGGGCCATTTCCTCAGGTGGACAGTATGAAAAGCTAGGGCTCCCAAGGGGAATCGAGACCACGCCGTGCGACGCGACAACGATTGCATCGGTCAAGAGCCGCAGCAATTCAGCATCGGGCACCACCCCATGGTGCCGGAAAAATTCCGCGACCAAGGATTCCGAGAAGGCTCTCGCGGCGATCGTGATCGACGAATCAGCCAGCAGGGGAGCAAGGCGAATGGCCGTTGGAGAGGGCTTGTCGCGATAGCTGTAGACGCAGCGGAATTGGCCAGGCGTCAGCACCCAAAACTCGACCATCGCTTCAAAGCCGAGTGACAGGCGCTTCGCCGGATCGGTCTCCGTCTCAATGCGTCGCTTTGCATGCTGTACCGAGAGTTGAAGGAACTCCTCCTTGATGGCGTAGACGAGATCGACCTTGGTCGGAAAGTATTTGTAGATCGCGCTCGGCGCATAGCCGGTCAGTTCGGCGACCTGTCTAAGCGAAACATCACTTTCGGGTGCCCTCGAGATGAGCTGCTTCCCGGAATCGATGAACTTCTGCCGCAGCTGGAATTGGTCTTCCAGCGACTTTGCCTTGTGCTGAAATTTCCGTGAGCGCGCAGGGAAGTTATCCGACATCTTTGACGTTTCTGGAGGACAAATAAACACCGAAGATGATGGTGAAAAGCGAGCCGATTTTCAAATATGTCAGTGGTTCGCCAAGCACAAGGAACGCAAACACGACGGAAAACAAGGGGATCAGGTTGATCAAGGTGCCTGTTCTTGTCGGACCCAGCAATTGAATCGATCGATACCAAAGGAAGTTGCTGAAAATTGTAGCGGCGCCGGCAATGAAGAGCAGTTCGGCAACTGCGCGGGCGTCGAGTTCTGCGAGCGTCGAGATGTACCCTTGCTCCAGGGTCAACACAAAGGGGCAAGCGCCCAGGAATATCAGCACCAGTGAACTCTCCAGTGCGCCCATGCTCGTTTGAAGACGCCCGACAAGGACAACCGCCACTGACCAAACGGCGGCGCCCAGAGCGATCAAGGCGATCGCCCACCATTCACTCGGGTGGCTGGTGTTGCCTAACTGCTCATGGAGCAATAGGGCCACTCCGACGATGGAGACGGTCGCCCCGAGAAACTGCTGGCCTGAAGGCAAGGCCCGGTTGAGCGTCGCGTAGGTGAGCATGATCATGAGCGGCTCAAGAGCGATGGTGCCTGCGATGATGGTCCCGGATACGTGGGGCGATGCGCGAGCCGCAAGGAAATTGAAGGCCGATATCAGCATCACGCCGCACACGAAAAGTTTCGCAAGCGTGCGCATGTCCCACCGGCGCACGCGCCAGCTCCGGATGAATTGCGGCAGCAGCAGGAATGCCACGAGCGAGTAAGCCGTGCTGGTCGTGAAGCCAGCTGAACTGCGGGCTACAAGGTCCTTCAAGACAATCGGTGCCAGACCCCAGAACAGAACGGCAAACAGCCCAGGAACGTACCGGTGCACGTCAGCTTCCCGGAGTCAATTGCCCGACTTTCGGGTGTTCGCAACCAGTCGTCGTGGTGTGCCGCAGATCACCACTTTCGTTGGATCGCAGGCTGATGATGTCGACCGAAGTTGGATGCCCCATGGCAGCATTTTATGAGAACGTGTTCTTTTGAAAATGGCCGACTAGCTTGATTCGTCACGTTGCTTTCCATGGTAGTCAAGGGTAAATACCGATAAGGTTTCCTCATATAAAAGAACGTAACCTTGTAAAATTAATCTTAACATTGATTGGAGACAACATGTTCCACCTTCTCAGAGCATCTGTTACGACATTGGCCATCGCGGTTGTTTCCACCGTGCAGGCCGAAGTCGTTGTGGGGGTTATCAGCCCCCTGACCGGCCAATTTGCGCGTACGGGCGAAACCTGGAAGGAATCCATCGAACTGTATGTCAAGCTCAATGGCGATAGTGCCGGCGGTGAAAAAATCAGGTTCGTCTACAAGGACCTTGCGGATGTAAACCCAGCCAAGGCGCGCGCGCTTGTCCAGGAACTGATCGTCAAGGACAAAGCGCAGATCGTCGCGGGATTCCTGTACACGCCAAACGCGATCGCTGGCGCACCGATAGCGACCGAAGCCAAAGTTCCGCTGGTGATATTCAACGCTGCCGGGGTGGGTTTGCTTGATCGTTCGCCCTACCTTTTGCGGGTGTCGTACACCCAGCCGCAACTCACAGTGCCAATGGCCATCTATGCCATCGACAACGGCATGAAGAAAGTTGCGACCGTGGTGTCGGACTATGGGTCCGGTACGGATGTTGAGCGCACTTTCGAGAAGCAGTTTGTCGCGAAGGGCGGGCAGATCACGAACAAGATCCGCGTGCCACTGGACAACTTCGATTTCAGTCCGTTCATGCAGACGATCAAGGCGAGCAAGCCGGACGCCGTGCTGAGTTTCACGCCGGGGGGTGTCGTTTCGCTCGGCCTTGTCAAGGCATACAAGGAGACGGGACTCGAGGCACTCGGAATCAAGCTGTTGACGGTCGGTGGCGAAGTGGACGAAGCATCCACACTCAAGACCCTCGGCAAGACTGCGTTGGGAATCTACTCCTCAAGCCTTTACAACCCGACCGGCGCGAGCGCCGAAAACAAGGCCTTCCGTGCGGCGTTTGCCAAACAGTACCCCGGGGTGGAAATCGGTGTCACCCACATCGAGGGATGGGACGGTGTGCACCTGATCTACCACATGATCGAAGTCACCAAGGGCGCGAAGGATGGCGACAAGGCCGTACAAGCCGCAAAAGGCTTTGCATGGAAGAGCCCGCGCGGCAATGTTCAGATCGATGCCAAGTCCCGTGACCTGATCCAGGACATCCATATACGTCGCGTGGCTGAAGTCGCAGGAACGGTGGCCAATGAAGGAATCAAGGTCTTCGAGAAGCAACCCGATTGGGGCCGCCAGGAGTAGCAGCAGCCTCGGGATGGTGCGGGCGTTTGCATGACGCTCCTGTTCAACATTCTGCTGGATGGGATGGCGTATTCCATGGTGTTGTTCATGATCACCGTGGGTTTGACGATGACACTGGGGCTCATGCGCGTTGTTAATATGGCGCATGGCGTCTTCGCCATGATCGCCGGGCTGCTCACTGCCTTCTTAATCAACTCCGGCTATTTGTCTTTTGTGCCGGCGATTGTTTGCGCCATTGCGGTCGTTGCTTTGCTGGCGATTCCGATCGAGCGTTTTCTCATCCGTCGCTTCTATACACGCTCGCCGATGGACCAGATGTTGATGACGATGGGGCTGGTGTTCATCGCCACGGCAGCGTCGAGCGCCATTTTCGGTCCGAATGTGACCAGTATTCCGCTTCCCCAGTGGCTCTCGGGCTCGATTGTTCTGGGCGACAAGCAGTTTCCCACCCACCGAGCTTTTGTCGTCGCGGTGGGGATTGCGACGCTGGCGGTGCTTTACCTGGCGATTGACAAGTCACGCTTTGGCATTCTCGTGCGCGCCTCGGTGGACAACTCGGCAATTTCCGAGACAGTCGGCATCAATACGCGAATGGTCTATGTGCTGGCATTCATGACCGGGGCCGCACTTGCCGGGCTTGGCGGCGTGGTGGGGGCGGAGTTGCTACCGATGGAGCCCAACTATCCGAGCCGGTATCTTGTCGTCATGCTGGCCGTGGTGGCCGTCAGCGGACACGGTAATTTGTTTGCCTCGTTCGTGGCCTCACTGCTGCTGGGCATGTGTTCCACCGCCGCGAAATATCTCTACCCTGAGTACTCGTCGCTTGTTTTCTACGGGCTGATGTTTGCGATGCTGAAGGTTCGCCCGCACGGCATTCTGAGCAAGTGACTGATACGGACGCCGTGACCGACCAACCCCTAGCCAGGCGTGAACCGGCTCCATGGTGGACACGTTTTGAACTGGTCATCTTGCTTGGGGCAGGCATCGGATTCTTTCTGTTCAGGGACAGCCTGGCATTTCTGACCACGATCGTCATCTATGCGATCCTGGCCTTGTCCTATAGCTACATCTACGGTCAGGCCGGGATCGCGTCGATGGGGCACGCTACGCTTTACGGAGTCAGCTCCTATGCCGTCGCCATTCTTTCATCCAAGTATGTGCATGACCCGCTGCTGGGTCTTGCGGCGGGCGCGATCGTGGGAGCAGGCACTGCCTGGCTGACCTCCTGGCTTTTCATCACGGCCACCCGCCTCGCGCTTGCCATGCTGACCATTGCCGTCGCGCAGGTCTTCATGGAGATCGCGAACAAGGCAGTCTGGCTGACCAAGGGGGACGACGGGTTCACCGGTTACGAAGTACCGCCTTTGCTGGGGCTATTCAGGTTTGACATGTACGGCGCGACAGGCTTCTGGTACTCGATCAGCGTGCTACTGCTGGTCTATTGGGTTCTCCAGAAAATAGTGTCCTCGCACTTCGGCCTCACCACGCGCGCCATCAAAGCGGATGCGGAGCGTGTCGAATCGTTGGGTGGTTATGTACGCTCCCACCTGATCAAGGTGTACTGCATTTCTGGGGCCGTTGCCGGGGTGGCGGGAGCGCTCAACAGCCAGATTTCGAAAGTGGTCAGTCTGGACAGCCTGAGCTTCCTGGTCTCCATCAATGTCTTGATCATGGTGGTACTTGGCGGCTCTAGCAAGCTCTATGGCGCAGTCATTGGCACCGTGGTGTTTCTGCTGATCCAGCATGTGGCCTCTGGCATCAACCCGCACCATTGGCTGTTCGTGATCGGAGCACTTCTCCTGTTTGTGATGCTGGCGCTGCCACAGGGGCTCATTGGCATTTTCAAGAAGTCCTGGGAGGGTGATGGCAAGGCTTGAGATCAGGGACATCTGCAAGAGCTTTGGAGCGTTGGTCGTCATCAGCAATGTGAGCTTTCGCCTGGAAGCAGGGGAGCGAGCCGCGCTCATCGGACCCAACGGCGCCGGAAAGACAACGCTGGTGAATATCATTTCGGGAGCAATACCGGCGTCTTCCGGCCTGGTCAGTTTCCAGGGTGTGGACATCGGCGGCACGAGCATGGCACAGCGCGCCAGGATGGGGCTTATCCGAACTTTCCAGATCAGCAGGCTCTTCGACGCCTTGAGCGTGGAGGAGAACCTGCTGGTGGCGCTGCTGCACCGGGACCGCATTGCGTCCAGATTGTGGAGTCGCAGTGGAACTGGCCAACATGACGAGCAAGTTGCCGATGGACTGGGCAAGCTCGGTATCACCCATCTTGCCCGTAAGACCGTCAAAGATATCTCCCTGGGTGAAAAGCGATTGGTGGAGCTCTCTCTTGCCCTTGCCATGGACCCGAAACTGCTGTTGCTCGACGAGCCGGCGGCCGGCATTCCACGCGGCGAGTCGCATATGGTCCTTGAAGCAGTGAACCAATTGCCCGCCGATTTGGCGGTGCTGCTGATCGAGCATGACATGGATATCGTTTTTGGCTGGGCCAAACGCATCATCGTGCTGGCAGGCGGCTCCGTACTCGCGGATGGTTCGCCACTGGCGATATCCCGCGACGAAAGCGTGAAGCGCGTCTATTTTGGCCAAGGAGGCGAACCCTATGCGGCGCGTTGAGCAAATTCGGTTCGACCAACTCAGCGCGGGCTACGGTGCCACGACGATCGTGGAGGGCATCACGTTCTCCGTCAAGAAAGGAGAAAAGTGGGGAATCTTGGGGCGCAACGGAGCAGGAAAGACCACAACGCTGTGCGCGGCTGTTGGAATCGCCTCCATTCTCAAAGGAGACATCTGGCTCGACAATCAAAGCGTCCGCACGCTGCGTCCCTACCAGCGCTGTCGCATGGGTTTGGGATTTGTTCCACAAGGTCGTGAAATATTTCCCTCGCTCAGCGTTGAAGAGAACCTGATTGCGTCGGTGCAAGGGCGGACGTTCCCGGAAGCCCTCGAAGTGGCCTATGGGCTGTTTCCGCGACTCAAGGAGCGTCGACGCAACGGCGGCGGGCAACTATCTGGCGGAGAACAGCAGATGCTGTCCGTAGCGCGCGCCGTGGTGACCTTTCCCAGCATTCTTCTGTTGGACGAGCCGCTCGAAGGCCTTGCCCCGCTTGTCCGGGAGGAACTGATGCGCGCCATTCGGCAGATGGGAGAGCAACTCGGCATGGCTTGCGTGCTGGTCGAGCAATACGTCGATGTCGTATTGAACTTTTGTGAGAACGTCGTCGTGCTCGAATCCGGCTCGATGGTGTATTGCGGTTCCGTGGAGGTCCTCAGAAGGGAGCACCCGGACATCCTCGACAACGCAATCGGTCTAAAGAAGGTCTAGCAACGGAGAATCAGATGAGTGAAAACAGCATTGATCCACGCTCAGGCGATATGGGCGGCCGCGCATACGGCAGGCAGGTTGGCCAGCCGGACGAGGTGTTGACGAAGGTCGGACCTGGGACACCGATGGGTGAGTATCTGCGTCGCTTTTGGCACCCCGTGGCGCTTTCATCGCAGGCAGGTGACACCCCACGGAAAGTCAAGATATTGGGGGAAGCGTTGATCTTGTTCAGGGACGGGCAAGGACGACCAGGACTGCTGTATTCCCATTGCATGCATCGGGGTACAAGCCTCTACTACGGCAAAGTGGAGAACGACGGAATCCGATGCTGTTATCACGGGTGGCTGTTCCAGGTGGACGGGCAATGCCTGGAGCAACCTTGCGAGCCCGAGGGTGGCCGGCGGCTACAGAACGCGCGCCAGCCCTGGTATCCAGTTGTGGAGAAATATGGCCTGGTGTTCACATACATGGGACCACCGGAGAGGCAACCGATGATGCCGCGGTTTTCGCACATGGAAACGCTGGCGGATGGGGAGTTCTACGAAGTCGACAACTCCGGCTTCGGTGGCTACGCCGATGCCAATGCCCCATCTGTTGTTCCCTGCAACTGGCTGCAGGACTTCGAGAACGTCATGGATCCGTTTCACGTGCAAGTGTTGCACTCGACGTTCAGCGGCGTCCAGTTTTCCGAGAAATTTGTCTCAATGCCACGGGTAGAGTGGTCCTACACGGATGAAGGAGTGATCTACCAGGCCTATCGAAACCTCGATGAAGGTCGAACTCTCAAGCGCGTCAATACGGTGTTCTTGCCGAACATATCTGCAGTGCCAAGAGTTGATGCCAGTGAGGGCGCTGCGCCGGGACTTGGCTGGTATGTACCGGTCGATGACTACAGTCATACCACCTTCTGGGTTTCCAAGGTCAATCGAAGTACCTGCGGCAAGCTGTACCGCGGGCTGGCGATGCACAACGGCAAGTACTGGAGCGAACTAACCGAGGCAGAGCACCAGAAGCACCCAGGCGATGCCGAGGCGCAGGTCAGCCAGGGCGCGGTGCCGAATCATGGAGAGTGGCATCTTGCCACTTCGGACAAGGGCATCGGGATGGTTCACCGCCTGCTCAAGAACGAGATCAAGAAGGTCCAGGACGGTGGCGACCCCATAGGCGCAAATTTCGATGCCACGAGGGAACCGATCAAGGTTCTGTCGGGAAACTATTACAGCTGATACCAATTTACGTTCGAGGCTATAAAGGCAATCCATCTGAATCCGGTCAGACTCTGCATCCGTGCCTGGTCTGATTCGAGCGCCCGTCCCAACCGCCGCGGATCCTTGATGCAGCGCCAGAATCGCACCCCCGCACCGACCTGCGAATTTCGCCATCGAAATCAACAGGCTCAAATTGCGTTATCTGCCGGCGAATGTCTGCGTGTCAATTAACCCGACGCAAGCGACCCCCGACAAGGCCCTGGAACCTCGCTCACACTTGCGCAGTCACCCCTCGCAGACCAACCCATCGCGCAGTTGGTGGTGGATCCACTGCTTGTTTGGAAGGTGCCGCCGGGGTGGGTGCCGAGCGTGGCGGACACCTCGCGTATCCTGGTGTGCCGTAAAACGCTCCACCGCGAAAACGCGGCCGGAATGAACAGGCGCAGAGCAGATCAATACGGTCGCGTACCTTGCAGGGTAATTCTCTGCATTACGCGCCTGAATCCGTGATAGTCGTTGACCGGGTTGTGTTGAACGGATCGGTTGTCCCAGAAAGCAATGCAGTCAACTTCCCACGACCAACGGCAAGTAAATTCGGGCTTGACCTGGTGTTCAAAGAGAAAGTCCAGCAGCGGCTTGCTCTCCGCATCGGTAAGGCCGTCGATCCCAATCGTATGGGCGATATTGACGTACAGGGCCTTGGCGCCTGTCTCGGGATGGGTGCGCACTACCGGATGCTTGGAGACATGTTCTTTGGCTGCCTCCTTCGAACCGTCGCTGCGTATACGGTCCTCGCGAGTCTTTGACACATCAGCCTTCGCTGAACTGGAGATTCCCTGCAGATCTTCCAATAGATGCTGCATGGTGGGTGACAGCGACTCATAGGCAAGAACTTGATTCGAAAATATCGTGTCGCCTCCGTAGGGGGGGACGACCTTTGACAGCAGCATGGTTCCCATTGGAGGCTCGGCGAGGTAAGTGGTGTCTGAATGCCAAATGCCACCGAAGTTGACTCGCTCGTGCTCGAGCTTCTTCACTTCGATGATCTCCGGGTATTCATCGATCCCCTTGACGAACGGATATTCGACCGGCGTTCCGAAAGCGCGCGCAAACTGGAGGAACTGTTGCGGCAAAAGCGGTTGCCCTGGAAGAAAAATGACCCCGTGTTCAAGAAATGCAGCGCGAAGCTGGGCAGCGAGGGTTTCACTTGGCGGCTGGCGCAGGTCAAAGCCCGACACCTGAGCGCCGAGCGCACCGGCTATTTTCTTAATATTCAAGAGTATCTCCTTGGATTCGAAACAAGGAATGGGCGAGTCGTCAGAAGCTGCGCTTGCATGCAACTCTCAGACAATGACATTGCGCAGAGTGCCGATGCCTTCAATCTCCGCTTCGACAATATCCCCGGGTTTGAGATAGAAGGCTTCGCTATCAAGTTTGTGGCTCAACGCTACCCCCTCTGGGGTGCCGGTGCAAATGACGTCGCCAGGTTCCAAGGTCATTTTGGACCAATGCGACACTTGCTCGGCAATGCTGTAGATCATCTCACGAGTGTTCGATGCTTGGCGTCGCTGCCCGTTGACACGTAGCGAAATATCCAGGCTCATCGGGTCCTTGATAAATTGCCGCGGGATTATCCATGGGCCGAACGGACCTGTTGCATCGAGGTTCTTTCCCAAGAGGTGATTGCCCTTCTTGCGCTCCTCAAGTTGCCAGTCCCGCGCACTGAGGTCGTTGTGGACCGTGTATCCGAAGACATAGTCCATCGCTTTGTCAACCGGAATGTCTCTTCCGTTGCGACCGATTATCACGGCCAGTTCGACCTCGTAGTCCAGTTGGCGCGTGGCGCTGGGATAGGGAATGGGGCCGGGGCCGGTCACACTGCTACCGACGCGAATAAATCCTCGGGGAAAGTCATCCGCAGGGGGCATGCTGCTTTCTGCCTGATGGGCGGCATAGTTCCTGCCTGCGCTAACAATCTTTCCTGGCGAGATCGGACAGACTAGCTCGACTTCGTCCAACGCAAACGCCAATCTTGATCTGCCACCTCGCAGCACGATCGTGTCGGGCGTGTCAACGCTTATTGCGGCAGCGATGGCTGCCTGGCCCTCTCTGAAGCAGCATGTGCCGCCGGCAACGAAATGCTTCATGCTGCTGGGCGCACGTACCGCAGCGATCTCCGCAGCCTGCGCATCGTCAAATGCTTGTTCACGATAGTGTTGAATCGCCACGCGCAGATCGATCAGGCGTGTGCTATCAATGATTGCGCCAACTCGACGTTCTGACTCGAACGGTTGTGCTATCCGGTACATCGCCAATGCAAACATTTGCCGCTCCTTGCTTCTTGCCGTGAGGATACGTCAGCCAGCACCATGGTCCATGCGTAAATCTGAACCATCACTCAGGTAATTGAAATTGTGCTTTGCCTGCTCCTAAGTTCAAATGCGTCAGCCACCTGCAATGAAACAAACACAAAGAGGAGATTGGCCCATGCCGTCGCTCGAAGATCTTAGGAAGCCGCAAAAATTCGTGTGTACGCACTTGGCGGACGCGCAGTTCGTTTCGGAAGGTTTCCGCAAGACCAGCATTTACCGCGACCTCAAACTGACCGAGGCGACCCATGGAGCCGTGAAGGCACATGTGATTCGAAATGGGGCTGCCTTCGATCACACGGCGGCCAATGCCGTCGAGCATGCACACGTGCTCGATTTTCATTTTGTTTACATGCTGAAGGGCTGGATCAAAATGCGAATCGGAAACGAGGAAATTACGGTTAGCGAAGGCAGCGCCTTCTTGCTGCCCGGTGGAATGTTCCATACTGTGCTCGGTTACTCTGACGATCGCGAGCTTTTGGAGATCATGATGCCGTCGGACGTCGGCACGATTGATGCACCGCCAGTGGTGACGGATGCATCTGGCGTTGTCGCTGACCGGTAAGAGGGCTGCGCTATGCGACTAAGTGTCGAAGACGCGCAATCATTGAGCCAACGGGCGCTGGCAGGCCTTGGGTATTCGGCAGAGCAGGCGGCGATGATTGCGGATCACCTTGTGCTGAATGCGATGTCTGGCTACTCCTTTGCGGGATTGCCGCGGATTCTTGCTATCAAGGATGCCAAGGAGCGTACTCTGCCTACCCAGGACTTGCGGATAGTTAGTGAAACAGCGGTTTCGCTTCAGCTGGATGGTGGCAACCAAGTGGCCTATATCGCCCTGACGCAAGCTGTCGATCTCGTGTTGGAAAAGCTGAAGCTGTCGCGCGTTTGTTTGATGTCGATGGGAAATAGCTGGTACGCCGGACGAAGTTTCAACTATGTCGAGAAGCTTGGGCGCGCGGGTTATGCGGCGTTGCTTTTCATCAGCGGCCCGCCCCTGGTCGCGCCTCATGGGGCTGCCAAGCCACTTTTCGGCACCAATCCCATTTGCGTTGCTTTCCCGATCGACCCGGATCCAATCATTGTTGATCTGGGAACGTCGGCAGCGATGGCTGGGGAGGTTTTTCTGCATGCCATGCTGGGAAAGGAAATGCCCCCTGGGGTTGGGATGGGCCCTGACGGACTTCCGACTCAAAACGCCGCCGAGATTGTCAAGGGTGCCATACTGCCTTTGGCTGGCCACAAGGGCTCCGCGCTGTCATTCGCAGTACAGGCGCTTGGATTGTTTGGAGCCACGGTTCTTCCGCAAGACCGGCGTGATGGCTTTGGATATCTGTTGCTCGCGTTTGATCCAACACTCCTGTGTCCACGCGAGGCCTTCGTCACTGCGCTGGCGGAACTGAGAGAAAAGATCGTTCAACTGCCACGAGCGCCTGGGTTTGAGAGTATCGAAGTGCCTTCGGATCGAACATATCGCAACCGGAGGAACGCTCAGGCTGGCATCGAGGTGGACTCCGATGTCGTTCGGAGACTGGAGGTGCTCGCTGAGGCATCCAGTGGCAACGTAGAAGCAGTCCCTATCGGCTAAAACGCCTCAATTCGAAGACATGACAGGAGACATCAATGTTCAGCAAACCGGCCACGGCCATCGCAACACTCTTGGTCGCCGCAACGTTGCCCATGGCTGCGTTCGCGCAAGCATATCCAAGCAAGCCCATCCATGTTGTCATTGCATACAACCCCGGTGGAACCGCTGACGCAACCGGTCGGCTGGTGGCGGACATGCTGCGAGACGGATTCAAGACCACGGTTGTTACCGAAAACAGGGGTGGGGCCAGTGGCGCGATCGGCACTTCGCATGTAAAGGCGGCCGCGCCCGACGGCTACACCCTGCTCGTGCATACCAACTCGCTGACTTTACAGCCTGCCACTGTGGTCAAGCCGGTCTACGACCCAGTGAAGGATCTGACGCCGATCGCGATGCTTACCAGCGTGCCGGTGGTAATAGTGGTGCCAAAAGACTCACCGCTTAAAACCCTTGGCGACCTTGTAAGAGTGGCAAAAGAGAACCCTGGAAAACTCAATATGGGTCACGGCGGATTTGGTACCTATGGATGGTATGCAATGACCAGGTTCATGCTCGACGCGGGCTTTAAATTGACTGACGTCCCGTACACAAGCGCGGGCGCCGTGCAAACTGCCGTTCTGGGTGGGCAACTGGATCTCGCCATCGATTCGCCCGCCGGAATTGGAAAATTCGTTCGGGATGGATCGATGCGCGCTTTGGCGAGCAGCAGTGAAGAGCGCACTTGGCACTTGCCGGAAGTACCCACCGGGAAGGAGCAAGGATTGCCGTTTCGCGGCTTGGCATGGGTCGGCATACTGGCCCCGGCGGGGACAGATCGAAGTACTGTCAATCTAATTTTTGATCAGATAAGACTGGCAGTGGCACGACCCGAGATAAAGGATCGCGCGAAAAAGATTGGCATGGACATTACTTTGCAAGATCCCACGACGTTCGCACGAACAGTTGCAGAGGACTTCTCGAACACGAAGGAAATCATCACCACGCAGAAGATTCCGTTGCAATGAAATGCCAGGTAACTCAGATGACATCCCCAAATCAAACTTCGGCACCGGCTTGGTCGGCCGTATCAGAGAGAAATCTGGGAGCTGTGCTTTCAGGGGTCGATCTAACCGCGATCGCTTCTGAAGATATAGGCGACCTGCTTCGCGGACATCTAGAAGGCCATTATGTTGTGGTGGTGAAGGGCCAGCATCTGACGGAGAGCGACCATGGCCGCATCTCCGAATCGCTTGGGAAGATGCAATCGCAAGAACGCAAGATGGCAACCGGTGAACCATGGTCATCCGTTCATCTCATTACCAATCTCGACCTGCATGGCAAGCCTTCCGAGAACCCGTACATTGCAGAGACATTTCTCTGGCACACCGACATGTCGCACAAAGAGGCGCCAGTTTCGTACACGCTGCTGTATGCGTTGGAATTGCCACCGACAGGCGGCGAGACGCAGTTCGCAGACATGTATGCGGCGTACGACGATTTGCCTGTCGGCGATCAGCGCCGTCTGTCGGGCATGTGTGTCGTTCACAGCCGACGGAGGAACTACATCGCATCCGCGCAGGGCCAAATGAATGGGTCTTTCCCGACGGTGGTGCATCCCCTGGTGCGGGTGCATCCTGATTCCAAGAGAAAGTGCCTCTACATTGGGTTGACTGCGGAGCAGATAGTGGGCATGGACGCAAAGGAAAGCCGGGAGCTACTAGACACCTTGATAGCGCATTCGACGCAACCGAAGTATGTGTATAGCCATAAGTGGTCGCTTGGTGATCTGGTGATTTGGGATAACCGGTGCCTCATGCATAGAGCAGCCAGAGACTACGAAATGGCGAGGTATCGACGAACAATGAGAAGAAGTTCGGTTGTAGGTTCTACCCCCGCAGGTGTGGGTTCTCAAGATAACGATGCAATCGAGGCCGCGTCCAAAGCGAATGTCTAAAGGCTGCGCGGGAGGGACCCGATGCGCCTGTCACTTGATACGTTGTGCATTTTTGCCGATGCGGTCTCCCTCGCACAGGCGAAGATGTGCATGCTGGAGCACGATCGAGCCTTGTGCGCATCCGTCTCGAAGTGTTGATGGGCCTCGCGTGTGCCACCTGGCAAACAGCGGGCAATGAACGCGTTTGTGTGGCAGCAGATTGAATTCAACTGGGGATTGGAATGAGCGACCTGAATCCAATGGTTATTGGCTATGTTGGCGTAGGGGCCATCGGCGCCCCGATGGCACGGCGGATCTGCGAGTCCGGGATGCGTGTCGTGGTTTGCGACAAGCGGTCGGAGGCCGCTGAAAAATTCAGCAGCATTGCGGAGGTCGTTTCCTCCCCCCGGGAGGTTGGCGACCGGGCAGACATTGTCTTCTCGTGCCTGCCTACTTTGGAGAGTCACGATGAAGCAATCACCGGTGCGGGCGGACTGGTCGAAGGCAAGCGTGTTCGCTCTTACGTTCACTGCGGAACTACCGGTCGGACTAAGGCAATTGGACTTGAGGGAGCCTTAGCCCAGCGCAACATAGCCATGCTTGATGCGCCCATAACCGGCGGAGTGGCCGTTGCAAGTGCAGGAAATCTGACCGTCATGGTGTCAGGCGAGCGTGCATTGGCCGATTTGGCCGAACCCATTATCAAGACGTTTGCCAGGAAGGTCGTATATCTAGGGAGCGGCGTCGGCAAGGCACAGACCATGAAGCTTGTCAATAACATGCTCGTGGGTACCAATCTGATCGTTCCCATAGAGGCCCTTGTAATGGGATACAAAGCAGGTCTGGACGTGGGAACCATGATGGAGATCATCAATAGTGGGCCGGCGCAAAACCACGCGACGCTGGGCAAGATCATGAAGTCCGTGCTTCCGCGGACATTTGCCCACGGCGGTGCATTGCACCTGATAGTCAAAGACTTGAAGGCATATGTCGAGGAAGCAGAAGCTTTGGAAGTACCAGCCGCACTCGGTGGCGCAGTTCTCGCGGCTTATCTGCGCGCCATGGAAGCAGGGCGCCCCGACGACGATATGACCACGGTAATCTTGAGCATGGAGCGAGACGCTAAAGTCACCTTGCCTTCTATCGTTTCTTAGATGCCCGGGCCTTCACGGAGCGCTCGACAGTGGTTGGCGAAGGCTTCTTTGCTGAATCCATGAGTTGCTGATTCTTGAGGTGCTTGTCGATAATTGCGGCCATTCGTTCGCCAGCCGGCGAGAGAAGGTCGCCCCTCAGAGTGATGCGGCATATCGGCAAGATCAGACCTGGGTCAGAAATAGGGACAGCCTTGATTGGATAGTTCACGAAGTTGGTAATTGATGTCCTGGTTAGGATCGCCACCCCTAAGCCAGCGGCTGACATTGCCATCATCGTGGCTGCCTGACGGGATTCGTAGCGCGGTTTCAGTTTTATGTCCCGCGCTTGAAGATATTCATCGAGGTGCATTCGCAGAGCTGTGGACGGCGCGAGCGTTAGCAAAGGATATTGATTCGCCTGTTCAAACGTAATACTTTCCGCCCTTGCCAGCGGATGGGACGGTGGAAAAATCGCGCAAATTGGGTCATCCACGATCTTCTGGAAGGTGAACTCGGTACGGTTTTTAACCCAGCCTCCAATTGCGAACTCCACATCGCGGTGTCTTACGCTCTCGAGCAATTCGCTAGTCATGAGTTCGCGCAAATGAACACTGATGCTTGGATAGAGCCTGTAGAACTCAACTAGCGCAGATGGCAGCGCTACCTGAGCAATCGTCGGTATAGACGCGATGGACAAGTGGCCGCGATGGAGGTCGACCGAGTTTTGAATATGTTGAAGCGCAGTATCGAGCTCTTTAGTCGCTTTTTGAACGCTGGACAGAAGATACTCGCCTTCGGGAGTGAGCTGCACCTTTCGAGAAGTCCGATGAAAGAGTGAAATTCCCATTTGCGTTTCAAGTTCCTGGATCTGCATTGTCATTGCCGACGCAGATCGCTGCGATTGCTCGGCGGCCGCGCGAAAGCTACGATGCTCCGCCACCATCTGAAAGGCGCGCAGGAGCTTGAAGTTGATCTTGTTAAGACCCATGGGTGCGGTGGAGAGGTGGCTCTGCTTGTCTGAACAACTTTCCCCGATATATTAGCGGACTGTGGGCAACTCTGCACCGTTGTCAGACCGCCCGCAGGCCACTTGCGAGTCGGGAACCGTTGCCGTGTGCCACCCGGTACTCCGGTCAGTGGCGCGCCTGCGGTCGCGAAAGGCGCAGCCTTGCCCACTGGTGCAGGCATACTTCGGCATGACCCTTCGCATACTCACTGCCGGCGACGTACGTGCGCTGATGCCCATGGCCGATTGCATTGACGTGATGCGCGACGCGATGGTGGCCCTGGCACAAGGGCAGGTCGCCATGCCGCCGCGCGTGATTACGCCGCTGGCCGATGGCCGCGGGCTGATGGCCACGATGCCCGGCTCCAGCCGCGCACCCGCCGTAGACGGGGCCAAGCTGGTGACCCTGATGCCGGGCAACCCGGCTGCCGGCCGGGCAGCAGTGCAAGGTGTTGTGGTGCTGTTCGACCATGCCACTGGTGCGCCGATGGCGCTGCTGGACGGTGCCGAGATCACGGCCCTGCGTACGGCTGCGGTCTCGGGGCTTGCGACCCGTCTGCTGGCGCGGCCCGATGCCCGCAGCCACGGGATTTTGGGCACCGGCGTTCAAGCGCGCATGCACATCGACGCGATCCACGCCGCCAGGCCTTTGCTCACCGAAGTACGTGTGTGGGGCCGCGACCACGCGCGCACCATGGCCTTTGCCGTGCAGGAAGCCACGCGCACGGGGCGTACCGTACGGGCCGTACCCAGCGCCCAGGCGGCTGCCGAATGCGACATCGTCAGCACCACGACGGGTGCCGCGCTGCCGGTGCTCCAGGGCCACTGGCTGCACGCGGGCGCCCATGTCAATCTGGTGGGCGCGCACCGCCCGGCCGAGCGGGAGGCCGATACGACCACGATCACCCGCGCCAGCGTCTATGTCGACCTGATGGAAAGCGCGATGAACGAAGCGGGCGACCTGTTGCTGCCCATCGCCGAAGGTGCCTTCGCCGCAGACCGCATCGTGGGTGAGCTGGGGCAACTGGCCGCAGGACAGATCCCCGGGCGCACCAGCGCCGCACAGATCACACTGTTCAAGTCACTGGGTGTGGTGGCGCAGGATCTGTTTGCCGCCTGGGCCGTGTTGCAGCGCGCAGTCGAATCAGATGCCGGAACGGTCGTGAATTTCTGAGCCGCACCGGCCTGCTGCGGCGCGGCCTGGGCGCGCAGCCTTTGCGTGCATGAGGCCCAACGGCAATCAGACGATGCGCCGTTTGGCGGTGACTTCGATCTCCACCTTGCAGACATCCAGCGCCAGTGGCGTGCACAGGGTGGTGTTGGCGGGCCGACCAGGGCCAAAACGCGTGCGGATCACTTCCGACACCACGGCCACGTCGTCGCGGCTCGCCAGGTGGACCACGACACGCACCACGTCCAGCAGTTCGAAGCCGGCGCGCGTCAACGCGGCCTCGATCGTGTCGATGGCCTGCCAGGCCTGGTCGCGCGTGCTGCCGGCCCATTGTCCGGTCGCCGGGTCGACGCCGACCGTACCCGACACAAAAGCCCAGTCGCCTTCGACCACGGCGCGTGAATACCCGGCCATGGCCTCGTAGGGCGTGCCGCTGCTGATGAACGCGCGCCGGGTTGGCGGGATCTCTGCCTCCGCCTCGATCTCGACTTCGTAGTTGCCCACGAGATGGGCCACGGCCAGCAAGGTGTTGGCCGGACGCACAGATGCGAAGACCCGCCCGTGCACGCGGGTCGGCCCCTCCCAGGCGTCGATATCGCGCAGGTAGACACGGGTGCGCACGACGTCTTCCATCCGCGCACCCAGTGCCTGCAGGCTCGCGGCGATCTTGTCCAGGATATAGACGGTCTGCGCTTCCGCGTCACCGGCGGCCACCACCGTTGCGCTGCCATGGGTGGCAGTGGTCCCGCTGACATGCACGCGTGCGCCCTGGCGCACGGCGCGTGCATAACCGCCAATCCCTTCCCACTGGCTGCCACTGTCCACACGCGAGCGCTCGGCTTGATCGGGCACCCCACTGGCCCGGTACGGCCGCTTGAGTTGCCCGAGGTGGTGGCTCAGGTCCCCCGAGGCGGTCAGAAATGGCGGCTTGCGGTATTCATCGCCGCAGTCGCCGGGCAGGTCCTGCGTCTGCCCGAATGCGTCGTTCAGGCGTGCATGGTCGTCGGCGTCGAGCGAAAAACCGAACACCGCCAGGTTGCTGGACCGGTGCTCGCGCTCGCCCAGTCGCGCGCCGACAATCACCGCCCCCACCGACTGCTGTTCCAGTACCCAGCGCAAGGACACCGCCGCGATCGACACGCCATGCCGGGTGGCGATCTGGTGTGCCGCCATCAGCACACCCTGGTACGCGGCCCAGCCACCGATGGCCTCGATGAAGCGGAGGTATTTGGCCTTGCTCCAGTCGGGGGCATCGGTGGGATCGGGCTGTCCCAGCCAGCGCTCGCTGAGGAACCCACCCGCCAGCGTGCCGTAGGCCAGCAGCTTGACGCCACTGGCCTGGCACAGCGCACCCATGCGACCGGCTGCGCGCCGGTCCAGCAGGGAGAACGACACCTGGTTGGTGGCGATCGGCATGCCATGGCGCAACAGCAGGCGCAGATGGTCGGTATTGAAGTTCGTCAGACCCAGGTGCGCGATCTGACCGCGCTCGCGCAGACGCACCAGATGTTCCATGGCATCCAGGTAGGCCGGGTGGGTGTAATCCCACCAGTGAAATTGCAGCAGGTCAATGCGCTCCACGCCCAGCCGTTGCCGCCGCTCGTCGATACCGGCCTGCACGCGCTCCAGTGTCATGGTGTCGGGCTCGGGACACCATTTGGTGAACGCGTGCGCCGGTGCACCGCGCCAGTCCCGCAGAAAACGCCCGGTGATCAATTCGGCGCTGCCGTAGTGATCTGCCATGTCGAAGGCGTCGAACCCGGCGTGCGCGTACTCGGCCAGACGTTGTGCCGCCGCAGCGGTGTCGAGCGGCCCGGAGTCGCGCTCCATGTCGGCCACTTGCCACAGACCGGTGACGAGCCGCGGCACATGCAGATTCGGCGCGAGTTCTATGCGTTCGGGTCGGGATACGGGGAGGATGGCGGTCATGGTAAATGCATTCTGGCACAATCCCGCGCAGCCTTCGGGTCGCCAGGCAGCGTGTTCCTGTGGCGCTGCCGGCAAAGGCCACACGATGGACTTCTGTAACCCTGTACCTTTTGCATGCCGTTCACTCTCGATTCGATTCAAGACCTTGACACCGTCATGCAGCGGCGAACCGCCGCCGCCGAAAGCGCCTCTGCCAGCTACATCTGCCAGCGCCTGATTGCCTACGGCCCCGACCCGGACCACACCCTGGATTTCTACCCGGCACGGGCCCCGGACAGCCCCTCGGCGCTGGTGCTCTTCATCCACGGTGGCTTTTGGCGCAGCATGCGGGCAGCGCAGTTTTCCTTTCTTGCGCGCGGGTTCGTCGACCAGGGCATTTCGCTGGCGGTGATCGATTACCCGCTGATCCCCAGGGTGCGCATGGAACAGGTGGTGCACGCCTGCCGCCTGGCCCTGGCCCATGTGCTCGCGCATTCGCGCGACATGGGCACCGATGTGGATCGCGTGGTCGTGGCCGGCAATTCCGCGGGGGGCCATCTGGTGGCCGAACTGATGGACACCCACTGGATGGCGGCCATGGGTTTGCCCGACACCTGTTTGCGTGGCGGCGTGGCCATCAGTGGTCTGTACGATCTGGCGCCGGTCGCCTTGTCGTTTCAGAATGACAGCCTGCAGTTGACGCACCAAGAGACATCGCGCTACAGCCCGCTCAGCCGCCCGGTTCGCATCCGGGCGCCCCTGGTGGTGGCCGTTGGCGGCGACGAGACCTCCGAATTCTTGCGCCAAAGCGCGGCATTCGCGGCGCATGCGCAGGCGCACGGCACGCCGACACAGCACCTGGTCTTGCCGCACACCAACCACATCACGGTGGTGCTCGATGGCCTTGCCAGGCCCGACAATGCCCTGAATCAGGCAACGCGTGCCCTGCTGTCGTGCGACTGACGGCCAGTAGAGAAAATACCGCTGCTGGCGCAATTTCTGCTTGTCTGACCACCCTGTAACTGGAACGATTACCCTTGGCTTCTTCAGATCTTTCGCGCCCGATTCTGCGCCTTCAAGGCGTGCACAAGGCCTATGGGAGTCTGCGCGCGGTTGACGGGGTGGACTTCGACGTTCAAGCCGGCAGCCTGACCGCCCTCATCGGCCCCAACGGCGCGGGCAAGACCACGACCTTCGACCTGATTGCAGGCGCACAGACCTGCGACCGTGGTGACATCGTCTTCGACGGCCATTCACTCAGGGGCTTGCCGTCCTTCAAGGTGTTTCACCACGGCCTGGCCCGCACCTTCCAGGTGCCACGCCCCTTCGCACAGATGACGGTGCTGGAGAATCTGCTGATCGCACCCATCAACCAGCTGGGCGAACATTTCCAGGCCAACTGGTGGGCATTTTCGCGGGTACGCGAACAAGAACGCGCCCTGCACGAGCGGGCGCGCAGCGTGCTCGAACTGTGTGCCCTGGCCGACAAGGCAGCCCTGCTCGCAGGCCAGTTGTCCGGCGGGCAGCAGAAGTTGCTCGAACTGGCGCGGGTGCTGATGGTCGATCCCAAGATGATCCTCCTGGACGAACCCGCAGCGGGCGTCAACCCCACGCTGCTCGACACCTTGATGGACCGCGTGCAACTGCTCAATGCGCGTGGCATCACCTTCTTGCTGATCGAGCACAACATGGATCTGGTCATGCGGGTGTGTTCGCACGTGATCGTCATGGCCCAGGGGCGCCTGCTGGCCCAGGGCACACCCGAACAGATCCAGGAAGACCCGCGTGTGCTCGATGCCTACCTCGGTGGAGTGCCCGTCTGATGCATTCCATGGCTACTTCGCCCTTCTCTGCAGCAACGGCACCGGTTCTGGATGTGCGCCAGGTGGTGGCGGGTTATGTCAAGGGCCTGCCCATCGTGACGGGCGCGAGCCTGCACGTGGGTGCCGGCGAGGTCGTCAGCATCCTGGGGCCGAACGGTGCCGGCAAGAGCACCTTGATGAAGGCCATTGCGGGCCTGGTGCAATGCGAATCTGGCTCTATCGGGCTGCGCGGTCGCTCCCTGATGGGTCTGCAGGCCGACCAGATCATGCAGGCCGGACTCGGTTTTGTGCCGCAGACCGGCAACGTCTTCACCACCTTGACCATTCACGAAAACCTGCGGGTGGGGGGGCATCTGTTGCGCCATGATCTTGCCCAGCGCCTGGAGCGCGCCTATGCGATGTTTCCTGCGCTGGCACCCAAGCGCCGCGACAAGGCGCGCACGCTCTCGGGCGGTCAGCGCCAGATGCTGGCGGTCGCGCGCGCCCTCATGACCAACCCGAGCGTGCTCATGCTCGACGAGCCTTCGGCCGGCCTGGCCCCGTTGATGGTCGAAGAGGTGTTTGAGCGCCTGCACGCACTGGCCCGTGAAGGTGTCAGTGTGCTGATGGTGGAGCAGAACGCCAAGGCGGCGCTGCGCCACAGCGACCGTGCCTACATCCTGGTGGAGGGGCGCAACCACCTCGAAGGCCCGTCCGCGCAGCTGCTGCAAGATGCTGCGGTTGGCGCAGCCTTCCTGGGCACCCGCCAACGCAGGGGGCCAGCATGATCGTGCAGGCAGTGGTCGACGGCATCTGCACCGGAGCCATCATTTCCCTGGGCGCCATCGGCCTGTCGCTGACCTTGCAGATCATGCGCTTCGCCAATTTCGCGCATGCCGAGTTCATGACCCTCGGCGCCTATCTGGCCTTTGCCGTGGTGTCGTTGATTGGGCCGGGCACTCCTACGGCGGGCTTGAGCTTCGGTTGGCAACTGCTGGTGGCGGCCCTGCTGGCCTCCGTGGCTGCGGGCCTGATGGCCTGGATGCTGGATCTGCTGGTGTTTGCGCCCTTGCGCCGCAACGGGGCGCAGTCCCTGGTGCTGGTGTTCGCGGCTTTTGGTTCGGCGCTGGTTCTGCGCCACGTGCTGGTCCTGATCTGGGGCCACGATTCCTATTTCTACACCCGCGAGCTGCAGATGGGTGTAACCATCCTGCCGGGCGTGCGCATCCTGCCCGACCAGTTGTTCATCCTGGGGCTGGCTGTGGTGCTGATGGTGGTGCTGCATCTGTTTCTCACCTTTCACCGAACCGGCATTGCGATGCGTGCGATGGCCGAAGCCCCGGCACTCGCACAGGTGTGCGGGATCCGTATCAGTGCCGTGATGCGCACCACCTGGATCATCTCGGGTTTGATGGCTGCCATGGCGGGGGTGTTCTCCGGCCTCACCCCGCAGCTGCACCCGGAACTGGGTTCCAATATGCTGCTCTCCATATTTGCTGCGGCCATCTTCGGAGGCGTCGGCAGCCTGCCAGGCGCGGTATTGGGCGGGCTGTTGGTGGGCATTTCCGAAAACCTGTTCCTGCTGGTCGCCAGCTCGGGTTACAAACCCGCCATGCCATTCCTGCTGTTGCTGGTGGTGTTGTGGCTGCGGCCGCAGGGTCTGCTGGGAGAAAAATCATCGTGACGGAGAGATGCTGATGCTTGGGCTGATGTCCTACCTGGTGTTCTTCCTGTGTGTGGTGCTGGTGCTGTGCGTGCTGACCCTGGGGTTGAACCTGCAATGGGGTTTCGCCGGCCTGTTCAATGCCGGTGTTGCCGGTTTCTACGCCATCGGCGGGTACACCCATGCCATTCTGACTGCCGCACCCAGCCCGCAATTGCTGGGCACTTACGGGCTGCCCTGGATCGTCGGTGTGGTCGGTGCCATGCTGGTCACCGCCGCAGCGGCATACGTCATCGGGCTCATCACGATTCGCCTGCGTGGCGACTATCTGGCCATTGCCACATTCGGCATCGGCATCATGATCCAGCTGGTGTCCCTCAATCTCGAGCCCTGGACCGGTGGCGCCCAGGGCATCGCCCGGATTCCCAAGCCGCTGCAGCACCTGTTCGATACGCCCCTGGCCTACAACATCTTCTACCTCGGGTTCCTGGTTTGCGTGGTGGTCCTGGTTTACCTGGCGCTTGAACGGATTCTGTCGTCGCCCTGGGGGCGCGTGCTGCGCGCCGTCCGCGAAGACGAAGTCGCGGTCGCGTCGCTGGGCAAGAACGCGCAACGTTTCCGGCTGCAGTCCTTCGTGCTCGGCTCCACGCTGATGGGCCTGGCGGGTGCCCTGTACGCCAGTTTTGTGGGTTTTGTCAGCCCGTTCGACTTTCTGCCCATCCTCACCTTCCAGGTCTGGGCGATGCTGATTGTGGGCGGCAGCGGCAACAACCGCGGCGCCATGATCGGCGCGTTGGTCGTCTGGGCCATCTGGGCTTTCAGCGGTGTGGCGGTTTCCAAATTGGTACCACCCACACACGCTGCCCAAGGCGCGGCGATCCAGGTCATTCTGATCGGGCTGGCCCTGGTGCTCATGCTCCTGTTTCGTCCGCGCGGGCTCATCGGTGAGCGCGCGATTGTGTCTCGCCACCTGGTTTGGTAAGCTGATTTCTTCTACTTCGTCAAAAGGCAAACAAATGAACTTTTCTCACGCGATACGCCATGTTTCCGCTGTCCTGCTGTTGGGCCTGGCCAGCCTGCCCCATGCATATGCGCAGGCGCCCGCCTGCCCGGTCAAGGTCGGCGGTATCCTGCCCCTGACCGGCTCGATGGCCCCCATCACCAAGAAGATCTCCCAGGCCGCTGAACTGGGTGTCGAACACATCAACCAGGGCGGCGGGGTCAAGGGCTGCCCGGTCCAGTTCATCCTGCGCGATGACCAGGGTCAACCCACGGTCGGCGTCGATGCCGCCAAGTACCTGGTCGAAGTCGAACGCGTCGCCGCCTTCACCGGCTCGATATCTTCCGGCGTCACCGGCCCGATCATTGCCGCTGTGACGGCCCCGTCCAAGGTGGTCCAGATTTCATGCTGTTCCTCCGCCAGTACGTTCACGGACGGGCGCAGCGGCGGCTATTTCTTCCGTACGCTGCCCACCAGCAAGGCCCAGGCGTACGCGACTGCATCGGAGATCAACCGCCGGTCCATGAAAAAGCTTGCGATCATCTACGTCAACAACGATTTCGGTACCGACATGCTCAAGTTTTTCCGCCAGGCAAACTCCAAGCTCGGTAGCGACATCGTGACCGAAGTGGCCTACAACGACAACCAGCCCAACTACCGGGCTGAGGTCACCAAGGCACTTGCCGGCAAGCCGGAGTCCCTGCTGCTGATCGGGTTTCCCAAGGACGCAGTGACCATCGTGCGTGAATGGCTGTCCCAGGGTGGCCCCAAGAAGGTGGCGCTCAACAATTCCATGCGCACCATGGATTTCGTCACCGGCGTGGGCGCCCAGTTTGTCGAAGACTTCTTCGGCATGGACAACGCCCAGGAACCCGGCCCGTTCGTGGACGCCTTCAACGACGCGTTCATGAAAAAGTGGAATGCCGATTCCAAGGGCCCGGGTGTGCACACCCAGTATGACGCCATGATCGTCATGGGGCTGGCCATGAACATTGCCAAAGACCTGACCGGCCCTTCCATCCGCGAAGCGATCCGCAAGGTGCATACGCCCGGCGGCACGCTGATAGGAACCGGCCCGGCCGAGTTCAAGAAGGCACTGGAACTGATCAAGGCCGGAACGCCGATCAAGTATTCCGGCGCCACTGGCCCGATCGAGTTCGACGCCAACGGGGATGTCAGCGGGCCTACCCTGGTGTGGAAGATCACCGGCGGACAGATCGTCACCGATCGCGTCATCAACCTCACCGACATGCAGACGCTGACAAGGCGGATCGAGAACTGACTTTGCGCGAGGCATCCGCAGGCCTGCGCGTTGTGGCAATCGCATTGGCCGCCCGATGAGTTCACCGGCAAGCGGGCTGGCGCATGTGACGAGCATCGTTTGCGCGGTGGACGCTGCCCGGGCGCTGCGGTTTCTGGGCGATGGCCTGAGCCTGGGCCGCTGGGCCCTGGGATCGTTCGGTACGCGGCGCATCGGGCGTGGCCTGTATCAGGGAACTTCGCTGTTCGACGGCGGCACCGTGTTGATCAGGCCGGTCATCGACCACGACCGCTCTCAGGTGGACTACTGGGTCGGAACCCGGCGCGACGCCCTCAGCCCCCGCATCATGGCCCGGGTGGCACCCACCCAAAGGGGCACGCCGGGCGTGCCGGCATGTGTCGTGTCCCTGGTGGCATGGCGCTCCGATGGCATGGGCGACGCCGGCTGGGCACGGCTGATGGCCTGCCATGAGGCGGAGATCCACCTGATCCAATCACTTCTGGAAACCGCCCGGCGGCCGCGACGCGGGGCAGGCCCCGCCCGTGTGTTTTGACAGCAAGATCCGTACCGGCGGAGTGTCAATGTCGAGGTCCTTGCGCTTTGACCTTGAACGGTCGACGGCGAAGCAGCAAAGTTGCCAGCAGGTACGAAAAGCCTGTACTGGTGGCTACATGGTGGCTATATGGAATGTCCTTTGGACTTTGCATCGCAAACGCGATACAGTCGGGTCATGAAAACCGCGACTTTGCCTTCCATCCGCGTTGAGCCGGAGTTCCGTACCGCTGTTGAATCTTTGCTTCGAGACGCCGAGACCTTGACCGAGTTTGTTGAAAACGCGGTTCCCGAAACCGTTGGTCGGCGTCGCAATCAGGCGGAGTTTTTGGCGCGAGGTATTCAATCGCTTGAAGCTGCAAAGCGCAATGGCGATTACGTGGACGCCGATGTCGTACTTGGCAAGCTCCACCAGCGCCTTGCCTCTGCCAGGAACAGGCGGACGTCGGACCAACGATGAGTTATCAGGTGAAGTTGACTCGGGAGGCCGAGGACGATTTTTGGTTCTGTCGCAATAAGCGTAACCGACAATCCAGTTCATGCTTGATTTCCGCAAGAGTTTGATTAACGCCACCTTGCGCAAGGTCCTCAAGCGGCTCCACTACCCGCTGGAAGTGATGTCGACTTGCGTGAGATGGTATGTGGCCTACCCGTTAAGCCTGCGCCACATTGAAGAGATGATGCAGGAGCGCGGTGTTTTCGTTGACCACGCCACTGTGCATCGCTGGGCAATCAAGATGGTGCCGGTGTTGGCCGCCGTATTTCGTCGGCGCAAGCACCCCGTTGGCAAGAGTTGGCGGATGGATGAAACCTATATCAAGGTGGCTGGTGAATGGAAATATCTGTATAGGGC
>CAMAWD010000084.1 GCA_945861785.1 Rhodoferax sp. OV413 | reverse complement strand
GATCCTTCACTCGGCCACCACGCACAAGCACCACCGAGTGCTCCTGCAGGTTGTGGCCCTCACCACCAATATAGGAGATGACCTCAAAGCCATTGGTCAAGCGCACTTTTGCGACCTTGCGCAAGGCCGAGTTGGGCTTTTTGGGGGTTGTCGTGTAAACACGGGTGCAGACGCCGCGGCGCTGGGGCGAGTTCTGCATGGCCGGGCTTTTCGACTTGATTGTTTCGACTTCGCGCCCTTGACGCACTAGCTGGTTGATGGTTGGCACGAAAGCCTCCTAATGACCAGGCACACAAAATGCACCTGGATGTAACGCCCCACAACGCTGATTGACGCTGGCTAACGTTGGGTAACGCTGGTTGACGTTGGTTAACGTTGGGTAACGCTGGTTAAACAAACAAGAATACGAAACCGTTCGGAATTTCCGAAAAGCCTTCGAGTATATCAGCGGCAAATTGAGCTCGCAAGCACTTCATGCCGAAATTTGGCGGGGCCGAGTTGAGCGCGCGTCATGACACAAGTTCGAACAGTACAGAGCCGTCGCAGCTGTCCTCGGCCAGGCGTGACACGGCATTCCAGGATGGCATGCCATGCCATGGCGGCTAGCGGATCCACAAACGGACCGCGTCCCATGCCCGACCAAGAACACCGGACTGCGGCACCGCTTCGAGCGCCTGCAATGAGAACTCCGCCAGCGGCTGGTCCGCCGTCGACACTTTCAGCGTCGCGACTGTCTGTCCCTTGGTGAACGGAGCAACCAGGGGGTCTGCACGCGCAACAGTTGTCTTGATTCTGGACGCATTGCCCGTGGGCACAGCCACCACGATCATCTGCGAGCGCCCCAACTTCACCACGGGCTCTTTGCCCTTCCAGACCGCAGGAGTGACGACCGCCTGGTTGGCATCGAACAGCTTGACCGCCTCGAAAGCCGAATAGCCCCAATTGAGGAGCTTCTGGGATTCGTTGGCACGTGCATTCTCGCTGGCGGACCCGAGCACGATCGAGAGCAACCTGCGGCCCCCCGCGGCCTCGGCCGAGCCCGCCGGAGCACCCGCTTGCACGAGATTGGGGAAATCGCGTTTGGCGGTGGCCACCATGCAGTAACCCGCCGCATCGGTAAAGCCGGTCTTGAGTCCGTCGACCGACGGATCGCGGAACAGCAGCAGGTTGCGGTTGCTGTCGTTGGTTGCGGGGGTGCCATCAAAGCGGTATTTCTTGATGGCGTAGTAGCCCACGTAGGCGGGAAAGTCCTGCATCAGCCTTGTTGCCAGGATGCTCAGATCACGGGCGGTGGTGGCATGTCCGGGCGCCGTCAGACCTTCCGGGTTCATGTACGTGGTGGATTTCATCCCCAGGGCCTTCGCCTGCTCGTTCATCAACTGGACAAAGCGCTCGACGGTACCCCCCACCCCTTCGGCCAACGCCACGGTTGCATCGTTGCCGGACTGGACGATCATGCCTTTGATCAGGTCCTCGACCGGCACCTTCATCTTGGGGTCGATGAACATCCGCGACCCTCCCATCTTCCATGCCCGCTCGCTCACGGGCAGCGTCTGCTTGAGGTCAATCTTCTTTGCGCGCAATGCATCGAACACCAGGTAGGCTGTCATCAGCTTGGTCAGGGAAGCCGGCTCCACCGGCATGTCGATGTCCTTTTCAGCCAGCATCTGATTGGCAGTGACGTCGAGCAACAGGAAGGACTTGGCGGCAATCTCGGGTGGGGCCAAAGGCTGGGCGGCCACCGTCATCGACAAAGCGGCGAACAACGCAAGAACGAAGGATTTCATGGGTATGGGAGAAGGTGGTACTGACAACGTGGGGCAAATGGTGGGCGTTCCAGCCGATGCTGCCCCGCAGAACGCGCAAGATCAGGCAGTCGTATGCAGGTGGCGCGCCACCACGGACCGAAGCAAACCCAATTGTCCGTGAAAAAAGTGGGTGGCTCCAGGCACTACAGTGACCGGAAGGTTTTGCGGACGTGCCCAGTCGAACACCGCCGGCAACGGAACCGTGTCGTCCAACTCGCCATGAATGAGCAGTGTTTGCGAATGCAGGCCAGCCGGCACCGGCGCCACGGCAAAGCGGCCGGCTGCCACACCTACCAAAACAAGCTGCGCAACCGCCCGTTGCGTGTGCAAACGCTCGAGCGCGCCGCAGGCGACGAACGCGCCAAATGAAAATCCGGCCAGCGCCAGTGGTGCGTCTGGCGCGCAGTCAGCGACGACAGCAAGCAGGTCGTCGAGTTCACCGCGCCCATTGTCGTAGGCGCCGGCACTGCCACCCACGCCACGAAAATTGAACCGCACGGCGCTCCAGCCACACTGCACAAACGCCTTTGCCAGCGTCTGCACGACCTTGTTGTCCATGGTGCCGCCAAAAAGTGGATGTGGGTGGGCAATGACCGCCACGCCCCGGCACGCGCCTGCGGCTGCAAGGGTGGGCTCGTCCCGCAGGATTTCCAATGCGCCTTCGGGGCCCTGCAACACGCTCTTGCGCGAGGACGCATTCACACCCCAGCCCTCTGGCAACGCATGCTCAACGCCCCAGGTGCGGCGGGATCAACAGCCGCTCGACCACCGTGCCATTCTTGAGGTGCGACTCGACGATCTCATCGATGTCATCCGCATCCATGTACGTGTACCAGACTGCCTCGGGATAGACCACCGCCACCGGACCCGCCGCGCAGCGGTCCAGGCAACCCGCCTTGTTGACACGCACCTTGGCTGGCCCCGCCAGCCCCAGCTCCTTGACCTTCTGTTTGCAGCGATCAAACCCTTGCTGGGCGGCTTGCCGGGCGCAGCACTCCTCGCCGTTCTTGCGCTCGTTGAGGCAAAAGAAAATGTGGCGCTCGTAGTAGGAATTGGCTGCCGGTGTGGTCGGGGTTGGTGTTGGTGTTGGTGTTGGGTTCATGTGTGGATTCTAATTTTTCCGATCGGCAACCCATATTTTCGAGAGCAGGTAGGCCAGCGTTGCGTACGGCCACAACCAGCCAAGCCATTGCGCGAGTCCGTGAAACCGGATGAAACGCCCTTGCACCCATGTCTGGAGCGTCTGGGAGAAATACGGGTCTGCTGGCGCCTGGTTCAGGAGGCTCAGGTAGACACCCAGGGCGAGCAGCGCCACGGACGCGCTGGCGCGCGGCGGTGCTGCCACCAACAGCGCGGCCAGAACTGCCGCTGCCGCCAGCGCTGCCAGGACGGAGTGCTGGAGCCAGCCCCAGGCATGTTGGGGCCCGTAGGTCAACGCCGCGGACAAACCGGTTGCCGCGATACCCGCACCCACCGCAAACGCAACAAACACGAGGCGACGGCGGCGGGAATGGATGATGCAATAACCGACCAGGCAAGGAATAAGCATGCCCAGCAGCACACATACGAATTCGGCAGCAGGCACCAGCGGTTGCATTTCCAGTTCGCGAACCGGGAGCCATTCAAGAAATGCGGTGTCTTCCAGCACATCCGCCAGCGCGGCCTCGAGCCGCTCCAGAACCTGACCCAACCCCAGTGGAACCGCAGGGGGAAACAGCAGCGCTGCAGGCCACAAAGCCAGCAAAACCATCCCGCCACTGGCGTCGGCAGAGAACCAACGCGCGCGGAACTGGCTCCAGCGATCTATCACGCCAACCTTTTCCAGCCCTGTGGCGATAACCGCACCGAGCCATCCGCCGATCGTATTCAACACCAGGTCGACATTCGAAGGCACCCGCTCCGGCAGGTAGCTCTGGAGTGTCTCCATCACCAGAGACAAAACGGCGCAGGCAAGGGTCGTTCGCACAATCACCCGGCGACCCCGGCCAGTTCGCCAGGCGGTCAATGCAAGCAAGAAACCGGCTGGCACATAACCAATGGTGTTCGACACGATGTCGAACCCGGTCCAGTACCTGGGCCAGGGTGCTGCCAGAAACGCCCATGGGGAAATGCCCTGGTCGCGCCAGTCGCCGAACGGATACAGGCTGGCATAGACGATCAAACCAATGAAGCTGAGCGCCAAGGGCCAGGCAGACGTCCTTTGCACGGTCGTCAAGCTCTCAAAATGGCTTGACCACCACAAGGACGACGGCGGCCAGCAGCATCAGGACCGGGGCCTCATTGAACCATCGGAACCACACATGGCTGCGCCGACTCTGACCGGCCTCGAAGCGATCCAACATCGCACGACACAGATGCTGGTAACCGATTGCCAGAACCACTATGGCCAGTTTGGCATGCAACCACCCACTGCCCGGCCCGAAGCCGAATCCCGGAACGCCCCACAACAGCGCCCACAACCAGATACCAAACCCCAGGGCAGGCCAGGCCAGCAATGCCGTGAACCGGTACAACTTGCGCGCCATCAGCAACAGGCGTTCACGCTCCGCATTGGAGTCGGGCGCCACCATGGCCAGATTGACGAATATCCGGGGCAGATAGAACAAACCAGCGAACCAACTGGCCACAAAAACGATGTGCAAAGACTTCACCCAAAGCATAAAAACCAGTTTAGGGCATATCCGGACGGATCTGTCGCGCCATGGCGCGAGGGCAGGCACCAAAAAAAACCCCAGCACATGGGCTGGGGGACAAGCCTTTTCTGCTGTCACACATCAAGGCCCCGCTCAGGGAGGAAAAGCGGGGGGCGGCGAACCACCCAAGCGAAATCTAGCAAATATGCGGCGCTGGTTCAAGCGTTTTGTTACAAATGTGTCTTGGCGACGACACTGCCGGCCACAGCCTCAATCCATGTTCTTGGGCCAAGTCTGCCCCAATGCGTCAGCCAACCGGCCCCGGATCAGGCACAATTTTCAGCATGACATACTTTGCAAATTACCCCTTGGGTCGTCCACGCCGCTTGCGTCGAGACGCTTTCACCCGAAACCTGGTCCGTGAGAACCGCCTCAGTCCGCATGACCTGATTTACCCGGTTTTTGTGCTCGATGGCAAGTTGCGGCGCGAAGCCGTAGCCTCCATGCCAGGCGTGGAAAGGCTCAGCCTGGACCAGCTGCTGCCCGTCGCAGAAAACTGCGTCGCGCTGGGAATACCGGTGATGGCACTGTTCCCGGTGATCGACCCGGCGCTCAAGACACCTGACGGCAGCGAGGCATGGAACCCCACGGGCTTGGTGCCACGGGTCGTGCGCGAACTGAAGCGGCAATTTCCCGAATTGGGCATCATGACCGACGTGGCATTGGACCCCTTCACCAGCCACGGCCAGGACGGACTGCTGCACCCGGACCCGGCCGAAAACGGGTACATCCTGAATGACGAGACGGTCGAAGTTCTGGTGAAACAGGCGCTGACCCAGGCCGAGGCCGGTGTCGACATCGTCGCCCCAAGCGACATGATGGACGGCCGGATTGGCGCCATCCGGCATGCGCTGGAATCCCGAAAGTTCATCCATACCCGGATCATGGCGTACAGCGCCAAATATGCGAGCGCCTTCTACGGACCGTTTCGCGACGCCGTCGGTTCGGCTGCCAATCTCGGCAAGAGCAACAAGAAGGTCTACCAGATGGACCCTGGCAATGGCGACGAGGCCCTGCGCGAAGTGGCGATGGACATTGCCGAAGGCGCCGACATGGTGATGGTCAAGCCCGGAATGCCCTACCTCGATATCGTGCGACGGGTCAAGGATGAATTCCACGTGCCGACGTTCGCCTACCAGGTCAGTGGCGAATACGCCATGCTCAAGGCCGCAGCCCAGAACGGCTGGCTGGACCATGACGCGGTCATGCTGGAGAGCTTGCTGGCGTTCAAGCGCGCCGGCGCCGACGGGGTTTTGACCTACTTTGCCATCGAGGCGGCCAGAATGCTGAAGGGCGCGTAGGCGCGTTGCCATGCGTGTATTCCTGGTCGCTGCCGGCGGGGTCGCGGAATCTGACGCCTTGCCGGCGAGCGCGCCAGCGCATGGCTATGTGTGGGTATCGTGCACCCGCGAGGAGTTCAAGGGCGGGCTTGCGGAGCTGCAAACCACGCTGCAGTCGGTCTGCGGCATGCACTTGGTGGATTTGCATGTCAGTGATCTGCTCAACCAGCAACTGCCGTCGCGTCTTGACTACACCGCACAGTACGACCTGCTGGTGTTTCGCCGACTTGCCAGCGGCCACGGCAACGCCCCCATCTTGGCCAGACGCGGCGGGCCGCCGATCTTGCGGAAAATAGACACCACCCCGGTCGGGTTTGCCTTGTTCGACAACCTGCTTCTGACAGTGCATCCCACCGATTGCGGCGTACTCCAGGCGTATGCAACCCGGTTGACCGCAGCGGCGGCGGACCACTCGCGCGGTGCCGTGACGGGCTCGCGCGTGCCGACCAGCCCTGCGGACCTGATGCTGCGCATCGTCAGCCAGATGGTCGACGGCTACCTGGAGCTGCGCCGCGAACTGAGTCACCAGCTCGACCACTGGCAGGTCGAGTTGTTGTCGCCCAAGACACGCTTCAACAACTGGACCGCCCTGCTCGAAGCGCGGCTGGCACTGCATGCGCTCGACGAGATCAGCGAAGACCAGCGTACTGCACTTCAGGACTGGATTGCCGCCCTCAAGGACTGGCCCGAGGCGGAAACACCCGCCGCCCACAAGGAACTCGACCTGCTCAAGGTGCGCAGCCGCGATGTCCTGGAGCACATCGAACGCGTCGTGCGGCATGTGCACCGGCTCGAGCAGAACATCGAAACCACAGTGCAGATGCATTTCAACGCGCAAGCCAACCGCACCAACGAGATCATGCGCACGCTCACGGCACTGACGGCGGTGTTTCTGCCCCTGAACCTGATCACAGGGTTTTTCGGCATGAACTTCGAATACCTGCCGCTGGTTCATCGGCAAGGCGGACTGTGGTGGGCCATCGGCATCATGGCCAGTGTCGGCATGGCATTTGCTGCGTTTCTATGGCGCAAGCGTTTTATGGCCCGCACCGCGCACTGAGCCCGCGCAACTGCAGCCCTTACTACACCCAGGGCTGTGGGAGTTGCTCGGCGTCAAACACCGAAAGCACCGCCGGGCGCCGGCAAGTGCCATGAATTCATGGCAGTCCGAACAGTGCCGCGCCGTTGGACCAGGCAACCCGGCGCGCGACATCGGCCGGCAGGTCACCCAGCCAGCGACGGTAACCCCGCATCAGGTCATCGTAATACAACCACCTCTGATTGACCCAGGTGTCGGACCCGACCAGGAAACGGTCGGGGTATTTCAGAAGCAATACGCGCCACTCCGGGCAAAGAAGCCCGTCTTCGCATGCCAGTCCCGGCCGGTAGGACAACTCACCCATCAACCGGGGGTACCGGCGCATGAGTTCGTCCACCCTTGCGGCTGCAGGGCCTCCGATTCCCGTGTGGGCCCAGATCAGACGGAGGTTCGCACCGCCTTGCGGGGCATGGGCCATCAGGAGGTCGACAGCGACGTCATCGACATGCGCCAGGACGGCCAGGTTGTTGCGCTCCGCAAACTGGACCAGCTTGCGCGCAACAGGGCCATTGGCGTTTGCGCTGTCGTACAGATGGAACTCGCCGATGCCCCGGTAGGGGCCTGCCGCCGTACCGCGCGCAAATTCCGTCTGCACCATCTCGTAAATGCTCTCATCCCGGAACCAGCTGTCGTAGTCCGCGCGGTTGCGGTAAAGGCGAATGAAGGGTACGACCGTCAGCGCCGCGGCCTGGGTCTGGGCACGCGCAGCAGCAAGTGCCCTGGTGCCGTCATTGGGACGCGAATTGGCGATGACGGCGCGCACACCGTTGCGCTGGATGCGGTCCAGTACATCCCGCAATGGATGCGGGCCGGTGGTTCCGTTCCAGGCCTCCTCGTTGTAATGCAGGTGGGCGTCAAACAGCGGGCCGGCATAGTCCGTCGCGTGCGCCGGCGAAACCAGCGACGCTGCCACCATGGCCACGGTCGCCCACAAGGAGCGCCTCACGGTACGGACAGCCGCCATCGGTCGGGCCTACGGATACTGCAGCCGCATCAATTTTCAGGCCAGGTGGCGCATGAAAAAGGCCACGGTACGCTCACGCGCCAACGCAGCGGCAATCGCATCGAACGACCCCCGCTGGTCGCAGTTGAAGCCGTGCTGGGCATCATGGACCTGCACTTCGACGGCAGGTTGCGCCAGCTTGAAGGCCTCGACCGATTCCAGCGGGATCGCGTGGTCCTTGGCGCCGAAGTGGCACAAAACCGGGCACAGCGCCTGGCGCGCAGGCTCGACTCCGACCGTCATGCCGCCACCGTAATACGGCGCTGCGGCGGCAAGCCCCCGCAGCAGGCAGGCACTGCGCCAGGTCAGCAGGCCACCCCAGCAGTAACCAACCATCCCCACCTTGTGCCCCGCATGGCCCGCATAGTCGATGGCGGCCTGCAGATCGGCCAGCACACCTGGCGCCGCAAGGTGTTCCACCGACGCCTTGAGCGCGATTCCGGCCTGGATGTCCTCGGGCGTGTAACCCAGTTGCACTCCATGCTGAACACGGTGGAAAGCGTCTGGCGCGATGGCCAGAAAACCATCTGCCGCATACCCGTCGGCGACGGCCCGAATGTGCGAATTGACACCAAATATCTCCTGCACGACCACGATGGCGCCGCGCGCTGCACCTGTCGGCCGCGCTACATAGGCGGGGAAGGCAAATCCATCGCCGGCAGTGAGTTGAATCGTCTCTGACATGGGTACTCCTGGTAAAAAAACAGTGGCGTCGAACGATGGCCGCGCCGGGAAACCTCAGGCTTCGGCCAGCTTGCGGGCGAGGAAATCGAGCCGGTCCTGGCCCCAGAAAATCTCGCCATCGACCCGGTAGGTGGGGGCACCAAAGATGCCGGCCTCGATGGCCTCCTGGGTCTGGGCATCGTACCGCGCCTGGACTGCCGCAGACTGCGACTGCTGCAGGAGGCCGGGCGCAAGGCCGCTCTCCCGGAGCAGTTCACAGAGCACCCCAGCGTCGGCAATGTTGCGCTCCTGGGCCCAGACGGCCGACAGCACCGCTGCGGTCAGGCGCAGTGCGGCGCTGGTGCCGTCCGCCAGATCGGCGGCGATGACCAAGCGCGCCGCGTCGTCACCTGCCACCGGAAAGAACCGGGGTTGAACAACCAGCGGCAAGCCCAGAAAGCCGGCAAACCGCTGGAGCTCGACCAGGCGGTAGGCCTGGCGCTGCGGCGCACGCCGTGCCAGTGGCAGTCCGCCGGAGACCGGGAACACACGTCCGAGGTCCACCGGCAACACACGCACAGCCGCGCCCGCGGCTTCGGCCATCGCGACCATCCGGGCATGTCCAAGGTAGGTCCAGGGACTTTGGGGTGCAAAGAAATAGTCGATGCTTCTGGCCATGCGGGATCTCCTACCGGGGGGGGTGGTGTATCGTGCACTGTTGTAACCGCAAATCACCAACTCTGCAGGGCATTTCCATGAACCCGGTTCTTCTGGTCACCGGCGGGTCACGCGGCATCGGCGCCGCCACCGCCTTGCTTGCGGCCCGCCGCGGGTTTGCTGTTGCAGTCAATTACAGTGTCAACGCGCCGGCCGCAGAAGCGGTGGTTGCCATGATACGTGCAGGCGGGGGCACGGCGATCCCGGTGCAGGCAGACGTCGCTGACGAGCCACAGGTGATGGCCATGTTCCAGCACATCGACAACACCCTGGGCCGGCTGAGCGCACTGGTCAACAACGCCGGCGTGGTCGACCAGCCCGCGCGGCTGGACCAGATGGACGGGCCACGCATCCGTCGCATGTTCGACACCAACGTGATGGGCAGCCTGCTGTGCGCGCGCGAAGCCGTGCTGCGCATGAGCACGCGCCATGGTGGCCCGGGCGGAGCCATCGTGAACGTGTCGAGCGTCGCCGCGCGCCTGGGTGGCCCGGGGGAGTTCGTCGACTATGCCGCTTCCAAGGGCGCGATAGACAGCTTCACGGTCGGCCTGGCGCGGGAGGTGGCAACCGAAGGCATCCGTGTGAATGCCGTGCGACCGGGCATCATCGACACCGACATCCATGCATCGGGCGGGCGACCGGACCGGGCACGTGATATGGCGCCGATGGTCCCGATGCAGCGCGCCGGCTCGGCAGACGAGGTGGCCCACAACATCGTCTGGCTGTTGTCCCCCGAAGCGAGTTACACCACCGGCGCGATCCTCGACGTGGCCGGGGGCCGTTAGGCCGGCGGAGAAAACGATGGATTACAAGCCGCTCGTGACCCTGCTGGCGGTCGTGAACCGGCTGGCCATCGTGCCATTCTTCATCCACCACACCCACGGATTCACGCGCGCGCAAAAGCAGCGCACGATCTGGATCGCGTCTTTCAGCTGTTTCGTGGTGATTGCCGCCAGCGCCTTGCTGGGCCTGCAGATCCTGGAGTTCTTCGGCATCTCATTGGCAAGTTTCCAGGTGGGGGTGATGTCCGACGGCTTGGTCAAGTTGTTCCCGATTCTCGCCAGCCAGGGGTGAAGGGCAAGAAAATCAGTCGCTTGCCGGCCCGTGCTTTTGCAGCAACTTGACCAGCTGGTTGCTGGAGTTGCGCAGGCGCTGCGCCAGCAACTGCGTCAATTTCACAAGCAGCTTGGCACCAATCGCGGGATGATCCTGAATCAGGCGCGCAATCACTGCCCGAGTCAACACACCGGCCTGAACGTCTTCGATAGCCACACAACTGGCGTTGCGCGGAGCGCCGTCGAGCATCGACATCTCACCCACTGAAGTACCTTCCTTGATGACCGCCAGGCGTGATGTTTCACCGTTCGGCGACGCCTTGAGCACGTCCACCGTTCCACTCAGCAGCAACAGCATCCAGTCGCCTACTTCACCTTCCCGGATCAAGGCCTGACCGGCACGCGCCCGCACTCGGGGCATCAGGGCGCCCAGAGTGTCTGCCTCGTGTGGTGTCAGGTCCTCCAGCATCGCGGAGGCCTGGCGCCATTCCAGCACGTACCCGGAAAGCGAAAGGCAGACCCCGTCGACCTCCAGCCCGGCCCGCTGGAAATGGGCCAGCAGCGGGTCCGAAGGGGCCCCGTCGCTGTCAATCAGCGCCACTGGCCCAGCCATTGGTCGAGTTCCTGCACCGCCGCATCAGATGCCTCGGTGAGGGCGCGCACGCCACCCGCTGCATCGGCGCTGGCTGCCGCGCGTTGGGCAACCACCATGCGCTGGCCCACCAGGCGCTCGCCCCCGGCCACGGACTGCACCAGGGTTGCGCGCAGACGCACCAGCCCCACACTCTGGGCCGGAGCGGCAAACAGGTGGCTGAACTCCTCGAGTTCGATGCGCAGGGACATGGACGGCTGTGCGCTGGTCAGATTTCCATCGCCAGGGCCCAGGATGGTCCGACGCTGTCCCAGCCCGTCACGCAGACGCTGGCGCAACAGTTGCGCCGGCGGCATGCTCCAGCGTGCCTGCGCATAGGGCAGCAGTTGCTGCGCATTGGTGTAGGTCAACCGGTACAGGACTGCCGTGCTGTCCAGCGCGCTGGCGGCGTCGACCTCTGCAAGGATCAGGACCGGCAGGCTCGCCGACGAACCCGCTGCTGTCGGCGCCAACACCCCCGGCCCGAAGTCATAGACCGTCGGACGCACCGGCTTGTCCAGCACCGAACAACCGCTGAGCGCCAGCAGCGCCGCCAGCGCGCCGGTGCAGGCCCACGCAGCGCTGCGCGCTGGTGGCACTGGCTCTCGCGGTCCGGTCACTGGGTGGGTGGGTCGATGCTTCATTGGCTGCCTTTCGGAAAACTGAATCCCGGCTCGCCCGGTCCCGGTGCGACCGGGCCATTGCCGAACAGCAGGGACCGCGGGTTGTCGCTCACAGCGTTCACGGCACGATTGACCTGGCGCGCAGTGCGCGCGGCCTCTTCGCTGGTGCGGTTCAGGCGCGGCAAGGTGCCGGCGTTGAATGCGTTGCCGGCCGTCGCCATGGCCCCAGCGCCTTCAGCGAGTTTGTCGACCACGCCACCTTGTGTGTTGAGCCGCTCGGCCAGACGCGTGATCTCGGTGGCTGTCTTCTGGAATTCAGCGGCGGTCTGATCGATCCCGTCAGAGGTTTTCTGCAAGGACTTGACCGCACCCGTCGCCTCCTGGACGAACTGGGGGATGCTGACGCGGTCCGGGCCAAGCTGCGCCTTGAGGACGCCGTCTATCGTTCCCGACAGCTGCTGCACACGCTCGGACAACTGCTGCAGGCTGCCCGCAGCCTGCCCGATGCCGCTTACCGTGGTCATGAGCTCCTTTTGGTTCGCCAGCGACAGCAGCAAGTTGACCCGCGCCGTGGTCTGCTCGATCTGGGACAGGATGGCCACGCCCTGGTCCGACAACTTGGAAAGGAGGCTGGGCCGCATCGGAATCCGTGCTGGCTCGCCGTTCGCGGAGGGCTCCAGGGCCACCTTGGATTCGCCACTGTCGTCCAGTTGCACAAAAGCCAGGCCGGTGACACCCTGGAAACCGAGACTGGCGTAGGTGGACTTGGTCACCGGCGCTGTGTCGTCCAGTGAAATGCGCACCAGCACGTTGCCCACCGTCTTCGGATCGAAGCCGATGGCGCTCACCTTGCCCACTGCCACACCACGGTAACGCACCGGTGCCTGCGGCTGCAGGCCATTGATCGCCTCCTGGCTGGATATCTCGTACACCCTGTGCACACCGGTATCGCGGGTCAGCCAGGTCGCCAGCGCAACCAGCAGTGCCGTGACCAGCAGTACGAACATGCCGGCGGCAAAAGCGTGTGCCTTGTTTTCCATATTGTTCTCTTTCTACACCGCAAACGGGTACTCGCGCAACAACTCCATCGCGCGTTGCCCGCGCTCCCCCAGGAAAAAATCGTGGATGAAGGGGTGGGGGAATGCAATCACATCTTTTGGCGGCCCGTGCACGATCATGTGCTTGTCGGCCAGCACCGCCACCCGGGTACTGAGTTCGAACAGCGTGTCGAGGTCGTGTGTCACCATGACGACGGTCAGCCCGAGTTCGCGGTGCAGGGAGCGGATGAGCGCGCAAAATGCGTCGGCACTGTCGGGGTCGAGGCCGGCGGTGGGTTCGTCAAGCAGCAACAGCGGCGGGTCCATGATCAGGGCACGCGCAAGCGCCACGCGCTTGATCATGCCGCCCGACAGGTCGGCCGGCATCTTGTGGGCATGCGCAGTGTCCAGGCCGACCATCTGCAATTTCACGAGTGCCGCATCACGGACCAGATCCTCGGGCAGGGTTTTGAGTTCGCGCAGAGGAAATGCGATGTTGTCCAGCACACTGAACGCGGAAAACAGTGCGCCGTGCTGGAACAACATGCCAACGCGGCTGGCCGCACCCGCGTCCGACAGGCGATCGGCCGGCCGGCCCAGCACCTTGACCGTGCCACGCGCGGGCACCTCCAGTCCGAGGATGGTGCGCAGCATCACCGTCTTGCCGCTGCCCGAACCACCCACCAGCGACACCAGTTCGCCGCGCTCGATGCTGAGGTCCAGGTCCTTGTGGACCACGATCTCACGCCCGGCCACCTGGAAGATGGACCACAATTTGCGAATTTCCACCACGGCCGGCGCGTCGGTCGTCATACGCCGATATCCTTGAACACGACGGCAAAAAGGGCATCCACCAGAATCACCACGGTGATGGATGTGACCACCGACGCGGTGGTGCCCTGCCCCAGGCTTTCGGTGTTGGGCTCTATGCGCAGGCCATAGTGGCATCCGACCACCGCAATCAACACTCCGAAGACCACCGACTTGCCAACGGCCAGGGTCAGGTTGGAAACCTCGACCGCCGCCGGTAGCGCCGAAAGAAAGTACGCCGGCGTGATGCCCATGGCGAAGTCGGCTGACAGTACGCCTCCAAACAGGGCCGCCACGGTGGTCCAGACCGTGACCAGCGGCATTGCAATGGCCATGGCGATCGCACGCGGCATTACCAGCCGGTAACCTTGCGCGATGCCCATCACGCGCATGGCATCGAGTTCTTCGGTGACACGCATCACGCCAATTTGGGCGGTGATGGCCGAGCCGGAGCGCCCTGCCAGCAGGATCGCCGCCAGCACCGGCCCGAGTTCGCGGATCAAGGCGATGCCCAGCACGTCGACGATGAATGCGTCGGCCCCGAACTTGCGCAACTGCTGTGCCATCAGGTAGGCCAGCACCACCCCGATCAGAAACCCCACCAAGGCCGTGATCGGCAATGCGGTCGCACCAATGCGGTACAGGTGGCCCGAGACGTCGCGCCACGGGCCGTCGCGCGGGGCGCGCAGCAGTCGCACACAGTCGATCAGCAGTTGCCCGACAAGGCGAATCAGGTCCCGCCCGTGGTCGACGACCTTGTAGACAAATTCGCCCAGGCCCAGAAACCGCTGCCAGATACTGCGCGACTCGGAAGGTGGTGGCCCCACCGAATACCGCGCGACCCGGTCGATCATGGCGCGTTGCGCCGGCGACACCTGCAGGTCGGCCGGCCATTTGCGGCCCCAGGTATTCCACAACAATTGCGCGCCCGTGTGGTCCAGTCGCTCAAGCTGTCGGAGATCCCAAAGACAGTTAGCGCCCACTTTTGTGGATGTGTCGACCAGATTGCGCTGCAGTTCCGACCATACAGCAGGGCGCGCCATGACCGCTGCCGACCAGCTTCCACCAAGCGTGACGACCCATTGGCCGGCACCCATCTGACTGGAAATGCGCGGTGTGTTTTCCTCGGCGACTTGGATGTTGCTATTGGCGGACATGGACTGAAGTCAATCGTAACGGCAAGCCACATGCCAGCCGGGAGTCGCCAGAAAATTGCCCGCCGCCCAGCGGCAAAAGCGTTGTCAAGTTGCACCGCAGCATGTTTTTGCTCGGGTAAGCCCTGATTCCATTGCCTGCCACGCTCCCGTACAGTCGCCCCACTCATCGGCAGGAACACCATCTGCGCCCTGAGGACCCTGGAGACAAACACGAACGATCAAGTGTTTACATGCACTTGTTTAAGAAAAAAAACGCACTGGCGCTGGCAACCCCAGCGCCTTTTGCGTTATGGGCACCAAACGGTTATCAGGGTGCTGGCGGCCACGGCACTTCGCTGGCCAGGCGTGGCTTGCCGATAGGCGCAGCCGCAACGCCCTTGCGCACAGCCGCCATGTCTTCGTCGTTGGGGTACTGGCCGAGCAGCCAGTAGTCGAACACGCGCCGCGTGATAGGCGCAGCACTGGCTGCACCAAAACCTGCGTTCTCGACCACCGCCGCCAACACGATCTTCGGGTCGTCAGCCGGCGCGTATGCAATATAGAGTGCATGGTCGCGCTGGTGTTCCTCCATCTTGGATGCGTTGTATTTTTCCCTGGCGGCGATGCCAACGGCCTGGGCGGTGCCGGTTTTGCCCCCGGACAGGTAACCGGCACCGGCAAACACACGCGCCGAGGTGCCGTCCTGGGTGACGCTGACCATCGCGCGCCGCACCACCCCCAGGTGCTCGGGTTTGAAACCGAGGTCGATTGCTGCGGCCGCGGCCACACGGGATGTCTGGCGCGTGACGGCGTCCTGGGTGGCAATCACGAGTTGCGGCCTGCGCTTGACACCGTCGTTGGCAAGAATTGCGGTGGCCTGGGCCAGTTGCAGCATCGTGAAGGTGTTGTAACCCTGTCCGATACCCAGCGAGATGGTTTCACCCGCGTACCACTTTTTCTGCTCCGCCTTCTTGTAGTAGTTGCGCTTCCATTCCTGGCTCGGCAACACGCCACGCGACTCGCCCTGGATGTCAATCCCGGTGACCTGGCCGAAACCCAATGGCTTCATGAAGTCGTGGATGGTGTCCACGCCCATCTCGTTGGCCAGCGAGTAAAAGTAGACGTTGCTGGATTTCGCGATCGCCGCATGCATGTCCACCGGGCCCAACCTGCCATCACCATGGCTGCGGAACTGGTGCCCGGCGAACATCCAGGAGCCGTTGTCCTGGATCACCGTGCCCGCCGCGCGTTTGCCGGTCTGCAGAGCGGCCAGCGCCATGAAGGGCTTGTAGGTCGAACCAGGCGGGTAGGTGCCGCGCAATGCGCGGTTTAGCAAGGGCTTGTCAATCGACTCGTTGAGCATCTGCCAGTTTTCTACATCGATGCCATCGACGAACAGGTTCGGGTCGAAGGTCGGCTTGCTCACGAACGCCAGCACCTCGCCGGTTTTCGGGTCCAGGGCCACCAGCGCGCCGCGCCGGTCGCCGTACATGTCCTCGACCAGTTTTTGCAACCTGATGTCGATCGACAAGGTCACGGCGTTGCCCGGGGTCGAGGGACTGCTGGCCAGCTTGCGCACCGCACGGCCCCCGGCTGAGGTCTCGACCGAATCCACGCCCGTCGTCCCGTGCAGTTGGGTCTCGAAGCTCTGCTCCACGCCCAGCTTGCCGATGTATTCCGTGCCACGGTAGTTGGCGTCGTCCTCGGACTCTTCCAGCCGGTCTTTTTCCGCCTTGTTGATCCGGCCGATGTAGCCGATGACATGGCTGGCCAGTTCACCGAACGGGTAGTTGCGGAAGAGCCGCGCCTTGATTTCGACGCCAGGGAACCGGAAACGCTGCGCCGCAAAACGCGCCACTTCCTGCTCGGTGAGTTTGGTCCGGATCGGAAGCGATTCGAAGTTGCGCGACTCCTCCATCAGCTTCTTGAAGCGGCGCCGGTCACGCACCGTGATCTCCACCACCTGCGACAGGTCGGCCAGCGTCTGTTCCATGGCCAGCACCTTGGAGGGGGTCACCTCCAGCGTATAGGCGGAATAATTGGTGGCCAGGACAACGCCATTGCGGTCAAGGATCAACCCGCGGTTGGGAACGACCGGCACCACCGCGGTGCGGTTGCTCTCGGCCTGCGCCTTGAGATCTTCATGGCGCAGCACCTGCAACACGACCAGCCGGCTCACAAGCAAGGCCATGCAGACCAGCACCACCACGCTGATCACCAGCACCCGCATGCGAAAGCGGGCCAGGTCGGCTTCGACGTTGCGCAGTTCGGTCATAACGGTCGGTTCGCGTCGGGGTCCGGCGCACGCCGCTGCGGCACCAGCAGCAGCACGCTCACCACCGGCCACAGAAGGGATTCGATGATCGGCGCCAGGAACAGGCTGAAGCCAGGAAACACGCCGCCGCCCAGCATCTGCGCTACCAGCACGATGCACTGGCAAACGATGAAAAGTGGCAACACCTGCGCGGCCTGCAATGGCACGCTGAACCACAACAACCGGCGGTGGATCGCGATGGCGAGAAAACTCAGGACAGCATAGGCCATGGCATGGACCCCAAGCAGCCCGCTCTGGTGGACGTCCATGCACAGGCCAAATACAAAGGCAACGCCGATCCCCACCCGCAAGGGCTGGTGCACGCTCCAGAACACCAGAACCAGTGCCAGCACGTCGGGTACCCAGGCAGCGCGGCCCCACAGGCCCATGTTCTGCAGCATGTTGAGCAGCAGCGCCGCCAACAGGCTGCCCCAGATAAAGAGCGGATTGGCGGGCAGCAGCAGTTGCTGCCCCTGTCGCATGATCACGGGCACCCCCCCACGACCTTGCCCGCACGAGATACCTCGGCGCGTCGCACCACCATGCAAGCCGGTTCGGGCGGCTGTGCCATGCTCACTTGCGCGCTCCTCGCCGGGCGACCGGCGCGTCCGGCTCCACGGCGGGACGGGGCGGCACCTGGGCCGAGACGGGTTGCAGCACCATGACATGCGCAGTACCCGCCACCAGCCCAACGGGCCTCAGCGAAATGCGCGCGAATGCCGAATCGTTGCGCCGTTCGACCTTTTCCACCACTGCCACCGGCAAGCCTGGGGGGTAGACCCCGTCGACACCGCTGGTGGCAAGGACGTCGCCCGATCGGACATCCGCATTGGCCGCCATGAAGCGCAACTCCAGCAAGCCGGATGCCGCCGAAGCGTCGCCGAAGGCCACGCCACGCGCGCCGGTCCGGGTGTTGAGCACCGGAATCGCCTGATCGCGGTCTGTGATCAAGGTCACTTCGCTGACCGCTCCATAGACCCGGGTTACCTGGCCCAGCACGCCCGACTCGTCGATCACCGGCGAGCCCGGGCCAATGCCGTCGTGTTGCCCCTTGTCCAGGATGATCTTGCGGCTGAAGGGGTCGGCGGCGTCGTACAACACCTGTGCCAACTGACCGGGGGTCGTGACGCGCTCCCGCAATGCGACCAGATTGCGCAGGCGTTGGTTCTCGAGCAGCAACTGTTCGACCTGGTTGGCCTTTTGGCTTTGCAGACCCAGCTTTTCCCGCAACTGCTGCACCGAGCGTTGCGCCGTTTGCAGGCTCTGGAAGTGGTCGCCGACATCGCGCGCCGCAGCCACCGGCTGCATGATGGCCCACTGCGCCGGGTACAGCACCTGCGCCAGCGCGGCCCGCAGTGGCTGCGTCACGCGCAATCGGACGTCGGCGACCATCAGGAACAGCGCCAGCGCGCTGAACACAATGAGTTTGGACAATGCCGACGGCCCCTGGCGAAAGAAAGGGGGCGGCGTCCTGTCAAGAGTACCGAGCGGCATGGCAGCAAAAAACTTGTCCGTGGAAGGTGCGGGGACAAGCCACTATTGTCACCTGTCCGGAACGCTCCCGCGCGGGCACATTGGCCGGCGGGCAGGACTATTCGCTGGTGAAGATCGACCCGAGGCGGTCCATGCGCTCCAGCGCAATACCACAGCCGCGCACCACGCAGGTCAGCGGATCTTCCGCGACCAGCACCGGCAAGCCGGTTTCTTCGGCAAGCAGCCGGTCCAGGTCGCGCAGCAGGGCACCACCACCGGTGAGCATCATGCCGCGGTCGGCGATATCGGCGCCAAGTTCGGGCGGCGTCTGTTCCAGCGCGTTCTTGACGGCCGACACGATGTTGTTCAGCGGGTCGGTGAGTGCCTCCAGGATTTCATTCGAGGAAATCGTGAAACTGCGCGGCACTCCCTCGGACAGGTTGCGGCCCCGGACTTCCATTTCCTTGACTTCGCTGCCCGGAAACGCAGATCCGATCTTTTTCTTGATGGTCTCGGCGGTCGGCTCGCCGATCAGCATGCCGTAGTTGCGCCGGATGTAGTTGATGATGGCCTCGTCGAATTTGTCGCCGCCCACCCGCACACTGCCCTTGTAGACCATGCCGCCCAGCGAGATGACCCCCACCTCGGTGGTGCCGCCGCCGATGTCCACCACCATGGATCCACTCGCTTCACTGACCGGCAGTCCCGCACCGATGGCTGCCGCCATGGGTTCCTCGATCAGGTAGACATCACTGGCGCCAGCACCCAGGGCCGACTCGCGGATCGCGCGTCGTTCAACCTGGGTGGAGCCGCAGGGAACACAAATGATGATGCGCGGACTGGGCCGAAAAACGCTGCGCGGGTGCACCATCTTGATGAACTGCTTGAGCATCTGCTCGGTGACCGTGAAGTCGGCAATCACGCCATCCTTCATGGGCCGGATCGCCTCGATATTGCCAGGAACCTTGCCCAGCATGGCTTTCGCCTCTTTGCCGACCGCCTGGATCGACTTTTTGCCCTGGGGCCCACCCTCATGGCGGATCGCCACCACGGAGGGCTCGTCCAGCACGATGCCCTTGCCCCGAACAAATATCAGCGTATTAGCTGTTCCCAGGTCAATCGCCAGATCTGTTGAGAAATGCTGACGGAATGCTCCAAACATCGAAATCCTCTCGGGCACAGCAAGCGCGTCGGCCCACCATCGCCATACGTTTTGACCAGCTCACATTGATTGTTCTCACGCCAGAATCCCCAGCTCAGGGGACGGCGCGCAAAGGCGGGATAATAACCCATCCCCCGCAAGCAACCGCCACGCCAAAGCGTGTTCCAGTGCATTTTGCGGGTGTGCATCCGTCATTTTCTGCCATGCCACTTTCACAGACCGACATATCCCGCATCGCCAACCTTGCACGTATGGAGCTTAGCTCCGAAGAAAGCGGGCGCATGCTTGCACAGCTCAACGACTTCTTCGACATCGTCCAAAAGATGCGGGCGGTCGATACCAAAGGGGTTGAACCTCTGGCCCACCCATTTGCAACTGTTCGTGACATCGCGCTGCGCCTGCGCGACGATGTCGCCTCTGAAACCAACCAGCGCGAGGACAACCAGCGCAGCGCACCGTCAGTGGAAAACGGCCTGTTCCTGGTCCCGAAGGTGATCGAATGAGCCCCGGGCAAACCATGGCGTCCCTGTCCCCCACCGAACTGCACGACCTCGACCTGGCGCAGCTGGCCGGCCAGCTGCGCCAGCGTACGGTCTCGGCCCGCGAGGTGGCCGGGCACTTTCTGGCACGCGCCAAGGCCCATGACAGCCTGGGTGTGTACCTGGCGCGGGACGAATCCGTCACGCTGGCGCAGGCCGATGCGGCGGACCGGCGTCTGGCAGCCGGCACGGGCGGCGCTCTCGAAGGGGTGCCGCTGGCCCACAAGGACATCTTCGTCACCAAAGACTTCCCGACCACCGCCGGTTCGCGCATGTTGCGCGGTTACCGTTCACCCTTCGATGCGACCGTGGTGAGCCGCCTGGCCCAGGCAGGCGCAGTGACCCTGGGCAAACTCAACTGCGACGAGTTCGCGATGGGTTCGTCCAACGAAAACTCGGCCATCGCCCCGATCGGCCAGGCGCAGCCGGTCCCGGTGCGCAACCCCTGGAACACCGACCACATCCCCGGAGGCTCCTCCGGCGCCAGCGCGGTGGCGGTCGCGGCGCGGCTGATGCCTGCCAGCACCGGCACCGATACCGGTGGCTCGATCCGCCAACCGGCCTCCTTTTGCGGCGTCACCGGCATCAAGCCCACCTACGGCCGCGCTTCGCGTTACGGCATGGTGGCGTTTGCGTCCAGCCTGGACCAGGCCGGCCCGATGGCGCGCAGCGCACAGGATTGCGCGCTGCTGCTGAGCGCGATGTGCGGGCCCGATCCTGACCGCGACTCAACTTCGCTCGACATACCGGCCGAAGACTTCAGCGCACAACTCGGGCGGCCCCTGCAGGGTTTGCGCATCGGCGTGCCGCGCGAATTTTTTGGCGAAGGTGTCGCCCCCGACGTGCAGGCCGCGATCGAGGCTGCCTTGGTCGAATACGAAAAGCTCGGTGCCCGTCGGGTGGACATCTCACTGCCGCGCACCGAGCTGTCGATCCCGGTCTACTACATCATCGCCCCGGCCGAAGCCTCGAGCAACCTGAGCCGCTTCGACGGCGTCAAATTCGGCCACCGTGCACCCGAGTACAAAGACCTGCAGGACATGTACCGCAAGACCCGCGCGCAAGGTTTTGGCGACGAAGTCAAACGCCGCATCATGATCGGCGCCTATGTGCTGTCGCACGGTTATTACGACGCGTATTACCTGCAGGCCCAGAAAATCCGGCGCATGCTCGCGGACGATTTCCAGCAGGCCTTCAAGCTCTGCGACGTGATTGCCGGGCCGGTGGCGCCCACCGTGGCCTGGAAGATCGGCGAGAAGAGCGATGACCCGGTGGCCAACTACCTGGCCGACATCTTCACCCTGCCGGCCTCGCTGGCCGGGCTGCCAGGCATGAGCCTGCCAGCCGGGTTCGGCGCCCACGGCTTGCCGGTGGGGCTGCAACTGATCGGCAATTACCTGCAGGAGGCGCGCCTGCTGAATGTGGCGCACCAGTTCCAGCTCGCCACCGATTTCCACACCCGAAAGCCCCAGGGGTCCAGAGCATGAGCAGCGCCACCGCAACATCTCCCACAGCCGCCATCCGCAAACCCGCCCTCATCAGGGGGTACGAGGTGGTGATCGGGTTCGAGACGCATGCGCAGCTCTCCACCCGCTCCAAGATTTTCAGCCGCGCGCCAACCGCGTTCGGAGCAGCCCCCAACACCCAGGCCTGTGCCGTCGACCTGGCGTTGCCCGGCACGCTGCCGGTCATGAACCGCGGCGCCGTCGAGCGTGCCATCGAATTCGGCCTGGCGATCGGCGCGCACATCGCCGAGCGCAGCGTCTTCGCGCGCAAGAACTACTTCTACCCCGACCTGCCCAAGGGCTACCAGATCAGCCAGTTCGAGATTCCCGTGGTGCAGGGCGGCCAGGTCGAATTCTTCCTGGACAGCGAAAAGCGCTCGGTGCGGCTGGTGCGTGCGCACCTGGAAGAAGACGCGGGCAAATCGCTGCATGAGGACTTCGCCGGGCAAACCGGCATCGACCTCAACCGCGCCGGCACACCCTTGCTGGAAATCGTCACCGAGCCAGACATGCGCTCCAGCGCCGAGGCCGTGGCTTATGCCAAGGAACTGCACAAGATCGTCACCTGGATCGGCATCTGTGACGGCAACATGCAGGAGGGGAGTTTTCGCTGCGACGCCAACGTGTCGGTGCGCCGGCCGGGGGCCGAACTGGGCACGCGGCGCGAAATCAAGAACCTGAACAGCTTCAAGTTCATGCAGCAGGCGATCGACTACGAGGTCCAGTGGCAGATCGACCAGATCGAAGACGGCCATGCCATCCAGCAGGCCACGGTCCTGTTCAACCCCGATACGGGGGAAACCCGCGCCATGCGCACCAAGGAAGACGCGGCCGACTACCGCTACTTTCCCGACCCGGACCTGCCGCCGCTGGTGATCGAGCCGGCATGGATCGAGCAAGTGCGGACGGCGATGTCTGAACTGCCACGCGTGATGGCGCAACGCCTCGTGGCCGACTACGGCCTGCCGGAATACGATGCCGACACACTGACACAGAACAAGTCGATGGCGGCCTACTTCGAAGCCACCGCGACGGCCTGTGGCCAACCCAAACTGGCCAGCAACTGGATCATGGGCGAAGTGTCCCGGCGGCTCAACGCCAGTGAATCAACCGCCGCCGATGCGCCGATTGCCGCCGCCACGCTGGCCAGGCTGATCACCCGGATCGCCGATGGCACGGTGTCCAACAACGCCGCACGACAGGTGTTCGACGCCTTGTGGACCGCGCAGGGTTCCGATGTGGACGCCGTCATCGAGTCGCTCGGCCTGCGCCAGATGAACGACGCCGGTGCGCTGGAGAAGATCGTCGACGACGTGCTTGCTGCCAACGGCAAGTCGGTCGACGAGTTCCGTCAGGGCAAGGAAAAAGCCTTCAATGCGCTGGTCGGCATGGTGATGAAAGCCAGCAAGGGCAAGGCCAACCCGCAGCAGGCCGGCGAACTCCTGCGCCAAAAACTCGCCTGAACCCCTGCACTCGCCGGATCACGGTGTCTTGCGGGCACCGCCAGTGCCAGCTGCCGTCCTGGCAGCTGCCTGCGCCGCCCACAGGGGCTTGAGGCGCTCGAGATCTTCGTCGAAACGAATGCCGATGCGCTTGAGTTCGTTTTCCTGTTCTCCAATGAACCGCGCCTGGATCTGGACACTCTGGTAATTGTCTTCCAGTTGCCTGCGCAGCGTGGGGGGGGCCTTGCTTGGGTCCTTCTTGTAGAACTCCATCTCCTGGTCGAGCTTGCGACGGTCCAGCACCAGTTCATCGATGCGTTTGTGGGCCGCCTGCGCGACCGTCCCGACCTGTGTGAATGCGAGTGCGCGTTCGCGGTCGTGCACATCCCGGGTCGGGTAGCGGATCAGCAGGGCGCGTTCGCGGCGCTTCTCTTCGGTCTGGATCGCCCTGGCTTCGACCTCCTGCTTTTCACGGGCCTCGATGTCTGCGCGCTCCTGGACCGTCAACGTGGGGCCGATCTTTGCCCGCACGGTCCCACTCGGATTGAGCAGTTTCTGCTCGCGGTCGCTGCACTCCGGAATGGGCCGATCCGAGCTAATCTTTCGGCCCTTGGCGTCCAGGCAGGAATAGATGCCGGAAACCGGCTCTTGCGCATGGCTGTGAAAGTGCACGAACGAAACAAGAAAAGGCAACAGCATGCCAGCGAGCAAACGCACCGCACCACTTGGTTGCAAGTCTCCCATTTCCCGCCTTATGACTGACCGTCTTGCACACCGTACCGCTGCCGGTACGCCAGCACCCGTTGGTGATCGCTGGACAATCCCGAACTGCTGTGCTGCTGCAGATACTGCAGCAAATCGGACAGTTTCGCAATGCTGCAAACCTGCAGGCCGAGCTGGCGGCGCACGTACTGCACTGCACTGTAGTCGCTGTCGGCGCCGTTGTCGGTGGCCTTTTCCTGGCGGTCGAGTGCAATCACCACTGCATGGGCGGTGGCGCCCGCCGCCCGGATCACCGCGATCGACTCGCGCACAGCGGTGCCGGCGGACATCACGTCGTCGACGATCAGCACCCGGCCCTTGATCGGCGCGCCCACCAGCGTGCCGCCCTCGCCGTGGTCCTTGGCCTCCTTGCGGTTGTAGGCGAAGGGCACATTGCGGCCCACTCGGGCCAATTCCACCGACAGTGCAGCACCCAGCGGGATGCCCTTGTAGGCCGGGCCGAACACCATGTCGAAGGTGATGCCGCTGCCAAGCAGACGGCGGGCATAGAATTGCGCGAGCCGTCCCAGCTTGGCGCCGTCATCGAACAAGCCGGCATTGAAGAAGTAAGGACTCAGGCGACCTGCCTTGGTCTTGAACTCGCCAAATCGCAGCACGCCACAGTCAACTGCAAACTGGACGAATTCCTGGGCCAGCGGATCCGGCGCCGCACCGCCCACCTGCAATTCACCCGCGTTCTCGCCCACCGCATCCGACATGGAGACTCCCTTGTTCAAATTGACCAGCCTGAACCTCAACGGAATTCGCTCTGCCACCAGCAAGGGGCTGGAGGCATGGCTGACCACTGCCAAGCCGGATTGTATTTGTGTGCAGGAGGTCAAGGCCCAGGCGCCCGATGTGGCAGACAGGTTCGAATCGCTGGCCGGGCTGAAGGGTAATTTCCATTTTGCAGAAAAAAAAGGCTACTCCGGCGTGGCTGTTTATACCCGGCTGGAACCCTCCGAAGTCATCGTCGGTTTTGACTCACACGAGTTCGACCCGGAAGGCCGATTTGTGGAGTTGCGCTTCGACACACCGGCACGCAGGATTTCAATCATCAGCGCCTATTTCCCCAGCGGGTCCTCGGGCGAAGAACGCCAGCAGGCAAAGTTTCGCTTTCTCGACGCGTTCTACCCGCACCTGCTCAAACTGAAGGCACGGCGCGACTTCATCCTGTGCGGCGACGTGAACATCGCCCACCAGGAGATCGACCTCAAGAACTGGAAGAGCAACCAGAAAAACTCCGGCTTCCTGCCGGTGGAGCGCGCCTGGATGACCAAGCTGCTGGACGAGGCCGGCATGGTGGACGTCTACCGCCAGTTGCACCCTGCGACCACGGACGAGGCCTACACCTGGTGGAGCAACCGAGGGCAGGCCTATGCGAAGAACGTGGGGTGGCGGCTGGACTACCATTTGGCGACGGAAGGCCTCGCGGCACTGGCAAAAAGTGCCTCGGTCTACAAGGGCGAGAAGTTCTCGGACCACGCGCCGCTGACAATCGAATACGACATGAAATTCTGACCGGTTCCCCAATGTGGCGATTAAATTGAGGGGCGGAGCACCCGCGTCCGCGTTCAGGTTTGCTGGCCCACACGAACGGCCGCTGACCGGAATCGAAAATCATGCAATTTGAGCGCCGCATCGCCGGCATTGGTGGGCGACCACTTGCGGCATCGGCCGACACTGACGACGCATTCAGTCCGCACCTCCAAGCCCCGGCTACACGCCTGCCAGCGGTCATTGATTGCTACGCGACTGGCTCAGGCTTGGTTGCCCGCCGGCCAACCAACAGCAATGCCGGAAGAGATTGCCTTCGTGCCTAATATCGACCACAATAAAGCACCAATTTTGGTTTGATACTGAGACACGCCATGGAACAGGTTCTTGCTTCCCGCTCGGTGAGCATCACCGAACTTAAACGCAGCCCCAGCGCTGTACTCGAGCAGGCCGGCTCAGAACCGGTGGCGGTGCTGAACCACAACCGGCCGGCCGCCTACCTGCTGTCGCCTCACGTCTATGAGGCCATGCTAAAACGGCTCAACGCCGACCTGCGGCAGTCCATACAGGAAGGTATCGACAGCGGTCCGGCCGTTGCGGCCGATCAGTTGTTCGACGAACTGAATGCCCGCTATGCCGAACCCAGCAGCAAGCGCACCACCAAGCCCCGCGGCAAGCACCAAGCTTGATGGTAGCCGTCAGTTTCTCGCCGAAGTCTCGGCAAGACATCCTCGACATCGGTGATTACATCGCCCAAGACAGTCGCGCCAACGCTCGGCGCTTTGTCGGCAAACTGATAGTGCAGTGCGAGCGCATCGGCAATTCGCCGTTGGGCTACGCAGGCCGCGAGGATTTGGCTGCCGGCCTGCGGATGGCGGCGTTGGCGCGCTACGTGATCTTCTTCCGCGTGATTGATGGTGCAGTGCGAATTGAAAGGGTCTTGCATAGCGCCCGCAATTTGCCAGCGGTACTCGAGTCCGATCAGAAATCTGAATGAGGTGCAGCACCCCTTGGTTTCGACAACAACGATGTTGCTGTCGCGAGGGTCTGGTGCCGGCATACGCCGACACTCGATCTATGGTGGCCCGTGTGTCTCCATCGGATCGTTTGCTGGCCGACACGAACGGCGGGTGACCATAACACCTTGCGACACCGGGGCTGGCATGCGGTGCGCGCATGGTGGATTCCCGATGCCCTTCACGCAGACGGAGTTCAAGCAGACGCTGTGCTCCTGCATCGCAGGTTTCGGTTCGCACCGACTGAAGATGGTGATGTGCCGGTGTTCGTCGAAACCGGTGCGCCCACAGACGAAGAACTGCCCGCGCATCGCCACCTCAGCTTACCCGCTTGTACCCCGCCTCCCGCTGACTGCGCACCGCGAGCAGAAACACCGTGTCGATCTTTGGTACGTAACGGTACAAGGCCACGTACCCACGCGAGCCGCGGCCAATCACCAATTCCCTCTTGCCGCCCCGCACCGGCCGCCCCATAAGCGGATTGTTGACAAGAATCTGCACCGCCTGAAGAATCTCGGCGATGCGCTCCGGTGCAGATCCGACATCGAATCGCGCAATATGGTCAAGAAATCGATCAAAGTCGTCCAACACCTCTGGCGCGGTCTCTAAGCGTGACATAAACCGCGCGCCCGTCAAGGTTCCGGCTTTTGCGCAGCAGGCCTTTGAGGTCGCTCTCCGCGTGAGCGGGCAAGAAGATGCTGTCTGGCCGCCTCCCATGGCACAGTCTTGCCTGTCGCCACGATCGACGCCCAACGCCGTTCGGCGATCGCATCGAATTCTGTTTCAAGCTCCACCTGCTCCACGGTTGCTGCTATCGCATCGAGAATGAAGGCGTGCGGTGTCTTACCGGCGATCTCCGCGGCAACGGTCACACGCAGCTTCAGTTCGTCTTCGATTCGGATGGTGGTGGTCGCCATTGCAGCTCCTCGTTTGAATCACAAAATAATGTAGCACAATAGCGCTACTACCGAGGCAGCACAGCAATTTCATTTCGCACCAAGACAGTGGGTATTTGGCGCAAGTTGCTACCATTTGGCGACACCCGACCTGGCCACCGGTGCGCGCATGGTGGAGATCTACAAGGACCAGAAGTTCTCGGACCATGCGCCGGTGACGGTCGGGTACGACTGGAACAGGTGAGGCCGTGCGAAGAAAGTCGTTTGACGCCACACGCCTCAATGCGCATACTATGCGCACATCTTCTCCCGGTAGTCACATCCCATGGAAACCAAATTTGCACCGACTCGCAAACGGCCCGTCAACCTCACGATTGACGAGACGCTGGTGATGCAGGCCCGTGCCTACACCAGTAACCTGTCGGCCACCATCGAGTCGCTGCTGGCTGAGTTTGTGGTTGCCAAGCAAAGCGCCCTGCGTGATCGCCAGCGGGGCGCTGACACTTGCGCGGCTGACTGGAACGCCGTGCATGCATCCATCGGATCATTTGCAGACGAGCATTCCACCCTGTAATGGCGCAATTCGATGTGCATCGCAACAAGGGCGCATTGCGCGATTCGATTCCCTACGTAGTGGTTGTTCAGTCAGCGCAGTTTGACCGCTACCGCAGACGTCTGGTCGCCCCATTGGTGCGCCAGACGCTTCTCCCACGAGACACGCCCACCGTGGGCGCCAGGTTGAATCCGGTCTTCGTTGTGGACGGTGTTCGTGTTGTCCTGCACTCGTTAGACATGGTCTCGGTGGCCCTCGACCAATTGGGGGAGGTCGTTGGATCCCTGGCACAAGATGGGCAAATCATTGCCGATGCGCTGGACGAGTTGTTGACCCGGTCTTGGGGCTGATTGCGGTCGCACGTTGACGGCGGTCGGCCCGCCCTGTCGAGCAGCCATGTGAACTTCAGGGCAACACCTCGGGGCCGTCGAGGGTCTTGAGGACGTTCGCCCGGTTGCTGTAGGCCTCGGCAACGGACGGATCACTGACGCTGTAGGTTCCATGGCCATCGCGAACCAGGATGTTCGAATCCACCAGCATGATGGCAACCTTCTGGATTTCCTCCGCGCCAACGGGGCGGCCGAGTTCGACGCTGTATTCATCGAGCGTCGCGGCGGAGAAAAGCTTCTTCACGCCCTGCCCGCCTTGCCTGCACACGTAGCCAAAAACGGACAGGGCCAACGGACCAAGTTCATCCAGTCGAGCCAGATCCGCACCGGCCGCGGATTGCCGCACACCCTCCGTGATCGCGCGCAGATCCTGATCCGCATGCACGAAGTTTGGCGAGTGCTGCAGTGCAAAGAGCGCCTTCATGAGTTCCTCAGGCTGGCGGCCCAGCCGCGCGAAACACCCGAAGGCGACTTCGAGGCTCGGCATTCTCCCGCCAAGATCGGCTTCCTTCAGCAACCAATCGACAAAGTCGATCTCCAGGACGGGGAAGTCCTCGGACATGGCTCCGTTGAAGGCTTGCTGGCCTTTGATAGTGAGTTCCCGGACCCTGGCCCGGTGTGACCCGGTGCCAACGAACAGGAAGTACCCTGGCGTGTCCGGGGTCAAGTTGATTTCATCGCGGGCCGCCTTGAGTGCCAACAGCATGCTGGCGCCGTCCTCGGAACCCAGCGCGTGCTGGACTTCGTCGATGATGACCACGACATCGGTCTTGGCCCGGCGCACCAGCTCGGAGAAGGCACCCGCCAGTGTGTTCCCCTCGTTCTTGCCAAGCTCTGCCAGGCTGAAGCCAAACTTGAAGCCGGCCGCGCCCAGGTCGAGGCCCTTCAACCGCTTCAAAACCCCCACCGCCTTCGAGTCCGCGCGCTCCAGATCTGCCAGCGTTTTGCGCACGGCGCCCAGC
>CAMAWD010000083.1 GCA_945861785.1 Rhodoferax sp. OV413 | reverse complement strand
ATCAAAGAACACATCGAACCCGAAGCCAGAGATCCGGCTCCGCCCAACCACTGAAGTGCCGTTGAATACTGATCCATACCAAGCCACCGCCCCCCCCGCCACCCAAAGCCGGCCCTACAATCCCGCGTCCCCTCGCCATAGTTCAACGGGTGGAACGAGTGCCTCCTAAGTGCTAGATGCAGGTTCGATTCCTGCTGGCGGACCATCTTTGAAGCCGGAACGGTCCAAAGCCTTCCGGCTTTTTTTTCACTCTCAAATGCTTTTAAGGTGGTGCGACAGGGTCCAGGAAGTTCGTGCGGGCCAAGCTCGCGGCGGGGGTGTCGGCGGCCGTCAGCACCAGCTGCAAGTGACCGCCTTTACAGAGTATGCAGCCTGCAGCGCAGCGGCTCTCGTTGGTGCATCGCGCAATGTCCACACCGACAGTCCCTTTGAGCATGACCAGACCGGAAGGCGATGGTGCCCGAACGCGAGCCTCCCGCGTTACTCCGCTGTCAAGGTCCGCAACTGCGCTGTGGCATTCGGGTCCACTGCACCGCCCGCATCGATGGCAACGCCATAGCGCTCACGCGCCGCACCGATGCTGACGATGCCGTCTTTCACGTCGCGCGCGACCAGGGATGGATCGCGCCGGTGCGGGTCTCCCCAGCCGCCGCCCCCGGCCGACGACACCGTGAATTTTGGATTGATCAGGGCGCGTTTGCCATAGAGAGGAGGGTCGTTGACCTGCTTGCCGTCGCTCACGATTGAGACTTCGCAGCCAAGGCCGTCGCCGCCGCCATTGACGCCGTAACTGGCTGCGTAGGTGAGGCCTTCGGATCGGAAGGATTGCATGACCTCGCCGTCGACCTCGGCTTCGTAATGAACCCCTGCGCCGCCGCGGCGCTGGCCCACGCCGGCGCTATCGGTGCGCAGTTCCTGCCGCAGGATGCGAACGGGGAAGAGTCGCTCGCAGGCCTCCACGTTGGGAATAGTCAGGCCGCCGAGGGCACCGATGAGGCCGATCTGGTGAAAGCCGTCGCGCTCGGCCACCGCGCCCGCCGCCGACAGGCAATTCCAGTGATAGAACACGTAAGGCTCGTCAGCGGCGTTCTTGCCGGTGGAGATGCCGTGGACGGTTTTTCCCCACCCGGCACAGGCGCGAGTGGGATCGGCCTTCGCCAGCGCCTTCCAGATGGCGTGGACGATCTCGTGCCCCATGTACATGGTGCTCATGGTTTGCGGGGCAGGTGCCTCGGGATTGACCAGCGATCCCTTGGGCAGGATCAGCGTCGCGGAGCGGAACGTACCCTCGTTGATGGGGATGTCGCCGCCGAGGAACGAGGCAAGGCCCACATAGGTGAGCGAGTGCGAGTTTGCGAGCGGGCTGTTCTTGAAGCCGCGCATCTGCCGGTCGGTGCCGGTGTAGTCGATGGTGAGGCTTTCGCCGGCAATCGTGATCGTGACATGAATGTTGAACTTGCCTGGCCCGAAGCAGTCGTTGTCGGTGTACTCATCGCCCTCGTAGATGCCGTCGGGCAGTACGGCGACCACCTGGCGGAAGCGGGCATCGGCATGATCGAGCACGGCGTCAAAAACACCAGCGATCGCTTCCCGGCCGAGTTCATCGCCAAGGGCGATGATGCGGTCGCCGCCGACCCGGGTCGCGCCTATCATGGCTTGCAGATCGCCGTCCAGCAGTTCAGGCGTGCGGCTGTTGAGAAGAATGAGTTGCCAGAGGTCCTTGCGAATCTCGCCTCGATCGACGACTCGCACCGGGGGAAGCCGCAAACCTTCGTGGAAGATTTCGGTGGCATCGCCGTTGTACGTGCCCGGTGCACCGCCGCCGATATCGGACTGGTGCGCGCGATCGCAGGCGAACGCGATCACCTTGCCGGCGACGAACACGGGCGTCGCCATGACCCAATCGGGAAGGTGATTGCCGCCGGCGACGTAGGGATCGTTCATCAGGAAGGAGTCGCCCTCGTTGATGTCTTCACCAAAGGCTTTCAGCAACGCGCGGATTGCAAAGCCGCCGCCGGCTGCATGGGCCGGAAGACCATCGGCCTGGCTAATGATGTGACCGTCGCGCCCGGTGATGTAGCAACTGAAGTCGTGGGCCTGGCTGAAGATGGGACTGAGCGCCGTCTGTGACATGACCCAGCCCATATGCCGGCAGATATGATCAAGCCGATTTTGAGTCAGCGCCATCAGGATGGGATCTGGTTTCTTCACATCATTCGTCACGGGGATCACCTCAACGCGATGAGATAGTTGCCTGAATCGTCAACGGTCACATGGTCGTCGGGACCAGCGTAGAGCGTGGTTGTCCGCTCCTCGATGATAAGCGGGCCTTGCAGCTCTTGACCGGCGCCAAGGTCGTCACCTCGGTACACCGGAATCTCTTGCCATCCCCGCCGGCGGTCGAGGAAGACGCGACGCGTGGACGTGGGTTCCGGCACCGTGGCGCGCTGCGGATGCGAGGGCACGGCGAGAGGGGGGGCTGCGATGGTGGCGATCACCCGCAACGCCGTGAAGCGGATCGGGGTGATGGGCTTGATATGGCCATAAAGGCGCCGGTGATCGGCCTCGAACCGGGCCTTGAGCGTCACCATGGTGTCCTCGCCCGGATGGTAGTCGAGCTGAACCGAGCGCATCTGGCCCTTGTAGACGAGATCGACAACACGCCGCAGGACCGGCGCTGCGTCACCCGCCTCGCCGCTCAGTTCCTCAAGAGCTCCATCGCTCAGCTCGGCGAAGATCTGCGGCAGTTGGGCGAGTTCCGCCTCACCCAAGGGGGCGTCGAAGACTCGGTACGCGTCGTGGCGAATGTCGCTTTCGAGCATGCCAAGGGCACAAAAGGCGCCGGCATGGCGCGGCACGTAGACTGTTTTACAACCGAGCGCGCGCCCGACGGTGGCGCCGTGCATAGGCCCCGCGCCGCCCGCGGCCATGAGCGTGTAACGCGCGGGATCGATGCCGCGCTTCACGCTGATTTCCTCGACCGCGTGCAGAAGGTTCTGCTCCAGTAGCTGCACCATGCCGATGGCGGCGTCCTGCACATCGAGCTTCAGGGGTTTGCCGATCCTCCCGGCGCAGGCGCTACGTGCCTTGAGCGCGTCGATCACCACCGAGCCGTCCCCGATGGGGCCTTCACGCATGCGTCCGAGGACGACCAGCGCATCGGTGGTCGTCGCCTCGACGCCGCCGCGGCCGTAAGCAGCAGGGCCCGGCATGGCGCCGGCGCCTTGCGGGCCGCAGCGCATGAGTCCCGCGTCATCGACCCGCGCGATGGTGCCACCGCCGGCGCCCACGGTGTGAATGTCGATGGCCGGCATGGAAACGTGATAGCCGGCGATATTGAACCCGTCGACAATTTGCGCTCGGCCGGATTGAAGCATGCTGACGTCGCAACTGGTGCCGCCGATTTCCATACAGATGAGATTGTCGCTGCCGCAAAGGCGGCCGTAGTAGCGCATGGCCCCGATGCCCGCGGCGGGCCCCGAAAGGCAAAGCGCGACCGGCGCATGGCTGACGCGGCTCAGACCGATGGCGCCACCATTGCTATGAATGAGCGTCACCTCGCCCGCAAAACCGAGCTCGCGCAGGCGCTGGCCGAGGGCCTCGAGATAGTGGACCACGCGCTTGCGAATGAATGCGTCGATGACCGTGGTGGAGCCGCGTTCATACTCGCCCATGATCGGCGCGAGACGGGACGACAAGGACACCGACAATTGCGGGGCCACCGCGCGGATCACGTGGGCGGCCTGTTCTTAGTGGACACCCTTCACATAGGAATTGATGAAACACACGGCGACCGCCTCTACACCCTCGGTCGTGAATTCGGCAAGCGCGGCGCGGATATCAACCTCGGACAACGGCGCGATTTCTTTTCCGTGCACGTCGATGCGGCCGCGAACGCCCTTGCGCAAATAGCGCGGCACCAGGGGTTCGGCGAAAGGCGTGCGGTGATCCCATGGGTTTTCACGGATGCCGCGGCGGATCTCGAGACTGTCGCGAAACCCGTGCGTGCACAACATGCCGACCGTGGCACCCTTGCGCTCGAGCACCGTATTGGTCGCAACGGTCGAGCCGTGCACGAACCAGCGGCAGTCGGCGAGCATTTGGCCCACGGTGAGCCCAAGGCCGGCGGCCGCCGCATGGACCGCATCGAGCACGCCGCGGCTCGGATCCGCAGGCACCGACGGGACCTTGAAGACGGTTATGGCGCCGCCATCCTGTTCTACCACGAGGTCTGTGAACGTTCCGCCAACGTCAACGCCGATGCGATTCATCGAGCTACCGTTTCATTCAACAGTTCACGCCGGGCCACCGTCACCCCGGGCAGCTCCCGCAAGCGCGAGAGGGGGTCAATGCTGGCGTCGGAATTTCGTCCTGCCGCCGCGGGTGACGGGCGCCGTGTTTGCGTATTCGCGTTGCAGGCACTTGCGGGCCTGCGGGCAGGTTGCCCGTGGTGGCGGAATTCTCGGCGGTGATATCCCACATCCAAGGAATGTTGCTGTCGCCGGTGAACGCCGACGGACGGACAGGGAGATCAGCCATGAGAACAATTATGGCACGGGTTCCCGCCATTGCCCGCGAAGTCATACCACGTGGCTTGCGCGCCAGCTCTGCTCCACCACCTCGCGCGACAAACCTCGCGTAATGAATACGATGCGCGAACCGCGCGTCTTGTCATGCCATGCCGACAGTGCCAGGGGTGGGTGAAACGTGTGGTGAATGGCGTGAATTGCCACCGGCCGCGGCTCGCCGACAAGGTCGAGGACACCCTTGATGCGAAGCAGTTTTTCGCCCCACCGGGAGCACAAGTCTGAAAGCCATTCGGCGACTGTCAACCAGTCCAGCGGCTGGTAAAAACTCATGCTGAAGTGGTTGATATGGCTGTCGTGGTTCAGGGTGCCGGACCCATGGATGTGGTCGGCGCGGGTGCCCCTATGAGCGTGCGCAGAGGCCTCGCGTGAGTCGCCCAAGACCGGCCCCAGCCACTGCGCTACATCCTCGGCAGCGGCGCGGTGCAGCGTTGGATCCGCATTGAACAGCCTAGCCGCCTCAATTCGGCCGTGCAGCACAGAAAAGCGTGGTGCAGCCGGGTTGAGCCTTGCAAGGCGCGCTTCTAGACGGTCCAATTGATCCGGCGAAACCAGGTCTGTCTTGGTCAGCAAAATTCGGTCTGCAAGAGCGACCTGTTTGACCGATTCGGGGTTCTCATTCAACTGACGGTCTGCGTTGACCGCGTCGACCGTCGTCACGACCGCATCCAGTTTGAAGTAGCGCTGAATCATCGGGCTTGTCAGCGCGAGTTGCAAAATCGGCGCGGGGTCAGCCAGGCCAGTCGTCTCGATCACGACGCGGTCGAAGCGGGCAATCGCACCGCGCTCTCGCTGGTCGATCAGCTTCTGCAGGGCTTGCTCCAGATCTCCCCGCAGCGAGCAGCAGACGCAGCCGGACTGCAGAAGGCAGACTTCGCCTTCGATGCGTTCGACAAGGATGTGGTCCAGCCCAACTTCGCCCAGTTCGTTGACGATGACCGCACTTTTGCCCATATCGGGCTGGCGCAGCAATTGACCGAGCAACGTGCTCTTGCCGCTGCCCAGAAAGCCGGTGATGATGGAAATTGGGAGCAGCTCCCCCGGGAATGCAGGGGCGAAGGGATCCATGGCCTGGCGTCTCTTGCGGCTAACGGCCGGCCTTCGGGCCGCGCGTCACGGGCACCGGCTGGCCATATGTGCGCTCCATTCCCAAGCTGGCAAAGTGCGCCTTGAAGCCCGGCAACAGTGGATTGTTGGCACGCTCAAGGAAGTACGGAATGAGCGGTTTGTACCAGTCGTACATGCGCCGCAGATCCGCCACGGGCTCAAGCGAAATGTCGGATCGCAGATCGCAGCGCGAGAAGGTCTCCTTGCCAAAAGTGAGTAAGGACGCCGAGGTCTGGCCCTCCTCCTGCCCGCCGGCGTCGCGGCCAGCTTCGATGGCGCGCACCAGGCGCTCCTCAAGCTCTTCGTTTTCGGATTCAAGAAAGACCTCGACGATGGCGGCCACCACTTCCTGGCCCCGTAGCAAGTTGCCCATGGCGACGTAGTTGGGGCCGTTCAGATGCCCCGCCCATTCGGCGTTGGCATCGCCAGTAAAGGCAGCACTGCGGCCGTCGATGTCCACAATGCCAATCTGTCGCTTGCCCGGCCAATCGTCGCTCGCAACGATCTGGTCGATCACCATCCTTGGCGAATACCCGCCCTCAAGCAGGCGCAGGCCCAAGATACCCAGGCGCGGCTCCGCGACAGCCTGCATCCCGACAGCGCCGTCTCGTGAGACAAAAGCGCAGCGGTTGCCGACGGCCGGCGAGCTCGTCGCCATGCAGATGCCAGTCACGCCTGTGCGCGCGCATCGGCCAACGATGGTAAAGGTCATGGGGCCACGCCCATGAAGCGCGCCGCCGTATTGCCCAGAAAAAACGCCTTGTCGGCCTCGCTCATGTAATTCGCATGCCTTCGCACCGAGTTGAACGACTGCTCGTACTTGAAGAAGTGCTCAAACCAGGGCCAGTCCGTGCCCCACATCACCCGATTGGCGCCCACGGCTTGCACCAGCGTCTTGATGCGACCTTGCCAGTTCGCAAAGGGATACTCGCTACCGTCGTCCCACACTTCGCCGCAATAGCCGGTGGACAGGTAGCAGTTCTCAAAGCGCCTGACAAGATCGAGCACGGGCTCGATCTCGGGCTTGAGCGGGTCCACGCAGCCGGCCTGCATCAGCGCCACATTGACTTCGGGGAACCGCGCCAGCATTTCCGCAGCCTCCTCCATGTAGGTGGCGAACGGAATCTTGCCATCACGCCAGCTTTGGAACGAGACGAGTGCACGCCCATTGCGCTGGCGCACCGTCTCGAACACCTTGACGAGGCCCGGGTCATTCAGATGACACCCGATGTAGCACGGGAAAAGCTTGATGCCCACCGCTCCATCGGCAAAGTCCTGCGCCACCTTGGCCGCCGCGTCATAGCGATTCGGATCTTTGACCGTATTGAACCACCAGAAGCGATCCGAGAACTGGCGCAGACCGCGCAAGCTGTATTTGCGGCCCCCGGCATAGTCCTCCAGCGTATAGCCCTTGGTCTCCTCGGGAAACTGGATGTCTTCCGCGTCATAACTGATGAGGAAGGCCTTGTCCACGCCGGCATTGTCCATCTCGGCCACCAGCAACTCGGGAGACTGCTCGCACCAGGTGTAGTGCTTGATGAGTGTCTTGTTGCCGTTGTTGGGAGCGTACCGGCCAAACAGCAACGGGTGGGTTTCTGTGTCGACAATCATTTCAGTGCTTCCTCAGATTGCACACGTTGATCACGCGCCAACACCAGCGCGTCTTCGGTTTTCCAGCCGATATCGACAGCATCACCCGGCGAGTACAGCAGCGTGCCGGGAAAGTCCACGAGCACGACAAACGCAGCGGCGCCGGTTTGATCGGCAATCTGAATACCCGCCCGCGTGACTGAGCCGAGAAATGATTTCTCCACCAGCACACCGCGCTGGCGGTTCGGCATTGCGCCGGCATCGGGGCCGATGCGAATCACTTCGGGCCGGATGGCCACCGCCACGGACTCGCCCGGTGCCGCAACCGTCAGGCGAGACAAACGCGCCGGGAACTCACCCAAGACGGTTCTCACTCGCGCCTCGCCGCCCACGGCAGGCAGCAAGGTGGCCGGCAGCAAATTGGTCGCGCCAATGAAGTCGGCCACGTAAGCGGTGGCCGGGTTGCGGTAGATCTCCTCTGGCGTACCCACCTGCACGATGTTCCCGTGGTCCATCACCACGATCTTGTCGGAGAGGTTCATCGCCTCTTCCTGGTCATGTGTCACGTAGATGAACGTAATGCCTACGTCACGCTGCAGTTGCTTGAGCTCGCCTTGCATTCGTTTGCGCATCTTCAGGTCAAGGGCGCCCAGCGGTTCGTCCAGCAACAGCACCTGCGGCTGGGTAACCAAGGCGCGTGCCAAGGCCACGCGTTGCTGCTGTCCTCCCGACATCTGACGGGGGAACTTGCTGGCGTGGTCGGACAGACCGAGCTTGGCCAGGATGGCCGTCACGCGCGCGTCAATCTGGTCTTTTGGCAGGCGCTCCATCCGCAGGCCGAATGCGACGTTTTGCACCACCGTCATGTGCGGAAACAGCGCGTAGCTTTGAAACACCATGCGCGTGCGCTTGGGGCCGGTGTCAATCGGCTGCCCCCCAATGAGAATGCTGCCTTCATCGGCATTCTCAAACCCGCCGATCATGCGCAAGGTGGTTGTCTTGCCGCAGCCACTCGGGCCGAGCAGGGTCAGGAACTGGCCCCGCTCAACTTCGAGGTCAATCTCATTGACAGCGGTGAAGCTGCCAAAGCGCTTCGTAACGGCGCGAAGCTGGACATCCAGCTGCGGCTGCCGCGGGGCCACGCCATTTACTTGCAGAGATGCGTCCGCGGCTCTGCCCGTCACGCCGCTTTGACCTCATTCCAGATCTCTTCCCAACGCGGCTTGTTCGGCGGAATTTCCTTGAACACCAGGCGGGACAACTTGCTGGTGTCAATGCCGATATCTTTCACGAACGCGGGCTCCAGCCGGTCCACCGCCCCCTTCGATGCGGGCGCGTAACGAGTATTGCGGGCCATGAACTCGCCGTACTCCGGGCTGATGGTGAAGTTGGCGTATTCCTCGACCAGCTTCATGTTCTTGGTGCCTTTGACCGGCGTAATGGCCTCCTGGAAGCCCAGCGCACCTTCCTTGGGCCAGACCCAGCCGGCGTCGATGCCGGCCTTGCGCAGCGGAGCGATCACCGCCAGGAAGGTCCAGGCAACAACCACCTCACCAGACGCCAGCATATTTTGCACATCGGCGAAGTTCTTCCAGTAGGCGCGCACCAGGGGCTTTTGCGAGATCAGCAGCTTCTTGACCTCCTGCAGTTCCCGCTCGCCCATCGAGAAGGGCTTTTTGATGCCCAGTCGCATGGCGCCCAGACCCAGGCTGTCCTCGGCCTCGTCGCGCATCGCGATACGGCCCTTGAACTTGGGGTTGAACAGCACGTCCATGTCGTCGATCTCGCCGGTCTCCTTGCGGTTGTACGCGAGCGCATTGGCACCCCAGACGAAGGGCACGCCGTAGCACTTGCCGTCCACGTTCCAGAAATTGTTTTTCTGGAACTGAGGAAACAGCGTATTGGTGTGGGTCATCACTGCGGGGTTGATCGGCTCGATCAGATCGGCCTTGATCGCGGGCAAGATGTAGCTTTGGACGGGCACGATCATGTCGTAGAGGCGTGTGCCGCCGCCACGCAACTTGGCCACCATTTCGTCGGAGCTGCTGTAGAACGTGGTCTTGAGGTCGATGTTCACCCTCTTTTTGGAGTCCTCGACGAACTCAGGCCCCGCCCAGGCGGACCAGGTGAAGTAGTTCAAGCTTCTGGCCTGGGCCAGCGCCGCAGACATACCAATAGGCCCCCCGGCGGCGCTCAACCCGGCCGCGCCCCCCAGAAGCTGCATGAGGCTGCGGCGCGAGATGCCCCGCGGCAATAGCATGTTGATGGATGGATTACTCATGGTCATTCCTTGTCTGAGGTTGATTGACGGACGAAACAGTGAACGGCTAAACAGATACGAACTCTCACGGTGCGCTTGCGCGCTCCGACTGCGCCTTGCGAATGGACATCTCGCCGATTAATGCAAGAACCATGCTAACGGCTAGCGTCAGCGTGGCAATGGCATTGATCTCTGGCGTGAGGCCAAAGCGCAGCATTGACCAGATCATCATGGGAAGCGTGTTGGCTGTCCCTGTGGTGAAGAACGTGACAACGACCTCGTCGAATGACAGGGTAAACGACATCAACGCGCTCCCCACGATGGCCGGACGCAGCAGTGGCAGCGTGATCTCGCGAAATACGGTGAACGTGCTGGCGCCCAGGTCGCGCGCGGCCTCTTCCAGCGAATCATCAAAACCGACCAGGCGCGCCGAGACAATGAGCACGACGTAGGGCAGCGCAAAGACCACGTGACCGAAAATGACTGTCACGAGGGACAAGTCCGCTTCAAGGACGTTGTAGAACGTCAGCAGGGCAATGCCCAGGATGAGGCGGGGCACCATCATGGGCATGGTGCCCATCGCGCTGGCAACGCCCTTGAATCTGCCAGCGTAGCTGCGGATACCCGTGGCCGCCATGACGCCCAACGACGTGGCAATCACCACGGTAAAGCCTGCGACGATCAGGCTGTTGACAATCGCCTCCTTGAAGGCGCTGTTGTTGAACATCTGCACGTACCACTTGAGCGTCAGTCCCTTGATCGGAAAGACGCTGATTTCGGACGAATTGAACGAGAAAATTGCCACCACGAACAATGGAGCGAACAGAAACACCAGCACCAGGCCGGTCCATGCGCCAAACAGCCACTGCGAGATCTTGTTCGTGCGCATCATGAAGTTCCGGCCGGACGCCCGTACCGAAGGGCAACCACGGTAAACGCCAGGATGATCGCCATCAACACAAGCGACATGGCCGAACCGAACGGGTACTGAAACGTCACCCCGAATTGCTGGCTGATGATACTGCCGATCATGATGCTGCGCGTGCCGCCCAGGAGCTCGGGCGTCACGAACGCCCCCATGGACGGGATGAATACGAACAGGCACCCTGTCGCGATCCCCGGCAGGCTGAGCGGCAAAGTGACATGCCAAAAGGTTCGCCAGCGCCCTCCCCCAAGGTCCTTGGCCGCCTCGATCAAGCTTACATCCATCTTCTCGAGCACCGCGAACAAGGGAAGAATGAGGTAAGGCATGTAGATGTGCACGAGCGCAATGGTCACCGCAAAGTCGCTGTAAAGCAGCCATGTGATGGGTTGGTCGATCAGCCCCAAGCCGCGCAGTGACTGGTTGATCACCCCATTGGTGCCGAGAATGAGCATCCATGCATAGGTGCGCACGAGGTAGCTGGTCCATAGCGGCAACACCAACAGCATCAACAGCGTGAGCCTATATTGCTTGACCTTGCGTGCCAGAAAGTATGCGACGGGGTAACCGATGGCTAGCGACAGCAGCGTCACGTAGATTGAAACGCGCAGCGTACGCCAGAACACGTTCACATAAAGTGGACCTGCCAGGCGTTCGTAGTTCTCCAGCGTGAAGGTAGCAACGAAATTGTAGTCAACCGTGCGCCAAAAGCTGAAAACCACCATCGACAGCATCGGCACAATGAAGAACAGAAGCAACCAGGCACCCGGAGGCGCAAGAAAACTCGAACCATCCAGAAGGCGGCGTTGCTTCATCACATCCGGCGCGAACGCGGTGTCACGTGTTGGCCGACTCGGCCATGAATACATCGTAGTCCAGGGCCTTGCTGTTGTGTGTGAGACGTTCGCACCCGGTAGTCGTCACCACCAGCGTATCTTCACACAGATACCCCTCGACACCCTGGATGTAGTAGCCCGCCTCGATGTTGATCGCCATGTCCGGCTCAAGGCCGCTGTCGGTCGCGGGCATGAGAAATGCCGATGCAGAAGGGTCCGCCAATGTGACGATAGGCGGGTCATATACGCTGATACCAATTCCGTGGCCGCAGTGAAAGCGATCAAAATTCTCAAGGCCGAGCTTGCGCGCGGGCGCCATCGCGGCGCGGTATATGTCCTTCACGTCAGCACCGGGCTTGACAAGGGCAATGGCATCCTCAATACCGCGTGCGAAGGCATCATAAATCCGGCGCTGTCGATCCGTTGGGTTGCCCAGCGAAATGACACGCGCATTATCGGAATGATAGAAATCATAAGTGCAGCCAATGTCATAACGCATCAGGTCACCGGATTCCATTACGCGGTCGGACACCAGCATGTGGGGGTATGAGGTGCGCGGGCCCGTGCCAAACAGCATGAACGTTGGCCTGCCACCCATTGCCGCAATCTGCCGGTTGTATTCGTTAACCACGTCACTTTCCTTGGCGCCAGGGCGGGCCAGTTTCAGTGCCGCGTTGACCGCACGTTCGGTGATGCAAGAAGCAACGCGCAGGCGAGCGAGCTCGTCGGTGGTCTTCACCATGCGTACTTCCCACCAGATGGCATTGCCGTAGACGATGTCGCAATCCGGAAGGCGCTGCTTGATTGCCGACCACAGAAGCGGCGAAATGCCGCTCTCGTCAATCGCCACCCTGCCCTTGGCCAGCCCTCTGGCTTCGATTGCCGCAACCAGGCCGTCCACGGCCCGGCCAACAATGTGCGCGCTCTCCAGTAGGGCCTTCCCACGGCTGCCGACGCGGTCCATGGGCTCGCCATTGTTGGGGCCTCGAGGAAACCCCGCAAAGATGTAGATGTCGTCAATCCATACCTTGCCGTCGACGATAGCCTCTAATTCCAGGCTGGGTGCGATAAGCGATGCAGTAGGCGTGTGACCAGGAGTGAAGACCGAGTAGACCTGAAAGCCCTTGTTGATCCAGTGGGTGACGCATTCATAGTCACTTGCGTACATCACATTGTCAGGCGACGATGCGACCAAAGCGTCAAGTCCATGCTTTTGCATGACCCTCTCCGCGCGCACGCGATTAAAGAGCATTTTTCAACTTTCCAAGTGGCGTCCAAGTGGCGTTATTGCCTAGCCAACTACGTTAACCGGTTCTTGTTGCAATGTCAACTTGACTGCCACCCTGGACGGCGCTCGCCGCCCAACACAGTGAACGCATCGGGGGCGGCACGCGCTGGGTCGCCGTCGGCCGCACCGGGGAGCGCCTGGACCTCAAGCGGCCATGAACCAGAGCTACATTGACACCGTCCGGCTGCTGCTCGCGATCGCCCCTGCGGTCTTCGCCTCCGGCCGGTTCGCAATGAAGGGCGGAACCGCATTGAACCTGTTCGTGCAAGAGATGCCACGCCTGTCAGTCGACATCGACCTTGTGTTTGTCGATCATCGCCCAGACCGCCAGGCGGCTTTGCATGCCATCGCCCAGGAGCTGGCCACGGTACGGGCGGCGCTCGCGCGCCAGAGGTACCGCGCCCAATTGCCCGCCAACGCTGCGGGCGATGAAGTCAAGCTCGTGGTCAGCAAATGAGTTCACCGGCATGGCACGCGACGCAGTCGAACTGGCCACGCTCTGCCAGATGCAAATCCGTCTGCTCCACGAACTGCCGCAGCAGTTGACCCCGGCGCATCAGCGCTTCCTCCTCTCGCTGGTCAGGGGTGAACCTGCCTGGGAGCTGATGCCGATCCAACACCTGCGCGAGCTGCCGGCGCTCAAGTGGAAGCAGATGAACCTGGCCAGGCTGAAGAAGAGCAGTGCCAAGCGCTTCGCAGCCCAGCACGAGATGCTGGCAGAGCGGTTCGCAGGATAAGAAATCGGTGATTCTGAACAACGCGGCGGTCTAGTGCGGTTTTCGAGTGAAGCGCGAGCCCCTGCGGTATACGGGTCAGACTGCTTGCTCGCCCGGATCAGAGTTCACCGACTCCACGAAGCACGGTCTGGATCACCTCCGCACTGATCCGGAAGTCCGACGTATGCAAGCGCTCAAAGCAGGCCTTCGCGGATTCGATCAAACCGTGCCTTCTGGCAAACCCGATGACAGCAGCGGTTCCGGCCACCTGAATGCCGAGTTCGCTGGCAATGGCTCGCCCCGCCCGCTCGTCCATGAGAATGATGGCGTTGCCAGCGCCCTCGGAAAGCGCAATACGGATGCAATCGGTTTCGCCCTCGTCCAAATCTCCTATGTTCGCCGTTGGCACGGGAATGCGCTTCTTCCAGACACGCAACGCCGTGCTCTTGATCGCTGCAGTTATCTCCGGTTCCCCACGGGCGTTGACGCCTGGCAACACTTCTCGCTGCACAGAAGGCGGAATCCATACGGCCCCAAACAACGCGGGCAACCATGCAAGCCCGTCCACAATGGCAAGCCCTATCAGGGGGCTTGCATCGCTTATGACGTAGCGAGCCATTGGTCGAGTGATTCCATGTCACGCGCAACTTCGCCCGCATCATGCGCCACCACCGGGATACCCAAGCGGGAGACATGCCTGATAAACGTTGCCAATGGCATTTGGGCCATGCGGGCGCTTCGAACCAGCGACAGCCCTCCATCGCGAAAGAGCGCCGTGGCCAATGCCGCGCGCGCGCCAGGCTCCGACAACAACTTGCCGGACTGCAACCCGATCATCACGGCATCCGGCTGGTCGCGGTTCATGACCACCACCACATCGTCCCGGGCGTTGCGCAAAGCTTCGCTGGGGTTGTTCTTCAATCCGGAAACGCTGACGGCATGCATGACCTTCCCCTTCAATATAGGAATATGTCAAGGGATTGTCGCATGGGTATTATTCGAAGGATGGTTCCTGTGATTTCTCGGGCAGACCCGAACCAGGCGGCCCATTTCGGCTGAGTCACCTTGTCTGGCGGGAGGCCCGCCCTGCGCAAGGATTCCGGTTTGCTTCTTTGGAGGCAGCGAAAAGCTGCGGCACGGTGGCAAAACAGCCTGGGCCGCATGACCCAGGGCGGAATCACTATCCGCTTCGCCGAAATCGGCCTGCGCCACCGCCCCCCGCCACCCAAAGCCGGCCCTACAATCCCGCGTCCCCTCGCCATAGTTCAACGGATAGAACGAGTGCCTCCTAAGTGCTAGATGCAGGTTCGATTCCTGCTGGCGGGACCATCTTCGAAGCCGGAACGGTGCATAGCCTTCCGGCTTTTTTTCACTCTCAAATGCTTTTGAGGTGGTGCGACAGGGTCCAAGAAAGTATGCCATTTCCTGTCCCCCAGCAGAAGGACGGCAGCAACAGCCATCTTTGCCACACCGTACACCCGCAGCTTCACGCCATTGCGTTCAAGTTCCTCGACGCCGGCCGTGAAGGCTTCGCCGGTAAACTGCACCATCTTTACAGGCGGGTACAGGCGATGAGCCGCTATCGACGTTGAATCCCCGCGCGCGGTCAACCAGTGCCTTCAAGGGGTGCTTCTTGGGTGCGTCTGTCGATGGTTCACATGGAGTTGGAGCCGTGCGGGCGAACTTTCTGGCTCCGTTGTCAGGCATCCCTTCGAGGCTGACTTCCCGCAACTGCAACACGACAGCAGCGTCGACTACCATCAGCGATGTGCAGCCAACCAGTCGGTACCCGTTGATCTCATCCAAGGCTGTTGTGGCGGTGTCGTGGCGCGGGTCTGGTGGCAGCTGGCGACGTTTCTGCAAAACACACGCGAGCGCCACCACCATGCCCAGGGCGCCGCGCAACTGGGCAAGGCTTCTCGTTGTGCCAACCCGTCAGCCGGCCTTGGTGGCTTTGTCTGCGTGGCCGCTGTCGTGATTGCCCATGTGCCGTTCAACCTGCTCCGCGCACACCTGTGCGGCGGCCAGCATCTTGCGTTCATGCGCCTTGGTGGCGCGTTTGGTGAGGACCGAGGTGTGGATGGCGGCAGCCATTTCGCCGGAACCATCGCGGATAGGGATGGCGTAACCGGTGATGCGCAATGACAACGCCACCGCACGCGGCCCGACCGAATAACGCAGTTCGTCTGAAACCGTCACCACTTCGGCAGTGACCATGGTCTGCAGTATGTTGTGCACGCTGCTTCCCGTCCAAGATGATGGCCGCCACGCTGGAGGAGCGCGGTAACGAGTTCCGCGCCAAGTGCCCGATGGGCCGCCTGGGCGAACCCGACGACATGGCGGGTATCTCGTTGTTTCTCTCCTCGGGTGCATCGGCCTATGTCACCGGGCAGATCATCGCGGTGGACGGCGGGTTTTCGACGGTGCCCTGGTAAGCAAGAACATCGGGCGGCTGCCTGGCAAGGTCGATCGGTCCTTTCGGACGTCTGGGTTGGCAAATGCGTGGGCGGACGAGGGCGAGGCGTTGGCAACAGTTGGCTGTAGACTTAGCCCCTCACCTTAGTTTGATGGAGGCCATGATGCAGGTTGTCAATATTCACGAGGCAAAAACCAATCTGTCTCGCTTGATTGCACTGGCTGGGCAAGGCCAACCTTTCGTGATTGCGAAGGCCGGCAAACCGTTGGTGAAGGTCACCGCGATCCATACCCAAAGCGGCGAGCAACCCCGGCGCTTGGGTTTCATGCGGGGTGTGTTGCAGGTACCCGACGACTTTGACCGCATGGGTGGCGATGACATTGCAAGCATGTTTGCTGGTGGTGGAGCGTGAAGCTGCTTTTGGATACGCATCTTTTGTTGTGGGCGGCCAATGGGCCAGAGTGTCTGTCGGCCAGGGCAAAAGTCTATTTTGATGATGCTGAGCATGAACTGCTGTTCAGTGCGGCCAGTATCTGGGAGGTGGCTAACAAAAGCGGCTTGGGTCGTGTCGATTTCAAGGTGGATGCACGCTTGTTGCGGCGAGGTTTGCTGGACAACGGTTACGGCGAGTTGCCCATCACCAGCGCACACGCAGTTTTTGTAGAGAGTTTGCCGCCTATCCACAAAGACCCGTTTGATCGCATTCTGGTGGCGCAAGCCACTGTGGAGGGCATCACCTTGCTCACTGCGGACAGCGTAGTGGCCAGGTACCCAGGGCCGATCGAGTTGGTCTAGCGTCTGGCCTCACTCGATACTTTTGGTCACACGCGCCAGAACCGAGTGAGCAATCCTGATGCGTAGCTTCTTCGCCAACCGAAAACGGTGGGCGACTGGTTTCCCGAATTGGTCGCCCGTGGCGCCATCGATACCGCCACGCCGGACGCCTGCATCGCTTCGCTAGCGGTCGGGAGTCGCGGGCTGTACCAGACGCTGTCGCTCGATGGCATCCTCGGCTTCGCGCCGACCTCGCAACTGGTCGTGCCGATCGCAGGATCACCCTTCATGGCGATCAACTCCGGCATCGAGGTCGATGTGCGAGGGCAGGTAAATGCCGAATTCCTGGGCAAGGGGCGGCGCGCCGCTCCGCCGGCGGGCTGGCCATTCTCGCCTTGCCTTCCACCAGCGGGCGCGCGCGGGGCAGCCGCATCGTGCCGCGTATCGCCTGTGGCCAGATCACTTCGGCGCAGAGCGACGTCGACGCCATCGTCACCGAACACGGCGCGGCCGACATCCGTGCCACCACACTGGCGGAGAGACAGTTGTTGATTGCAGGGATCGCGGATCCAGAGGCGCGCGACGCGCTGGTCCGGGGCGCTGATGAGCGCGAAGCGTGACACGCCCGAAGGCGACCACCTCGAGGTGCCGGTGACGCTCGTGCAGGCCTATGAAGTGAAGACCACCCCATCGATCCGCCCGATCCGATCGAGGCGATCAGGTTCCGCATGGACCAGTCGGGGATGGTCGTGAAAGACCTCGTGTCCTACATCGGTCCGATCAATCGGGCGTGTACGAAGTGCTCGCGCGCAAGCGCCCGCTGACACTGAACATGATCCGACGGCTCACAAAGGGCTTGGGCATTCCGGCCGATATCCTTATCAGCCAGCACCAGGAGGACGTCGAAACCGCGTGAACACATGGGGGCCACCGCCAGCCGATTGCCTGCACGAACCGGGCGACGACCTTGGGTGCAATGCGCGTGCGCCGTCTTCGCACCACGCCCGCGCAATGCCGTCGACCGACCAGGGAAACCGCAAACGCTGATACCCCGGGGCAACCAACAGCAGCAAGGACGCAAATCAGAAAGGCAGCGCGTGCGAGACCTGAACTATGAACTGAAACAAATGTGCCGACGCAACTGCGACGGCAGCTACGCAACCCAACGCGATCGCGAGCGCGTGCTCGACCTGGTGGCCAACCAGCTTCAGGAACTGGGCTACCGGCACATGACTGCAGCAAACCTCAAGCCCAAACACGTCGGACGGCTGGTGGCGCGATGGCAGGCAGAAGGTCTGGCCGTGGGAACCCTCAAGAACCGGATGGCCGAACCGGCAACCGACAGTTTGTCGCCCAGGTCAGCAAGGCGCGGGAATTGAGCGCTGTCGACCTTGGACGAATCACCGATCCATACACGGCCATATCACTGCGGCTGCAAGCTGCTTTCGGCCTGCGCCGTGCAGAATCGATCAAGATCCAACCGGTATGGGCAGACAGGGGCAACCAATTGGTCCTCAAGCCGAGCTGGGCCAAGGGAGGTCGCGCCAGGGAGATCCCGATCCGCAGACCTTTGCCGCAGTGGGGCAAGGCCCTCGAAGCGATGGATGCCTGCCAACGAATCTTGCAGCGTAAGATTTGGCAATTGCCGCAAGCCGAACCTGGCCGCCCTCATCGGCGCAAGTACCGGCTGTACTGTGGCAAAGATGGGAAAACCATCGTGCGCTACGACAATGAAACCGGCAAAGATGACCATCGGCACGTGGGGCCGCAGGAAATGGAGACATCCTATGTGTTCATATCGCTGGTGGAGTTGCTCAATGACTTTGCGCAAGACGTGGCGCGGCTTTCTGGAGAAATCAAATGAAACGCATCGAAATTGACGTGATCGATCCCGGGGCAGAACGAGCAGCCTTGCTGGCATGGGCTGCCCGTGTGGATGCGGGCGAGGCTCAGCCGGCTGCAACACCACGCTTGCACTTTTCGAGCTATCGACAACTCCACGGAGCGATGACAGAAAAACGCATGGCCCTGCTGGAGCACGTGGCCAGACATGAAGGACTGAGCATTCGCCAACTGGCAGTGCAACTGGAGCGTGACTACCGCAATGTTTACGACGATGTGCAACGGCTCGTCCAACTTGGACTGATCGAAATACAAGACGGCCATCTGCACGTCCCATACGACGAAGTCGATATTCGCAAGACCCTGCGCGAAGCCGCTTGACAAAGGATCGAGTTGCTCGACAACCCGGAGGAGTGTTTTGCGGTGGCCAGGACCGCGGGCAAGGAGCAGCCCGAGGCGTTTCACCGCATGCGGGAGGTGTGGAGGACGCCTCGGTGAATCGCTCACGTTATTGGATCTATTTGGGGCTCCCCGCCCTAACCAGCGGAATTTGTCCAATTCGGTGCCGGAGACATTTGTTTCCTGTCACTGCGATACCTCCCACGGATTGATGAGGTTTACTCCCGTAGGCTTGAAATCAGCGACGTTGCGGGTGACCACCGTCATGCCATGCACGAGGGCAGTGGCCGCGATGAGTGCATCGCGCTCGCCGCGCTTGTCGGGTACATGCAGCCGGGCGCAGCGTAGTGCCACGGCGGTATCGACAGGCAGCGTGCGGCCGGAAAACTCGGGCAATACGTGCTGTTCCAGCCACGATCGCAGCATGGCGCCTTGGGTCGCGTCCTTGCGCTCAATCGTCAGAATGCCAAACTCTAATTCCATGATGGTGATGGCCGACACAAAGAGATCGGCGGCATCAACGCTTTCTGTCCATGCCGTCACGTTCGCATCGGCCTTGCCAAGTCGGACCTTGCGCAGCTCGGACACCACGTTGGTGTCGAGAACAAACATCATGAGAAATCAGCCGGCCGGCTTTGGATGGTCATACGCGGCGGCTCAAACTCAATGTCGGCGATCCCCGGCATTGCCAGCGCGTCGGCGATATTGCGCCGCTGCTTCGTGAGCTTCTGGTAGTCGTTAAAGCTCAAAAGCACATGGGCGGGTTTGCCCCGGTCTGTGATGAACACCGGCCCATTGTTTGCGGCCCGTTTTGCCTCGCTCGCTCCTTGATTGAACTCGCGGCTTGATAAGGTGGTAATGGTCATGGCGATACCCGTAGATATTGAATGATGTAGCCATGTTACTACCACAATCGTGCGGCTGCAAGCGTTTGAAAGTCGGTGGGCCGCATGGCCGAGCTGGGGCTGCCGGTGATTGGCATCAATGTCTCGGAGTCACCGGCCATTGGGGAGAAGTTCAGCCGCCTGCGCGCTGCCCGACGATCAGACGGGTGGCCTGCCCTCACCCGATGTGGCCGATGCGTTTGTGCTGACCTTTGCCGAAGTGGGGCGGGGGCGGCAGTTGGTGCGCCGCTCAATACACCCCAAACTGCGCCAAACTAAGCTCAGTGGGGTGCGCAGCGACCAAGGTATCAAAATAAGTTTTGGTCAGGCTGCTGCTGCCAGTCGCCCCAGCAAAGCTGCCGTCTACATCCCCGCTCAAATACCCCACCAGGCCCACCTTCACCGGGCTGCTGGCGCTCAAGCTTGCAGTGATGCTGGTTTGTGCAACGCCCGGGCTGAGGGTGGTCTTGCTCGGCACCGTGGTGTCGAGCTCGTTGACAAAGCGCCAGGCCGGCTCTGGGGCGGTTAGCCCCACCACATGCTTGAGCACGCCAATGGCATCAGTCAGTTGCACCAAGCCGTTGCCGTCGTAGTCTGCTGCCAGCGCCTGGTAGGGGGACAAGGCTTTGTTGGTGCCGTTGACCTCTAAGCCCACAATCATCTTGAGGATGGCAATAGCGTCTTGCAGGTTGACTGCGGCTGATGTGGCTGTGGCTTCTGCGCTGGGGATGGCTCGGCTGGCTGTGAAGGCGAGTGTGGTGTCGGTGACGGCGGTAAAGCTGGCTGTGCCGCTGGCGTCACTGGCGCTGGTCTCGGTGCCCGCAGTCAGGCTCACACCGCTGAGCAGGGTGTGGGCTTTCCAGCTGTAGGCGGTGATGTCTGCAGTCTTGCCGACGCCTGCTGCACCAGAGGTAAAGTTGTATTGCCCGTGCGTGTAGCTGAAGGCATTGCCGGCGCTATCGGCCAATGCGCTGTTAAACCCAAGGTGGTAGCCCGTGCTGGGCAGCAAGGCATTGGTGGGGTCAATCGTCACCACATTGCCACTGATCGTCACCCGCGTGGCATCACTGACTGAAAACACCTCCACCGATTGGTGCCCACTGCCGTAATCAGTCATCAGTTCAATCGTGCCACCGCTGCGTGCCACCACAGACTCACTGAAGGTCAGGACTATGTTGCTGCTCAGGCCTACTCCCGGGTTCTACTGACGAAGCTGAAATTGGGGTCAAAATAAAATCCTAGAGATCAGGTCGTCTGAGACTGCAGGCAAGCCTTGAAGCCACTGCCGCCACACGCAGCCGGTTACTGGACGCGCTGTTGCAAGAAGCGCTGGTACCCGCCATCGAAATGCAGGAAGCCGCGTGACGCTTCGACTCGAACATTCCAAGCTGGTATGACCGCCTTTGTCCGATACCTGGGCATCGACTATTCCGGTGCCCAGACGCCGAATGAAAGCCTCAAGGGCCTGCGGGTGTATCTGGCTCAAGGCGACATGCCAGCACAGGAAGTGCCGCCACCCCCCAGCCCGCGCAAATACTGGACGCGGCGCGGTCTGGCCGAATGGCTGGTGGACCGACTGGCCGAGGACCTGCCGACGATGGTCGGCATCGACCATGGATTTTCGTTTCCACTCCGGTACTTTGAAACCCACCATCTACCTCCGGACTGGGCTGCATTTCTGGACGACTTTCAGGCGCATTGGCCGACGAACGAGGACCACATGTATGTTGATTTCATCCGCGACGGGCTGCATGGCAATGGCGCCGCGCGCATGGGCAACGCGCGCTGGCGGCGCCTGACCGAACTGCGGGCCGGTGCGGCCAAGTCAGTATTCCATTTCGACGTGCAGGGCTCGGTGGCCAAGTCTACGCATTCGGGCATTCCGTGGCTACGGCACCTTCGCCTTCAGCTCGGCAACAGGGTGCATTTTTGGCCCTTTGATGGATGGGCTATCCCGCCGGGTCGATCGGCGGTGGTCGAGGTGTACCCGGCGTTATGGAAGCATGCCTATGCCATCGAGAGTCGCACGGGTGACCAGCACGACGCCTATGTGGTGGCGACATGGTTGCGCGAAGCAGACCAGGACGGGCGACTACGAGCGGCCTTGGAGCCGTACCTTTCGCCAGCTGACCGCTTGGTGGCGACGGTTGAAGGTTGGATTCTCGGGGTGGGGTAGGGCAGCGGCCGCACCGCGACCTCGCCAATATTCCGGTAAATGGGGTTTTATTAGAGAATAGATTGATTTTTTGCTCACAAAGCGCATAATTTCTATTTATTTATTTCCCCTATGGTGAATACGATGCTGGTCGAATTCCGCGTCAAGAACTTCCGCAGCTTGCGTGACGAGCAGGTGCTCAGTCTCGTGGCGTCCAAGGACAGAACTCTTGCGGCTACCCACACTGTCGGGACTGGCCTCAAGGCTGTTCCCAATTTGTTGCGCAGCGCTGTGATCTACGGTGCCAATGCCGGTGGCAAGTCCAACCTCATCAAGGCGCTGCAATTCATGCGCAGTGTGGTGATGGAGTCCGCCACTGTGATCCAGCCCGGCCAGACCTACGGCGTGCAGCCCTTTCGCCTGGATGCCAGGTCCGGCAGTCAGTCGACCGAGTTCGAAGTCACTTTTATCCTGCATGGCGTGCGTTACCAGTATGGCTTTTCCATGACGGCGCAGCGCATCGTTAGCGAACACCTGCTGGTCTACAAGGCTTTCAAGCCGCAGCGTTGGTTCGATCGCCATTTCGACGAAGACACCGGCAAGGATGTCTACGATTTCGGTGCCGGCATCAAGGGCCCCAAGAATCTGTGGGAAGGTGCTACTCGCCCGAATGCGTTGTTTCTGTCGATGGCAGTTCAGCTCAACAGTGAGGCCCTGCGGCCGGTGTTCGATTGGTTTGCGGCAGGGCTGGTGATCTTTAACGAACAGGCCCCACTCAGTCCGCAGGTCTCCATTCAGATGCTCAGGCAAGCGGAAGGCCGCAAGCAGATGTGCGACTTCCTCAGCGCTGCCGACATCAGCATCGCCGACATCGAAGTCGTCACCCGCAAGGTGCCAGGGCAGGCGGTGCATTTTGACCTGTTGGCCGGCAAGACCGAGGTACGCGCCGAGGAGATGGAAGAGCACCAACTCCGCTTTTCCCACGTCACCGAACATGGAAAGGCGGTCTTTGACCTGATGGACGAATCGGGCGGCACGCGCAACCTGCTGTTTCTTGCCGGACCAGTCATGGACATCCTGCGCAAGGGGCTGACGCTGGTCATCGACGAACTCGACACCAGCCTGCATACCTTGCTGGTGCGCGAACTGGTGCGCTTGTTCCATCGCCCGGAGACCAACACGGGCGGCGCACAGCTGATCTTCACCACGCACGACACCTCGCTTCTGGACGCACCGGACCTGTTCCGGCGCGATCAGGTCTGGTTTGTCGAAAAGGAGCGCGACCAGGCATCGGTGCTGGTCAGTTTGTCGGAGTTCAGCCCGCGCAAGAACGAGGCGCTGGAGCGCGGCTATCTGATCGGCCGCTACGGTGCTGTGCCGTTTCTCGACCGCACTTTAGGACTCGAACACTGATGGCGCGCGACAACCCCCCGTGGGAACGCCAGCGGAAGCAGCTTGAACGCAAACTGGGACGGCGTGCCAGCTACGACCGCATCCTGATAGTCGCAGAGGGTAGCAAGACAGAGCCCAACTACTTCAGTGAGATTCGCGCTGCCTATCGCCTGCATACGGCCAACGTCGAAGTTCGGGCCAGTGAACTGGGGACCGCCCCCATCCAAGTGGTGCAGTACACGCGGGAGCTTTTTGAGAACGGGGGTCAGCACAAGCACATCCAACCCCGTGCATTTGAGCAGGTCTACGCCGTGTTCGACCGCGATGATCATGACAGCTATTTTGATGCATTGCGGTTGGCCGAATCGCTGGACGGCAAGTTGAAGAACGATGCCAATCAGTTCATTCGCTTCAGGGCCATCGCCTCGGTGCCGAGCTTTGAGTTGTGGCTGTTGCTGCACTATTCGGACGTCCAGGCATCGCTCCACCGCGACGACGTTATGCGTCGGCTGAAGCGGCACTACCCCGGCTACGAAAAAGGTGCCAGGCGCGTCTTTGCCACGACACGCGAGCGTATGCCTTTTGCCACGCAGCGGGCAAAAGCCCTGTCCGCCAGGTTCTCCGCCGACACCGCGCCCGAGCCCTACACAGCCATCGGTGATCTTGTGGAGTTACTGACCACTCTGCGCAGCTGAGCGCCGGGCTGGGTGGCGTGGCAAGCCAAAACGCACCCGTAACCCAGCAAGAGGTAGTTCCACTGCAGTTTGCGGGCCTGGTCGGCAAGCGGCGATCTCAAGGCGCCGCCGACCACTACACAATCCAAATGATGGGGAACAGACCGGGGAACAAACCAGTTCGCCAGCCAAAGAACACAGCATCCATGCGGGCTGTATAGGGAAATTCAATTCCTGCTGGCGACCATCTTCGAAGCCGGAACGGTCCAAAGCCTTCCGGCTTTTTTTTCACTCTCAAATGCTTTTGAGGTGGTGCGACAGGGTCCAAGAAGGTATGCCATGTTCAGATCAGTCTTGGGGGCATATTTTGCATTCGCATGTCAGGCATGCACCGGGTGAACCGCAGAAGAGAAGAAATGCGGATTGGAGAGGAAATCCAACCGCCTGAGCCCAAATGTCACACACGCGGCCGTCCTCAAAACCCGCACTCTGTGCACCTGCGCCAACAGTCGGCGCACGGACAAGAGCCTGCGCCTGCAGAACGCCGACCTGCTGATCGAACACAACCTGTTCGAATGCGACCTGGCCCGCCCCCCGCACAGATCCGTACGTGCAGAATTACGCATACGGCTCCTGCCTCAGCCAGTTGCCATCGTTGAAGATGATCATGCTCACTCGACGGTGCCAAGCCCGATCCGCTGATCGTCGCGGCCTTTCGGCGGGAGGAGGCGCGTTTCATCGCCATCGCGCTGGAGTTTCCCAACAAGGAAGATGCAGTGAGCGTTGACATTGAAAGCCGGACTCAGTAACAATGCCTCCCTTGCCTGATGGTCGAACGCCAAATCCAGGTGCAGCATTGAACGCGAACGCAGATTGGAACCCGAGATGCCCTTGATTGACGCCCACCACCATGTGTGGAGGCTTGGTATCGCGCCGTATCTCTGGATGGCCGGTACGACGTGGGATTCGATACGCCGCGATTTTGAGTTCAAGGAACTGCGTGACGATATGGTGCTCTGCGGCATCTCCAAGACCATCTTGGTGCAGGCGGACAACACCCTGGAAGACTGCGAGCATGTTCGTTCAGTAGCCACATCCGAGGCAGCGGTCGCTGGATTCGTCGGTTGGGTGCCTCTGACAGACGCCGCCGCGGTGGGCGATGCGCTGGATCGCCTGACCGACAGCGGCAAGTTCCTGGGAGTCAGGCATGTGCTGGGTTTCGAAGCGGATGACAACTGGGTGCTCAGGCCCGATGTGGTGCAGGGCCTGCGGGCGTTGCAGCAGCGCCGCCTGGTGTTTGAGGTCAACTGTGACCGCCCTGCCTTCCTCAGACATGTACCGACGCTTGCCAAGTTGCTGCCGGATCTCACGATGGTGGTCAACCACATCGGGAAACCCCCGATCGGCGCGCAGGGTTGGGAGCCCTGGGCCAGCGACCTCGCGCGGGCCGCTGCCTGCCCGAATGTGTACGCCAAGCTTTCTGGGCTCACCACCCCCGTGCGTCCGGGCTGGTCCGGCGAGGATTTTCGGCCCTACATCAACCACGCAGTCGATGTGTTCGGTCCCCGGCGGTTGATGTACGCCAGCAACTGGCCAGTGACCCTGGTGGCGGGCAGTTATGTGCAGCAGTGGGAAGCTCTGCGAATTGCGCTCGACACGCTGTCCGACGACGAGCGGGCCGAGGTTTACGGTAAGGCCGCCGCTCGCTGCTACCGCCTTGACTTGTAAACTGTGCCGCATGCGCTGGGCTTATCGCCCGCAAAATCTCAAGAAGGAGCAAACATTGATCACTCGACTCAAGAACAAAATCAGCATCATCACGGGTGCCGGCCAGGGCATCGGCAGGGCTGCGGCGCGCCGCTTCGCATTGGAGGGCGCGGTGGTGGTGATCGCAGATGTCTCACAGGAAGCTGCGCATCGCACCCGTGATGAGCTTCGGCAATCCGGTGCGCGCAGTGAAATATACCTGGGCGACCTGATGCACTGGGAGGGCGCACAGGGGCTCATCGATTTCACGCTTCAAACCTTCGGCCATATTGACATCCTGGTCAACAATGTGGGCGGCGCCACTGCGCTCAGGCCCTTTCATCTGTGGGACCCGGCTGAAATCGTGGAGGAGATGCACCGCAGCATCCTGCCCACCATCTATTGCAGCCGCGCCGCACTGCCCTCCATGATCGAACGCAATTTCGGACGGATCGTCAATGTGGGAGCCGAGTCGGCACGCAACGGCCTGTGGGACCGGGCGCCTTACAACGCTGGCAAGGGTGCCGTGATGGCGCTTACAACCAGCATCGCGCGCGAATATGCGGCGGCGGGCGTCATCTGCAATTGCTTCTCGCCCGGGCCGACAGACACGCAACCCGATCGCATCGTTGAGCGGGGCATTCGTGCCAAGCTTGGAAACGAGACCGAGTACTTCCGCGAGATGACGCGGCGTACGCTGGCCATCGTGCCAATGGGGCGCCAGGCATCCACTGATGAGCAGGCCGCTGGCATTGCATTCCTGGCATCCGATGACGTGGGGCACATCACCGGTCAGGTACTGAGTGCCGGCGGAGGAATGAACATGCTGTGAATTTTCGGGCGCGGATCAGGCCTTGGTCGGGTCCGGCGGCCCGGATTTTCGGGCGCAGTCTACGACAAAGCGGCGCCACTCACGCAAGAAGCGGTCGGTCGTGGACTGACGCTCCGGTGCCGCATAGTCGGTGATTTCGGCCAGATGCCCATCCTGGCCCGAGAAATTGCTCACCGTCTTCCATCGGTAGTACAGGTGAAAGTAGGCGCGCCAGAGCAGCTGGTTCAATTCACTGCCCTTGCGCACAGCGATGAAGTAGAAATTGTTGGTCCGGTTCTCGTCGATGGGCACCTCAAACCGGGTAAACATGACACGCCGGTAGTCGACACGGATCGTGCTTGGCAAATGCATTCCCATGCCCCATTCCGATGCTGGCGGATACATGGCCGGTGCAGGTTTGAACATGCTCCGCACGGCGCCGCAGACCTGGCTGACATACTGGCGTGTGGCTGTTGGCGGCCACTTCTGGCCACCCAGGGACGGGTACGTGTCCTGGAATTCGCGACGGTCAAGCGGTTTGGCTGCACCTGGCTGCGTCTGTTGCTCGGCGGCACGATCGGTGTAGTTGAGCAGTGTGGCGGCGTTCGGGTCGAATGCGATGGCACGGTCGTTGATACGCACGACATCGGGACGCGCGGGCCCCGAGTGCGCCAGCGCCATCAGTGCGGGTGGCGGTTGCGTCAGCATCTCGATCGAATTGCGGTGCGCATAGTACACATGGGCATCGGCAAAATTCTCCAATGATGGCCGCCAGTTGGCGTGCCAGGTGCGCTCGCCGTTCATGACCAAAAAGTCGTCCCCGAACATTTCTGGCGGGACGTCTTCCTCGATCGGCGCCGGGACACCATCGCCCATCCATACGAATACGATTCCTTTGAGCGTGCGGGTGGCAAAAGTCCGGGCTCTGGTGCCCTTGGCGCCAGGAATCGTCGACCCCGGTCCTTCGCCAAGAACCGCTACACACTGCCCTGTGCCATCAAAAGTCCAGCCATGGTAGGGGCATGTCAACGTGCCCTTGAAGTGCGATACGCCATGCGACATTTGCGCTCCGCGGTGCGGGCACGCCTGGGCGATCGCAACCACCTCGCCAGCGGCGTCCCGGAAGAAGACGACGCTCTTGCCCGTGATCTTCAATACGGAGGGCCGCTTGTGCCCCACCCGGTTTGCGCGAAGTGCGGGATACCAGTACTCCTGTAGCCCCAACACGGGTATGCGATCACGAAAACCTGTCGAAGCTGGCAAAGAACTGGCACGAATTGCCTCTGTGTCCTGGTTGGAACCCATCGTCACCTCCTAAAGGTCAGAATAACAAGAGATCAAAGTGTGGCATATCGGTCGTGCTGCTCCACGAAGATGGTACGGCAGGTCCAACAGCGGCAGGCAGCGTGGTGCAGCACGAAGTCGATGGGGCTGTACATGGGCCACTCAATGGTCCGCCAATCCCACAAAGCGCTCCAGGGCCTGGTCGTCAGGCAGCAGGTCCCGGGACCATCCGGAGTGCACCGCGGCACCGCGCTCCATGACCATGACCGTCTTGGAGTACGCAAGCGCTTCCTTGACTTGCTGCTCCACCATGATGACTGTGATTCCGATGTCCTGGCTCATCTGGTGGAAGGCCCGAAGGAGGTCATGGCGAACCAATGGCGCCAGGCCCTCCAGAGGTTCGTCCAGAAGCAGCAGGCGAGGGCGACCCAGCAGTGCACGCGCAACCGACAGCATCTGTTGTTCCCCACCTGACAATTGCATTCCCGGCAGTCGGCGGCGCTCTGCCAGGCGCGGAAACATGGCATACGCATCGTCGATCGCACGCCGCGGCCGGCCCTTGAGGCCTGACACGAGGTTTTCCTCGACCGTCAGCGAGGGGAAGATGTCGCGCGTTTGGGGTACGTATCCAAGGCCGTGCATGGCCCGCTCATGCGGTGCCAGCGGGCTTATATCCTGGCCTTCGAAAAGAATTCGTCCTGTGCACCATGAGCAAAGCCCCATGATCGCGCGCATCGCAGTCGTCTTGCCCACTCCGTTGCGGCCGATGATTGCCAGGCGGTCTTTTTCCGCGACCGAAAAGCTGAGCTTGTTGACAACCGTGGTCCTGCCGTACCCGGCACTGACGTCGTGCAGTTCCAGCAGTGAGGCGCTCATGCCGGCCCCAGGTAGGCGGCACGTACCGCCGGGTGCGTGCGGATGTCGTCGGGTGACCCTTCGGCCAGCACCGCGCCCTCGGCCAGGACGATGATCCTGCTGGCCATGCGAAAGACGAGGTCCATGTCGTGTTCAATGATCAGCACGGCCGTGGTCGCGGGCAATCCGTCCAGGACGGCCGTCAGGCGTCCGCTTTCACCACGCGGAACCCCTGCCATGGGCTCATCAAGCAGAAGCACACGGGGGCGCATCGCCAGTGCCAGTGCCAACTCGACCAGGCGCTGCTCGCCGTAGGCCAATGAGCCGGTGGGCGCGCCGGCAAGCGCGTTGAGGCCTACCGTACAAAGCAGATCCTGCGCTTCGCGCAGGATCGCCGGATAGGTGTCGATCGATCGCCATGCCCTGCCTGTAAGGCCTTCGCGCTCGAACAACGCAAGTTCGACCTGGCGCTGCACCGGCAGTTCCGGTGCCAGGGTGGTCAATTGAAATGTCCGCACCAGGCCGGCCTTGACACGCTGTGCCTGGGACTTCGCGGTCACGTCAGCACCGTCCAGCCAGATTCGGCCTGCGTCGGGCGCAAGAACCCCGCTGATCAGGTTGACCAGCGTCGTCTTGCCTGCGCCATTGGGTCCAATCAAGGCCAGGCGTTCGCCGGCCTGCAGCGCAAAGCTGATCGTGCGGGTGACGCGCAGTCCCCCAAAACTCTTGTCGAGCTTTTCGACCCGCAGCGCACCACTCATGGCTTGGCGATCCTCATGGCCGGCAGGCGGGAGCGAACCCACATCCACATCCGGGGCGGGGAAATGAAAACAACCGCCATCAGGGCGATCCCGATCACGAACAACCAGTGGTACGGGTTCATCGACGACGCCGTGTGGTGAAGCACCGTGTAGAGCGCGACG
>CAMAWD010000082.1 GCA_945861785.1 Rhodoferax sp. OV413 | reverse complement strand
CGACGAGCCCATCACGCCGACCCGCTCGGCGTCGATGGCGGGCAGGGTGCGCACATGCGCGAACGCGGCCAGCACGTCGTCGCTCTCTGCTCCGAGCCGTTTGACCAGCTGTGTGTTGTATTCGGGGCTGAACGCGGGCGCCGGGCATTCCGATCGCCAACCGGGCCCGGGCGAGAACCCGTAGCCACGCCGGTGCGGGTAGAAGCAGGCGATGCCCCAGGAATTGAGCAATATGGCGACGCCTGGCGTGGCGTTGTCCTCGTGCCCGTCGACCAGGCCGCTGCCGTGGTTGTACAAAACGCACGGGAAGGGGCCCGGGCCCGGCGGTGTGTAGAGAAAGCCCTTGAGCTGGTGCGGCCCGCTCGTGAAGTCGTGCACTGTCGGCACGCAGTTCAGCGCGACCACGTCGATGTCACCGGTCCAGCCGCCGGCGCCGGCGACCCGTTCTTCGAACAGGCGCTCGAAACGATCGATCGCGTCGCGCATGCCGGCGCGCACGGCTTCGAAGTCGGGGCTGGCGGCGCGGGCATCCAGATCAGCCTGGTGCGCCTGCTTGCTTGGGAAGGCGCATTCCCAGGCCACGTCCGGGCCGTCGGCGCTGGCATCGGCCTTGACGCGGATGGTGCCCGCTGGCAGACCGATGGCGACGCGGACCTCACAGGCGCGCCGGCGCAACGCCAGCACGGACTCCTTCTGGTTGGGTTTTGCGTAGTAGTGGGTGCGCTCGATGATCATGGGGTCTCCGGTCGTGAAGGGACTTGGTAATGCCCCGGGAAATGGCAACGCACCCAGCGGCCCGGTGCGTGCTGGGCCAGCGACGGGGCCTCGCCGGCGCAACGGTTGGTGGCAATCGGGCAACGCGTGCGGAATGTGCAGCCCGAAGGCGGCGACAGCGGGCTGGGCAGGTCGCCTTCGAGCACCGGCGGGCCGAGCGCCAGGGTTGGGTCGGGCTCGGGCACGGCCGCGATCAGTGCGGCAGTATAGGGATGCAGGGGGTGCGCAAACAGCGCGGGTTCGTCCGACACCTCGACGATGCGGCCCAGGTACATCACGGCCACGCGGTGCGACAGATGCCGCACCACGGCCAGGTTGTGCGAGACGAACAGGTAGGCCACGCCGTACTGGGCCTGAACGTCCTTCAACAGGTTGAGCACTTGCGCCTGTATCGACACATCCAGCGCCGACACCGCCTCGTCGCAGACGATCAGGCGCGGCGACGGCGCCAGTGCGCGGGCGATGCCTATGCGCTGGCGTTGCCCGCCCGAAAACGCATGCGGGTAACGGGTGCTGTATTCCGTTGGCAGGCCGACGATGTCGAGCACCTCCTTCACGCGGGCGGCCACACGCTCGCGCGGCCAGCCCAGATTGACCAGCGGTTCACCAACGATGTCGCGCACCCGCAGGCGCGGGTTCAGCGAGCCGAACGGGTCCTGGAAGATGGCCTGCATGGCTTTGCGCACCGGGGCCAGTTCACGCTGGTTGGCGCGTGTGATGTCCTGCCCGTCGAAATGGATGCTGCCCGCGGTGGGCGTGAGCAGCCGCAGGATGGCACGGCCCAGCGTGGTCTTGCCGCAGCCGCTTTCGCCGACGATGCCCAGCGTCTCGCCGGCAGCGACCCTCAGGCTCACACCATCGACAGCGCGCAGCATGCCCCGTGGCCGGCCCAGGCCCTTGGCGCCAACCGCGAAATGGACCTCCAGGTCTGCAACTTCCAGCAAGGCGGGCATCAGGGTACCTTCGTGCTGCGGGCTCATGCCTGTGCCGAGACCAGCCCGGTCTCGTGCGCGCGCCAGCAGCGCACCCGGCGCCCGTCGGCCAGGGTTTCCAGTGGCGGCAGCTGGCTGCGGCACTGATCGATCGCGTCCGGGCAACGCGGGTGAAAGCGGCAACCGGCCGGAAACCGCGAGGGCGGCGGTGTGGTGCCGGGGATCTGGTGCAGGCGTTCGGCCTTGATGCCCACACGCGGAATCGACTTCAGCAACAGCCGCGTGTAGGGATGCAGCGGCGCGGCATACAGCGCGCGCACCGGGGCTTCTTCCATCACCAACCCGGCGTACATGACGACGACCCGGTTCGCCATGCCGGCCACCACGCCCAGGTCGTGGGTGATCAGCAACACGCCCATGCCGGTGTCGTCGCGCAGGCGGCGCACCAACGCCAGGATCTGCGCCTGGATGGTCACGTCCAGAGCGGTGGTGGGTTCGTCGGCCAGCAGCACCTTGGGGCTGCAGGCCATGGCCATGGCGATCATCACGCGCTGGCGCATGCCGCCCGACAACTGGTGCGGATAGTCGTCCACCCGTTGCTCCGGCGCCGGGATGCCGACCGCGTGCATCAGGGTGATGGCGCGCTCGCGTGCCTCGGCGCGCGACAGCCCCAGGTGTGCTTCCAGCGTTTCGCCAATCTGGAAACCGGCGCGAAACAGCGGGTTCAGGCTGGTCATCGGCTCCTGGAAAACCATCGCCATGTCGGCGCCGCGCACCTTCAGCAACCCATCCTTGCTGAGCCGTGCCAGGTCACGGTCGCCCAGCAGCACCGAACCCGCATCCACACGGGCGGTGGGTGCCAGCAGGCGCATGGTCGCCAGCGCCGTGACCGACTTGCCGGAGCCGCTTTCTCCCACCAGCCCGACGATCTCGCCACGCCCGATGTCGAGGCTCACATCCTCGATCACCCGCATGCGCCCGGCCGGTCCGGGGAAGGAAACGGTCAGGCCGCGGATGGACAGGGCGTGTTCGGACATGGGCTGGTTCAGCGTTCGCGGATGCGTGGATCGAGCAGGTCGCGCAGCCCGTCGCCCAGCAGGTTGAAACCGATGATGGTCAGGCCCAGCGCCGCACCGGCTGCCAGCGCCAGGTGCGGGTCGGTGCGCAGGGCCGGCAGGCCGTCGCGGATCATTCCGCCCCAACTCGGCAGCGGCTCCTGCACCCCCAGCCCGAGGAATGACAAGGTGGCTTCGGCCATCACCACAAACCCGACACCTACCGAGGCGCGCACGATCAGCGCCGGCACGATGTTGGGCAGGCAATGGCGCAGCAGGATCACCAGTGGCGGCGTGCCGCTGACAATGGCCGCGTCCACAAACAGCTCGTTGCGCAGCGACAGCACCAGCGAGCGCGTGAGCCGCGCGATGCCAGGCCAGCTGACGATCGCCAGCGACAGGATGACGGTCGGGATGCCAGGCCCCAGCATGGCGGCGATCAGGATCGCGATGATCAGGTCGGGGAAGGCAAAGGTGATGTCGGCAGTGCGCATCACGAGGCCGTCGAACCAGCCACCGTACCAGGCGGCCGTCATGCCGGCCAGGGTGCCGACGACGAGCGCGATCAACAGCACCGACAGCGCCACCACCAGCGACACCGCCGCACCCACGATCAGCCGCGAGACGACGTCGCGGCCCACGGCGTCGGTGCCCAGCAGGAAGTCCTGACCAGGCGGTTCCCAGATGAACGCCATGTTGGTGCGCGAGAAGTCGAGCGGCGCGATCCAGGGCGAAAGCACCGCGACCAGCACGGCGGTGCTCACCAGCAACAGCCCGAGCACGGCGCTGCGGGTGCGCAGGAAGCGGCGCAGGAACTCACCGACTCCGGTCTGCTCGACGATGGCTTCGGCGTGCGTGCTCATCGTGCCGACTCGACCCGGATGCGCGGGTCGACCAGACCGTACAACACGTCCACCGCGAAATTGATCACCGCGTAGAACATCGTGAACAACATCACGATGGCCATCGTCACTGGGTAGTCACGGGCGAAGATGGATTGGATCGCGATCCGGCCCAGGCCGGGGATGTTGAAGATGCTCTCGATCACGATGGTGCCGGTGATCAGCCCGCCGAAGATCACGCCACACACCGTGAGGATCGGCACCAGCACGTTGCGCAGGCCATGGCGCCAGACCACGATGCGCTCCGGCAGGCCCTTGGCGCGCGCCGTGCGCACATAGTCCTGCTGCAGCACCTCGAGCATGAAGGTGCGCGCCAGCCGGGCCAGGTAGGCCGCCGCCGGTATCGCCAGCAACACCACGGGCAGGATGGCGTGACGCGCGCTGGTCCAACCCGCCACCGGCACCCACCCCAGCTTGAGCGCAAAACCCCAAACGAAAAATGCCGCCAAGGCGAAGTTGGGCACCGACAGCCCCGCGACCAGCACCAGGATGATGCCGGTGTCGGCCAGCGTGTTGCGCCGCAGCGCCGCCACGATGCCCAGCGAGATGCCGATCGGCACCGCCAGCGCAAGGGCTGCCGCTGCCAGCAGTGGGCTGATCCACAGCGCGTCCTTGATGACCTGTGTCACCGGCACGCCGGGATAACGGAACGACAGGCCGAAGTCGCCACGCGCGAGTTTGCTGACGTAGTCGACAAACTGCACCGTCACCGGGCGGTCCAGGCCGTATTCGGCGCGCAATTTTTGCTCCAGCTGCACGTTGCCGCCCTGGTCACCGAGCATGATGGTGATCGGGTCGCCGGGTACAAAACGATTGGCGGCAAAGGTCAGCAGCACTGCTGCCACGAGCACGGGCAACAAACCCAGCAGGCGGCGCAGGATGTAGGCGCCCACGACGGCAGGGTCAGTTGATGGTCACTTTGCCATACGGCAACATGCGCATCGGGCCCAGCACCACGCCCTTGACGTTGGGTTTGACGACGGCAATGGCGGTGCGCATGAACAGGCCGCAGGTGCCCCAGTCGTCCATCAGCAGCGCTTCTGCGGCATGGTACTGGCGGTAACGTGTCTCGTTGTCCGCCGTGATCGTGGCCCGGTCGATGAGCGCGTCAAAGCCGGGGTTGGAGTAACGCGCGCGGTTGAACGGGCTCTTGGAATGCCACACCTGCGACAGGTAATACAGGGCGTCGGGGTAGCCGGCCGACCAGCCCCACGAGAACAGCGGTGTTTCGCCGGCATTGAGCGAGCGCAGGAAGGTGGCGCGCTCCTGGATGTCCAGGCCGACATCCACGCCAAGTACCTGCTTCCATTGGTCGGCGTAATACGCGATCTCGTTGCGAAACGGCGCCAGATTGGCGATCTTGAGCGGTGGCAGGCCGCGGCCGTTCGGGAATCCGGCCTCGGCCATCAACTTCTTGGCGCGCTCCGGGTCGTAGGCGATCTTCTTGACCGCCGGGTTGTAGCCTGCAATGCCCGGGGTGATCTGGCCATACAGCGGCTGCGCCAGACCACCAAACAGGCCGCGCGTCAAGGCATCGCGATCAATCGCGATACAAAACGCCTCGCGCACCCGTTTGTCGCGAAACGGCGCATACAGGTTTTGGTTCATGCCCAGGAAATTGATCTGTGCGTTTGGCGTGCTGCGTGCCTGCGCCTTCAGGGTAGCGTCACGCATGATCCGACGGCTGAGGTCGGTGCTGGCGGGCACCAGAATGTCAAGTTCACCGGCCTCGTACATCGTGACGGCGGTTTCCTCGGCCGGCACCACCACGAATCGCAGGCCGTCGATCTTGGGTGCACCGCCGTAGTAGTCCTTGAATGCCTTGAGGTAGACACTCTGCCCGCGTTTCCATTCGACAAACTGGTAGGGCCCGGTGCCGGCCGAGCCCTGCATGAACCAGTTGGCGCCCTTGTCGGCGACCACCTGCGTGTCGAAGAACATGAAGGGATAGACCGGGAACAACACGTCGGGCGCGCTGAAATTGACTTCGACCACCAGCGGGCTGATCACCTTGACCCCGGTCAGGTCTTTGGTCTTGGCGTCTTGCACTTCTTTGGCGCCCACAATCCGCTGCAGGTACTGCAACTGCAGCCCGGCCTTGCTGCCCGGCGCCAACAAGGCCTCGAAACTGGCCTTGACGTCCTTGGCACCAAAGGGGCGCCCGGTGTGGAACTTGACGTTCGGTCGCAGTTCGAAGCGCCAGGTCAGGTTGTCCGGGCTGATGGTCCATTTGAGTGCAAGTGCCGGCAGCACCTTGCCGTTTTCGTCAACCTGGGTGAAATTTTCGTAGACGTTGCGCAACACATCACCCGCGATCAGCGCGGAGAAAGTGACCGGGTCGATCATCTCCGGGTCGGCGTTGATGTTGATGCGCAGGTCGCGCGCTTGCGCCATTCCTCCGAATCCAACAACGACGATAGCGGCAAGGGCCAGGGCGCGGGCCAGGTGGCTGATTTTCATGGAAACCTCCAAGGGTCGGGGCAAAAGCGAACAAGAATAACACGGCGTCGTGCGAGTCCGGGCTGCTCAGCTTGCAGCGCTGAAGGTCACGGCCACGTTGCACGCATTTTCCGGGGCAACCAGAAGCAGGCCGTCCTGCTCGCGGAACGGTACCGCGCCACTTTGCAACGTCGCAGCACAGGCTCCGAGATCGGCGACCTCAAACTCCATGCCCAGTGCCCGAACCTGCGGGGACGCGGCACGCACCAGGTCCAGCGTGTGGCGGCCGGTGTCCATGGCCACGCCGGTGGGGGTCGATACCGCGCGGGCAGCCGGCAGCATCCGCTGCCACTGGGCTGCGCTGGCGTCGGGGTCGGGGCAGGCGATGGTGATGCGCCGGATGGCCAGCGCCGTGTTCGCATGGCCCGTCAGCTCGGGCAGCCACACCGCATCGCGCGTGGGCTGGCTGCACACGAAGGCGCGCAGGCCGGTGGCCGGCACCTCGTCCAGCGAAACAACTTCGAAACGCGCTTCCATCGTGCTGCCGTCCGGGCGCGGCACCAAACGGGAGAACTTGATCGCCGACTCGGGATGGAGCCCGGCTGCCAGCCAGTGTGCGCGTGCGGCGTGCGGGTCCTGCGTGGCCATGGCCACACCGGCCACGCCGCCACCGCAGGAGACGACCTTGCGCCACTCGGCATTGCGATCGGTCGGGGCCCGCACGGCGAGCAGTTCGAAGTAATCGCGCTGCAGCATGATGGTGTGGTTTTCGGTGCCCAGCGCCGCGCTGTGCACGCCCTTGGGCGACAGCGTGAAACCCAGGTGCCGGTAGATGTCGGCCGACGGGGCCAGGTCGCCCACCACGATGACCACGTGGTCGATGGTGCCGATGGCGTTGGAGATGTCTTCGGTGCTCATGTTGCTTGGTCCTTCTGTACAGTGGAATAACCGCCGCGGCCAACCGCCACCAGGCGCCCGTGTTTGTCGCTGAGTTCGATGTCCACCACACCCACCGTGCGCCCGGCGCGCAGCGTGCGGGCGCGGGCGATCAGGTCGGTGTCCACGGCGGGACGCAGGTAGTCGATGCGCAGGTCGATGGTGGGGATGCCCCGGCCCAGTTTGGCGATCAGCGCGAAGTCGCCGGCGATGTCGATCAGTGCCGCGATCGGCCCGCCATGCCACTGCAGGGTGCCGGGCCCGCGTTCGAACTCCGGGCGCCAGGGTGCACGCAGCGTCACCGTGCCCAGCGCCGCGTCGTGGTCCAGCAGTTCGAGTTGCAGGAAATTCTGGAACCTGCCCTCGGCCAGTTTGTCGCGCAGCAGCTGGGCGATGTCGGGCGTGGATTCGTCGCTCATGGATTCGGCTCCACGATCACCTTGCCGAAGGTCAGCCGGTCCTCGATCTGGCGCATCGCCTCGCGGCCATCGGCCAGGGCGTAGCGCTGGCTGTGCAGGATCGGGCGCAGGGTGCCGGCCTTGACCATGTCCAGCAGGGCGAGGATGTCGCCGCGCGACCAGCCGTTGGAGCCGACGATGTTGAGCTCGAAGGTCCAGATGTAGCGGATGTCTTCCTTCGGGTCGAAGCCGGCCGTGGCGCCGCAGGTCAACATGCGCCCGTCGCGGCGCAACACGCGCAGGGCACGTGTCCAGGTGTCGCCGCCGGTGAAGTTGACCACCATGTCCAGCCCGCGGCTGGCGGTGCCGCGTGTGGTGGCGCGGCCGAACAGCCGGTGGCACTCGGCCACCCAGTCCTGCGTGGCATAGTTGATGCCGATGTCAGCGCCGCATGCCTTGAGGCGGGCGAGTTTTTCGTCGGTCGAGGCGCACACGACAACCGTGGCGCCGGCGTTCTTGGCCAGTTGCACACAGCCGGTGCCCACCCCACCCGACGCGCCGAGGATCAGCACCGTTTCGCCGGCCTGGATACGGCCGCGTTCGTGCATCATGCGGTGCGCCGTGCCGTAGGCCACCGGCAGCGCAGCGGCGCTGGCGAAGTCGACCGCCGGATCGAGCGTTATCAGCATGTGCGCCGGCACACACACGAATTCGCCCAGGCCGCCGTCCATGGTCTCGCCCAGGAAGCCGGCGTTGACGCGGTTCTTCGGGTCTACCAGCACGCGGTCGCCGGGTTGGCAACTGGTGACGGCGCTGCCCACTTGCACGACGTCGCCGGCTGCGTCGTTGCCCACGATCAGTGGCAGGCGCAGCTTGATGCCGGGCATGCCGCGGCGTGTGAACACGTCGTGGTAGTTGAGCGCGCAGGCACGGGTGCGCAGCACCACGTCGTTCGGGCCGCACACCGGGTCGGGGTAATCGGGCTCAAAGACCAGCTTGTCCAGGCCGCCATGTTCACGCAAGACAACCGCGCGCATCTCAGGCTCCAGACCCAGCGGCGCGGCGCTGGCGCACGATCGCCTCGGCCTCACTGGTCATGGTCTTGCGGTCGGGCTTGTTGGTGGACGCCAGCGGGATCACGTCGCGAAACTCCACGAAACGCGGGTGGGCGTAGGCCGGGCCGTTGGTGATGGTGAAGGCCTTGATGTCGGCCTCGCTCACGCTGGAGCCGCTTTGGCGCACCACGAACGCGAACGGCAACATGCCCTTGATCTCGTCGGGTACTGGCACCACGGTGGCCTGGTGCACACCGGGTGCGCGCTCCACCAGGCGCTCGACCTCGCCCGGCCAGACGTTCTCGCCACCCACCACGAACATGTCGTCGGCGCGGCCCACAAAATAAAAAAAGCCGTTGTCGTCGCGCCGCGCGATGTCGCCCGAGCGGTACCAGCCGTCCAGCATCACCTCGGCGGTCTTGGCCGGCAGCTTGTTGTAACCCTCCATGCGCATCGGGTTCTTCATGTACAACACCCCGTGGTTGGCGTCGGGCCCTTCGCGCAGTTCGCTCAAGGCCCCCGGCAGCGGGTAACCGAGCGAGGTCTCGGGCCTGGGGATGCCACTTGGATGCGGGCCGAACGGCGAGGGCCCGGCTTCGGTCGTGCCGTAGCTGTTGTTGATGAGCGCACCGGGAAAGATCGCCTGCACCTTGTCCACCAGCGCCTGCGTCAGCGGCGCCGAACCCATGGTGACGTTGGTGACGGATGAAAAGTCGAGCCCGCCCACCAGCGCGCCCTCGCGCGCCATCAGCGCCAGCATGGTAGGCACCGAGGTCAGCCATGTCACGCCAAAACGCGCGACCGCCTGCGCGTATTTGCGCGCGTCGAACGAGGGCATCAGCACGATGCTGCCACCCGCCGCCAACGCGCCCTTGACGCTGATGGTGGCGTTCATGTGGAACATGGGTGCGGCCACGATGTAACGGTGGTGTGGTCGTTCGCCATAGGTGCGGGCCGAGGTTTCGAGCGACCAGCGCTGCGACGCATGCGACAGCAGCACGCCCTTGGGTTTGCCGGTGGAGCCCGAGGTGTACAGGATCATCGCCAGTTCGCGGTCGACCGGCTCCACGGTTTCGAACCGGCCCGGATCGCGCAGCGCCTGGTAACCGGCGGGGTCGTCGAAGTCGATCTGGAGCAGCCCGGGCGGGCACAAGCCGGCGCGCTCACGGTCACAGAAAACGGCGCGCAGGTCGGCATCCTGCACGATGTGGTCGATGGTCTCGCGCGGCAGCTTGAACGAGATCGGAACCGACACCAGCCCGGCGCGCATGGTGCCGAAATACGCGGCCAGCAGTTCGAAACGGTTCAGCGACAGGATGCCGACCCGGTCACCGCGCTGCAGGCCTTTGGCCAGCAGGCCCCGCGCCACCGCATCACACTCCGCATCCAGCTGGGCATAGGTCCATTCGCGCGGATGCTCCCAGTTGGCGGTGTCGATGATCGCCACCTTGGACGGCGCGCGGGTGGCGTCGAAGCAGTGGCCGAGGTTGGAGTGGATGGTGGACATGGAAGTCATGATAACGGCCGCAGTGATCACCATCCAACCCGGTGACGAATTGTGCATCAGGTTGCAGGAAAGGCCAGCCGGTGGGACTGTTGAATCTGTTCGCGCCATGTGTGGGTGAGCCCAGCCGCCGTCGCAAATGACGGCCAGCGCTGTACGGCAGCAAACACCTCCTGGAGGATCAGCTTGGCGCGCCCACGCTTCATCTGCGCCGACTTTGCACAGGTCTCAAAATCGGCCAGAGTGAAACCATCGCGTTTGCCGTTCAGCGTCATCTGGTGTGTTGCCGTCCACGCGCCAGACGGGTTGTAGCTGTAGCTCACGTCGTAGGCGGGGGCGAGGGACCATTCACCTTGCTTGTTCATCAGGAAGGCGATGTTCTTGACGTGGTCGTCCTGGTTGCGTGCAACGATGTTGAACACCATCCGTCGAAACTGCTCTTCGACGGTATCGATTGGCAGCTTGAGTTGCCGTATGGTCATCAGCGCCTGCTCATAAGCATAGACGCCTGCCTGGTTGAAATCAAAATGCGCCAGTGCGCAGAGTGACTGCATGTGCAGCTTCTCGCCGTTGGGCAGCCTGTCAAAGCGGCGCGTCATGAAGTGCCGTCGCCCGTTTTCTTCCAGCAGCCGGCACTCGCTCATGGTGATGCCAGCCGCCTTGGCCATCAGGTGGTAGGCGTACTCGACGGCGCCGTAACCTTTGGGGTCTTCCATCTCCTTGTCCTGGTTGCCCGCGACACCGTCGAATTTGAGCAGCCAGTAATCGAACCCTGCACCTGCGGCGATCTGCCCGGAGCGCACCTCGTTCGTTTGGCGGTTCCAGGCGATCACGGCCTTGGCCCGTGCACCGCCGGCTGAAGTGCCTACTTGCAGGATGTTGCGCAGCGCGCGGGCTTTGCCCGCTGTGTCAAAGTGCCCCCGCAGATGGTTGCGGTGTGCCAGCACCTCGCTCGCCAGCCGCACCAACGCGTCCACTTCGATCTTGTTTGCCTGGTTTGGCCTGGGACCCAGTGCGGGCGCAAATTCAAGTGCCCCCATACCGCGTTTGCCGGTGTAACACAGCCGCTCCAGTGCGCCAAAGTCTTCGGGGCTGCGCCCTTGCGTGGCCAGCCAGGCATCGATCAAGGCATTGCCAAACTTGTCGGGCAGCGAATCCGCCAGCAGGCCGGGCAGCCCATGGAACGTGTTGCGCGACAGCGCGGGAAACTCGAACACCCGGTCGCTCAATGGCAGCACCAGGGGTGACAGCTCTATGCCACTGCGGGCAAATGCCGGGTCATACTGAAAGGCGGCCACCTCCCGCCCGGCATCGAGTGAAACTGCCCCAATCATTCGTCCCCATAACAGCACCTTGGCAATCACGCGGCCTCACCCCATGTCCAAGGCTCGGTTTTGGCCGGCAGCGTTTTGCTGCTTGCGGCGCGCTGCCGTTTACGGCCTTGCATTTTCAATTGCGCCATCGGCCCCGGCGCGGCTTGTGGGACGAGGGCATCTAGTTGCTCAAGCAGGCCGAGCACTCGGCAAACCCGCAAAAACCCCGAGAGTTGGGTGGCCACCGCGCCCGACTCAAGCCGCTCGACGGTGCGCTTGGCCACGCCGGCCTGCTCCGCCAGCGCCGCCTGCGTGAGGTTGCGTTCGAGCCTGGCGTGGGCCAGGCGTCCACCCAGCTCCTGAATGACACTGGCGTCAGACAGCTTTGATGAAATTTTCATATGTCGTCATATTAGACGAATTATTAAAATATTTGAAGTTTATTCGCCTTAAATGGCGATTAAATTGCTTTTTTCGTCTTTCTTCCTGCCTCCAAGCGGCATGTGCTCGAGGTTCGCCGTGCAAACAACGGTCGAATCGGGGTTAATGACGCACCGCACCTAGAGTCAACAGCGTTCACCATGGGACAATCCATCCATGCAACCCCCTGACCTGCCAGCGCTTCGCCGCGCCAACCTGCTGCAACTGTTCTCGGACCATGTCGCCCAGCGCATGGCGACTGCGCCGTCGGATCAGATCACCGGCCTGGACCGCGAGTTTGCGGCGCTGATCCAGGTGCACAACACCTACTTCTCGGGCATGAAATCGGGCGCGCGAACCATTGGCGACAAACTCGCACGCCAGATCGAAACCCTGTGCACGAAGAGCAGCGGATGGCTGGACCAGCCCCATGCGGTGGACAAGCCCGATGGTCTGGTGAAATTTCTTCTGCTTGCGCAGAAGGTCTACCTCGCCGCCCCGGGCACCCGCAAGGATCTCACCCGGGCCATGCGTGATGCGATGAAACAACAATCCGCAAATTCCTCAAAAAGTATTTGACGTTAGAGTGAACGTCGTTTACTATTTGCGCTGCTTCAATCATTGACCGCAATTCGCGCAACGCCAAGAGAACCACCGTGATACGCAGAGCAGCACACCTACCCATCCCCAGGCCCACGGCTTGTGGGTTGCCGTGGCAAATTCGGCGGAACTCCTTTGAAACACCGCTCAGTCCGGGTGGAGGTGGCGTGTAGCTGCCCCCAGGGTGATTCCTTACCTTGAACCCGGACGCAGGCAACTGGTCCGGGTTTTTTGCTTTTCAGATCATCGAATTTGACAAGTGCGTTCATTAACAGTTTGGTGTCATGTGACAGGGTGGGGACCACGTGCGTGCTCGTTGGAGCACGGTGGTTCCACCCCATCCGCAATGTGGGCAGAGCGGCCGTGGCCGCTCCATTTCGTCAGTATTTGCAAAGAAGCCGTCGCGAGGGTTCCTGGGCCCCGGCTGAAATGTGTGGGTGCCGCTTCTCAACGGGGCAGCACCCATGCAGCGTGGCAGGCCGGTGCAAGCCGGGCGCTGTGAGTGCTGACGAAATGGAATTTCGAAGAAATGTCTCGGTAGCGCAATTGGCAGCGCAGTGGTCTCCAAAACCAAAGGCTGAAGGTTCGAGTCCTTCCCGGGGCGCCAGATACGCAGAGTAGGGGAGTCCGGTCGTCCCCACGAGTTTCATACGCTCGGGATCGCTGGTTCGAATCCAGCCTCTGCATCCATTCCCTTATGTTGGCTTTAGCCCAATGGCAGAGCGCGGGGTTGTGATCCCCGTGGTCGCCGGTTCGATTCCGACAAGTCATCCCAGACACACATGACACCAAATTGTTGATGACGCCCCATCCACGAAAGACACCCACAGGCCACTGCCATGCAGATTCTGCAACTCGACGTTCGGGGAATGCCCCAGCAATGGATCACGGCCCAAGAGGCCGCCATCCACTACGCCACCTACAGCGTCGCCTGGACGGTGGGGGGAGTGTGTGCGACGCTGCGCGGTGGGACCAACGCCATCACCGGCCTGCAATCGCGGATCGACGTACACGCCATCGTGGCGACCACCGGTGCATCCAAGGTCAACCTGTTCGACGCTGTGCCCAGCCTGACCAACTTCAAGCTGTTTCGGCGTGACCGCATGACCTGCGCCTACTGCGGCGGCCATTTCGATGACCGGCGGCTGACGCGGGAACATATCGTGCCGGTGTCCAAGGGTGGCCCCGACGACTGGCTCAATGTGGTGGCCGCTTGCCGGGGCTGCAACGGCCGCAAGGCCAACCGCACCCCGGAGCAGGCGCACATGCGTCTGCTGTTTGCGCCTTACGCGCCGTCGATTTTCGAAGGGTTTCTGCTGGCCGGCCGCAACATCCACGGGGATGTGCATGATTGGCTCGCATGCAGGGTGGGCAGAGGTTCGCGGTGGGCCAGGGAAATTGCATAACGAAGAAGTGAGGTAGCCAAAATGCCAGTTCAACAGGTCATGGGTGACCAGCGCGTTCCGGTCAAGATCTGGACCGACGATGTGGATGGGCGCTCCAGAGCGCAACTGGCCAACATCGCCAGCCTGCCCTTTGTCCACCACCACGTCGCTGCCATGCCCGACGTGCACCTGGGCATTGGCGCGACCATCGGTTCGGTGATTGCCACCTACAAGGCGATCATCCCCGCAGCCGTGGGGGTGGACATCGGTTGCGGCATGGTGGCCGCGCGGCTGTCGATCACCGCCAACGAGCTGGACGAAATGGCCCTGCAAAAGGTGTTCGACCAGATCAGCCGCGACGTGCCGGTGGGGCGTGCGCAACATGCCGACAACCGGGTGCTGGCGGATGCGGCTCGCCCGTTCGAACCCGGGCTGAAGGCGCTGACGGAGCGCCATCCTGCGCTGCTCAAGACTTTTGGGAAGTTTTCCAAATGGGCGAACCAGATGGGCACGCTGGGCGGCGGCAACCACTTCATCGAGGTATGCCTGGATGAGAGCGACCAGGTCTGGGTGATGCTGCATTCCGGCAGCCGGGGTATTGGCAACGCCATCGCCAGTTACTTCATCGAGCTGGCGCGCAAGGACATGGAACGCTGGATGATTCAGCTGCCGGACCGCGACCTGGCTTACTTCCCGGAAGGGTCGGAACACTTCGCCGACTATGTGGAAGCGGTGCATTGGGCGCAGGAATACGCCAGTGTGAACCGCCAGTCGATGCTGGAGCTGGTGCTGGCTGCGCTGACCCGGCACCTGCCGCCCTTCAGCGTGACGACCGAAGCGGTGAACTGCCACCACAACTATGTGGCGATGGAGCACCACTACGGCAAAGACGTGTGGGTGACCCGCAAGGGCGCCATTCGTGCGCGCGAAGGTGATCTGGGCATCGTGCCAGGCAGCATGGGCGCGCGCAGCTTCATCGTGCGTGGCAAGGGAAACCCCGAAAGTTTTTGCTCCAGCGCCCATGGCGCCGGGCGGCGTATGAGCCGCACCGCAGCGGAAAAGCATTTCACTGAGGCCGACTTGGTGCAGCAAACGGCGGGTGTCATCTGCCGCAAGGACAAGGGTGTGCTGGACGAGATCCCGGGTGCTTACAAGGACATCGACCAGGTGATGGAAAACCAGAGTGACCTGACCGACATCCTGCACACCCTCAAGCAGGTGGTGTGTGTGAAGGGGTAGACGACCAGCCGTCAGGTCGACTTCTTGCGTTTGGCCTCGATCTGCCGGCGCAGGTCGTCCATCAACGGCTCGGCGTTGCCGGAATTCGGATTCACCCGGTAGGCGCGCTCCAGCAGGTCCAGAGCGCGCTCGGGCTGGTCGCGTTCGGCCAGCATCTGCGCATAACCTGACAAGGCGCCGAAATGGTTGGGAATACGCTTGAGCACCTCGTCGCAGTCTTTCATCGACAGGTCGTACTGGTTCAGCATGTAGTAGAGGGTTGCGCGTTTGTTCCAGGCCTCGGCGAAGGCGGGGCGCTGGCTGATGATGCCGCTGAACACTGCCACCGCCCTGGGCAGGTTGCCCGATTGCATCAGGCCCATACCCTGCTCGTAGAGCTTGTCGATGGCGGCGTCGCCCGAGCGGCCCCACAGGCGCCAGATCATGGCCAGCGCCGCCTGGCGCAGGGTAGGGTCGCGGTCTTGCAGGCGCGGCATCAGGGCGTCGGCATCGGCAGCGGTGCCGATGTCCGCCAGCCGGACCATGCCCTCCAGGCGGCGCAAGGGGTCGGCATGGTTCAAAGCCTGCAATGCCTGCTGGCGGTTGAGAGCGCCTTGCTGCGCAGCGGTGGGCAGTGCTGCCGTGCCCAGGGCGAGGGCGAGAGTCGGTACACCGGCCAGGGCCCACAGGCGCGAGGCGAACCAGGAAAAGAGTGGCATGTCAGAACTCCTGCTGTGCGTTCGGGGATCAGCTTACCGCATCTTGCTGGTTCGCGTGTGTTCGGGTTGGTGTCCCTGATCAGTCTGTCGTCCTCACGGTTGCCACGGCCAACCCGGAGCGTCCTCATGGGTTGAAATACAGTCTGTACTACGGCCGTGCCGGTGAGCGCCTGGTGGGTTACGACAATGAGCGCGGCAAGGGTGACCACAAACACATGGCGGGCCGGGAACTGCAATACCGGTTCGTGTCGGTGGAGCAACTTGTCGCCGACTTCCTGGCGAATATTGAAAGTGTCCGTCGGGACGTATTGCAACGGAAGGAATGACACCATGGCGACGAAAATCCAAGCGCATGTCGATGACCTGACGGCGATGGGCCAGCGCTTCGTCGATGCGTGGCATCGCGCTCAGGCGGGTGAGCAGATCGATGAAGCGCACGTCACCTTCCTCAGCTTTCAGGCAATGACGGAAACGCTGTCCCCGCGCAGGCTGGAACTATTGCGTTTCGTGCGACAGCATGGCGCGGCAAGCGTGCGCGAGTTGGCTGCTTCATTGGGTCGCGACTACAAGAATGTGCACCAGGACGTGAGCGCCCTGGAGTCGGGAGGACTTTTGGTACGGGAGGGCCGAAGACTGTCAGCACCCTGGAATGAAGTGCAGGCAAGCATCAAGCTCGCGTCTCCATGACTGCGTTCGTACGCGCTTGAATTGATGATTTTGTGCCAGATACGAATGGCTGGTCCTGGTCGAAAGCAGTCAAAAACGCTGGTTATCGACCAGTCAATTTTGCAGCCAGTGCCCCAATCCCCTGTTCGATGTGACAACGAAAGCCAGACCGTCAAACCACCTCACACATACTCCCCCACCGGCACACAACTGCAAAACAGATTCCGGTCCCCATACACGTTGTCGATGCGCCCGATCGGCGTCCAGTACTTCACCTGTTTGAGTGTCGCCAGCGGGAACACGCCGACCTCGCGCGAATAGGGCCGCGCCCACTCGGCGCCCATCACCGACGCTGCGGTATGCGGCGCATGTTTGAGCGGGTTGTTGTCCTGCGGCCATTCACCGGATTCGACCTTGCGGATCTCCTCGCGGATGGCAATCATCGCTGCGATGAAGCGGTCGAGTTCACCCAGGGTTTCGCTCTCAGTGGGCTCCACCATCAGCGTGCCGGGCACGGGGAAGCTGAGTGTGGGCGCGTGAAAGCCGTAGTCCATCAGGCGCTTGGCCACGTCTTCGGCGCTGATGCCGTGGGCGCCGCCGCTGGTTTCTTTCAAGGGGCGCAGGTCCAGGATGCACTCGTGCGCCACGTGGCCGTTGGTGCTGGTGTACAGGGTGGGGTAGTGGCCCTTGAGCCGCGCGCTGATGTAGTTGGCGCTCAGGATGGCGGCTTCTGTGGCTTGTTGCAGACCATCCGGGCCCATCATGCGGCAATACATCCAGCTGATCGGCAAAACGGCTGCGTTGCCCAATGGCGCTGCGGATATGGCCCCCACGCCGTTGCATGGCAGCCCACCGGTGGCGTGCCCCGGCAGAAAAGGCACCAGGTCCGCCACCACACACACCGGGCCCACGCCCGGGCCGCCACCGCCGTGCGGAATGCAAAAGGTCTTGTGCAGGTTCAGGTGGCTCACGTCGCCGCCGAACTCGCCCGGGGCCGCCACGCCCACCAGCGCGTTCATGTTGGCGCCGTCCACATACACGCGGCCACCATGTTGGTGCACCAGCGCGCACAACTCCTTCACCTGGGTCTCGAACACGCCGTGCGTGCTGGGGTAGGTGATCATCACGGCCGCCAGGTTGGTGCTGTGCTGTTCGCACTTGGCCTGCAGGTCGGCCATGTCGACATTGCCATTGGCGTCGCAGGCGGTGACGACGACCGTCAGGCCCGCCATCTGGGCGCTGGCCGGGTTGGTGCCGTGTGCGCTGGACGGGATCAGGCAGATGTTGCGGTTGGCCTGGCCGTGCGCTGCGTGGTAGGCGCGTATCACCAGCAGCCCGGCGTATTCGCCCTGGCTGCCGGCATTGGGCTGCAGGCTGATGCCGGCGTAGCCGGTGGCCTGGCACAACCAGTCGCGCAGCTGCTGGTCCAGCGCGGCGTAACCCTGGCGCTGCTCTGCCGGGGCAAACGGGTGGATGTCGGAAAACTCCGGCCAGGTGATGGGAATCATCTCGCTGGTGGCGTTGAGTTTCATGGTGCAGCTGCCCAGCGGGATCATGCTGCGGTCCAGCGCCAGGTCCTTGTCGCTGAGCATGCGCATATAACGCAACATGCCGGTCTCGGAATGGTGGCTGTTGAACACCGGGTGCGTCAGGAAGGTGCTGGTGCGGCGCAAGGCCGGGGGCAGGCTGGCCGGTGTGCTGGCGGCGAGGGTGTCGACGTCCGGGACGGCCTGGTCGGGTGCGGCAAAGATGCGCCACAACAGCACAAGGTCCTTGCGGGTGCTGGTCTCGTCGAGCGAGATACACAGGTAACTGCCCCAGTACACCCGCAGGTTCACGCCGAACTCGCGGGCGCGTGCGGCCAGGCTTTCAGTGGCATCGTCGGTCTTCAGGCTCAGGGTGTCGAACACCTGTTCCTCGCGCGGCATGTAACCCAGCATCTTCAGGCCACGCGCCAGGATGGCCGTGAGTGTGGCCACGCGCAAAGCGATACGCGCCAGACCCTGCGGCCCGTGGTAGACGGCGTACATGCTGGCCACCACCGCCGGCAGCACCTGCGCGGTGCAGATGTTGGACGTGGCCTTTTCGCGGCGGATATGCTGTTCGCGCGTTTGCAGCGCCAGGCGGTAGGCCGTGTTGCCGTGCACGTCCACACTCGCGCCCACCAGACGGCCGGGCATGGAACGTTTGTAGTCGTCGCGGCAGGCCAGGTAGGCGGCGTGCGGGCCGCCATTGCACAGCGGCATGCCGAAACGCTGGGTGGTACCCACGACGATGTCTGCGCCCCATTCGCCGGGGGGTGTGAGCAGGGTCAGCGCCAGCAGGTCGGCGGCCACAATGAAGGCGGCCTGCTTCGCATGCGCCTTGTCCACGTCGGCGCGCAGGTCGTCGATGCGGCCACTGGTGGCGGGGTACTGGGCCAGCACGGCAAAGTAGTCTCCGGCCAGCATCTGGTGCCATTCGGGGGCGGAATTGGCCAGCAGCACGGTGATGCCCAGCGGCGCCGCGCGCGTCTGGATCACCTCGATGGTCTGCGGGTGGCAGTCACCCGCCACCACGAACACATTGCTTTTGCTTTTGACGCTGCGTTTGGCCAGCGTCATGGCCTCGGCGGCGGCGGTGGCCTCGTCGAGCATCGACGCGTTGGCAATCGGCATGGCGGTGAGGTCGCACACCATGGTCTGGAAGTTGATCAGGGCCTCCAGCCGGCCCTGCGAGATCTCCGCCTGGTAGGGTGTGTAGGCGGTGTACCAGGCCGGGTTCTCCAGGATGTTGCGCAGGATGACGCCGGGGGTGTGTGTGCCGTAGTACCCCTGCCCGATGAAGCTGCGCAAGACCTGGTTCCTGGCCGCGATGGCCTTCATCTCGGCCAGTGCTGCTGCCTCGGTGATGGCCGGTGGAATCGCCATCGCCGTGCGGCGCGCGATCGACTGCGGCACGATGCCTTCGATCAGCGCGCGCCGCGACGCTGCGCCCACGACGCCCAGCATGTGGGTTTCGTCGGCCTGGCTGATGCCGATATGGCGGGCGATGAATTCACTCGGGTTCTCGAGTGCGCCCAGGGATCTGTCGGAAGGGTTCAACATGGGAGTCTCTCTTGCAGTGGGGGGAAGTGGGGCGCAGCCCCGGGGCCCGGCGTGTCAGGCGCTGGCGGTGAAGCTGGCGTAGGCGGCTTCGTCCATCAGGGTGTCGAGCTGGGATGCGTCGGACAACTTGACCTTGAAGAACCAGCCGGCGCCCAGCGGGTCGGAATTGGCCAGCGACGGATCTGCGCGCAGGGCCTCGTTGACCTCGGTCACCTCGCCGCTGACCGGCATGTACACATCGGCTGCGGCCTTGACGGATTCGACCACCCCGGCGATGTCCCGGGCGGCGAAGGTCTTGCCGACTTCGGGCAGGTCCACAAAAACCACGTCGCCCAGTGCATCCTGCGCGTGGTGGGTGATGCCTACGGTGGCGCTGTCGCCCTGCACGTTGAGCCATTCGTGGTCTTCGGTGTATTGGATTGCCATTGGTGTTCTCCTGGTTTGAAAAAATGAAGGGCTGGTGAAAGGAAGGGTCGGGGAATCAGCCGCGGAAATAGCGGTTGGGGATGAATGGCATGGGAGCGACCTCCATGGGCACCGGCTTGCCACGGACGATGGCATTGAGCCGCGTTCCGGTTGTCGCATGGGCGGCCGACACATAGGCCATGGCGACCGGCTGGTTGATGCTGGGCCCGAGCAGGCCGCTGGTGACTTCACCTGCAGCCTCGCCGTCGAGCGTCTGCAGGGCAGTGTGGTCACGCACCGGGATACGCTCCAGTGCGCGCAGACCAACACGGCGTCGCGCAGGGGCACCAGCACCACCCGCCAGTTGTGCCAGCACGATGTCCGCACCAGGAAAACCGCCGGCCCGCGCGCCGCCCGCACGGCGGACCTTCTGCATGGCCCACAGCAGGTTGGCCTCGACCGGGGTGGTGCTGGTGTCGAGGTCGTTGCCATACAGGCACAGGCCGGCTTCCAGGCGCAGCGAGTTGCGCGCGCCCAGGCCGATGGGGTGAACTTCGGCTTGCGCCAGCAGCGCGCGTGCCAGGGTTTCGGCATGCTCGCCCTGCACTGAGATTTCGAAACCGTCTTCGCCGGTGTAACCGCTGCGGGTGACGAACGCATCGACCAACTGGTTGGCGCAGCGCAACTGAAACTGCCCGCCGGTCATGAAAACGAGTTTGCCGATACCCGGGCTCAACCTTTCCATCGCGGTGACGGCCTGCGGGCCCTGGAGCGCCAGCAGCGCCCGCTCGGGGCAGGGGATGACGCTGCAACGCTGGCCGATCATGGCCTGGATGTGGGCGATGTCGGCCACCTTGCAGGCCCCGTTGACGATCACGAAGATGTCGCCGCCCTGGGTCATGCCGCGGTTCACGAACATCAGGTCGTCGAGGATGCCACCAGCATCGTTGAGCAGCAGGCCATAACGCTGTTTGCCCACCGGCAGATCGATTACGTCGACCGGCATCAGGGTTTCGAACGCGGCTGCTGCATCCGGCCCCACCAGGCGCAACTGGCCCATGTGCGAGACATCGAACAGGCCGGCGCTGCTGCGTGTGTGCAGATGCTCAGCCAGCACACCAGCGGGGTATTGCACCGGCATGGAATAGCCGGCAAACGGCACCATGCGGGCGCCGAGTTCGAGGTGCAGGGCGTGCAGTGGGGTATGCAGCAGGGGCAGGTTGGTGTCGGACAAGTGTGCTCTCCAAGGGGCAATTGATCCATGGCGTGTTGCCATGGGCTGCCCCCGCTGTCCGTGGTACCTGAGAGATTCACGCCAGAGGCGGCAACCGGGTGGTTCCGCGTGGGGCTTGCTCCTTCGGTGGGCTGCGACCGATGCAGCCTCTCTCCAGTGGGGTACGCCATGTGCCATCACGGGCCCGTGGCGGTTGCCAGTCCTTTTGCCTGAGCGTTCAACCTGCCGCAATCAGCAGGTACTGCGCCTTCGGCGGTTTTCCCCATGGGGGAAGACTCTCTCCTGACCAGCCGATTGTATAGCCGCAAAAATGGCACCCGGTGCTCAGTCCGCCTATCGGCCGGCGCTGCTGTTCAGTGGCCGTGTTTGCCGGGCGTCCAGCCTTGGTCACCCAGGGCCTGTTGCGCTACCGCGATGGGGCTGGCCTCGAGCGGCGTGGCCATGGTGTCGTTCCAGCGGTTGAGGAAAGCGAACATCGCCACCACGCCCAGGATTTCCACGATTTCGCCATCGCTCCAGTGCTGGCGCAATTCCGCGAACTGTTCGTCGGTGACTGCGTTGGGCTGGCTCGACGCCGCCAGCGCAAAGTCCATTGCCAGGCGTTCGCGCAGGCTGTAGTGCGGGCTGCTGGCATAGGTCCACACGCCGGCGAGTTTGGCCTCGCTGATGCCGAAGTTCTGCGCGCCCAGCAGTGTGTGCGCCTGGCAGTACAGGCAGCCCGACACCTTGCTCACCACATGCCCGATCAGGCGCCGGAAACCCTGCTCGACCTCACCCGCTGGGTCCATCACCGCGGCGTTGAGCTGGGCGAAGGCCTGCACCAACCGCGGCTTGCGCTGCATGGTCAACACGCTGTTGGGCGTGAACCCCAGGGTGCCGAGGAAGAAGTCGAAGTGCGACTTCAGTGCAGGCGTGGTCTCGGGCGGCAGCGGTGGCAGGCGCGACACGGCCTTACATGCCCGCGTAGTTCGGCCCGCCGCTGCCTTCGGGCGTGACCCAGACGATGTTTTGCGTCGGGTCCTTGATGTCGCAGGTCTTGCAGTGCACGCAGTTCTGCGCGTTGATCTGCAGGCGGTCGGTGTTGTCGTCGTTCTTCACGAATTCGTACACACCGGCCGGGCAATACCGCGCCTCGGGGCCGGCGAACTTGGTCAGGTTGATGCCAACCGGCACGCTGGCGTCTTTCAGTGTCAGGTGGGCTGGTTGCTGCTCTTCGTGGTTGGTGTTGCTGATGAACACGCTGGAGAGTCGATCGAACGTCAGTTTGCCGTCGGGCTTTGGGTAGTCGATCGGCTTGCACTCGGCTGCCGGCTTCAGGTACAGGTGGTCGGGCTTGTCGCGGCGCAAAGTCCAGGGGATGTTGCCGCGCAGCAGGAACTGCTCGATGCCGTTCATCACGGTGGCCACGTTGAGGCCCTTCTTGAACCAGGCCTTGAAATTGCGCGACTTGTTGAGCTCGGTGTGCAGCCAGCTTTTCTCGAACGCCTCGGGATAGGCGTTCAGCTCGTCGTGCGCGCGGCCGGCCTGCAATGCATCAAATGCGGCTTCGGCGGCCAGCATGCCGGTCTTGATGGCGGCATGGCTGCCCTTGATGCGACTCACGTTAAGGAAACCGGCATCGCAACCGACCAGGGCGCCGCCCGGGAACACGGTTTTGGGCAGCGACATCAGGCCGCCGGCCGTGATGGCACGTGCACCGTAGGACAGGCGCTTGGCCGGCTTGAGCCCTTCGCCCTCCAGGTACCAGCGGATGTTGGGGTGGGTCTTCCAGCGCTGGAATTCCTCGAACGGGCTCAGGTAGGGGTTGCTGTAGTCCAGCCCGGTGATGAAGCCCAGGGCGACCTTGTTGTCTGCCGCGTGGTACAGAAACGCGCCGCCGTAGGTGTTGTTGTCCATCGGCCAGCCGGCGGTGTGCAACACCAGGCCGGGTTGGTGGCGTTTGGGGTCGATCTCCCACAGCTCCTTGATGCCCAGGCCGTAGGTTTGGGGGTCCCGGCCTTCGTCGAGCTTGAAGCGGGCGATCAGCTGCTTGCCGAGGTGGCCGCGTGCGCCTTCAGCGAACACGGTGTATTTGCCATGCAGCTCCATGCCGATCTGGAAGTTGTCCATGGGTTGGCCGTCTTTGCCCACGCCCATGTTGCCTGTGGCCACGCCCTTGACCGAACCATTGTCGTTGTAGAGCACTTCGGCAGCCGCAAACCCGGGGAAGATCTCGACGCCCAGGCCCTCGGCCTGCTGCGCCAGCCAGCCCGTTACGGCGCCCAGGCTCACGATGTAGTTGCCATGGTTGTGCAGGCAGGCTGGCAGCATGAAGTTGGGCATGCGGAACGAGGCTTTTTCGCCCAGGAACACCATCGCATCGTCGGTGACGGGCTGGGTCAGCGGGGCGCCGAGTTCCTTCCAGTTGGGGATGAGCTCGGTCAGCGCGATCGGGTCCATGATGGCGCCCGACAGGATGTGCGCACCGGGCTCGGAGCCTTTCTCCAGCACCACCACCGAGACTTCCTTGCCCTGGGCTGCTGCGAGTTGCTTGAGGCGGATTGCGGTCGACAGCCCGCCCGGCCCGCCGCCGACGACCACGACGTCGTACTCCATGGCCTCGCGGGGGCCGAACTGCGCAAGGATTTCGTCGTGGGTCATGGTCGCGTGATGGATGAAGGGTGGGGGTGGCGGGAGGGGTGTGAATTTGATTTTATGCGGGCCCGGACAATGTCAGGGAGATAATCCCCGGATCAACTTGAATATCGGAGAAAAGCGCCCATGGCCTATAGCATCGATCTTTCCGGGCGCGTCGCCTTGGTGACTGGCGCATCCAGCGGGCTGGGATCGCAATTCGCGCGCACCCTGTCTGCCGCAGGGGCGGCGGTCGTCCTGGCTGGCCGGCGCGTGGACAAGCTCAAGGAGTTGCGCGCCGACATCGACGGCGCCGGTGGCGACGCCCATGTGGTCGAGCTCGACGTAACCGACCATGATTCCATCAAGTCGGCTGTGGCGCATGCCGAAACCGAGGTCGGCTCGATCGACATCCTGGTCAACAACTCCGGCGTCAGCACCACGCAGCGCGTGCAGGACGTCACGCCCGAGGACTACGATTTCGTGTTCGACACCAACGTCAAGGGGGCGTTCTTCGTGGCCCAGGAGGTCGGCAAACGCATGTTGGCGCGTTCCAAGGGCGCGGCACCAGGTTCGTTCACCGGCGGGCGAATCGTGAATGTGGCCTCGGTCACTGGGCTGCGGGCGCTGCCGCAAGTGAGCGTCTACAGCATGAGCAAGGCGGCGATGATCCATATGACCAAGGCGATGGCAGTTGAATGGGGCCGCTTCGGCATCAACGTGAACGCCCTGTGCCCCGGCTACATCGACACCGAGCTCAACCACCAGCACTGGCAGACCGAGCAGGGTCAGAAGCTGGTGCAGATGTTGCCACGCAAACGCGTGGGCCAGCCCGCCGACCTCGACGCACTGATCGTGATGTTGTGCTCCGATCAGAGCCATTTCGTCAACGGCGCGGTGATCGCGGCGGACGACGGTTTTTCGATCTGAGGCCGGCCCGATGCGGCTCGAATTGCCCGAACACAAGAAGCTGATTTACCAGATGGCCATCGCGATCCGATGGGGCGACATGGACGCAATGGGGCATCTGAACAACACCAGCTATTTCCGCTACATGGAGACCTGCCGCATCGACTGGATGCACGGGGCCGGTTGCCTGCCCGACAGCCAGGGCGAAGGCCCGGTGGTCGTCAATGCGTTTTGCAACTTCTACCGGCAACTCAAATACCCGGGCGACGTGCTGGTGAAGATGTATGCCAGCGACCCGGCGCGCACCACCTTCGAGACCTGGGTCACGATGGAACGCGCCGACCAGCCGGGCACAGTCTGCGCAGCAGGTGGCGCCACGACGATCTGGGTCGACTTTCCGAAACAGAAGGCCAAGACGCTGCCGGACTGGGTGCGGGCGCTGGTGAGTTGATCCTGCACCCTTGGCGGGTATTTAGCCGTCGCAAACCAGGCGCAATGACTACTTTTTCTCGCGCGGCAAACGGCCCATCAGGTAGAACTCCGGGTTGGGCAACATGCCGCTGAAGTTGGCGATGCGGTTGGACAGGCCGAAGAAAGCGGTGATGGCGCCGATGTCCCAGATGTCCTCGTCGCTGAAGCCGTGTGCGTGCAGGGCCGCGAAATCGGGCTCACCGATTTCGGACGAGTGCAGACAGACTTTCATCGCAAAGTCGAGCATGGCGCGCTGGCGCGGCGTGATGTCGGCCTTGCGGTAGTTCACGGCCACCTGGTCGGCCACCAGCGGTTTCTTCTCGTAGATACGCAGGATGGCGCCGTGGGCCACGACGCAGTACAGGCAGTGGTTGGCCGCGCTGGTGGTGGTGACGATCATTTCGCGGTCGCCTTTGCTGAGGCCCGACTCCTCGCGCAGCATCAATGCGTCGTGGTAGGCGAAAAACGCGCGCCACTCTGCCGGGCGGCGCGCCAGGGCCAGGAACACATTGGGGATGAATCCGGATTTCTCCTGGATCTCCAGCACCTTGGCGCGGATGTCGTCGGGCAGATCCAGGATCTGGGGGGCTGGGTAGCGGGGAGGTGGTGTGGTGGTCATGGCGGTGTGCCCGTAGTGTGGATGGCTCGTCACCCCACTTTACGCCAATCGACCGGGCGCCAGCGAGAGGGCGCATACTGCAGGGCTGTTCCACTTCGCGAACGCCCGCGCAGGGCTTCGCGCCCCAGCGATGCCCGGCTACCAGACCAAGGTCGAGCGCATCGCGGTAGCCGGCACCCATGACCTGACCATGCGCTCCCTGCTCGACCGCCAGCAGTTCACCGACCCGCATGGGGACGCACTTCGCCAGGGCATCACCTCCGCGACCTGGCCGATCTTCGGGCTGTTGTGGCCGTCGGGTGCGCAACTTGCCGCGCGCCTGGCCATGCGCGCTCTGGTGGCGGGCGAACGCGTGCTGGAGATCGGCTGCGGGCTGGCACTGGCAAGCCTGGTGGGGCACCGGCGCGGCATGGACATGACGGCCAGCGATTGCCACCCATTGACTGCCGATTTCCTGGCTGAGAACCTGCGGCTCAATGCACTGCTGCCGATGAAGTACCGGTACGGCCATTGGGGCGACGATGCACTGCCACTGCACGACCAGGCCGCGCAGACCGAGCTGGTGCTGCAGGGCCGCTTCGATCTGCTGATCGGCAGCGACCTTCTGTACGAACGCGATCCCGCGGGCGCGTTGGCCGGGTTCATCGGCCGCCACAGCGCGGCTGCCGCCGAAGTCTGGATCGTGGACCCGGACCGCGGCAACCGGGCAGCATTCAACCGCCACATGGCGCTGCTGGGTTTCAGCCTGGTCGAACAAAGGCTGGACCAGCCGGCCGCTGAGGGAATGCCAGCCTACAAGGGACGGCTGATGACCTTCTCACGCAGCGCCGTGCCCTTGCCATCCTGAGTGAGAACGCCGATTCGACGGCGCCGGACAGATCACGTGTTGACACCTTCTTGGTCAAGGAATAACATTGTTGACACTTCAACCAGCGAGCACATCATGCACGTAACCATCCGACAGATCGGCAACTCCCAAGGCATCGTGATCCCCAAGCCCTTGCTCGCACAGGTGGGTTTGGACGCTGGCGGAGCGGAGATCACTGTTGAAGCGGGTGCGTTGGTGTTGCGCAAGCCCGCCAAACCCGTGCGTGCTGGCTGGGCCGACGCCGCCCGCAAGATCGCCGGGACTGGCGACGAAGCCTTGGTGATGGGCGAATTCGGAAACGAGGCAGACGCTGAGATTTCGTGGTGAAACGCGGCGAAATCTGGTTGGTCAACCTGGACCCGACGGTAGGCAACGAGATCAGGAAGTCGAGGCCATGCGTGGTCGTCTCGCCGCCCGAAATGCACGACCACCTTCGCACGGTGATCGTGGCACCCATGACCACCAAGAGTCGCCCAGCGCCATTTCGGGTGCCGGTGACCCATGCGGGCCTGAAGGGCTTGATCCTGCTGGACCAACTGCGGGCTGTGGACAAATTGCGGATGGTCAAGCGGTTGGGGGCGATCTCGACCAGGACCTTGGCCGGCACGTTGGGCCTCTTGCAGGAAGTTTTTGCCGCATAGGTGCGGGCGCCATTGGCAAGAAAACCTTCAAGCCACTTCACGCTCCCGCGCAGTCAGTTCGGCCTTGACCGGACGACCAAGCCTATCGGCGCCAACTGGAAAGCGAGGCGGCAATCGATGTCGTGGGTCATCGGTGGGGGCGGACGGTGCGGTACGAAATACTGCGTATCTGGTTACGTAGTATCGTTCGGGTCCCAACACCAAGGAGACCTGCGTGAACAAGATTTATCCCTCCGCCGCCGCCGCGCTCAAGGGCATCGTCCAGGACGGACAACTGATGGCGGTCGGCGGTTTCGGGCTGTGCGGCATTCCCGAGGCCCTGATCGACGCCTTGCGCGACAGCGCGGTCAAAGGCCTGACGGTGATCTCCAACAACGCCGGAGTCGACGGCTTCGGCCTGGGCAGGCTGCTGGAAACGCGCCAGATCAAACGCATGATTTCGAGCTACGTGGGCGAGAACAAGGAGTTCGAGCGCCAGTACCTGGCCGGTGAACTGGAACTTGAATTCACGCCGCAGGGCACGCTGGCCGAGAAGCTGCGCGCCGGCGGGGCCGGCATCCCGGCTTTCTTCACCAAGACCGGCGTGGGCACCATGGTCGCCGAAGGCAAGGAGCTGCGCGACTTCGACGGTGAGACCTACGTGATGGAGCGCTCCCTGGTGCCGGACGTGTCGCTGGTCAAGGCGCACCGTGCAGACAAGTCGGGCAACCTGCAGTTTCGGTACACGGCGCGCAATTTCAACCCGGCGGTGGCCATGGCCGGCAAGATCACGATCGTCGAGGTGGAGGAGATCGTGGAGACCGGCGCCATGGTGCCCGACCAGGTGCATCTGCCTGGCATCTACGTGCACCGCATCGTGCTCAATGCCACACCCGAAAAGCGCATCGAGAAGCGCACCCTGCGCGACAAGGCCAGCGCCTGAGCCACCCACCGAAACACAACCCAACAGGAGTTATCCCATGGCCTGGACCCAAGACCAAATGGCGGCCCGTGCCGCGCAGGAACTGCAGGACGGTTATTACGTGAACCTGGGCATCGGCATTCCGACCCTGGTGGCCAACTTCGTGCCGGCCGACAAGGAGGTATGGCTGCAAAGCGAGAACGGCATGCTGGGCATCGGCCCGTTCCCCACCGAGGACGAGGTCGACGCCGACCTGATCAATGCCGGCAAACAAACCGTCACCACCCTGCCGGGCTCGTCGATCTTCAGCAGCCACGACAGCTTCGCGATGATCCGTGGCGGCAAGATCAACCTGAGCATCCTGGGCGCGATGCAGGTCAGCGAGAAGGGCGACCTGGCCAACTGGATGATCCCGGGCAAGATGGTCAAGGGCATGGGGGGCGCGATGGACCTGGTGGCAGGCGTGAAGAACGTCGTGGTGCTGATGGAACACGTGGCCAAGAAGAAAGACGGCAGCATCGACCTCAAGATCCTCCCGCAGTGCACGTTGCCGCTCACAGGTGTGGGCGTGGTCGACCGCATCATCACCGACCTTGCGGTGATGGACGTCACCCCGCACGGGTTGAAGGTGGTTGAACTGGCGCCTGGTGTCACACGCGAGGAACTGCAGTCGAAGACCGGCGTGACGCTTCGGTGAGACCTGCCGACGCGTTGGCATCCGTGTGGCCGGCCGCCGACTGCGGCGCCTCAATTGGCAATTTGCGGGACTTGCCACTAGACTCCCCTGAAAATCAAATCTGTGGGCACTACATAGTCCGCGCTGCCGAGGAGTCAATTTGGAACCACCTTTGTCATCGGGTTTCCAGTCCGGTCTGGTCGACGCGCTTGCCGCGGTCAACGCCCAACCACTGTGGGACCGGTACGCCCGTGTCACCCGGCGCGAGCCGGCGGCGCCCGATGCGCCCTGGTGCTGGCCGTGGGCGGACATGGAGCCCCTGATCCGCCGGGCAGTCAGCGAAGTGGGCATGGAAGATGCCGAACGCCGGGTGCTGTTGATGACGCATCCCGCATTCCAGGGGGCCGCAGCCACGACATCGAACTTGTCGAGTGGTCTGCAGACGCTGCTGCCGGGTGAGACCGCGCGTGCGCACCGCCACACCCTACAGGCGATCCGCTTCGTCATGGAGGGAGCGGGCGCTGTCACCAGCGTCAACGACCACCTGTCCGCCATGTCCGAGGGCGACCTGGTGCTCACGCCCTCCTGGACCTGGCATGAACACACCCACCCTGGCAGCGGCCGGGTGGTGTGGTTCGATGGCCTGGACTTGCCGCTGTGCGCGCACCTCGACACCATGTTCTTCGAGTTGGCCGATGCGCACGCGAAACCGGTCGAACCTTTGCCCACGCGGGCGCCGGCCCTGCGCAAGGGCGCTGTTGCATTGGCGCCCGACGCGTTCGACCTGCGCAACCCGAGCGACAGCCGGTTCCGGTATGCCTGGGAGCGGGCGCGCGAGGCGCTCGACGCGGCAGCGCCGGAGCCCGATGGCAGCCGCCTGCTGCGTTACGTCGATGGCGAAAGCCGCGGCGCCGTGGCCCCCACGCTCGACTGTTACCTGCTGGCGTGCGCCCAGGGGCGGGCCACCCGGCCCTACCGCAGCACCAGCAATGCGGTGTGTGTGGTCGCGCGGGGTGAGGGTAGCAGCGAGGTCGGGAGCACCACCATGCACTGGAGGCGCAATGATGTTTTCACGCTTCCGCACTGGAACTGGATCAGCCATACTGCGCACACCGACGACACCGTCGTTTTCATGATGACCGACCGCGAGGTGTTGGCATCTCTGGGTTATCTGCGCGACGAGGAGGGTACCGA
>CAMAWD010000081.1 GCA_945861785.1 Rhodoferax sp. OV413 | reverse complement strand
ATGAGGGAGCGCGCGCAATTCCCGCCCATTATTGCCGAGCCTCCAACCTGTTCGAGCCGCGAGCACCTCGTCCGGGCCATCCCGGGAGGATTGACCTCCTGCAAGTTGGGCGTCTTCCTTGCACTTGCTTTTGAGGCGCGCAATCCGCTATCCTAAGCGCTGCGCAACAACGGTGTGTTCAGCCCCATCCCTTCGTGTCCGATACCCAACCAGCGCGATTGTCCGAAAAGGACGACAAACGCACCTTCCTGCAGAAGCTCGCGGAGTTCATCCATCCCGGACCAGATTCAACGGCTGAGTTGATCGAAACACTCGCGGACGCCGAGGACAACAATGTCATAGGGGCGGAATCCAGGTTTATGCTGGAAGGTGTGCTCCGCATGGCAGAAATGTCCGCGGGGGACGTGATGGTTCCGGCCACTCGAATGGACTTGGTCGACATAGATGCGCCGGGCGATGAATTGCTTCGCGTCGTCATTGACACCGCACACTCGCGCTTCCCTGTGTTTGAGCATGAGCGCGAAAATATCATCGGAATCCTCTTGGCGAAGGACCTGCTCAAACTTCGTCGTGAGTCTGAACTCCTGGTTCGAAGCCTGCTGCGGCCAGCCGTTTTTGTTCCCGAAAGCAAGGGCCTGAATGACCTGCTGCGTGAATTCCGGGGCAACCGAAACCACCTCGCTATCGTGATTGACGAGTTTGGCCGAGTCGCTGGGCTCATCACGATCGAAGATGTACTTGAGCAGATCGTTGGCGAAATAGAAGATGAGTTTGACATTGCGGAAGATGAAGGTGACATTTTCGGCCTCGCTGACCGCACCTACCGAGTCAGCGGAGATACCGCCATCGAGCGCGTCGAAACTGCGTTTGGGGTGAAGATCGTTGAGTCCGACCAAGACGGTGAGTTCGACACCATCGGGGGCCTGATTGCCCACGAAATGGGCCATGTGCCAAAACGCGGAGAGCAATACAGCAGGGCCGGCCTCAATTTCGTGGTGCTTCATACCAAGGGTGGTGCCGTGAAATGGTTCAAGGTGGCGCCGCAGGTGCCCTGAACCTTGCAATTGTTCGCATCCATCGGGCTCGTCGCCATCGCCGGATTGCTGCAGGCGGCTTCCATCGTCACGCCTTGGGATGGGGAGCCGGCGGGATGGTTGCAGCTCCTGGCGATGGGGGCTCTTGCCTGGCAGCTGACGATGGTTACACGGCCAGCGCATGCGGGATTGCTCGGATGGGCGTTTGCCACAGCTTGGCTCGCTGGCACTTTCTGGTGGTTATTCGTCGCGATGCATACGTACGCAGGGTTGGCGGCTTGGCTATCCGCACTTGCGGTCCTTTCGTTGAGCGCGGTGCTGGCCGCATATTACGCAGTGGCGTGCATCGCCTTTGTTGCTTGGGCGCCCAGAAATCGAATCGGTGCAGCCGCACTGTTCGCCGCATTGTGGACGTTGGCCGAACTCGCCCGGGGCGTCTGGTTTACGGGATTTGGCTGGGGTGCCATTGGGTACGCCCATGTAGACGGATTGGCACGTGCGGCAAAGTTCATTGGCGTGTACGGTGTCGCTGCGCTCGTTGCCTGGATCGCTTTCTTGGCCACGGCCGGCCTGAGAGACTTCGGTCGTCCTGGTGGTCTCTTCGCATGGACACTGGCAGCTGTCAGCGCGGTTCTCATGGCTTGGTCCCCGGGTACGTTCACTGTTTCGAGTGGGTCCTTGTCGGTAGCCCTCCTGCAGGGCAACATTGCACAGGACGAGAAGTTCCAGGCCGGCAGTGGTGTCGCTGACGCCCTGCGCTGGTACGGCGATGAACTTGCCCGCGTGCGCGCTACCTTGGTCGTGGCGCCAGAGACCGCAATTCCACTGCTGCCACAGCAACTCCCCGATGGTTACTGGGCAGGTTTGCAGCGGCAATTTTCGTCAGGTTCGCAGGCGGCAATGATCGGCGTGCCATTGGGCAGCTTGTCGAGTGGCTACACGAATTCAGTGGTTGCGTTCCATGGCGCGTTCAATGGTGGTACCGATGGGACGTCATACCGGTATGACAAGCATCATCTCGTGCCGTTCGGGGAGTTCATCCCTCCATTTTTCAGATGGTTCACAGATCTGATGTCGATTCCGCTTGGTGACTTCAATCGTGGCGCGGTCGGTCAGCCGTCCTTCCGCTGGCGGGGGCAGCGGTTGGCTCCCAATATCTGCTACGAGGACCTGTTCGGCGAAGAACTTGGCGCCAGGTTTCTGGACCCTGACAACATGCCCACGATCTTTGTCAACGTCAGCAACATCGGATGGTTCGGGAACACCGCCGCAATCGACCAGCATCGCAATATTTCCCGCATGCGCGTGCTGGAGTTTGACCGGCCATTCGTCCGCGCCACCAACACCGGAGACACAGTCATCATCGACCATACCGGTCGTGTGACCCATTCGATTCCCCGCCACACCCGAGGCGTCCTGTTGGGGGAGGTCGAGGGTCGCCTGGGCACGACGCCTTTCGCCTGGTGGGTTTCCCGTTGGGGTCTGCTGCCGTATTGGCTGGCGGCAGCGTCTGTCACCATGGTTTGCTTTTTGGTACGAAGACGTTGGCGTCAACTCCCGGGGGCCGGTGAGATATGAGGGCGGGCTTCGACAAGCGCGCCCGACGAAGGCCCGTAAAATCTGGTTTTTACCCCCTGACGGCGCCAGGCGCCGGCTTGGACAAAAGTGCCTTGGTCAACGTCCATTGACGGCGACCGCTGCACCAGCGGTCCACGCGGCAGGGTTCAGGTGCCCCCGATTGAGAGCCCATGCTGACGTTTCAACAAATCATCCTCACGCTGCAATCGTATTGGGACGCCCAAGGCTGCGTTCTGTTGCAGCCCTACGACATGGAAGTAGGTGCCGGGACCTCACACACGGCCACCTTCTTGCGGGCGATCGGGCCCGAACCCTGGAAGGCGGCTTATGTGCAGCCGAGCCGGCGCCCCAAGGACGGCCGGTACGGCGAAAATCCAAACCGCTTGCAGCACTACTACCAGTACCAGGTCGTCATGAAGCCGGCCCCGGCCAATATCTTGGAGTTGTACCTCGGGTCACTGCGTGCGTTGGGGCTGGACCTCAAGAAGAATGACATCCGGTTCGTGGAGGACGACTGGGAAAACCCGACTTTGGGTGCATGGGGTTTGGGTTGGGAGGTCTGGCTCAATGGCATGGAAGTCACCCAGTTCACCTATTTCCAGCAAGTAGGCGGCATCGACTGCCGCCCTGTTACCGGAGAAATCACCTACGGTCTCGAGCGACTCGCCATGTACCTGCAGGAAGTCGACAACGTCTACAAACTGAAGTGGGCGGACGGGATCACCTATGGCGATGTCTACCTGCAGAACGAAAAGGAGCAATCCGCGTACAACTTCGAGCTCAGCGATATCGACTTCCTTTTCTCTGCTTTTACCGCGCACGAGAAGCAGGCAGCGCACCTTGTTGACCGTCAATTCGCACTCCCGGCGTATGAACAAGTCCTCAAGGCGGCACACAGCTTCAATCTGCTGGATGCCCGCGGAGCGATCAGCGTGACCGAGCGTGCCGCCTACATGGGCCGTATTCGTAACCTCGCCCGTGCGGTCGCGCAGAGTTATTTCGAAAGCCGTGAGAGGCTCGGTTTCCCTTTGGCGCCGCGTGCATGGGTCGAGCAGATGCCGAAGCGTGCAGCCTGAATGTCCGGTCTTCACCTTTCCCCCGCGCTGCGAGCAATCCATAGAACGATATGAACAACCTACTTGTTGAGATGCTGGTGGAGGAACTGCCACCCAAGGCGCTGGAAAAACTGGGTGAAGCCTTTGGTCGGGCACTGGCTCGGAAATTGGCAGAGCAGGGACTTGTGGCCGACCCGAGTGACTGCACCGTGTATGCGTCGCCCCGGCGCCTGGCAGTACATGTACGCGGCGTGGCACCGCGCGCTGCCGACAAAGCGCAGTCCCAGAAACTCATGCCCGTTACGGTAGGCCTGGATTCTTCAGGCAGCGCCACACCGGCGCTGCTCAAGAAATTGCAGGCACTGGGTGCCCAAGGCGTTGCGGTCGCTGACCTGCGCCGCGCGTTGGATGGCAAGGCGGAATCGCTCTTCCTCGACAGCACCTTGAAAGGGGCGACTTTGGCCGAAGGGCTGCAAATTGCGTTGCTGGATGCAATTGCCAAGCTGCCGATACCCAAGGTCATGACCTACCAACTGGAGTCCGATTGCGACTTGCCAGGCTGGAGCAGCGTGAGTTTTGTTCGCCCGGCCCATGGTCTTGTGGCTTTACACGGGAGCGATATTGTTCCTGTCCAGGCGCTAGGCCTCAAATCCGGGCGGACGACGCTTGGCCACCGTTTTGAAGCTGTTGTGTCGCCTGTCGTGTTTGCCGACGCCGACGGGTATGCGGCAACCCTGTCGCGTGATGGTGCGGTCACGGCAGGGTTTTCCGAGCGGCGCGACGAGATCGAGCGCCAAATCACGCTGGCCTGTTCTCGCATTGGCGGTGGTGTGCAGGTTGTTCACGATGCTGCGCTGCTCGACGAAGTGACCGCCTTGGTCGAGCGGCCGAACGTCCTGGCATGTACATTCGATGCAGAGTTTCTGGATGTCCCGCAGGAATGCCTGATTCTCACAATGAAGGCGAACCAGAAGTACTTTCCCCTGCTCGACGCAACAGGCCTCCTGACCAACCGCTTCCTGGTGGTCAGCAACATCTCGCCGGACGATGCAAGCGCTGTGATCGGCGGCAATGAGCGGGTAGTCCGCCCTCGGTTGGCGGACGCCAAGTTCTTTTATGACCAGGACCGACGCACTCCACTGGACGCGCGGGTCAGCCGGTTGGACAAAGTTGTCTACCACAACAGGCTGGGCAGCCAGGGCGAACGGATGCAGCGTGTGCGAACCATTGCCCGGGGAATAGCGCAACATTTTGACGCCCCTGGACTTCTCGAGCACGTGGACACGGCAGCCACGCTGGCCAAGTGTGATCTGCTGACTGACATGGTTGGCGAGTTTCCCGAACTGCAGGGCATCATGGGTGCGTATTACGCGCGCCACGATGGCCTGGCCGACGAAGTCGCCTGCGCAATCGAGGACCATTACCGTCCCCGGTTCGCCGGCGATGCGTTGCCACGCCATTTGACCGGCATCGTTGTTGCGCTGGCTGACAAGCTTGAGACGTTGGCTGGCATGTTCGGCATTGGCAACCTTCCAACCGGCGACAAGGATCCATTTGCGCTGCGACGCCATGGGCTGGGTGTGGCCCGCATGCTGGTGGAGCGGGCGCTCCCGATCTCCCACCACGACTTGACGCGAATCGCCGTGACCGCGTTCCCCGCCGGATTGCTGCAGGATCCTGTCGATGTGCTCGGTGAATTTCTCGTTGAGAGGCTGAAGGGCTACCTCAAGGACAGTGGGTTCTCCGTGGCCGAGGTCGAGGCCGCCATCAATGCCCGCAGGATGACCGAGTGGGCAAGTGTTCCCAAGAGGTTGGCGGCGGTTCGCGCTTTTTCCGGCCTGCCCGAGGCGCCTGCGCTGGCTGCAGCCAACAAACGCATCGGCAATATCCTCAAGAAGGCGCAGGAAGTCGACCCTCATGTCAGTGAGATCCTGTTGAAGGAGCCAGCCGAGGTCGCTCTCTACGCTGCGATGAAGGATGTCGTGCCGCGGGCCGACGCGCAATTCGAAGCGGGAGACTACGCGGCCTCGCTGCAGGGCCTGGCGGCCTTGCGTGCGCCAGTCGATGCGTTTTTCGAAGGTGTCATGGTCAACGCCCAGGAACTGGATTTGCGGCTGAACCGCCAGGGGCTCCTGCAAAGCCTGCACAATGCCATGAACCGGGTGGCTGATCTGTCCCGCCTTGCCAACTGAATCGACTCGCCATGAAACTCGTTATCCTCGATCGCGACGGAACCATCAACGAGGAAAACGCCGCATTTGTGGATTCCCCCGAGGCTTGGCGGCCCTTGCCCGGGGCACTCGAAGCAATTGCCCGGCTCAACCATGCGGGATGGCATGTGGTGGTGGCATCCAACCAGTCCGGGCTTGGTCGTGGCCTGTACGAGGTGGCGATGCTCAACGCCATCCAGACCAGGATGCACAAGTCACTCGCGGCTGCCGGTGGACGTGTCGATGCTTTTTTCTACTGTCCTCATTCGCCCGATGAGGCCTGCCACTGCCGCAAACCGGCGCCGGGGCTGTTCGAGCAGATCGGCGAACGTTTTGCGGTCGAATTGCAGGGCACGCCCAACGTCGGCGACTCGGTCGAGGACCTCGCCGCCGGCGCGGCAGTTGGCTGCGAACCCCATCTTGTGCTTACTGGCCGCGGTAGCGCATACCGTGGGCTCGAGTTGCCGCCTGAGTTTCCTTCCGGCACGCATGTTCACGAAGACCTTGCCGCTTTCGCCGCATTCCTGATTGACAGAGGCAGCCCTGCCAGGGCCAGCGCCTTGGCATGAAACCCGCGTTCGTTCCGGCGCTGATCCGGTCAGTCGTCCACATGGCGTGGATGCTTGTCACTGTAGTGCCTTGGGGCATCATCATGGTGCTTTCTTCCATTCGCGTGCGTGGTAAGCCGCTGTGGTGGATGGCAGTACGGTGGCTGGGGTGGGTCATCGACGGCGCGCGGGTCATCCTGGGTATCGAGGTTCGCGTCAGTGGCATGGAGAACTTGCCCAGTGGGGCCACAAGTCCTGCGATCCTGCTCGTCAAGCACCAATCGACCCTGGAGACTTTCCTTTTGCCGACGCTGATGCCTCATCCGTTGGCTTACGTCTTCAAGAAAGAACTGCTCTACGTGCCTTTTTTTGGTTGGGCGATGGGCCGGCTTGACATGATCCACATCGATCGGCGCCAGCGCGCACAAGCTTTCAACCGGGTGGTGGCCCAAGGCAAGGGCTTGTTGGCGCAAGGTATCTGGATCATCATGTTCCCCGAAGGCACGCGGATTCCCCGCGGGCGCAAGGGGGTCTATAAATCAGGCGGCACGCGACTGGCCATCGAAACCGGCGCCCCGGTCATTCCCATCGCGGTGTCATCGGCCAAATGCTGGCCGCGCAGGGCGTTCGTGAAGTACCCGGGCTGCGTTGATGTCTCCATTGGACAGCCAATTCCCAGCCAGGGGCGAAGCGCCGACGAGTTGATGCGTGAAGTCGAGGCATGGATCGAGGCCGAAATGCACAGGCTCGACCCCGAGGCCTACCGATAAAGTCCTTCTCCATGCGCAGCCTGGTACAACTGACGCTGGACTTTTTTTCGCCCGCGGAACCCTCGCCTCCGAGGGCCGGGCCGGCTCCCACGTCGCCGCCAACGATCGAGTTCCGTCATCCGCGTGCCAACCGGGAGCTGCGCCTGGCCCAGGCCATCGTGGCCTATGAGTTCAAGCGCGGCAAGCGCCGAACCATCGGGTTTTCTGTCGGACCCGAAGGACTTGTCGTGTCCGCGCCCCGCTGGGTTGGTCTTGTAGAGGTGAATGCCGCGCTGCAAGAGAAGGCGACATGGATCGTGCGCAAGCTGGACGAGGCGCGGCTGCACCACGAGCGCTTGGTCGCGAACCGTATCGAGTGGCGAGAGGGGGCCGAAATCCCGTTTCTCGGGCAGCCACTGCGCCTGCTTCTGGACCCGACGCAAACCTTTGCCAACACCAGCGCCACCATGCAAAGTGTGACCGATGCCGCCACGGGAATCGCGCAGCACAGCCTCCACCTTGGTTTGCCACACCGCGCTTCGGAGGCACAGATCCGGGATGCCGTGCAGGCCTGGCTGATGCGTCAGGCCAGGCGGATATTCACCGAACGCCTGGACCACTTTGCACCGCAGTTGGAGGTGCAGTGGCGCAAACTCTCGTTGAGCAGCGCCGGAACCCGCTGGGGCAGCGCGCGTTCGGACGGCTCGATCCGCCTGCATTGGCGACTGGTGCACTTTCGCATGCCTGTGATTGATTACGTCGTCGCGCATGAGTTGAGCCACCTGCGCGTGATGGACCATAGCCCCAGATTCTGGGATACGGTGCGATCGGTGGTGCCCGACTATGCCGAAGTGCGCGGCTTGCTCAAGGATGAGTCCATACCGCAGTGGGTCTGATTCATGTGCCCTGGAAGCGGTAGACGCCGTTGGAGTCAAGAGCGCGCTGCAGCTGGCCGCCATACCAAAGGGCATGCAGGTGTGCAATCGACTCCCCCATGGCAAATGTCATCTGGTGCAGGTCCAGCGTACGCCGGAACAGAACCGGAACGATGTCTGCCGCGCTGCATGCTGTTTCACGACACGCTGCCAACACTTCGGCCAGGCGGTCGCGGTGGTGATCATGCAGTTGCCCGATTCGGACATGCAGCCCGGTGAACGGTTTGCCGTGCGAAGGCAGCGTCAGCGTATCTTCGGGAAGCGCCTTGAACCTGTCTACAGAGTCGAGAAACATTTTGAGCGCGTTGGACTCGGGCTCGACTTCGTGGACACTGACGTTGGTCGATATGCGCGGGAGCATCATGTCGCCGCCAATCAGCAAACCGCGTTCTGCGCAATACAGTGCAATGTGTTCAGGTGCATGGCCATAACCACTGATGCATGTCCACTTGCGTCCCCCGATGTCCAGCACGTCGCCATCTGCCATGCGGCGGTATTGCGCAGGAACCGCAGGCACGAGCTTGGGGAAATAGGTCGCCCGCGCCTTGATCTGTTGAACTGACCCGGGGTCGTTGAGTCCATGCGAAGCAAGGAACTGCGCCGCCCCGTCACCTCCAAAAGCCGTCGACCCCAGGGTGCCCAAGCGCGCCACGTTGTAGTCGGTCGCACTCATCCACAACCGGGCGCTCCAGCGTTCGCACAACCAGTAGGCCAGCCCCACATGGTCCGGGTGCATATGGGTCACGATCACCCGCAAAATTGGCAACCCCTGCAACTGGGTGTCAAATATCTGCTCCCATTGCGCCTTCGACTCCTCCCTGGAAACGCAGCAATCCACAATGCTCCAGCCTGGGCGGCCATCGATCTCGTCGCGCAGCAGCCAAAGATTGATGTGGTTCAGCGCAAACGGCAGGGCCATGCGGATCCATCGAACCCCGGGCGCCACCTCCAGGCTGCTCCCGGAGTCTGGCAAGGCATCACCCATCGGATAGTGCAACTGGCTTTCGAGCTCGTTCATTGTGGATGCCCTGAAGGTTTGACGTTTACGTCAACGTAAGATGTAATCGGCCATTGTAGGAACGCACAAGGCATGGACCTGTCGCCTCGGTTCGAACCCCCGTTGACCCTGAAACACCCATGACCCAGCCCGCCCAATTCACCATCAGCGACCTTGCCAGGGAGTTCGACCTGACCACGCGGGCGATCCGCTTCTACGAAGACATGGGCCTGCTGCAGCCACAGCGGACCGGGCCAGGTGGACGCAGCCGTGTCTACAGCGCCCGTGACCGGACCCGGCTCAAGCTCACATTGCGCGCCAAGCGCCTTGGCTTGTCCCTCACCGAGGCGCGCGAGATCATCGACATGTACGACAGCCCGCGCGACACCGGGCCCCAGTTGAAGAAGTTCCTGCTGGTGCTCGCCGCGCATCGCAAGGCGCTCGAGGAGCAGATGGCGGACCTCGTGGCCAATCTTGATGAGGTCAAGACGCACGAAAGGGAAGCCCGCGCACTGCTGGCGAAAGCAGACAAATCGCCGGTCAAGGGTTGAGACCCGCGCCGCTCCGGGTGACTTTGGAACACAGTTCGCGCATAATTGACGTTTACGTAAACGTCAATCAGTTCAACTCCTTGAGGCCACCGGCATGACTGCTGACTCCATCGACTCCGGCACAGAATACCCGGCCCTTTACCGTCGGGTGCGGGACAGTTTCGAGCGCCAGGGGATGATGGTCCAACTCGGGGCAGTGCTGGTTCGTGTGGCCCCTGGGCAGTGCGAAGTGGCCTTGCCCTACTCCGAGCGGGTGACCCAGCAGCAAGGCGGATTCCATGGTGGCGCCATGGGTGCGCTGGCGGACATAGCGGGTGGTTACGCGGCCCTCAGCGTGCTGCCCGAAGCCATGGAAGTCACCACGGTGGAGTACAAGATCAACTTCCTGAACGCGCGCCAGGGTGGCGCCCTGCATGCTGTCGGGCGTGTGGTGCGTGGCGGCAAACGCATCATCGTGACCACCGCCGAGGTTGTCCATGTTGCGGCGGATGGCAAACGAACCGACTGCGCTGTCATGCAGCAGACGCTGGTGCCTGTGCCCAAGACCTATTGAATCCAGCTTGAACGATCCCATCGCCCTCACAAGGAGACACACCATGAACATGCCCGGACTCGACTTCCAACTCGGCGAAGACATCGACGCCTTGCGTGATGCCGTGCGTGACTTCGCACAGGCCGAAATCGCGCCGCGGGCCGCCGAGATCGACCGCAGCGACCAGTTTCCGATGGACCTGTGGCGCAAGATGGGCTCCCTCGGCGTGCTTGGTATCACCGTGGGTGAGGAGTACGGCGGCGCGAACATGGGTTATCTGGCCCACATGGTCGCGATGGAGGAGATCAGCCGCGCGTCCGCGTCGGTGGGCCTGAGTTACGGCGCCCACAGCAACCTGTGCGTGAACCAGATCAAGCGCAATGGAACCGATGCGCAGCGCCAGAAGTACCTGCCAAAGCTCATCAGCGGGGAGCACGTCGGGGCGCTCGCCATGAGCGAGGCCGGGGCCGGCAGTGACGTGATCTCGATGAAGTTGCGGGCCGAGGACAAGGGGGGGCACTACCTGCTCAATGGAAGCAAGTTCTGGATTACCAACGGGCCGGACGCCGACACCCTGGTGGTCTATGCCAAGACCGAGCCCGAACTCGGCGCCCGCGGCGTCACCGCGTTCCTGATCGAAAAGGGCATGAAGGGCTTTTCGATTGCACAAAAGCTCGACAAACTCGGTATGCGCGGCAGTTCGACCGGGGAACTGGTGTTCCAGAACGTCGAAGTGCCGCAGTCACATATCCTGGGCGGGCTCAACAGCGGCGCCAAGGTCTTGATGAGCGGGCTGGATTACGAGCGCGCCGTGCTGTCGGCGGGCCCCATCGGCATCATGCAGGCCGTCATGGACAACGTCGTGCCCTACATCCACGACCGCAAACAATTTGGCCAGAGCATCGGCGAGTTCCAGTTGATCCAGGGCAAGGTCGCCGACATGTACACCGTGTTGCAGGCCGGGCGGGCCTACTGCTACACCGTGGGCAAAAACCTCGACGCGCTGGGTGCGCAACACGTCCGCCAGGTTCGCAAGGACTGCGCCTCTGTCATTTTGTGGTGTGCCGAAAAGGCAACCTGGATGGCCGGAGAGGGCGTCCAGATATTTGGCGGCAACGGTTACATCAACGACTACCCGATGGGTCGGCTGTGGCGTGATGCGAAGTTGTACGAGATTGGTGCCGGTACCAGCGAAGTCAGACGCATGCTGATAGGCCGGGAGTTGTTCGCTGAAACGATGTAGCAACGCCGGGGGGCAGTCCCCGGCGCGGGGCACAATCCGTCAATGACCACCGACACCCAACTCCTCCTCGACCACAACCGGGCCTGGGCGGCGCGCATGGAGCGCGATCGCCCTGGTTTCTTCACCGGGCTGCTCGCGCAACAGAAGCCGCGCTACATGTGGATCGGTTGTTCCGACAGCCGGGTTTCTGCGAACGAGATCACCGGTCTGGAGCCGGGAGAAGTGTTTGTCCATCGCAATATCGCGAACGTGGTGGTGCACTCCGACCTCAACGCGCTGTCAACGATCCAGTTCGCCGTGGAGCACCTGAAGGTCGCGCACATCATGGTGGTGGGCCACTACGGCTGTGCCGGCGTGCGTGCCGCACTGCAGGGAACACGCATTGGCCTTGCCGATAACTGGTTGCGCCATATCCGGGACCTGAAACTTCGGCACCGCAAGCGGATAGACCACCTGTTGCCCGAGCAGCAGGAGGATGTACTGTGTGAAATCAACGTCATCGAACAGGTTGGCAACGTGGCCTTGTCCACGGTTCTGCAGGATGCATGGGCCCGCGGCCAGCAAGTGACCGTGCACGGCTGGGTCTACGGTCTGCGCGATGGCCTGCTCAAAGACCTGCTGGTGAGCATGGACGGCACGGAAACCGTGGTCGAGGTTTTTCGCACAGCCATCAAGCGTTATCCGCGTTCGCCGGGTCCGGTTGTCGATGCCGAGGCGGACACCACATTCGATTCCCTGGACGACGACTGACGCGCCATGTTTCCCCAGCGACTCGACTCCCCGCAGGCCTACGATATCGCCAAGGCCATGATGGACGGTTTCAACCTGCACTACCGCCTGTTTCGAACCGAGTCGGCACGCGCCAAACACCGGTTTGAAACCGCCGACTGGCACGGCCAGCAGCGCGCGCAACGCGAAAGAATCGAGTTCTACGACCTGCGCGTGCGCGAGTGCTCCACCCGCCTGGAGCGGGAATTCAAGGCGGGGGAACAGCCGATGGAAGTGTGGCAGCAGGCCAAGCTGCACTACATCGGCCTGCTGGTTGACCACCACCAGCCGGAGCTTGCCGAGACTTTCTTCAACTCCGTCACCACCAAGATCCTGCACCGCAGCTATTTCCAGAACGACTTCATCTTTGTGCGGCCAGCGGTCAGCACCGAATACATCGAGAACGACGAACCGGCGGCCTTGCCGACCTACCGTTCCTATTACCCCACCCAGGAAGACCTGCTGCAGGTACTTGTGCAGATGGTGTCTGATTTCGATCTGCGCCGGCCCTTTGACGATCTGGAGCGCGACTGCGGTCTGGTGCGTGCTGCAATCGCCAGGCAACTCGGTGAGGTCAAGTTGCGCGCGAATTTCCAGATCAATGTCCTGTCGGGCCTTTTCTTTCGAAACAAGGGCGCCTACATCGTGGGAAAGATCATCAATGGATTCAACGAGCAGCCGTTCGCGCTGCCGGTCCTGCACAACAAGGGTGGCCAGTTGGTCATCGACGCCGTGCTGTTTGGTGAGGACGACCTGCTGATCCTGTTCAGCTTTGCACGCGCCTACTTCATGGTGGACATGGAGGTTCCCAGCGCCTATGTGCAGTTCCTGCGCAGCATGATGCCGCGCAAGCCACGCAACGAGATCTACAGCGCCCTGGGCCTGCAGAAGCAGGGCAAGACGCTTTTCTATCGCGACTTTCTGCACCATCTGCGCCATTCGACCGACAAGTTCCGCACAGCTCCTGGTATCAAGGGAATGGTGATGCTGGTGTTCGATCTGCCATCCTTTCCGTATGTGTTCAAGGTCATCAAGGACTATTACCCGCCGCAAAAGGACACCACCCGCGACCAGATCAAGGGCAAGTACCTGCTGGTGAAGCAGCACGACCGCGTGGGGCGCATGGCGGACACGCTCGAATACAGCGAAGTCGGTTTTCCGCGCGCACGGTTCGACGACGAACTCATCGCCGAGATCGAGAAGTTCGCACCCAGCCAACTGGAGATCAGTGACCGCGACGGTGACGGTCAGTCCGAGGTGATCATCAAGCATGTGTACATCGAGCGGCGCATGATTCCGCTGAATATCTATTTGCAGGAGGCGTTCGACCTCGGGCTCGGCAACGGCGCCTCGAAAAGCGCCGCCGACCGGGCGCGTGCCCAGATCGAACGCGGTGTCATCGAATACGGCAATGCCATCAAGGATCTCGTGGCCGCCAACATCTTCCCCGGTGACATGTTGTGGAAGAATTTCGGCATCACGCGCCACGGCAAGGTCGTGTTCTACGACTACGACGAAATCGAATACATCACCGATTGCAATTTCCGGCGCGTGCCCGCGCCGCGCAACGAAGAGGATGAGATGAGCGGCGAGGTCTGGTACAACGTGGGCCCGAAGGATGTGTTTCCCGAGACCTTCGGCCCGTTTCTGCTGGGCAACCCGGTCGTGCGCGAGGTGTTCATGACGCACCATGCGGACTTGCTCGACGCCGGCTTCTGGCAGGCCCACAAGGAGCGAATTGCCCAGGGTCACGTGTTCGATGTGTTCCCGTACGAACGCGAAAAGCGTTTTGCACCCGACGCCACCAACACCGACCTGTCCTGAATATAGGTCCTGATCCCCAACCGCAAGGAGCCCCATGTCCAACACCAGCACCATCCACAACAATGACCCGATCGTCATCGTAGGTGCTGCCCGCACGCCCATGGGCAGCTTTCAGGGCGACTTCTCCGCGCTCGCGGCGCACGACCTCGGCGGGGCTGCCATCCGGGCGGCCATGCAGCGCTCGGGCGTGGCCCCCGAACTCGTTACCGAGGTGCTGTTCGGCAACTGTCTGATGGCGGGCCAGGGCCAGGCACCGGCGCGCCAGGCAGTGTTCAAGGGCGGTCTGCCCCAGAGCGCCGGGGCCGTCACGCTGTCCAAGATGTGCGGCTCCGGCATGAAGGCGGCCATGTTCGCGCACGACATGTTGCTGGCTGGCAGCCACGAGGTGATGGTTGCCGGCGGCATGGAGAGCATGACCAACGCGCCTTACCTGCTGCTCAAGGGCCGTGGCGGCATGCGTATCGGGCACGACCGCGTGTATGACCACATGATGCTGGACGGCCTGGAGGACGCCTACGAACCCGGCCGCGCAATGGGCACCTTCGGTGAGGAGTGTGCGGCCCAATACCAGTTCACGCGGGAGGCTCAGGATGCGTTTGCCACCATCTCGGTGCAGCGCGCCAAGGCAGCCACGGAGTCTGGCGCCTTTGCACCCGAAATCACCCCGGTCACGGTCAGGGGACGTGCGGGGGACGTCGTGGTGTCGATCGACGAGGGGCCGGGCCGGGTCAAGCTCGACAAAATCGCCACGCTGAAGCCCGCGTTCAAGAAGGACGGCACCATCACCGCGGCGTCGAGTTCCAGCATCAACGACGGCGCTGCCGCCATGGTGATGATGCGTGCGTCCACTGCTGCCCGTCTGGGTGCCAAACCCATCGCGCGCATTGCGGCCCACGCGATGCACGCCCAAGCCCCGAACTGGTTCACCACCGCGCCAGTAGGCGCCACGCAAAAGGCGCTCTCCAAAGCCGGCTGGAGCGTGGCCGATGTCGATCTGTGGGAGGTCAACGAGGCGTTCGCGGTGGTGCCGATGGCGCTGATGGCCGACCTGAAGGTCGCGCACGACATCGTCAACGTCCATGGTGGTGCCTGTGCGCTCGGCCACCCCATCGGGGCCAGCGGCGCACGCATCATGGTCACCCTGATCTACGCCTTGCAGGCACGGGGCCTCAGGAAGGGTCTCGCCACACTGTGTATCGGCGGCGGCGAAGCCACTGCGGTCGCGCTCGAGTTGGTCTGACCGAAGCCCAGCCGATTTTTCAACAACCCGGGAGGCGAACGTGTTACTCAGCCAGGACCAGGAAATGGTGCGTGACGCGGTGCGCGCCTTTGCGCGGGAGCAGTTGTGGCCGCACGCGGCCGCGTGGGACAGGGACCACCATTTCCCCCGGGAGGCCCACCAGGGGCTGGCCGCGCTGGGCGCCTACGGCATCTGTGTGCCCGAAGAGTATGGCGGTGCCAACCTCGACTACCACACCCTTGCGCTGGTGCTCGAGGAAATTGCAGCCGGCGACGGCGGCACCAGCACCGCGATCAGCGTGACCAATTGCCCGGTCAACGCCATCCTGATGCGTTACGGCAATGCCGCCCAGAAGCGGCAATGGCTCACTCCGCTGGCGCGCGGTGAGATGTTGGGCGCATTCGCATTGACCGAGCCGCATGTCGGCTCGGATGCTTCTGCCCTGCGCACCACCGCCGTGCGCGATGGCGATGGGTATGTGCTGAGCGGCGTCAAGCAGTTCATCACCAGCGGCAAGAACGGGCAGGTGGTGGTGGTGATCGCGGTCACCGACAAGGGCGCCGGCAAGAAGGGCATGAGCGCCTTCCTCGTCCCGACCAATGCGCCAGGTTACCGGATCGCCAGCCTGGAGAACAAGCTTGGCCAGCACAGCAGCGACACCGCCCAGATCAGCTTCGAGAACTGCCGCATCCCGCACGAAAATCTCATCGGCACCGAAGGGGAGGGTTATCGGATCGCCCTCGGCGGGCTGGAAGGCGGGCGTATCGGTATCGCAGCGCAGAGTGTCGGCATGGCGCGCAGTGCGTTCGAGGTCGCGCTGGAGTATGCCAAGCAGCGAGAGAGTTTCGGCCAGCCAATCTTCAACCACCAGGCGGTCGGGTTTCGACTGGCCGAATGCGCAACGCAGATCGAGGCCGCCCGCCAGTTGATATGGCATGCAGCCGCCTTGCGTGACGCCGGTCGACCTTGCCTGAAGGAAGCCGCGATGGCCAAACTGTTCGCGAGCGAAATGGCCGAGCGCGTGTGTTCGGCGGCGATCCAGACCCTTGGCGGTTACGGGTACGTGGCTGACTTTCCGGTCGAGCGCATCTACCGAGACGTGCGGGTGTGCCAAATCTACGAAGGCACCAGCGACGTGCAGAAAATACTGATCCAGCGCGCCTTGTAGTGCCACCCAACCAGAGATTCCCCAAATGCCCATCACCAAAGGTTACCGCCAACTCGTCGACGAAGCCATGGCTGAGGTCACCACCTACAGCGTGGCGCAGGTGCGCGACAGGCTGGCCAACTCCGCGACCCAGATCGTCGACATCCGCGATATCCGGGAGCTCAACGACGGCACGGTGGAAGGCGCAGTGCACGCCCCGCGTGGCATGCTCGAGTTCTGGGTCGACCCTGCATCGCCCTATTTCAAGCCGCTCTTTGGTGATGCGTCCAGGGAGTTCATCCTGTTCTGCGGTCTTGGCTGGCGCAGCGCGCTGGCCGCCAAGACCCTGCAGGACATGGGCATGGCAAACGTGGCGCACATCGACGGTGGGTGGCAGGCATGGGTCGAGCAGGGGGCTCCGACCGAGACGCTGGAGCAGAACAAGGCCCGGCGCAGCAAGGCACAGGCATGAGGTTCGACGCGGTTCTGTTCGATTGCGATGGTGTCCTGGTGGATTCCGAACCCATCACCAACGGTGTGTTGCGCGAGATGCTCCAGGAACTGGGCTGGCTCCTCACACAAGAAGAATGCATGGCCCATTTCGTCGGCAAGGCGCTCAAGGAAGAGGTGGCCCTGATCGCGCAGCAGACAGGGCGCAATGTTGGCGCCGACTGGCTTGCCGCCTTCCAGCAGCGGCGCAATGCGGCTTTGCGCGAGCGGCTGACCGCAATTCCGAATGTGCACGACGCGGTGCATGAGATTCACGCCCACCATGGCGCACGCATCGCCTGCGCCTCAGGGGCCGACCGCTTCAAGGTCGAAATGCAGTTGCGCCAGGTGGGTCTGATGGACTATTTCGAAGGCCGGATCTTCAGCGGCTACGAAACCCCACGCTCCAAACCTTTCCCCGACGTCTACCTGGCGGCTGCCTCGGCGCTGCTGGCCAGCCCGCACCGCTGCGCCGTGGTCGAAGACACGGTGACCGGTGTGGCTGCGGGTGTTGCAGCCGGGGCCTATGTATATGCCTATGCGCCTCTCGGCGATGGCGCAGACCTGCGTGCCGCCGGTGCTTCGCGGGTTTTCGCCGACATGGCCGATTTGCCCGCCCTGATGCGTTGACCGCCAAATCCAGAAAGTTGCCCATGCCCGTGCTCGAGTCCAAACTCAATCCCCGCTCTGCGGATTTCCAGACCAATGCGAGCGCCATGCGCGCACTGGTGGCTGACCTGAACACGCAAATTGCCAAGGCGCAAGACGGCGGTGGCACCGCCGCACGCGCCAAACACACGGCACGTGGCAAGTTGCTGCCCCGGGAGCGGGTGCAGATGCTGCTGGACCCGGGCACACCGTTCCTCGAACTCAGCCCGCTGGCCGCTCTGGGGCTTTACCCGGACCGTGATGGCAGCGACAGCGCGCCCTGCGCCGGACTGATCGCCGGCATTGGTCGCGTGAGCGGCGTGGACTGCATGGTCTTATGCAACGACGCCACGGTCAAAGGCGGGACCTACTACCCGATGACGGTCAAGAAACACCTGCGGGCGCAGGAGGTTGCCTTGCAAAACCGCTTGCCCTGCATCTACTTGGTGGACTCCGGCGGCGCCAACCTGCCCAACCAGGACGAGGTGTTCCCCGACCGCGACCATTTCGGGCGTATTTTCTACAACCAGGCCACTATGAGCGCGCAAGGTATTGCCCAGATCGCCGTGGTCATGGGAAGTTGTACGGCGGGTGGCGCCTATGTGCCTGCAATGAGCGACGAGAGCATCATCGTGCGAAACCAGGGCACGATTTTTCTGGGTGGCCCGCCACTGGTCAAGGCGGCCACGGGCGAGGTCGTGACTGCCGAGGACCTGGGCGGTGGCGATGTGCACACGCGCCTGTCAGGCGTGGCCGATCACCTGGCCGAGAACGACCTGCATGCGTTGTCGATTGCGCGCAACGCGATCAAGAACCTGAACGCCACCAAGCCGGCGACCCTGGTCATGCTGCCGCCACAAGCCCCGCAACTGGATGCGCAGGAACTGTATGGCGTGATCCCGGTGGACACACGCAAACCGTTCGATGTGCGTGAAATCATCGCCCGCATCGTCGATGGGTCCGGATTCGACGAGTTCAAGGCGCGTTACGGCACCACGCTGGTGTGCGGTTTCGCGCATGTCGAGGGCATGCCGGTGGGCATTATTGCCAACAACGGCATCCTGTTCAGCGAGTCGGCGCTCAAGGGCGCACATTTCATCGAGTTGTGCTGCCAGCGCAAGGTGCCGCTGGTGTTTCTGCAAAACATCACCGGTTTCATGGTCGGGCGCAAGTACGAGAACGAAGGCATCGCCCGCAACGGGGCCAAGATGGTCACGGCGGTGGCCACCGCAGCAGTGCCGAAGTTCACCATCATCATCGGCGGTAGTTTCGGGGCCGGCAACTACGGCATGTGCGGCCGCGCCTATTCGCCGCGTTTCTTGTGGATGTGGCCCAACGCGCGCATTTCAGTCATGGGCGGCGACCAGGCCGCAGCGGTTTTGGCCACAGTGCGGCGCGATGGCATCGAAGGCCGGGGCGAGGCCTGGAGCGTGGAAGACGAAGAGGCTTTCAAGGCCCCCATCCGCCGGCAGTACGAAGAGCAGGGCCACCCGTATTTCGCCACTGCCAGGCTGTGGGATGACGGCGTCATCGACCCGGCTGACACCCGGCGGGTTCTCGCCTTGGGGCTGAGTGCCGCTCTGAACGCGCCGATCCCGGATACGAAGTTCGGCCTCTTCCGGATGTAAGCATGGACCGTCTTACGGCGTTCTGGCAAACCCTTGTCGAACCGACATCGACCGCGCTGGCCCATGGTACGCAGGTGATCGACATGCCGGCCTTGCTTGCCCTTGCCGCCGCACTGGGATGGGCGAGCGGGTTGCGCCTGTACGCGGTGTTGTTCATGGTGGGCATCGCCGGCTTACTGGGCTGGAGCCCACTTCCCCAAGGCCTGCAGGTGTTGCAACATCCGGCGATGCTGGCGGTCAGCGGCGCGATGTTGTTCGTGGAATTTTTTGCCGACAAGATTCCGGGCCTCGACAGCCTGTGGGACATCCTGCATTCCGTGATCCGGGTTCCGGGAGGCGCCGCGCTGGCGGCTGCCGTTTTCGGGGCCGACAACGGTACGATGGCCGTGGTGGCCGGCCTCTTGGGGGGCTCTCTCGCCGCAACCTCGTTTGCCGGCAAGGCCACCACCCGTGCGGCCGTCAACACCTCGCCCGAGCCATTCTCCAACCTGGCGGTGAGCCTGCTGGAGGATGGGTTGGTGGTAGGCGCATTGTGGCTGGCAGTCCAGCACCCGCTGTTGTTTGCGATTGCGCTGACCATCACCCTGGTGCTGACCGTGTTGCTGATCGTGGTACTTTTCAAGTTTTTGAAGGCCATCGGCCGCCGCCTGGCCAGCTGGTTCGGGCCGTCTCCCGCCTATTGACAGAGGATTTGCATGTTCAACAAGATTCTGATCGCCAACCGCGGTGAAATCGCCTGCCGCGTCGCCGCCACGGCCCGGCGCATGGGCGTGAAGTCCGTGGCGGTGTATTCCGACGCCGACGCCAGCGCCAAACATGTTGCGGCCTGCGACCAGGCGGTGCATATTGGCGCCAGCCCGCCCCGTGAAAGTTACCTGCGCTGGGAGCGCATCCTTGAAGCCGCCAAGGCCACGGGCGCACAGGCGGTGCACCCGGGTTATGGTTTCCTGAGCGAAAACGAGGCTTTCGCCCAGGCCTGTGCCGCGGCAGGGTTGGTGTTCATAGGCCCGCCACCGTCGGCGATCAAGGCAATGGGGCTCAAGGCCGAATCCAAACAACTGATGGAACGTGCCGGTGTGCCGCTCGTGCCGGGGTACCACGGTGCCAACCAGGAACCCGCGCTGTTGCAGGCCGAAGCCGACCGTATCGGTTACCCGGTTCTGATCAAGGCCAGCGCCGGCGGTGGCGGCAAGGGCATGCGTGCGGTCGACAAGGCGCAGGACTTTGCCGCTGCATTGGCCTCGTGCAAGCGCGAGGCAACCAGCAGCTTTGGCGACGACGCGGTGCTGATCGAAAAATACGTGCAGCGCCCTCGCCACATCGAGATCCAGGTGTTCGGCGACACGCACGGCAATTATGTCTACCTGTTCGAGCGTGACTGCTCGGTGCAGCGCCGCCACCAGAAGGTGCTCGAAGAAGCGCCCGCGCCCGGAATGACGCCGGCCATGCGCGCCGAGATGGGGGCGGCCGCGGTGGCGGCGGCGCGCGCCGTGAACTATGTGGGGGCTGGCACGGTCGAGTTCATCGTCGAACAGCGCAGCGACGGAAGCATGCAGTTCTTCTTCATGGAGATGAACACCAGGTTGCAGGTGGAACACCCGGTGACCGAGGCGATCACCGGCCTGGACCTCGTCGAATGGCAACTGCGCGTGGCGTGCGGCGAGCCGTTGCCCTTGCAGCAGGACCAGTTGCGCATCACCGGCCACGCGATCGAGGCCCGCATCTGCGCCGAGAACCCCGACAACAACTTCCTGCCGGCGACCGGCCGCCTGCTGGTGTACCGCAAGCCCCAGGCATCCAGTTTCGAGCGCAGCCACGGTGGCGGCAAGGTGCGTATCGATGATGGCGTGGGCGAGGGCGATGCGATCTCCCCGTTCTACGACTCGATGGTGGCCAAACTCATCGTGCACGGTGACGACCGCGCCCAGGCATTGGCCCGGTTGGACGACGCGCTGGCCCAGGTGCGCATCGTGGGCCTGAACACGAACGTCCAGTTCCTGCGTTATGTGGTGCGCAGCCCGTCGTTCGCGCAGGCGAACCTCGATACCGCCCTGATCCCGCGTGAGCAGGCGGTGTTGTTCGGGCAGGAGCCGGTCGGCCTGGTGCTGGCGGCTGCGGCGTCGGTGGCCCAGACGCTGTTGGATGAACGTGCCCTGGAAGGCGCTGACCCGTTCACCCGGCGCGACGGATGGCGCGCCTTTGGTGTGGCTGAGCGACGTTTCGGGTTCGAGTTCGGCGGTGTCACGCAGGATGCCCGTCTCACCTACCAGCATGACGGCGAGCTGCATCTTGCCGTCGGCGACGCTGCGGGTGTGCTGGTGTTCGCGCTGACCGGGTCGGGCATCGACCTGCAGTTCGACGGACAGCGCCACACCGTATTCGTGCATCGGCAGGGCGAAACCGCCCATGTGTTCACGGCCCACGGCGCCACGCGCATTCTCGCCATCGACCTGCTCGCCCATGCCGGCGACCACCAGGCCGAAGCCGGCCGGCTTACCGCGCCCATGCCCGGCAAGGTACTGTCTTTTGCGGTCAAGGCTGGCGACACGGTGCGGCGTGGTCAGGCCCTGGCCGTGATGGAGGCCATGAAGATGGAGCACACCATTGCCGCACCGTCCGATGGCACTGTCGGCGAACTGTTGTTCGCCCCGGGTGACCAGGTCAGCGAAGGCGCAGAACTCCTGAAACTGGTCGGCTGATGGGTTTGCACATCAGCCTGTGTCACCCCGGGGTCGACCCGACGCCATGGTTGGCAGGCCTGCGCGCGCTCCTGCCGAAGGCCGTGGTGTCCGCGTGGGAGCCGGGTGCGGAGCCGGCCGACTATGGTGTCGTCTGGGCGCCACCGCAACAGTTCATCGACGAGCAGTTGCAACTCAAGGCGGTGTTCAACATAGGCGCTGGCGTGGACAAGCTGCTGCAATTGCGCCTGCCGGTGGGCCTGCGCCTGGTGCGACTCGACGATGCCGGCATGGCGGTGCAAATGGCCGAGTACGTGTGCCATGCGCTGTTCCGACACTACCGCGCCTTCGAAACCTACGAGCAGCAGGCCCGCGCCGGGTATTGGCTGCAACGTCCACCGCGCCCACGCGCGGACTTCCCGGTGGGAATCATGGGCATGGGCGTGCTGGGCCAGCGGGTGGCGCAGGCGGTGCAGCAGTTCGATTTTCCGGTGCGGGGCTGGAGCCGCGCTCCGCGTGATGTGCCGGGTGTCCAGGGCTTTCACGGTGTTGGTGCCCTGGATGCTTTTCTCGCCGCCACCCGCGTGCTGGTATGCCTGTTGCCTTTGACACCCGACACCCGCAACATACTGTGCCGGGCGACTTTGTCCCGCTTGCAACCGGCTGCCTATGTGATCAACGTTGCCCGTGGGGCGCTCCTGGTTGAAGACGACTTGCTGGCCCTGATCGACAGCGGCCACCTGGCCGGGGCCACCCTGGACGTGTTCCAGTCCGAACCGCTTGCGCCCGGCCATCCGTTCTGGACCCACCCGTGCGTTCAGGTCACGCCGCATGTGTCTGCCCAGACGCTCGAAAGTGACAGTCTGGCCCAGATTGCGGGCAAGATCCTGGCCCTGGAGCAAGGACAATCAGTGGCCGGTATCGTCGACCGCACCCGTGGTTATTGACCACACCCGCAATTCACCCCGAGGAATTTCCCATGGCCCTTCCCCAACGCGTCAAACTCGTCGATGTCGGCCCGCGCGACGGACTGCAGAATGAAAAACAGACCGTGCCGGCCGACGTCAAGGTCGAACTGGTGCACCGCTTGCAGGGCGCTGGCCTGAGCGAGATCGAGGTCACCAGTTACGTCAGCCCGAAATGGGTTCCGCAAATGGCTGACAACGCCCAGGTGATGTCCGGCATCCGGCGCAAGCCGGGCGTGCGGTATTCGGTGCTCATCCCCAACCTGCAGGGTTTCGACGCAGCGCTGGCGCTGGACCGCGCCTATTGGCCCGACGAGATCGTGGTATTTGCCGCCGCCAGCGAATCCTTCAGCCAACGCAATATCAACTGCTCGATCGGGCAAAGCATCGAGCGTTTCCGCCCGATCGTGGCGGCCGCGCGGGAGAAGGGTATCTACGTCCGCGGAGCCATGTCCTGCGTGGTCGGCTGCCCGATAGAAGGCGAGGTGGCTCCTGACGCGGTGGCCAGGCTGGCCGGCCTGATGAAGGATGTGGGCGTGCAGCACGTGGGTGTGGCCGACACCATCGGCGTGGGCACCCCGACCAAGGTGCAGCGTGCAATGGAAGCCACGCTGAAACACTTTGCCATCGACGATGTCTCGGGCCATTTCCATGACACCTACGGCCAGGCGCTCGCCAACACGCTGGCCAGCCTGGAAATGGGCGTCTGGCAGTTCGACGCGTCGGTGGCCGGGCTGGGTGGTTGTCCGTACGCCAAGGGTGCCACCGGCAACGTGGCCACCGAAGACGTGGTCTACATGTTGCACGGCATGGGTATTGCCACCGGCATCGACCTCGACCGCCTGATCGAAGCCGGGCAGTACATCAGCGACTTTCTGCAACGCAAGTCGGGTTCCCGCGTGGCCACCGCCATGATGGCAAAACGTGGCTGACCCACTGGCCTTGCCTGAGGGTGCACAACGCGTGGCGCAGTGGCTGCGCGAGCGTGCCCATCCGCATGCGCCGGTGCTGCTCGACGATGCCGCCCGGACCGCGCAGCAGGCCGCGGACGGGCTGGGCGTGGCGCTGGGCCAGATCGCCAAGAGCATCGTCTTCCGGCGCAAGAGCGACGACGCGGCCGTGCTGGTGATCACCTCGGGCGACCGCCGCGTCGACGAGCAAAAAGTCCAGGCGATGGTCTGTGTCGAAGGCGGCAAGCTGGGCCGTGCCGATGCCGGGTTCGTCAAATTGCGCACCGGGTTCAGCATCGGGGGCGTGTCGCCGGTGGCGCATGCCCAAGCCTGTGTCACCCTGATCGACCGCGAGTTGTTCCGGTTTGCCGACCTGTGGGCGGCGGCCGGGCACCCGCATGCGGTATTCAGGCTCACGCCGGCGGCGCTGCAGGCCATGACCGGTGCGCCGGTCGCCGACGTAGCGCAAGTACTGGCCCAGCCATGACACCCATCGACACGCTGGGTCAATTGGCCGAACTCGCGCAATCGCCGACACACGCCGTTCCGTCGCCCTGTATCTCGGTCTGCCGCATGGACGCCGACACCAGCCTGTGCCAGGGCTGTTACCGCACGATCGAAGAGATCATCGTCTGGGGGCGGCAGAACGACCAGCAGCGCCGGCAGGTGTGGCAGCAGATCGTCCTTCGCGCCGGACTCACGCCGGCGCGCATTTCCCCGGCCGGATCCCGCCCATGAAACACATCACCTTCTACTTCGACGTCATTTCGCCGTATGCCTACCTGGCGTTCGAAAAATTGCCCGAGGCGCTGATGGGGCTGAGCTACAGCGTGTGTTACCAGCCGGTCCTGTTCGGTGCTGTGCTGGGGCACCACGGCCAACTCGGCCCGGCCGAAATCACGCCCAAACGCGCCTGGACTTACCGCCATGTGGCGTGGCTGGCGCACAGCCATGGCGTGGAGTTGCAACTGCCGGCCAGCCACCCGTTCAACCCGCTTGCCCTGCTGCGCCTTGCCGTCGCCAGCAGTGCCACAGGGCAACCCAACCGCTACGTCACGGAGTTGCTGTTCCACCACGTCTGGCGGGGCGGGGCGGATGCGGCTGACCCGCTGCGCCTGCAGGCGCTGGTGCGGCAACTGGCGCCAGTGCGCGATCCCGACAGCGTGGAGGTCAAGGCCGAGCTAAAAACTGCCACCGGGGACGCGGTGTCCCGGGGCCTTTTTGGCGTGCCGGCCATGGAGGTCGATGGCCGCTGGTTCTGGGGTTTCGACGCCTTGCCGATGCTGCGCGATTACCTCGATGGGGGCACTTGGTTCACCGGGCCGCAATGGGAAGCGGCTGCTGCGCTTCCGGTTGGTGTGAGCAGGCCGCGCGCCTAGCGCCGGATCTCCGCTCAGCCAGGCAGCCGGACTGGCAACGCGGTGAAGCCGCGTACGAAATTCGAGAACACGCGTTTGGGTGGCCCCACGACCTCGATCACCGGGAAACGCTGCAGGATTTCTTCCCACAGGATCCTGATCTGCATCTCGGCCAGCCGGTTGCCGACGCAGCGGTGGATGCCGAAACCGAACGACAGATGCTGGCGCGGCCGGGCCCGGTCGATGATGAACTGGCTGGCCCGGTCGATGGCATCTTCGTCGCGGTTGCCCGACAGATACCACATGACGACCTTGTCGCCCTTCTTGATCTGTTTGCCGCCGAGTACGGTGTCCTGCAAGGCGGTGCGCCGCATGTGGGCCAGCGGGGTCTGCCAGCGGATGATCTCCGGCACCAGGCTGTCGACCAGCGCCGGGTTGGCACGCAGCTTGGCAAACTCGGCCGGGTGCTGGTGCAACGCGTAGAGCCCGCCAGTCATCGAGTTGCGGGTGGTGTCGTTGCCGCCCACGATCAGCAGCATCAGGTTCCCCAGGAACTCGCGCGGCGACATATGCCGGGTGGCCGTCGAGTGCGCCAGCATCGAGATCAGGTCGCTCCCGGGCGCTGCGTTGACACGTTCATTCCACAACTTGGTGAAGTAGGCCAGGCACTTGCCCAATTCGACCCATCGCGCCTCTTCGCTCTCGATCATGAAACCCGGGCCGGCAGGGGATGTGGCCAGGTCGGACCACCATGTAAGCAGCCTGCGGTCCTCGAACGGGAAATCGAACAGTGTCGCCAGCATCTGCGTGGTGAGCTCGATCGAGACGCGCTCGACCCAGTTGAAGGTTTCGTTGCGGGGCAGGCCGTCCAGCACCCGCTGCGTGCGCTCGCGGATGGTTGTCTCCATCGACGCCAGGTTGGCCGGTGCCACGATCGGGCTGACCGTCTTGCGTTGCTCGTCGTGTTTGGGCGGGTCCATGGCGATGAACATCTGGAAGCGGTTTTCGATCGGGGCATCGAAGATGCCGATGCCGCCATGCGACCAGTCGGACGAATAGATGCCGTGGTGGGTGTCCACATGCATGATGTCCTGGTACTTGGTGACCGACCAGTAGGGCCCGTAAAAATTGTTGCTGTGGTGGTGCACCGGGTCTTCGCGGCGCAGGCGCTCGAAATAGTGGCCGATGGTGTCGTCCTGGAACAGGCGCGGCTTGGTCACGTCGATCTGGTCCAGCGGCATGGCATATGCCTCGGCGCGGGCATCGGAGTGGTGTGCGGCGGATGGGGTGGCAATGGTCATGGGGCGCAAGCAATTGTGGAAGCAATTGGTGATGGTTTCAATTATGTGGGTTACTCTGCGATTCACCAAACACATGTGGCGCCACCTGCATTGGTAAAGTGGGCCATGTTCCCATTTCGAACCGCAGTCCGAAGACCGGTCGTCTCTGGCACCGTTGCCAGCATCGGCCCATGAAAAAGCAAGCGCTTTCGGGCATGCTCATGGTTGTGCTGGCCGCGATGTTGTGGGGCACCACCGGTACTGCGCAGACACTCGCCCCGGCGGGCCTGCCGGCACACTGGGTGGGGGCCCTGCGCTTGCTGTTCTCGGCAGCCTTCTTTGTGGTGTTCGTGCTGGCGACCGGGCATCCCGGGTCGCGGCGGGGGCAGTTCGCCCGCGTGCCGTGGGGCTGGGTGCTGGTGGCTGGGGCCGCAATGGCGGCCTACAACCTGACCTTCTTTGCCGGTGTCAAGGCCAGCAGCGTCGCCGTGGGCACTGCGATCGCACTTGGAAGCGGCCCGATCTGGGCCGGGTTGTTGCAGATCGTGGCCCAACGGCGCTCTCCGCCCGGCGCATGGTGGCTTGGCACTGCACTGGCAGTAGCGGGTGGCAGCTGGATGGTGATCGGCAGTGCGCAGCAACTTGACATCACGGCCTGGGGTGTCAGTTTGTGCCTGGTATCGGGCCTGTCGTATGCAGGGTACACCTTGATCACCAAGCGCATGGTGACCGACACGCCGGCCGCCATCGTCACGCTGTGCATCTTCGCTTGCGCCGCGCTGGTTGCCGTGCCCTTGGCAATGTGGGGGTCCGGCCTGCCCGGGACCTCCGCGCGCGGCTGGGTCGTGGTGGTGTACCTGGGCGTGGTGGCAACCGGTGTGGCCTACCTGCTGTTCACCCATGCACTGCGCCGCGTCTCCGGGACCACCGCAGTCTCGATGTGCCTGGCCGAGCCGTTGACCGCGTTTGCGCTGGCGATCGTCGTGATTGGCGAACGGCCACCGGCGGCCGCGTTTGCCGGCTTGGCGCTGGTGATGCTCGGATTGGCCCTGGTGGTGCGGGCCGAGCTGCGATCGGCAACACGGTAAAACGCGCCGCATCCTACACTCGCCGGGTTGTCGCAACCCCGTACAAGGAGCACTCCCCATGGCCAGCCCCGTCGAGCAGATGATCCGCCGCACCGTTGCACGCGGTGTGATGAAAGTGGCTGCATTCAACCGGAAACGCCTGGCGCCGCCGGACAAGCCGCACCCGTACCTGACGGGCATCCATGCGCCCATGGAACGTGAAATCTCGCTGGACGGCCTGCATGTGGAAGGCGTGATCCCACCCGAGCTCGATGGGCGCTACCTGCGTATCGGCCCCAACCCGGTCACACCGCCCAATCCTGGCGCCTACCACTGGTTCGTCGGTGACGGCATGGTGCACGGTGTGCGCCTTCAGGGCGGTCGGGCCCTGTGGTACCGCAACCGCTGGATCCGGTCGCGCGCGGTCAGCGCAGCGCTGAAGGAGCCCGAAGCCCCGGGCCCACGCAGCAGCCGGAGCGACACGGTCAACACCAACGTGCTGGGTCATGCCGGCAAGACCTGGGCCCTGGTGGAGGCTGGCGGGTTTCCGGTCGAGATCGATGCCGACCTGGCAACAGTCGCGCACAACCCGTTCGAAGGCACGCTGCATGGGTCTTTCAGCGCCCACCCGCACCTGGACCCGGACACCGGAGAAATGCACGCCATCTGCTACGAGGGACGCGACCAGACGACGATCCGCCATGTGGTGGTCGGCCGCGATGGCCGGGTGCGGCGCGAGGAGCCGATCAGCGTCGCCCATGGGCCCAGCATCCATGACTGCATGATCACGAAGCACTATGTGCTGGTGTTCGACCTGCCGGTCACGTTCTCGCTCAAGACGATGCTGGCCGGTCACCCGTTTCCCTACGCGTGGAACCCGGACCACCGCGCGCGCGTGGGTTTGTTGCCGCGCGAAGGCCGTGGCAGCGACATCGTCTGGTGTGAAGTGGAACCCTGTTACGTGTTCCATCCATGCAATGCATACGAGACCGATGACGGCCGGGTGATCGTGGACGTTGCCGCGCACGCCACCATGTTCGCCGAAAGCACCCAGGGCCCCGATTCGCGCGAGGCGGCATTCGAGCGCTGGACCATCGACCCGGTGGCGCGGCGCGTGGCACGCCAGGTGCTGGATGCCGAACCGCAGGAGTTCCCGCGCTGTGACGAACGCCGGCTCGGCAAGCCCTACCGCTATGCCTACAGCATGCCGTTGGACCGTGAGGATGCGGCACTGGGCGCGAAGACCTTTCTGATCAAGCACGACCTGCAGGCCGGCAAGCGCGCGACACATGAATTCGGACCGCACCGGTTTCCGGGTGAGTTCGTCTTTGTGCCCAAACAGGCTGGCGCGGCGGAGGACGAAGGCTGGTTAATGGGCTACGTGGTGAACATGGGCGACCAGACCACCGACCTGGTGATCCTCGATGCGCAGCGCTTTGCGGGTCCGCCACAGGCCGTGGTCCATATTCCGCACCGCGTGCCGTCGGGTTTCCATGGCAACTGGGTCCCACAGGCCTGATCGTGTCCGACCCGACCCGACCCGACCCGAATCCCACCCCAACCCAGGCCCCGCCCCGACACCCATGACAGACACCGTTGTTGCCGCCCTTCCCGCCATGGTGCGTCCCTACGTGGAGGCGCACTTGCCGGCCTGGCTGCTGCCACGCTGGTTCAGTAACAAGCAAGAGGCGCTGGTGATGGCCTCCGGCGCCCGGATCGGCTGGTTCGATATGTATGACAAGGCTGCGATGGCGGGCGCCATTGCAGCGGCCGGTGACCTGCGCTGGCTCAATTCCCTGATCGCCGGCATGGACGGCCTGCCACTGGAGGATCTGCGTACGCGGCAAGTGATGGTCACCAATGGGGTCGGCATCAACGCCATCACGATTGCCGAATACGTGCTGATGGGCATGTTGACGATTGCCAAGGGGTACCGTGAGGTGGTGCGTGCGCAGGATCGCCAGGAATGGCTGAAGGACGCGCCTGGCAAGGTCGAGTTGTTCGGCAGCCGGGCGTTGTTGCTCGGTTTCGGTGGTATCGGCCAGTTGGTCGAGGAACGCCTCAAGGCATTTCAGGTCGATGTGACCGTCGTGCGCCGGCGGGGCGACCCCAGTGGCCGCATTCTGGGGCCTGACCAGTGGCGCCCGCGATTGGCCGAATTCGACTGGGTGATCCTCGCTGTGCCAGCCACACCGGAGACCGATGGCATGGTAGGCACCGCAGAATTGGCGGCCATGAAACCCGGCGCAGTGCTGGTCAACGTGGCCCGCGGCAGCGTGGTCGACCAGGATGCCGTGGTCGACGCCCTGCGCCACAAACGGCTCGGCGCCGCTTTCCTCGATGTGACCGACCCCGAGCCACTGCCCGCCGGCCATCCCTTGTGGAGCCTGGACAACGCGCACATCACCATGCACCTGTCGGGTCGTTCCCAAAGTCGGATGTTCGAGCGTGCGGGGCAGCGCTTTCTGGACAACCTGGCGCGGTTTCGGGCCGGGGAGCCGCTGCAGTATCAGGTGGATCTGGCGCTGGGATATTGACGTGGATGCAGTGTTGCGTGGCTGAATTTTTGCGTCAGATGGGCAGTAGCGACAACACGCTCCGCGTCAATGCCGAGTCGGGACGCGTCCAGTCCATGATCACATCGAAGTGATTGCGACCCTCCACCTCGTACAACATCGTCGGACAGCCGAACGCTTCGCAGGCGCGTGCGTAGTCATGTGACTGCCGCTTGAATTCGCCGGTATCGCGCTGCGCTGCGACAACATGCAGTGCCAACTTGCGCTCTGGAAGGTGATGCCGCGGGCTCAGTGCCAGTACATCCGATTCGTTCAAGTTCAACCAACTTTGGGGCAAGGCGTGGCACAGCGGCGCCAGGTCGTACAGCCCGCTGACCAGCACCCCGCCGCGCACTGTGTCATCGGGCACGCCGAGCCGGGCCTGCCAGCCCGATGCCAGCACCATCGCCGCCAGATGGGCGCCGGCGGAACTGCCTGCAACAACCATGCGACGTGTGTCTGCGCCAAGCGCCGGGGGG
>CAMAWD010000080.1 GCA_945861785.1 Rhodoferax sp. OV413 | reverse complement strand
GGCAAATCCATCGAAATATGGCTGGCTCCGGTTTTGAGCGATGCCACGCGGGACGACGCCTCGGCCACGATCTGAACCTCGAGCTTGTCGATCTTCGGCCTGCCCTTGAAGTATTTGTCGTTCGCCGAAAGGCTCATGCCCTGGCCATGTTTGTAGCTGTCTACCTTGAACGGCCCGGTGCCAACGAACGCAGCGCCGGTCAGCATCTGTTCGTAGGAGTCCTTCTGGGGAATCACCATCATCTCCAGCATGTCGAAGATGTTGGAGACCGGATGCTGCAGGGTCAGCACCACCTGGCTCTCCGACGGCGCGGCGGCCGTCACGATCTTGCCATTGTGCTTGACCTGGCTTGGTACGCCGTCCTTCTGGAGGAAGGCAATTGCGGCCAGCACATCGGCCGAGGTGAACTTGGCCCCGTTGTGGAACAGCACGTCGGTGCGAAGCTCCAGCGTCAGGGTCTTCTGGTCGTCGGACATTTTCCAGGAACTGGCCAGCGAGGGTTTGGGCTCCAAGGTCTTGGGGTCGTATTCCGTGAGGGAGTTGAAGACCACGCGCATGATGGACAGATTGGGGTTGTTCTGCGCCATCATGGATCCGGTCTGGAAGTCCGAGCTCTGCGTCAGCACCAGGGTTTTGACGCCCGATGCCGCACTCCCGGTTGCGGCTTCCTTCACGGCACTGCGGTCGCAGCCCGGCAATGCCAGCAGGGCGAGCGCACCGGCACTGCCCATGAGCAGGTGGCGACGTGAAGTGGAAATGGTTGCGGTGCCAGGAACGGTGATCTTTTGCATGGTGTCTCCAGTGGGGTTGGGAAAGAGGTGGGGGCGGCGTTTTGTCAGGGCGCTTTCGGTCCGTTCCAGAGGAACGGCGGCTCGGCCAGGCCTTGCACGCCCGGTCGCAGGGCCAGCAAGGCGCCCGCAAGTGGCTCGGCTGCAAGGGCCTCGGGTGGCAGGCGCTGGGTTGCGCTTGTGACGAACAGCGTGTCAAGGTTCGGGCCACCGAACGCGCATGAAGCAGGTTGCGATACCGGCAAGCGGATCAGGCGGTCGAGCTTGCCCTGCGGCGTGAAGCGCGCAATGCAGCCGGCGCCAAAACGCGTGTTCCAGATGCAGCCTTCGGCATCCACGGTGTTGCCATCGGGCTTGCCGGGCGCCGCATCGGCACCGACCAGAATGCGCCAGGGGCCGGGCATGCCGGCGCCGGTGTCGTATGCGGCACTTTCGATGCAGCCCGTCGACGTGTCGACGAAGACCATGCGCCGGCCGTCGGGCGAGAAGCCGATGCCGTTGGGGATGCCTACCGCGCTGCGCACCTTGCGCGTCTCAAGGTCGGCGGAGACACGGTACAGCCCGCCAGTGGGATGTTTGCCGAAGTCCCACATGCTGCCGCACCAGAGCCGGCCCTGGCGGTCGCATTTGGCTTCGTTCAGGCGGTGTTCGGGGTGCCCCGTTTCCAGGGTGGCCAGCGGGGCCAGCGTGCCGGACCGCGGGTCGAGCAATCGGATGCCGGCGCGCAGAGCCACCACCACCGCCTCGCCCGCCGTGGGCACCACGGCACCACACAGTTCGGGCATGGTCCAGACGTCGATGGCACCGGTGGCGCTGTTCCAGCGCTTGACCTGTGGCGCACGGATGTCGATCCACCACAACATCTGCGTGCGACCACACCAGGAGGCGCTTTCGCCCAGGATCTGCCCTGCCGGCGCGATGACTTCGAAAGGAAGTGATTCCATTTCCGTCAGTGGCTCCAGCTGCGCACCGGGCGCTCGGCATGCCGGTGCAAGACAGCCTCGTCGAGTGCGACGCCAAGGCCGTTTGCGGCCGGCAGTGCGGCCTGCCCGTTGAGCACGGGCCCGAAAGGCGCGCGCACCAATGCATCGAACAGCGGGCTCTCGTCGAATTGCAGTTCCAGCATATCGAAGCCATCCAGCGTGGCCGAAACCTGCAGGCTGGCAGCATGGCAGATCGGCCCGCTCGGGTTGTGCGGGGAGACTTGCACGCCAAGCGCCGCGCAGCCGGCGCTGATGGCCTGCATCTGGTGGAGTCCTCCGGCATATTTCATGTCGGGCATCACCACGTCGTAGGCGCCGCCCTCGCAATACGGACGGAAGCTGTCCCAGCCGACGCCCATTTCCAGCCCCGCCTGCAACATGCCCAGCGCGTTGGCCTGCTGGCGCAGCCCGGCCAGCGCGGGGATGTTGTCTGGCACCTCGGGCAGCGGACACTCGATCCAGTACACACCGAGGCGCCCCGCCGCCGCATTCAGCTGGCGTGCAGTGGCTTCGTCGAAACGCCAGTGGCAGTCAACCATGACACGCGCGTCGGGCCCGACCACTTCGCGCACGGCGGCCACACGTTGCAGTCCGGCACGCATCGCCTGCGTCCCCTGGCCCTGCGAACACACGGACGTGCTGACCTCGTCGAACGGGGCCAGCTTGAAGGCCACGTGGCCGGCTGCCTTGGCCGCGCGTGCGCTGGCAGCAAACCCTTCAGGGGTGCGCAGCGCAGTGCGCCGGTTGATGTTGGCGTATACCGGCACCTGCATGCGCCGCGCGCCCAATAAGTGGGCCAGCGACTGTCCGGCACGCTGCGCATGCAGGCTCCACAACGCCTGGTCCAGCGCACTCACGATGCTGGCTTCCCCGATGTCGGCTGGCACGTGCCGCAGGGCGAAACCACTGGGCGACTCGGGCGTGGCATCGCGCAGCGCCAGAGGGACGAGCCGTTCTGCCGCCGCCAGCAGAGCATCTTCCTGGCCCGTGAGGGTGGCCTCGCCTTCGCCCACCAGGCCGTCACGCGTGTGCAGGCGGATGAAACTCCAGCAGGTCTTGTGGGTGATACGCACCATATGCAGGGTGGCAGCGCGCAGGGCGAAGGCCTTCACGGGTGGTCCTTCAGGCGCGTCGTCGCAGCGGCCGGACCACTGGCACCGCCTGTGCCCGGATGCGTGCCAGCAGCCCGAGCTTGGCCTTGGTGGCGTGGGCACCCATGATCATCGCCGCCGCCTCCTGGTCGTGCGCGGCCAGCGCCTGGATCAGATTCTGGTGGTCGTTGGCCACGCCGGTGAACCGGTCCTGCCCATAACCATAATGCCGCCACAAGGCTGCCAGCAGCATCCAGTGCTTGTCAATGAGGGGCAGCGCGTCGGCGTTGGCGGCACAGCGGTTGATAGCCTGGTGAAAACGGTGGTTCTCGGCCACCAGGAGGGCATGGTCGCCGGCGACGATGCACTGCTCGAGCGTGTCTTCGATGGCTTGCAACTCTGCGATGTCTGAAGGTGTACAGCGCGCCGCCGCGCGGCGCACCATCATCACTTCAAGCGCGGTGCGGATCTCGAACAGGTTTTCCACAAAACTGCTGTCGATGCTGCGCACCCGCGCACCGCGGTTCGGCTCGATCTGCACCAAGCCCTCGCCTTGCAGTTCGCGCAGCGCCTCCCGGACCGGCATATGGCTCACCCCATACCGGCTGGCCAGGGCATCCATGGTGATGCGTTCACCAAAGCGCAGCACTCCGCTGACAATGTCGTCACGGATGCGCAGGCGGATGTCGAGCTTGCTGGTGGTCACGTGAAATTGGGTTGTTGATCAAATGTATGGATTCAGACAGGGATAACACTCAGTGTTAACCCTCATTTTGATCAATATATATTGTCGTCAGCTTATGATCACGGTGCCGGTCAACCTGTTCACGCAAAAATGGAGCTCGACATGAAGAGAATCGCTTTCATCGGTCTTGGCGCAATGGGCAAGCCGATCGCTGAACGCCTGCTGCAAGGCGGTTACGAACTGACGGTATTCGACGTCAACCGGGATTCGATGGCACCGCTGATTGCGGCGGGGGCACGCGAAGCGGCGTCGCCCAAGGCAGCGGCGGAGCATGCGCAAGCGGTGTTCGCCATGGTGCCAGATGCCCCTGACGCTGAAGAAGTGGCACTCGGTGTGGATGGTGTGCTGCACGGAATCAGCGCCGGGGCCTACTACATCGACATGAGCACCATCGATCCGATCACGACCCGACGGATCGGCGCCCGGCTGGCCGAAGCCGGCGCGAAAATGATCGATTGCCCCGTTGGCCGCACGACAAAACACGCTCGTGAGGGAAAACTCGTGCTGATGATCGGCGGCGACGCAGCCGACATTGACGCCATGATGCCGGTCTTCGAACTGCTGGGTGACACCTTCATCCGCTGCGGCCCATTGGGCAACGGCACAGCGACAAAATGCGTCAACAACTATGTCGCGATGGCCTGCAATGCAATCTCGGCAGAAGCCTTCGTGATCGGAAAGAAGGCCGGACTGACGCCCGAACACATGCTGGAGGTTTTCGGCACCACCATGGCGTCAAACGCGCAGGCACTTCAGGTCTTCCCGCAATTTGCACTTGCCGGCAATACCGAGCCCGGCTTCATGATCGCATTGGGTCACAAGGACCTTCGCCTCGCCATCGGGCTCGCGCACAGTTACGATTGCGCAGTACCGGTCGGCCAGGCAACCATGGACATCATGGCGAAGGCGCTCGAAGCCGGCATGGGGCGCAAGGACTGCTCCAGCCTGCTGCTCATGCATGAGAAAGCCGCGGGTACCACGGTGCGGCTACAAGGTAGTGGCGGGTGAACGCGCCGTCCAAGATGAAAAAATCCGTAGTGATCACCGGCGGCAATCGTGGCATCGGCGCCGCAACGGCGATTCTTGCTGCGCGTAATGGCTGGGACGTCTGCATCAGTTACAACCGCCATGGTGCGCAAGCCGATGACATCGTCTGCCGCATCGGCGAGGCGGGCGGCAAAGCCATTGCGGTGCAGGCCGACATGGCGTGTGAAGACGCCATCGTGGCGATGTTCGCGCGTTGCGACGCTGAACTCTCACCGCTCGGTGGCCTTGTGAACAATGCTGGATTTCTGGGCGGCGAAAGTTATATCGAGGATTTTGACGCGGACGCCATGCGCCAACTCTGGGATGTGAATGTCGTCGCTTATTTCATTTGCGCGCGTGAGGCGGTCCGGCGCATGTCGCGCAAACGCGGCGGCGCAGGCGGAGCGATTGTGAACGTATCCTCGATGTCGGCGGAAAGCGGCGGCATCGGTCCGCGCGCGCATTACGCGACTACCAACGGGGCGAGGCGTACGTTTACTTTTGCGCTTGCCAAACAGGTGGGCCCACTCGGCATTCGGGTCAATGGCGTCATGCCGGGCGTCATCGACACGAACTTCAACGATGATTTCGACAATGAAGGCCGCAACGAAAGGCTCAAGGCGCTGGTTCCGCTGGGGCGTGTGGGCACCGGCCCGGATGTCGGGGAGACCATCGTCTGGCTGCTGTCCGACAGTGCCGCGTATGTCAGCGGCGCGGTCGTCCCGGTGACTGGCGGAATGTTTTAGAGCGGCGAATCTGCTGTGCGCGCCAATCGAATGTAGGCTTTCATCTCAACCGGATCTGTCAACCAGGAATTCCCGTCCCCCTCGCCCGTGCTGATCCAACCAGCGCGGCGAAAGCGAACCATAAAGCACACACATGAAAATTGACCGAGTCGAATGTTGGGTCCTGCGGGCGCCGATCACCAACCCGGTGCGGTCGTCATTCGGCGCCATGAACAACCGTCCTGCCGTGTTTGTCCGCATCACGGCGGCGGACGGCGCGTGGGGCTGGGGCGAGGTGTTCTGCAACTTTCCCCAGGTCGGCGCCGAGCACAGAGGCCGCTTGATCGACAGCCTGCTTGGGCCGCTCGCTGTGGGTTTCAATGGCCATCGGCCGGAGTCGCTGCGAACCCATCTCGAGGTGCAGACGCACCGCATGGCGCTCCAGTGTGGCGAACCCGGGCCATTTTCGCAAACCATCGCGGCCTTGGACCAAGCCATGTGGGATATGGCGGCCCGCCGGGCCGGGTTGCCTTTGTGGCGCTTGCTCGTCGAGGGACACCGGACCAAGGCCAACGTGCGTGTATATGCAAGTGGTCTGGGTCCAGACCAAGTCGTCGACATGGCGCTCGAGAAACGCCAGCAGGGTTACCGTGCATTCAAACTGAAGGTGGGTTTCCCCGGGGACACTGATCTGAGGAATCTCCAGGCGCTGCGCGAGGCACTGGGCCCGCACGCGGTCCTCATGCTGGATGCCAATCAAGCCTGGAGGCCGGACGAGGCGGTGGACCGCATCGGCGAGATGGCGAAGTTCCATCCGTACTGGATGGAGGAACCGATCGCGGCCGACGAACCACTTTCCTCCTGGAAGGCGCTGTCGGAACAATGTAAGGTGCCATTGGCAGCCGGGGAAAACATCCGCGGCATCGGGGATTTCCGAGCCGCCCTTGAAGGCGGTCACCTGAAATTTGTCCAGCCTGATCTCGCCAAGTGGGGCGGGGTGTCCGGATGCATGGAGGTGGGGCGCATGGCAGAGCGTTCGGGTGTGACGTTTTGCCCCCACTGGCTCGGGGGCGGGATTGGTCTTGCGGCAACGCTTCAGATGCGGGCAGCTCTGGGAGACGGCGGTTTTGTGGAGGTGGATGCCAACCCCAACCCGCTGCGGGATGAGGTCGTCCCACCGCTCGACATCCAGGATGGCACGGTCACACTGTCTGACACCCCGGGAATCGGGGTCGAGCCGGACCTTGCGCTCATGCAGAAGTACCGGGTTGCCGCTTGAACGCCTGACCCGCGCGGGTTCAACCACCCACGATTCGCACCGAACGGACACCAACCCGCACGCGACCGGCCAAGGTAATTGTCGCCAACCACCTTGGTCAATGCCGTCTGGCTGAACCCGAGTTCGTAGACGGTGAAGTTGTTGCCGCTGGTATTTGCCATTTGGTTCTCCGGGTGGCGTGGTTGGTCGTGTTGGTAGCAACGTTCTGTCCAACACGGAATGGGCCGCGGCACCGCACGGCTCGCGGCGCCGCGCATGGCCAGCCGGCCAGACCCATCTCAACCCACCACACCCATTGCCACCCTGGCCGCATGAACGATGCTGTGCGCATCGACTCCGAAGAATCCGCGCAGTTCGGCCCGCGTGTCGCTGCGCCCGAATCCGTCGGTGCCCAGTGTCAGGTAACGCCGTCCGTGCGGAATGCAGGCGCGCACGCTTTCCGGCACAGCACGCACATAGTCGGTGGCCGCGATCACCGGGCCGCGGCTCGCCGCGAGTTGCTGCGCGACGAAGGGTACGACCGCCGCATCGCCCCGCAGCAGCGCCGCCTCGCAGGCCTGGCCGTCACGCGCCAGTTCGCTCCAGCTGGTGACGCTGAACACCTCGACCGCACAACCGGCAGCGGCCAGCTGCAGTGCGGCCTTGACCACCTCGGTCAGGATCGCGCCGGAACCCATCAGGGTCACGCCCGGTGCACCGGCCGGGGCTTTGGCCGCGCCATCCTTCCAGCCATCAAAGCGGTAACACCCGCGCAGGATCTGCGGCGCCAGTGCCAGCGGCACATCCGGCTGCGCGTAGTTCTCGTTCATCAGCGTGACGTAATAGAAAACGTCCTGCTGTTCGACCACCATCTCGCGGATGCCGGCGTCCACGATGATCGCCATCTCGCCCGCATACGCCGGGTCGTAGGCCTTGCAGTTGGGGATGGTCGCCGCCACCAGGTGGCTGCTGCCGTCCTGGTGCTGCAGGCCCTCGCCACCGAGTGTGGTGCGGCCCGAGGTGGCCCCGAGCAGGAAACCGCGCGCACGCTGGTCGGCGGCGGCCCAGATGGCGTCGCCCACCCGCTGGAAGCCGAACATCGAGTAGTAGATGTAGAACGGCAACATGGCCAGGCCGTGCACGCTGTAACTCGTGGCCGCCGCGGTCCAGCTGGCGATGGCGCCGGCCTCGCTGATGCCCTCCTCCAGGATCTGGCCGTCGACGGCTTCGCGGTAACTGAGCACCGAGCCGATGTCTTCCGGTGCGTAACGTTGCCCCACGCTGGAATAGATGCCGACCTGCTTGAACAGGTTGGCCATGCCGAAGGTGCGCGCCTCATCGGCGACGATCGGCACAATGCGCGGCCCCAGCGCCTTGTCCTTGAGCAGGTTGCCGAGCATGCGCACGAAGGCCATGGTGGTGCTCATCTCCTTGCCGGCGGCGGCCACGGCGAACTGCGCGTAACTCGCCAGGTCGGGTTTGGCCAGTACCTCGGCCTGGGTATGGCGCACTGGCAGGTATCCGCCCAGCGCGGCGCGGCGCGCGTGCAGATAACACATCTCCGCGCTGTCCTCGGCTGGCTTGAAGAAGTCGAGCCGGGTCACCTGCTCGTCTGTCAATGGCAGGTTGAAACGGTTGCGGAATTCGATCAGGTCGGCGCCATCGAACTTCTTCTGGCTGTGCGTGGTCATGCGGCCCTGGCCGGAGCTGCCCATGCCGTACCCCTTCTTGGTGTGGGCCAGGATGACGGTCGGCTGCCCCTGGTGGGCGGCCGCTGTGGCATACGCTGCATGGATCTTCACCAGGTCGTGCCCACCGCGCTTGAGCCGGTCGATCTGCTCGTCCGTCAGGCCCTGGGCGAGCCGGCGCAGCTCGTCGTTCTGGCCGAAGAAGTTGTCGCGGTTGAAGCGGCCATCCTTGGCCGCGAAGGTCTGCATCTGGCCGTCGACCGTGGTGCTGAAGGCGCGCGCCAATGCGCCGGTGACATCGCGTGCGAACAGGCCGTCCCAGTCGCTGCCCCACACCAGCTTGATCACGTTCCAGCCGGCGCCGGCAAAGAGTTTTTCCAGTTCGTCGATGATGCGGCCGTTGCCACGCACCGGCCCGTCGAGCCGCTGCAGGTTGCAGTTGACCACCCACACCAGGTTGTCGAGCCGTTCGCGCGCGGCCAGTGTCAAGGCGCTCATGGATTCGGGTTCGTCCATCTCACCGTCGCCGAACACGCCCCACACCTTGCGGCTGCCGCAATCGAGCAGCTGGCGGTGCGTCAGGTACCGCATGAAACGCGCGTGGTAGATCGAGCTGATCGGCCCGATACCCATGGACCCGGTGGGGAACTGCCAGAAGTCGGGCATCAGGTACGGATGCGGGTAACTGCTCAGGCCACGCACCCCCTGTTCGCGCCCCGCGAGTTCCTGCCGGTAACGGGCCAGATCGCCTTCGCTCAGTCGCCCCTCCAGGAAGGCGCGGGCGTACACGCCCGGTGCGCTGTGCGGCTGGAAGAACACCAGGTCACCGCGGTGCTGGCCCGCTCCCGTGCCTTCCCGGGCATGGAAGAAATGGTTGAAGCCGGCCTCGAACAGGTCGGCCGCGCTCGCGTAACTGGCGATGTGGCCGCCCAGGTCGCCATAAGCCTGGTTGGCACGCACCACCATGGCCAGCGCGTTCCAGCGCATCAGCGAGGCCAGGCGCTCCTCGATGGCCAGGTCGCCCGGGAACGCTGGCTGCTGGTCGACGGCGATGGTGTTGACATACGGCGTGGTGCCATCGGGCTTCCAGCCGATGTGGTGCTGGTGGGCCTGGCGCGCGAGTTCGTCCAGCAGGTAACGCGCACGGTCTGCGCCCTGCGCCTGGATGACGGACACCAGCGACTCACGCCATTCGGCGGTTTCGGCCGGGTCGGGGTCGGGCCCGGCGAACTCGGAAAGGGCGCGGATCTGGTCGGAAGTGAGCGGTGCGTTCATGGCCTCGACTGTACGCAGGATGGCACACCACATGGTGCTGAACTTCAGCGCCCAAGGCAGCCAATACAGCACAATATGCTGCAATCAACAACCATCGAAGCACATATGAAGCTGGATTCCGTGGATATCAGGATATTGAAAGAACTGCAGCGAGACGGTTCCTTGTCCAACGCGGACCTGGCCAAACGCATCCACCTGACGCCGTCCCCGTGCCTGGCCCGGGTGCGCGCACTGGAGGCCAACGGGGTCATCGACCGCTACGTGGCGCTGGCCAAACCAGCCGCATTGGGCCTGGGGCTCAATGTGTTCATCTCGATCAGCCTGCGCGCGCAGAACAAGGAGGCGCTGGCGCTGTTCGAGAAATGCATCGCCGAACACGACGAGGTGATGGAGTGTTATTTGATGACCGGCGAGAGCGATTACCTGATCCGTGTGGCGGTGACCGACATCACCGCGCTCGAAAAATTCATCCTGGAGCAGCTCACGCCGATCCCCGGCATCGAGAAGATCCGCTCCAGTTTTGCGCTGAAGCAGGTGCGCTACAAGACCGCATTGCCGTTGCCGGCCATGTGACACGATCACATGCCGGGCCGATGGGCGGCGCCAGGGCGTGCACACCGATGTGCTGCGGGATCCGCCTGGTCTGCACCCCCCCGGTGACGAACGCAAGGATGCGCGTGCTGCCGCCACACCACCACCAGGCAAAGGGCTTCGCCACCAGCGGCGTGTTCTTCGCCAAAGTTGCGCAATCGCAAGATCTTCGGAGCGCAATGTCCGATATTCAATGCGCTGCGCAGGACGGCGTGGTGTCGTGTGCGCAGAACGAGCGCTGACAAACCAGTCCGACTCTTTTTGGATCGACAGGGGAACCGCAAGATGGAATCAAAAATGTTGGCAAGGATGCCCGTTTCGCGGAGCGATCTGATCAGCAGGCTGGTCGGCGAAATCTATGGCGAAGCGCCCGAGAAGCTCCGCACACGGTTGCTCGAACACCTGCTGCGACCCGTCAGCCCCTACACGCTGATTGCCATCCCCGGCGCGGGCGGGATGTTCGCGCAGATCCGGGGGCGCAACGCCGAATGGCAAGGTTTTTGGGTCGAACCTGCGGACATTGCCAAGGTGGCTGTTCGCGACGTGATCGCGCTACTGGAGTGGCTGCAGCGTCTGCGCACCGACTCGATCCCGGGCTTGGTGGCGCTTGTCAAGGCCTCACCAGCCCTGGCAGAGTGCCCGGCCGCCATGGCGCTTCTCGCGCTGCACGACCCGCAGTTGCAGGCATGACTTCCGGGCGTGCTCCACCCGCAGCGGGGCACCGCACCCGGCCGACGCCTCAGAGGTAGCGGTTGACGAGGTTCTCGAGGTGCTTCTGGTGCCCCGAAACCGGCAAGACGTCGGTGTCGGCCGACAACACACCATCTGGGCGACTGTGAGATCGAAGGCAGCCAGGTGTGGATCAGTCCTGGGTGCCTGCGGCCAGACGCCGCCGACCAACTACGGCGATGAAACCACACCCCAGCACCAGGGCGAACCAGCCCACCACCGAGGCCTGGGCCACTACCTGCTGGACGCCGGGCGACGCAATGATGTAGGGCGCAACAAGCACTCCCCCGCCAATTAGCACACACAAGGCGCCCTTGAGCAGCAACTCGTTGTCGGCCTTGCGGTCCGCCTGGCGGTTGGCCGCGTTGTCGAGCCGGCGGGTGGGTGGTGGGGGCAGGGGCATGCGGCGATGGTAACAAGGCCGCGCAGGCCATCCCGCAAAGGGCCGGTGACCGTCAGGCCGCAGGCACGTCGACGCGCACGGAACCGCCCTTGTTGACCTTCACCTTGTAGGTCCGCAACGCCTTTTCACCGCGCACGATGTTGAGCAACTGGATGCCAGGCGGAAAATTCGCCCAGTCAATCACCGCGCCCGTGCGCACATCGAACCGGGCCCGGTGGAACGGGCACTGCACCTTGCAGTCCTCCAGCAGCTTCCCGCGTGCCAAAGGCGCAAAGGTGTGCGTGCAGCTGGACTGGGTGGCAAAAAAACCGTCGCTCAGGTGGTAGAGCACGATCTTGTGCCCTGCCACCTCGAACGCCTTCATCTTGCCAACAGCGAGCTCGTCCGACTGGCACAGGGTATGCAACGGCATGGTGGTGATCCTCAATGTGATGCGCACAGTCTAGTGCCTTGCGCGCCGGTGGGTGCCGTGCCGATGCGGCGGTTCGCACAAGGGGCCTGAACCACCGGGCTGCGCTTGAGGCTCGCCTGGACCAGCAATATCCGTGATTTGACGCCAATCCCCCTGCCCGACTGCCGACTCCCTGGCCGGACACCCTACCATGCGCCGACAATACCAAAATTCAACGGCAATCAATTTAAAAATGAAGGGTGGAATGTGTTCAAGAATGTGATGGTGTACCGGATGGTGTCCCCGTGGACGATGACGCAGGCGCAACTCGAGGATGCCCTGCACCCGGCGCGATTTGTGCTCTGTGGCGCCTCGCAGGAAAAGTCCGTGGGCTGGACCGAACCGCGCGGCGAGGAGCACGGCGCGCTGGTCGAGGTGGTGGGCGGCCACTGGTTGCTGCGCCAGATGGTCGAAGTGCGCTCCGTGCCCGGCGCGGTGGTCAAGCGCAAGGTGGAAGAGCAGGTCAAGCAGATCGAAGCCAGCACCGGGCGCAAGCCGGGCCGCAAGGAAATCCGTGACCTGCGCGAAGACGCCCGCATGACCCTGCTGCCGATGGCGTTCACGAAGCAAGGGTCCACCAACGTGTGGATCAACCCGAAGGCACGCTTGCTGGTGCTCGACACCGGAACCCAGGCGCGCGCCGATGAGCTCATCACCGCCCTCGTCAAGGCCATCGACGGCCTGGTGGTGCAACTGCTCGACACCCAGACCTCGCCGGCGGCAGCCATGGCACACTGGCTGGAATCGCAGGAGGCACCGCGTGGTTTCAGTGTCGATCGGGAATGCGAACTCAAGGCCCCGGACGAATCCAAGGCCGTGGTGCGTTACACCCGCCATGCGCTGGACATCGACGAGGTCCGCGCGCACATCGCCATGGGCAAGATGCCGACCCGCTTGGCGTTGACCTGGAACGACCGGGTTTCCTTCGTGCTGACCGAGGCGCTCCAGATCAAGAAGCTGGCGTTTCTGGATGTGGTGCTCGAGGGCGCGCCAAGTTCACCGACCGCTGACGCCAAGGACAGCGGCTTCGACACCGATGCCGCCATCGCCACGGGTGAACTCAGTGGTCTGATCCCCGACCTGCTGGAAGCCCTGGGGGGCGAGATGCAGCCGGCCTGACCGGGCCGCTGCGCTTGCAGGTGTGGCCGCATGGCAGCCGATCAGCTTCCGTCACCCCAGGGTGTCGCCGACCAGGTCGGTGATGTCCGAAGCCTGTACGACGGGGCCTTGCCGCCCGAAATCCAGGTCCACACGCTGCGCCATGTGGACCGCCTGTTCCCCACCCGAACCGTGGCCAGTGGGCCGCAGCCGTGGCCATTGGAAGCCAGCCTGCGGCCATGGCCCGACATCCGCTTCACATCCGCCGGCCGTGCGTGCAAGCTGGGCGACTATCTGGCACTCAACCGCGCAAGTGGCCTGATCGTCATCCAGGACGGGCGGGTCCGCCTGGAACACTACGGCCTGGGTGGTACAGCGCACGACCGCTGGACGTCGATGTCGATGGCCAAGTCCATCAGCACCACGCTGGTCGGTGCGGCGCTGCACGACGGTTTGGTCCGTTCGCTGGACGAAACCGTGACACGGTATGTGCCGCAGCTGCGCGGGACGGCCTATGACGACGTCAGCCTGCGCCACCTTGTCACCATGACCTCGGGCGTCCGGTGGAACGAGACCTACGCCGATCCGCAGTCCGACCGCCGCCGCATGCTGGATGCGCAGATCCGCCAGCAGCCAGGCGCTATCCTGGCGCTGATGGGCCGACTGCCCCGCGCCCATGCACCCGGAACCCGTTTCAACTACAGCACCGGGGAAACCCATGTAGTGGGCGCGGTGTTGCGCCAGGCCGTCGGTGCGCCGGTTGCCCACTACCTGTCGCAACGGATATGGGCCCCGTTCGGCATGGAGGCCGACGCCACCTGGTGGCTGGAGTCGCCCGATGGCCTCGAAGTGGCAGGCAGTGGCCTGAGTGCGCGGCTGCGCGACTTCGCGCGGTTCGGGCTGTTCATGCTGGCTGGCGGTGTGGCGGCTGGCCGCCAGGTGTTGCCGGACGATTGGGTTGCGGCGGCCACGCGCGACCAACTCCCCCCCGGCCACGACCTGCCTTATGGGTACATGTGGTGGCCAATGCCTGCCACGGCCGGCCTGGAGCACCACGGTGCGTTTCGCGCAATCGGCATCTTCGGCCAGCAGTTGTACATCCACCCCCGGGATCGGCTGGTGATCGCCCAGTTCAGCGCCTTGCCCCACGCAACCGGGAGCTGGTCTGTTCCGCCAGAAGACCTTTACGGCGCCATCGTTGGCGCATTGCACGAATAGGGCCTGCGTGCCCAAGGCCGCTCAGCGAATTGCCGCGTTGCGGCAACACGCTTGACATGGATCAATCAGCTCGCCGATGGGCTGCCCATAATCAATCGCAGCCGTTCAAGGAGCAGACCATGGGCAACGAATCCGCATCCGACCAGTTCGAGGCACTCGACGCATGCCACCGCGACATTACCCGCCACCTGGCCGCTCTGGGAGCCTTGGCCAAACACATCGAAACCGATGGCATTGACGACCAGGCGCGGCAGCAGGCGGCCACCATCGAGGCTTTTTTCTCCGGCACATCGCGCCAGCACCATGCCGAGGAGGAACGCAGCGTATTCCCGATCCTGCTCAGCAGCGGCAACGCCGAACTGGCCAATGCGGTGCGCACCCTGCAACAGGACCACGGCTGGATCGAAGAAGACTGGATTGAACTCGCGCCCCGCATGCGGGCGATCGCGGTGGGAAACGGCTGGAGCGATCCGATCGAATTCCAGAACTATGTCGAGGTGTTCACGGAGCTGATGCGCGGTCACATCGCGCTCGAAGAAACGCTTGTCTACCCGGAATCCAAGGCACGCTGGGCCCAGGCCGTGGCACAGCGGCGCAGCAGCTGAACCTGGTCGCGCGGCCTGCCTCCACGCCGGGGCCGCCGTCTGCAACGATGGTTGCTGGTCAGCGCCGAGCCAGTTGCCGCTCCCGGTAGCGGGTGATGCGCTCCTTCAGGCCGGGCGCCGCCGCCGAGCGTACCAGTGCGGCCAGATCGGCATCCTGAAGGTTGGCACGCGAAGCGGCCCGGATCGCCTGCGCCGTCGGGCCCAGCACGACCGGTTCAGCCAGCGCGGGGGCGGTGCCCACCACATCGACCAGGCCGGCAGCCCGCGCCTGCGCCGTGTCCAGTTCCCCGCCTTCGAGAACCAGCCGCCGCGCGGCATCGACACCGATGCGTTCGGCCAGCCGGCGCGTGCCCAGCACAATGCCGAACTGCGCCCCGGGAAACCGGAAAACCGTGCCCGGCGCAGCGACCCGCTGCTCGCATGCTGCAAACAGGTCGGCCCCCGCACCCCAGGCCCGGCCCTGGGCCACTGCCACGGTGCGCAGCGGCGCATGCCAGAGCATCGCCAACAGGGTCTCGATGCGCACCAGTCGCAGCAGCAGATCACCATCGGACAGGGACTCCAGCCCGGAGAGGTCCAGGCCGGTGCAGAAGTGTTTCCCCGTGGCGCGAAAAACCAGCGTATGCAGCGCTTCGTCCTGGAGCACCCGGGTGGTTTCGGCCAGAAGTGCCTCGACCAGCGCGGGGCCCAGCGCATTGCCAACTTCGGGCCGGTCGAGCGTCAGCGTGGCGACACCTGCCCCGTGGGCCACGATCAGCACCGGGCGGCCCCAGCGCGCACGGCCGCCGAACGGTCCCACAGATTGGGCACCAACGCGTTGTCGTACCCAGAGACGAAGTCAAGCAGCGCGCCGGTGTCGTCCTGCCGATGGCGCAGCACCGCACCGATATTGGCACCATAGACATGGATGCTCACAGTCGCCCGCGCGTCCCAGGCATGGCTCACACGGTGCCAGTCACCGACGGTTGGTGACACAGCCTCGATATCGCCTTGTTGCATGACATGGCGCCGGCCTGTGGGCGTCGGCTTGCCGTGGTCCAGCCGGTATTCGTCGCAGGCCTCGGCACCCCGCAACACACCAACGAGTCCCCACACGGTGTGGTCGTGCACCGGTGTGCGCTGGCCCGGACCCCACACAAAACTGACCACCGAAAACCGCTCCAGCGGATCGGTGTGCAGCAAATACTGCGCGTAACGGTCCGCGCGCGGCGTGGCGAAGGCTTCCGGGAGCCAGTCGTCGCGCGCAATCAGGCGTGCCAGCAACTCGCGGCCGGTGGCCAGCAGGCGGTGCTCTTCGCCCGTGCTGCCCACAAGGGCCGTCATGGCAACTGTGAATTCACGCAGTGGGGCTATCGGGTCGGTCATGGGGGTCTCCGGGGTCTGGTGTGGCGCGAACGCGGCTTGCGGGATGCGCGCTGCGTCGGCGGGTAGGATGCGCATTTGGCGCACTTGGCACCATTGCAGAAAACTATACCGCAGTCCAAACCCCACTTCGACAATCCAATTCACACCTATGGAAAACACAGACAGCTTACCAGCACGCGGCGGCATGGGTGACAAGGTATTGGGCACGCTGCGCGTGCTGGAGATCAGCGGCATCGGGCCGGGCCCGTTCTGTGCCATGCACCTGGCCGATCTGGGGGCTGATGTGATTTCGATCGGGCGACCAGACGCACCGGGTGGCCGAAAGCCCGCACGTGCGCTGCTCAGCCGCGGCAAGCGCTCGGTGCTGGCGGACCTGAAAACCCCTGCCGGACGCGACCTGGTGCTGCAACTGGTGCGCCATGCCGATGTGCTGATCGAAGGCATGCGCCCGGGCGTGATGGAAAAGCTTGGCCTGGGGCCCGAACCCTGCGCCAGGCACAACCCGCGCCTGGTCTACGGCCGCATGACGGGATGGGGCCAAAGCGGCCCGCTGGCACAGGTCGCCGGCCACGACAACAACTACATCTCGGTGTCCGGCGCGTTGTGGCATGCCAGCCCGGCGGGTCAACGGCCGGTGACACCTTTCACCACCGTGGGCGATATCGGCGGCGGGGCCTTGTACCTGGCTGTGGGTTTGTTGTCCGCCGTGCTGCATGCGCGCGCCAGCGGCCGGGGAAGCGTGGTGGACGCGGCCATCCTGGACGGGTCGGCGCATGCCCTCAACCTGCTGCTGCACGCCCGCAACGCTGGCATGGTCAGCAATACGCGCGGGCGCAGCATCCATGACAGTTCGCCGTTTTACGAAACCTATGTGTGCGCCGACGGCCAGCACATCACCATCGGCGCGATCGAGCCCCAGTTCTATGCGCTGTTGTTGCAGAACCTCGGTCTGCAGGACGACCCCGCGTTCCAGGCCGGGCAATGGGACCAGACGGCCTGGCCCGCGCTGCGCGCCCGGCTTGCCGCAGTGTTTCTGGGACAAACCCGGTCGGAGTGGCAGCAGCAGATGGAGGGCACGGACATCTGTTTTGGTGCGGTTCTGAGCCCAGCCGAGGCTGCGCAACACCCGCACAATGTGGCGCGGCAGGTCTACCTGGAACAGGACGGCGTGTTGCAGACGGCACCTGCCCCGCGTTTTAACGGACAGGCCTACGTGCCAGGTGCGATGGCGTCCGGCGGCGAACACACCGCCGACATCCTGGAGCGTCTCAGCGCGGCGCCATCCGAATGGCCCCGTCGAGACGGACCGTCTCGCCATTGAGCATCGGGTTTTCGAGAATGTGCAGGGCTGTCATGGCGTATTCATCGGGGTGGCCCAGGCGCGCCAGCAAGGGCGTGTCGAAAAGCCCCGGCGCGATGGTGCAGACCCGGATCAGCCGCTGCGCCAGATCCCGTGCGCAGCGCCCCGCAACCACCTGCGCAATGCGCCAGGGCACGCAGGGTGCCCAGCGCTTGCGCGGCGTCGAACACTGCGGCCATCTGCGCCGCGTCACAGACGTCGGCATGGACATATCGGGCCTGGCCCTGGAGCTCGGTGGCAAGGCCAAGTCCTGAGGCGCCGCCGGTCACGACGGCGGACATGTTGGACAAATGCAGGGAAGTTCTCTCGCTTTGGCAAATGCTGGTGCGTCAGGGCAAGTGGTGCGAGTCGCGTCAATCCTGCCTGAGCGTCGGCGTGTTGACACGCGACCGAAGAACCAGCGCCTCGACGGCGCTGCGGTCCAGTTGCCCGCGCAAGCCGATACACACCAGCCGGCCCTCTTCCGGTCGCGGGTGCGCAGACGCAGTCACCGCTGCGCGTGTGCCCACCACCTGCAGCGCGCACGGCAGGCCATCGAGGCCGCGCATCAGCCCCTTGGCGCGCACCAGGCCCAGGTCCGATGCGCTCAAGGCCTGGCCCAGCGCAACACAGTCCAGCGCGTACGAAAATTCCAGGCTGACACTCTCGAACACATCACTGGCCTTCAAAGCGCGTGCACTGGACGTCGGGCCGGCCAGCATCGCCGACTCCCGCGGCGTGGCCGCATGCAGCGCGGCCAGACCGGTACCCATCACGACCGCTGGCGACAGCCGGGCGTGTTCGGCCACCACGACACGGACTGTCGGGGCAACCCCGGCCAGCCACTGCTGCAGCGCGTCCAGCGTCGCCGGGGCCACCAGGTCTGCCTTGTTCAAGACCAGCAGGTCCGCGTCACGCAACTGCCGCAACACGGTGTCGCCGAGATACCCGTCGGCGGCGCGCGCGCGCAGGGTCTCGGCGTCCGCCAGCACCACGACCGCATCCAGCGCCAGCGCCGGCAGCAGGCGCAGGGTGCGCGCCACGGAACCGGGCAAGGCAACGCCACTCGCCTCAATCAGGATGTGGTCGGGGCGCGGCTCCATCAGCGGCATGTCCGTCAGTGCGTCGACAAGGTCGTTGCCGACGCTGCAGCAGACACAACCACCGGCCAGCCGCATGACATTGCCGTCAACGGACTCGATCAGGTCGTCGTCGATCGACAACTCGCCGAAGTCGTTGACCAGCACCGCAATGCGCCGGCCATCACGCTCACGCAAAAGGTGGTTCACCAGCGTGGTCTTGCCGGCACCCAGGTAACCCCCGATCACAGTGACCGGTATCGGCCCCGCTGCGCCGCTGCCCGTCATGGCATCAGGCCGGCCTTGCGCGCATCGGCATGTGCCAGATCTAGCGACTGCGCCAGCTTGTCGAACAGTTCGTCGATCTGCGCCTCGGTGATGATGAGCGGCGGGCAGACCGCGAGGATGTCGCGCAGGGAGCGGCAGATCAGGCCGACCTCCAGGCCGGCGCTTTGCACGCGGGCCAGTATGCCGCTGGCCGGGTCGAAGGTCTTGCCGGTGGCTTTGTCCTGCACCAGCTCCAGCGCGCCGATCAGGCCGACACCGCGCGTCGAATGCACCATGGGGTGTGCCTCCATGGCCAAGAGGCGGCGCAGGAACTGCGGCGACAAGGCACGTGTGCGCGCCACCAGGTCGCGCTCTTCGTAGATTTTCAGCGTCTCGATGGCCACTGCGGCGCACACCGGATGGCCGGCATAGGTCACCCCGTGCGAAAACACGCCATTCTTGGTGCTGCCCTGTGTCAGCCCCTCGTACACCTTGGCGCTCACCAGCGTGGCGGAAATCGGCAGGTAGGAGCTCGACAGTGCCTTGGCCACGGTCATCATGTCAGGCCGGATGTTGTAGGTGTCGCAACCGAACCACTGCCCGGTGCGGCCGAAACCGGTGATCACCTCGTCGGCCACCAGCAGGATGTCGTTCTTGCGCAGCACGGCCTGGACCTTGTCCCAGTAACCGGGGGGCGGAATGATCACGCCGCCCGCGCCCTGGACCGGCTCGGCGAAAAACGCCGCGATCGTGTCGGCGCCCTCGCGCGCGATCAGCGCCTCAAGTTCACCCACGATGCGGTCCACGAACGCTGGTTCGGTCTCGCCGGGTCGACCGTAGTGGTGCAAGCTGGGGCAGGCCGTGCGCAACACCCGGTCGCCGATGGGCAGATCGAAATCCATGTGGTTGCCGGCCAGCCCGGTCAGGCTGGCGGACATCACCGTGACCCCGTGGTAACCCCGCTCACGCGCGATGAGTTTCTTCTTTGCAGGTTTGCCGATCGAATTGAAGTAGTACCAGACCATCTTGACGGCCTGGTCGTTGGCCTCGGAGCCCGAATTGGCAAACATGGCCTTGGCCATGCCCAGGTGGCTGGTCTTCTCGATCAGGCGGTGGGACAACTCGATCGACGGTTCGTTGGAGCGGCCATTGAACAACTGGTAATAGGGCAGCTGCTGGAACTGCTTCGCTGCGGCGTCCATGAGCCGTTGCTCTGAAAAGCCGAGGGACGTGCACCACAGCCCCGACATCGCCTCCAGGTAACGCTTGCCCTGGTCGTCCTCCACGTAAATGCCGTCCCCGCGCTTGATGACCAGCGGCCCGGTTTCGCGCTGCTGGGCCAGCGGTGTATAGGGGTGGAACAGGGAGTCGACGTCCTGGGTGACGTTCAGGTCATGGGTGCGCAACATGGTGGAGCTTTCAAGTGGAGAGGGCCAAGGATGCGTCGGTGCCAGTGACACACCCGTCGATTCAAGATGCCGATTTTGCCAGCAGGCCGGCGACAACTGCGGCCGTGTGTTCATCCACTGCCGGTGGCCGCGTGTCGAGGGCAAGCACCTGCCCGTCGATGCGCACCGGACAAGCAACCGTTCGGGTCGCGGCGCCATTCGGCAGGACCATCGCTTGCACCAGTTGCAGGTGACCGGCCTGGGGATCGGCCAATGCCTCGGCGCAACCATTGACCGGGGTGCCGCCGGGTTCACCGGTCACGCTCATGACGCCTGCGCTGGTCTGGCCGAATGCGGAAATCGAGCAGTAGACCAACATGTGTTTGATCATGGTTTGGCCTGACTCCTGGTGCGTGGGGATCCGGGCACTGCACCCGGCGCCTGTTGCGCTGCGATTTTCTCCAGCTGGGCCGGCCCGTGGAACGGGTAGAGCCCCTGCTGCCCCTGCTGCTCCAGCGCCAGCAGGCGCGTATTGACCTTGCGCAGAAAATCGAATGCCACCTTCTTTTCGCGCAACGGGATGTCGTCCAGCAGGGCGTGGTGCACGCGCAGGCTCAGGCCGTCGCAGTCGCGCGCCAGTTCCAGGCCTGCCGCCGTCAAGGTCAGGATGACCGAGCGGTTGTCCTTGCGTGAACGCCTGCGGCGGATCAGCCGTTTGGCATGCAGCGCCTGCAACTGGCTGGAGATGGTCGATTGCGGCAGCACCATCAGCGTGACCAGCTCACCAGCGCGCAACTCCTCGTATTGCAGCAACAGCACCAGGATGCGGGCCGAGTAGTGGTTCAGGTCATGGGCGCGGAAATGGCGGTTGCCGATGTTGGCTATGCGCGCACCCACGGTGTGGACAAGAAAGGTCAACCGGTCTTCCAGCACCAGGGGGGCCGTGCCGGATTCGGAGGAAGTGCTGGGTGTGGATGCCATGGTCGCAGGAGATTTTATGGGTCATTTCGCAAAAGGTGACAGCGACTCCTGGATGGAGAAACCGATGGCGTAGTCTTCTTCACTGACCGACTGCAACACCAATTTTCTGAAAATCCCGGTCGCGTCCCTTTCGGCATCGGTACAGGCCTCCACCGGCTGGACCATGGTGCCGGGCGCCTGGCCTCCAGCAGCTTGCTGGGTGAATCGGGGTTCATCGGAGTGCAAGCCACGCGGGCTCACGCAGGTGTGGTCCGGCCGGCCTGTGTTGCAGCGTCCACGCGCAACAAACGACGCGCGTTGTCGGCCAGTTCGGGCGCGATCGGCGTGTGCTGCCCGGACGTTTTCGCATCTGGTGCATCCCAGCCAGCGAAGTTGGTGCCGTACACGAGGTGGTCGCTGCCCACCGCTGCGGCCAGCAACTGCAGCACCAGCGGGTGGTCGATATGGGTGTCGAACCACAAGCGCTTGAGCCGCTCCTCGAATGCACCTTCAGCGCGCAGTGCCGGCGGCGACCAGGGCCGCTTGCGCGCACCCTTGGCCATGCGGCCCATCAAAAGCGCGGTGGCCCCACCGCCATGGCTGAAGCAGATGTCCAGGCCGGGGTGGCGATCCAGCACACCGCCATAGACCAGGGTGGCGACCGCCAGGGTTTCCTGTGCCGCGAACCCGGCAATGATGTCGAGCTCGAAACGCCGCAGCGCAGGGTCGCCGGGCGGGCCGTCAATTCCGGCCGGGCCGGGATGGATGAACAGTGGCACATCGAGACGCACCGCCTCGGCGTACAGGGTGTCGAAGGCCGCATGGTCCAGCGGCAGCGGTGCATCGGTGCCGAACCCCGCACCCACCAGGCCAAGCTCGGTGACCGCCCGGCGCAACTCGGCGGCCGCCGCCGCGGGAGCCTGCAGCGGCAGGGCCGCCAATCCGGCCAGACGGCCCGGGCGCGCGGCCACGATCGCCCCCAGCGCATCGTTGTGGATGCGGCAGAAACGGATGGCATCGTCGGGCGCAATGAAGTGCAGGTAGGTCAGCGGATTGGGCGACACCACCTGAAAGTCGATCCCGCGTTCGGCCATCGTCCGCAGCCGCAAGTCCGGGTCCATGAACGCGCTGCCCACGTATTTGACGCCGTTGAGCCGGTACGTCGTGCCGACCTGGAAGAACGGGGACCCATCGGGGTTCAGGCCCAGGTACGGGCCGTGATCACCTGCGGCCCCCATCGTTTCCGGGATCACGATATGGGCGTGCAGGTCGATCACTTTGGCGCCCGCAAGGGCTGGGTTTTTCATGGCCGGGTGTCTCCTGGAACTGCCACCCGGATACCGCCGGTGCGAACTCTCGCCTGCAACAATCAAGGTCAATTAGAACGATTTCGTTGAATGTACCCGTGCCATAATTTTGAGTCAATGCAAATTGGCGCTCCGGCTCGGCCGCGCTGAGGACATCGCTGACGCGGTAATCTTCCTTGCGTCAGACGCTCCAGCTTGTATCAACGGCCACGAACTGGTGGTCGATGGCGGGGCGTCGCGCGCCCTGCTCGCGCTGCTGCCGCGCGAAGCACCCGCCCAATGACCGTCCAGCAGTTGCTCAACGGCCTGATGTCGGTGTGCCATTGCTGCGCCGCGTTCTCGGTTTCGCAGCCGGTGCATACATGTCGGCGCTGCGTTGCAGATCGAGCCCCGCCACCTCGGTGCCAAGCCGGAACGAGCACGGCCGCGACTCGAAGGCGGGCTTTGCGCCCACGGCCTGTTCGGCGGATTCCTTGATCGCTTCCATGCTGGTGCGCCTCCTTGAAATCTTGGCTAACCGGGCCGGCCCGGACGTGCCCGCTGGCCGTGCACCACTTGAAGCACTTGGGCGCGCAGCGAAGTGTCGTTCAGGCTTGCCGCTCCGGCTCAATGCGCGGCAGGCGATGCGGCCACGGCCGTCTTCGCGGCTCCCGCCTGCCCAAGGTAATGGGCGATGACGTCGGGGTCACGGGCCAGTTCCTCGCTTGGGCCCTGGTGGACGATACTGCCCTGCTCGAGCACGAAAGCATGTTTGGTGGCGCGCAAGGCCGCCCGGGCGTTTTGCTCGACCAGCAGGATGGTCAAACCTTCCCGGTTGAGTTCACGCAGCGCGCTGAGCACCACCTTGGCGAGCAATGGTGACAGGCCCAGGCTGGGTTCGTCCAGCAGCAGCAAGCGGGGTGCACCCATCAAGGCGCGCCCAATGGCCAGCATCTGCTGCTGCCCGCCCGACAGCGAACCGGCGCGTTGCTGGCTGCGCTCCTCGAGGATCGGGAACAGCGTGTAGACCCGGCGCAGATCGTGTGTCGGTTTGCGGTGGTGCAGCGCGGTCACGCCAAGTTGCAGGTTCTCCAGCACGCTCAGTTCGCCCAGGATCTGGCGGCCCTCCGGCACCTGGAGCAGGCCGGAGCGCGAAATGCGGAACGCGGCCTCACCCGTGATGTCACGGCCGTCCAGCTTGATGCTGCCACCGGTGGCGCCCAGCAGGCCGCTGATGCAATTGAGCAGGGTGGATTTGCCGGCGCCGTTCGGGCCGATGATCGCCACCATGTCGCCTTGCGCGACCGTGACGGACACACCATGCAGAACTTCGTTGCCGCTGTAACCGGCATGCAGGCCCGAGATCTCAAGCATCTTCGTCATCCCCCAGATAGGCCGTGATGACCACCGGGTCGTTGACCACCTGCGCCGCCGTGCCCTGGGCGATCAGCACGCCACTGTCGAGCACGTAGACATAGTCGCACAGGTTGGTCACAAAACGCATGTTGTGTTCGATCAGCAGCACCGCCATGCCATCGCCCTCGGTCGCCAGGCTGCGGAAGATTTCACCCAAGCTGGCAGCTTCGACTTCATTGATGCCAGCCACGGGTTCGTCGAGCAAAAGCACCTCGGGTTTGAGCGCCAGCGCGCGCATCATCTCCACCCGGCGCTGGTCACCGTACGACAACGCGCCTGCGGGGTACTCGGCATAACGGGTCATGCCAAAACGATCCAGCAGTCGGAACACCTCATCACGAAAACGCGCGGTCTCGGCGCGCGAGGACGGCAGGCCCAACAACTGCGACACCAGCGAAGTCTTCTGGTGCCGGTACATGCCGATCATCACGTTGGCCACCACGGTCGCATCCGGCAACAACCGGATCGTCTGGTAGGTGCGCGCCAGGCCGGCACGCGCAACTTCGTGGCGCGGGGCTTCGGTGAGGTCGATGTCGCCGAACCGGATGCTGCCCTGGCTGAGCTTGTAGACGCCGGTGATGAGGTTGACCACCGTGGTCTTGCCGGCGCCATTGGGCCCGATCAGGCCAGTGATCTTGCCGCGCGCGATTTCCATGTCGAACGGGGACACGGCCTGCAAACCGCCAAAGCGCTTGCCGACACCTTGAAGGACCAGCGACGTCATGACTGTGCCTTAGGCATATTCGGTGCGAGCATGCCGGCGCGCGCCAGCTTGCGGTTGTGCAATTTCATGACGATGGTGTCGTATACACCAAACGGCAGGAATGCCATCACCACCACCAGCATCAGGCCGTAGACTGCCTGGCGGTAGTCCGCCAGCGGCCGGAAGATTTCCGGCAGCAGCACCAGGATGGTGGTTCCGACCAGCGGCCCCAGCACTGCCCGGCGGCCGCCCAACACCACGGCCGACAAGGTGCCGATCAGGATGCTGAAGCCGAACTGCTCGGCCGTCAGGCTGAAATTGCGCAACGCATCCAACCCGCCGAACAGACCGGCGATGGCACCCGAGAGCGCAAACGACAACACGTGGTATTTGGTCGGGTTGACCCCCAGGGACGCCGCGACCGGCGGATCCTGGCGCATGGCATCGAAGGCACGGCCGATGCCTCCTTGCCCCAGCAGGGTCAGCAGTGCCATGGTGGCGAGCATCGCGAAAAACAGGATCCAGGGCGTCACGACACGCGGGATGTTGTTAAAACCCAGTGGACCGCCGGTCAGCTCCTCGAAATACAGGATCAATGCGACGAGTATTTCGACGAACGCCAGCGACGCAATGGCCTGGTACACACCACGCAGCCGCGCCAGCGGAACCGACAACAGCAGCCCGCACAAAAGACCCAGCAGCGTGCCGAGCCCTACGGCGGCGGCCGGGTGCAGCCCCTGCTTGACCGTGAGGATGGCCGCCGCATAGGCGCCCAGGGCGGCCAAACCCGAGGTGGCGACCGAGAACGTGCCGGCCCGGAACACGATAGCCTGGCTCAGGGCGTACCCGGTTCCGATGAAAATCAGGTCGAGCAGTGGCAGGTGGGGGGTGATGAAACTCATCATGGTCAATATGCCTCGGGCCTAGATGCGTTTGGTCGGGGATTCCGTCACGCTCTGCGCGAACAGGCCGTCCGGGCGGACCATCAGGATCACAAACAGGAGCGAGAATATCACTGCGTCCACCAGCAAGGCCGGCAGGTAGGCACCTGACAAGGACTGCAACAGCCCCAGCACCAGGCCACCGATCAACGCCCCCGGCACACTGCCCAGGCCACCAAGAATGATGGCGACGAAGGCCTTGAGCAGGAACGGTTCACCCATCAGGAACTGCACCGAATTGAACGCCAGGCCGACCATCACGCCGGCGGCCCCCGCAAGCGCGCCGGACAGGAAGAAGGTCTGGTAGAAGATTGCGTTGGGGTTGACCCCCAGCAACTGCGCGGCGCGGTAATTGCCGGCCACGGCGCGTATCTGCCGCCCCTGCGGCGTTCGGTACAGGTAGTAGGCCAGCAGGGCCACCATCAGCATGGCAACGCCGAGCATCAGCAACTGCAGCATCGTGACACGCAATCCAAACACCACTATCGCGTCGACCGGCACTGTACCGAAGGGGAAACGCATGGTTTGGGTCTTCGACACATACTGACCAACGCTCAGGATCATCAGGCCGGCGCCGATGCTCGAAATGACCGACGCGAGTTCCGCGTCGGCCAGCGCCAGCTTGCGCAAGGGTTTGAACGCAATCACCTCGACGAAGATTGAAATCAGGCCGGCGCCGACCATGGCGATCGGCAGGGCGGCCCATATCGGCAGCCCGATGCGCACCATGTACAGGCCGATGAACGCGCCGGACATGAACACCGCACCGTGCGCCATGTTCATGATGCGGTGGATGCCGAAAATCAGCGTGAACCCCAGGGCAAACAACGCATAGACGCCGCCCAGGACCAACCCGTTCAAAACCTGCTGTGCAATCATGGATTTTTAGGCCTGACGGGAAATCACCGGCGGCAGGGCCGCCGGCGCGCGTCTGGCAGTTGCTTAATGGGGCGCCGCGATGCGGGTTGCAATGGTCAAGGCTTTCATGCCGATCTTGGCGCCATTGGCCACGCCGCCTGCACGGCCAGCGCAATGCCGGCTGTCAATGCGAGAAACTTGAATAGTTTCGTCTTCGAACTCATGTGATCGTCTCCTGGTTGTGTGTCAATCAGAAGCCGTTGATTCAATTGTAATATTCAGACGACCAAAGCCCTCGGCATCACTATTGCGCAATCCCTTCGCCTGCGCGCCGACCGGGTGATCGAATGATCGCGGCAGGCCGATTGCATTCTTTTCAGGCGGTGCAGTTCGAGTGCGCGAGCCACCGAACAGCGGCGCGCGCCCGAAGCCGAACGTTGAGGCTGTAACTGGATACGATCGCGCAGACGGTGCCGTACCGCCAAGTGCCATCGACTCGCTCAAAGCTCGGCAGTTGTACAGCCAGCGCATCGGCACGGTGGAGCCGGTGTTTGGCAATATCCGGCACAACAACGCGGTAGCATGCAGGGAGCAATCCACCCCCGCAACCACCCGGCCAATGGCGCGGGCCCACACATCCCGCAAGCAGGAGACCCGCCAATGTTCGCCCGCATCCGCAACACCGAAATCTACTTCGACATCGACGGCATGGGCCTGGTACCCGACGGCCCGCACATGCGGGAGCACCGGCCAGCTTTCGTCAGTGTCTGAGGACCGGATGAACTGACGTGGCGCATCGATTTCGCGCTGCGCCTGCCACCGGGCTCATGGTCAGTTAGGTGTTGCAAAATCGCGTGACAGCACCTATGCTGTCACTATGGTTCCGGTAGTCATCGATACCAACGTGTTCGTCGCAGGCCTGCGCTCCGGCGGTGGGGCGTCGCGTGCGGTGATACACGGCGCTTTGGCCGGAACGCTTCAGCCCTTGTTTGGCAATGCGCTGTGGATGGAGTACCAGGATTTGCTGGGTCGCCCAGTGTGGGGAGATGCCACCACCGCGCAGGAAAGACGCGACGTGTTGGCCGCGCTGGCTGGCGGGGCGCAAGCCATCGTCACCCACAACTTGCGGGATCTGCGTGGTGGTGAGTTGCGTTTGGGAAATCTGCGGGTGCTGACACCCGCGCAATGTCTGGAGGAATGGAAATGAGCACCTTGACCATACGGCTGCCCGACGACACGGCGCAGCGGCTCAAATCGATGGCGCAAAGCCGGGGCCTTAGCATGAACAAACTGGTGGAGCAGCTCAGCGCCCATGCCCTGTCAGCCTGGGACACGGAAAACCATTTCCGCGCCATGGCTGCCACCGGGGATGTGCGCAAGGCGCTGGCAGTACTGGATCGGCTCGATGCCGCGGATGCTGTGGCATCGACACCATGAAAGGGCCGTGGAGCGGCGAGCAACATGCGCGAACAGGCGCTGGCGCACCAGCACTGTCGTTTCTCAGTACAAGCGCAACGGTATAGGCTGCTACCCATCGGAGCCACACGCTACTCCACACGCTCCGACACCACGACGAGAACGCGCATGCCTCCGAGCTGAGTCACCACCTCCAGAGGGAATGCACCAGAGGGTACGGCTGCAGCTTCAAAACGCATGCTCTGCCCATCAAATTTGAGCCAATTGGGCAATGGCGAACCATCAGGCAAACTGACTTGAACAGCCCCCCCCTGTTCAGTCAACGAACGGACAGATTCCGGCAACTCGAAGCTAAAACCCGTGCCGACCGTGGCCGTGCCCTTGGGCAAGGAAACAGCCACCATCTGGAAGCTGTTCGACTCGGGAGGGGCATCTCGCAAAGCAATCATGATCGACGAAGCATTGGCACCCGCTACGCTCGACGAAACGTCACTGGAAGCACTGGATGAAGCGACCGCAGCAGCCGTCAAAACCAATGGCTGAGACATGCTGGAATTGTCCAACAGATTCATCGGGCCGGCCATTGGCAACACACTTGAAAGTACTTGTGCCACCACATCCTTGGCACCACTTCGGGAATCACCTGAAATAGCGAAACTGCCCGCTTGAACGCTGACCCTCCCGACCAGCTTGTTCCCAGGATGGAGCAGAGAGATATTGCCATTGCCCGCATCCAGTTGGCTCATGCCCATCACCAGCAATGGGCCGTTTTGACTGATGTCGCCACCACCGCTGTTGGCCATCAGATCGCCGCCAACACTGCTCGCCCCCAAATTCAAGGGTCCCACGCTGGCCAACAGCAAATCCCCGCGAGCGTCAACGACCCCAAGTGAGAGGGCATTCTGATCGGCAATGCCAACACGGCCACCAACGGCATCCACGACACCGCCGAAATCGTTGAGCGGATTGGTCAAAACGATGTCATGGCCAGCCACCAGTTGAGCGTTTTGAACCACCGTGATGCGACTGTTCTGGTCTTGCGAAATGGTCCCACCCGCGCCAACCACCAAACTGTCAACCTGGACATCACCGCTGAAAACCACATTCCCTGTGATGGTGGTTACACCGAGCTGACCGGTGGCCGTCACATCACCCAACGCCAGGCTGTTGATGTCAATGAGCGTAATGTTCACCCCGTTGGCATTCACCTCGCCTTTCAAGTCGTTTTGGCCTGCCAGCGTGATGTTGCCGCCCGCCGTCAGGTCGGTCGGACCTGCCGTCACCGTCAAGGTGCCTGCTGCCTGAGTGATGTAGCCAGCCGTAGCCTCCAAGTCCAAACTGGCCACATCGACCACGCCATTGAGCGTAATGTCGGTGGCTGCAGTGACATCCAGCTTGCCTGTAGCAGTGACGTTGCCCAGCGTAATACTGTTGATGTCGTTGAGCGTCACATCGTTGCCGCCCAGCACATTGACTGAGCCGACAAAGTCATTCGCCTTGTCCAGCGTGATGTCATCACCCGCCTTCAGGTCGGTCGGACCTGCGGTCACCGTCAAGGTGCTGCCAGGGCCCTGAGTGATGTCGCCAGCCGTAGCCTCCAAGTCCAAACTCGCCACATTGACCACGCCGCTGAGCGTGATGTCGGTGGCTGCCGTCACGTCCAGCTTGCCCGTGGTGGTGACGTTGCCCAGTGTGATGCTGTTGATGTCGTTGAGCGTCACGTCGTTGCCGCCCAGCACGTTGACCGGGCCAACGAAGCCATTCGCCTTGTCCAGCATGATGTCGTCGCCGGCCTTCAGGTCGGTCGGGCCTGCGGTCACCGTCAAGGTGCTTCCTGCACCTTGGGTGATGTCACCTGTGGTGGCTTCCAAGTCCAAACTGGCCACATTCACCACGCCATTGAGCGTAATGTCGGTGGTGGCTATCACTTCCAGCGTGCCCGTGGTGGTGACGTTACCCAGCGTGATGCTGTTGATGTCGTTGAGCGTCACGTCGTTGCCGCCCAGCACATTGACTGAGCCGGCAAAGTCATTCGCCTTGTCCAGCGTGATGTCATCACCCGCCTTCAGGTCGGTCGAACCTGCGGTCACTGTCAAGGTGCTTCCGGCACCTTGGGTGATGTCACCTGTGGTGGCTTCCAAGTCCAAACTGACCACATTGACCACGCCGCTGAGCGTGATGTCGGTGGCCGCTGTCACGTCCAGCTTGCCTGTAGCAGTGACGTTCCCCAGCGTGATGCTGTTGATGTCGTTGAGCGTCACGTCGTTGCCGCCCAGCACATTCACTGAGCCGGCAAAATCATTCGCCTTGTCCAGCGTGATGTCGTCGCCCGCCGTCAGGTCGGTCAGGCCTGCTGTCACCGTCAAGGTGCTTCCTGCACCTTGGGTGATGTCACCTGTGGTGGCTTCCAAGTCCAAACTGGCCACATCGACCAGGCCGCTGAGCGTGATGTCGCTGGCCGCTATCACGTCCAGCTTGCCCGTAGCAGTGACGTTGCCCAGCGTGATGCTGTTGATGTCGTTGAGCGTCACGTCGTTACCGCCCAGCACATTGACCGTACCGACAAAGTCATTCGCTTTGTCCAACGTGATGTCGTCACCCGCTTTGAGGTCGGTCGGGCCGGCGGTCACCGTCAAGGTGCTGCCAGATCCCTGAGTGATGTCGCCAGCCGTAGCTTCCAAGTCCAAACTCGCCACATTCACTACGCCGCTGAGCGTGATGTCGGTTGCCGCTGTGACGTCCAGCTTGCCCGCCACAGTGACGTTGCCCAGCGTGATGCTGTTGATGTCGTTGAGCGTCACGTCGTTGCCGCCCAGCACATTCACTGAGCCGACAAAGTCATTCGCCTTGTCCAGCGTGATGTCATCCCCCGCCTTCAGGTCGGTCGGCCCTGCGGTCACCGTCAAAGTGCCTGCTGCCTGAGTGATATCACCAGAAGTGGCTTCCAAACCGAGGCTTGCCACATTCACCACGCCGCTGAGCGCAATGTCAGCAGTGGCTATCACTTCCAGCTTGCCCGTGATGGTGACGTTA
>CAMAWD010000079.1 GCA_945861785.1 Rhodoferax sp. OV413 | reverse complement strand
ATCAACCGTGAGGGGCTGGTGTTGGGGAAGGTCAAGGAGCTCCTTGCTACGTCAGCCCAGGCCGTCGTGGTCGTCGAGTTCGACCAAGACGGGGCGCAACACGAGCGGATGATTCCGTTCGTTGCCAGCTACGTCGATGGCGTGGACTTGCCTGCCAAGCGCATCAACGTGGATTGGCAGCCCGACTATTGAGTCTGTGCCGATGCGGTTCGACGTCATCACGCTGTTTCATGAATTGTTCGTTGCGTTCCTTGCTACAGGAGTGACAAGACGTGCGTTCGGGTCTGGTCAGGTTGACGTGCAATTTTCCAATCCCAGAGACTTCTCGGTCGGCAAGTACCAGCGGGTCGATGACAGGCCTTTCGGTGGTGGCCCAGGCATGGTCATGATGGCGGAACCCCTGCGGCGTTGTCTGGCCCAGGTCAGGGCGTCCCGTGTCGACAAACCGCCAGTGTTGCTGTTCTCCCCCCATGGAAAGCGATTGCGGCAGGATGTTGTCCAGCGGTGGGCCGTTGGGGGAGGGGCGATTCTCCTGTGCGGTCGATACGAAGGCATCGACCAGCGGTTCGTGGACGCTGAGGTCGATGAGGAAATCAGCCTGGGAGACTTTGTCCTTTCAGGCGGCGAAGTTGCGGCGATGGCTTTGTTAGACGCTGTGGCGCGCTTGCAACCCGGCGTGCTCACTGGTGCCGATAGCCATGCGCAAGACAGTTTCAGCCCGGCCGTTCATGGCCTTCTCGACTGCCCACATTACACACATCCCCAAGTGTGGCAAGGTGTACCGATCCCGTCCGTCCTTCTTTCTGGCAACCACGCTTTGCTCGCACGTTGGCGCCGGCAGCAGAGTCTGACGCTGACACGGAATCTTCGCCCTGACCTGATAAATTTGGCGCGCACCGCGGGGCTGTTGACGGACGAAGACGAGAAACATCTGCGAGACACAGCCTCGGGAGTCGATGCCGTCATTCGCCAAGTGTGAGCGTCAGCCTTGGCCTTGTTATACTCCGCGGTTGTCCGATCCTCTGCTCAGCCGTCCCCGACCTTGTGTCTGGGGGCCTTTTGTGCCATTCCGGTGCTGGCGTGACCATGATCATTTGAGGAAACCATGAACCTGATTCAAACTCTTGAACAAGAAGAAATTGTTCGACTCGGCAAAAAAATCCCTGACTTCTCCCCTGGTGACACGGTCATAGTAAGTGTCAATGTCGTCGAAGGTACGCGCAAGAGGGTCCAGGCTTACGAAGGTGTCGTGATTGCGAAGCGCAACCGGGGCCTGAACAGCGGATTCATCGTCCGTAAGATTTCCAGCGGCGAAGGTGTTGAGCGTACGTTTCAAACGTATAGCCCTTTGATCGCCGGCATTGAGGTCAAACGTCGTGGCGATGTACGTCGGGCAAAGCTCTATTACCTTCGGGATCGCAGTGGCAAGTCGGCCCGTATCAAGGAAAAGTTGTCGCTCAAAAAGGTTGTGGCTGCATAGGTCTCTCAATCGCAATCAGGCCGCCCCAATGAATTTTGTGGCGGTTTTTTTTGGTGTGCTCGATGTCAAAGACTGAAGCGCGGACTGCGCCGTCGATATTGCCAAACTTCGATCCCCGCACCGTTCCGGTAGTGAGTGTGGATGCTCACCTGCCGGCTGTTTCCTTCGACAGCCTGCAACCGCAGGCCATTCGACAGCGTTTTCTGGCTCCGCCAAGCTGGGATCCGGAGTTCAGGGACGAGCCGAGTTGGTCTGGCCACTCGCCGGTGCCTGCGTCGGTACTCATTCCGGTCATTCTGCGTGAGCGTCCCACCGTCATGTTGACGCAACGCACGGCACACTTGTCCAGTCATTCCGGGCAGATCGCGTTTCCTGGAGGCAAGTATGATGCCGGGGACGTCGACATGGTCGCAACTGCTTTGCGCGAGGCTTGGGAAGAGGTGGGCCTTGCACCCGAATTTGTGCAGATTCTGGGTACCCTTCCAGTCTATGTCACGGGTTCTGCGTTCATCATCACTCCGGTTGTCGGATTGGTGAGCAGCGGTTTTTCGCTGGCACCCAATGCCGATGAAGTTGACGAGGTCTTTGAAGTGCCGCTGGACTTTCTCATGAACCCGGCCAACCATCGCAGGCACTCTGTGATGGCGGCAGGGGTGGAGCGTGAATGGCTGTCCATGCCATATACAGACGATCGCGCAGAGCGGTTCATCTGGGGGGCTACGGCTGGCATGCTGCGAAATTTCTACCGGTTTCTCCAAGCTTGAGTTGTTCCCGGGTCTCGCCACCGCGGTCATGGCGGCCGCTCTGTGAGTCCGTCGCGAAGCCTTTATCATCCGCGCATGAGTTTCGTCTCGATCTTGATGGCCTTGTTGATGGAACAGGCGCAGCCGTTGGCGCGTGGCAATCCGATTCACGCGGCGGTGCGTGGCTGGGTCCGCTGGGCCGGATATAGCTTTGACGCGGGGAAGTCCCACTACGCAGCGTTGGCGTGGGCGGTTGCCGTCCTTTTGCCGTCCGTCGTGGTGCTGTCGGTGCACTGGGCGCTGGTGCTAGGTGTTGGTTGGCCCGCTGCGGTGGTCTGGAACATCTTGGTTCTTTACACCACGCTTGGCTTCCGGCAATTCAGTCACCATTTCACGGAAATTCGTCACGCACTGGAGTCTTCGGACGAAGACCGGGCGCGTGAGTTGCTCGCCGACTGGCAGCAGACCAACGTCAGTGGGCTTGGGCGAAGTGAAATTGTTCGGCAGGTGATCGAGTATTCGGTGATTGCAGCGCACCGGCATGTATTTGGGGTCTTGGCCTGGTTTTCAGTTTTCTCCGCACTCGGCTTGGGCCCTGCTGGTGCGGTACTTTACCGTCTCAGTGAATTCGTTCCGCGTTACTGGGTCCATAAAGGCGAAGCCTTGGTGGACCCAGTTAGTGCGGCCCTGGAGGATGTTGCCAAGAGATCCTGGGGCGCCATCGACTGGTTGCCCGCGCGGATCACAGCCATCGGTTTCGCGGTTGTCGGCAGTTTTGAAGAGGCGATCGAAAACTGGCGCCACTCCGCGCAGCGGGGGTTTATGGGTAACGACGGTGTAATTCTTGCCGCGACCGCTGGCGCGGTCAATATTCGGCTGGGCCCGCTGATGTCGGAAGCGGATGCCAGAGACTTTGCGGCTGCGTCGGACAGGGGCATTTCCAGTGCGCCCGCAGTGGGGCAGCAACCAGAAGTGGGCCATCTGCGCACCGTGGTTGGCCTCGTGTGGCGAACGGTATTGATGTGGATGATCCTTTTGGCATTGCTCACTTTGGCGCGACTGCTAGCCTGAGTGCGACCCCTCGGGAAGGCTAGCGTCTTGTCGGACTCAACTCTGCGAACAACTCCTGATATATGTGGTAGCGGTCAGGCGATATTGCGCGCGCCACGGGAAGGTCTGACACGGCTGCGATCACTGCGCAGCCTGGTTCGTGCAAGTGGGTGCAGTTGTAGAACTTGCACCCGTCAGCGTGCAAACACAAATCCGGCATGTACCTGGCCAGGCGCATTGCATCGATGTGGTGCAGTCCAAACTCCTGAAATCCCGGCGAATCGATCAATGCCGTTGTCCGGCTGCTTCCGACCCAGTACCAATTGGTGCTGGTCGTAGTGTGTTTGCCGGTTCGCAAGGCACTCGACAATTCTCCAGTCAACGCCAGCGCGTGCGGCGCGAACATATTGATCAGGGTGCTTTTTCCCGCGCCGGAGGGGCCCAACACCAGTGTCGTCTTGTCGACCAGGAGACCGAGTAGTTCCCCGCGGGATTTCTCATTCGCAAGTTTGAGTGTCAGGGGCACGACCTGGTACCCCATTTCCCGGTAGGGCGCCAGCCATTCCCATGCACGTTTGAACGGCAGGGAGAGGTCGCTCTTGTTCAACACGATCAACGGCCGGATATGTTCGGCTTCGGCGGCGATCAGCGCCCTGGACAGCTGGTTGCTTGAGAATGCAGGTTCGGCGGCAATCAAAATGACAACCTGGTCCAGGTTGGATGCGAAAGACTTGGTGCGCATTTCATCGCGGCGGAAAAACAGGTTGCGCCTGCGTTCGATTCTCTCAATCGTCCCCTCGTCGCTTGACGGCAACCATCGCACCCGGTCACCCACCACGCCCTCACTTTTCTTGCCCCGCGAGTGGCACATGACCCGCCGGCCCTCCGGCGTTTCCACCCAAAAGTGGCGCCCGTGGTTCGCCACAATGATCCCATCGAGCAACTCGGCGGGCCCGGTCAATCAGGCGCTCCCGGTGGCGGACTCACAGGAGCAACCCATCGACCGAATTTGCGCAGTCGATGTCCGTGGTGGAGATGCCGTCGACATCATGGGTATTGAATTCCACAACACATCGGTTGAACGATACGGACAGCGTGGGGTGGTGGTCTGCAACATGGGCCACAAATGCCACTGCGTTGACGAAGGCAATAGTCTGGTAGTAGTTCGCAAAAGAAAACTCCTTTGCGATCGCCAGCGTGGCGCCTTCGCCGCGCAAGTTCCAGCCATCGAGTTTGGCCAGCGCCGACACAATCTCCGTGGCGCCCAGGGCGCGCCGCTTCTTCGTCGACCAATCGACTTTCTTGATAGTGCTGTTCATCGGATGGACCTCGAATGTCAGGACTGAACCGTGATACGCGAAAGGCGCTCAGTGGCCGGTGGATGCGAATAGTAAAACTTGGCGTACAGAGGGTCGGGTGTCAGTGTGGAAGCATTGTCTTCATAGAGTTTGAGCAGGGCGGCGGAAAGATCCACTTGATTGGTCTGGGCCACTGCATAGGCGTCGGCTTCAAACTCATGCTTGCGCGAAAGCTGTGCAAATAATGGTGACAGGAAAAATCCGAATGCGGGAGCCGCCAGCATGAATAACAGCAACGCGAGTGCGTCATTCGGCGCAGTTGCCACAAGGTTCGGTCGAACTCCCAGCGATGTGTAGAACCATGCCTGCGCCGACAACCATCCCAGCAGCGCAAATGCGAGCAGACTGACGGCAAACATCGAGGCGATACGTTTGATTACATGCCGGTGCTTGAAATGCCCCAGTTCGTGGGCGAGAACGGCGTCCACCTCACCCGCTGAAAGTTTGGAAAGCAGTGTGTCGTAGAAGACGACCCGCTTGGCGGCGCCAAAGCCCGTAAAGTAGGCGTTGGCGTGTGCACTGCGCTTGCTGCCGTCCATGACGAACAGACCCTTCGCAGAGAAGCCACAGCGTTGCATCAAGGCCGTCACCCGACTGTTCAGCGCCTGGTCCTGCAGAGGCTTGAACTTGTTGAAAAACGGTGCGATGAAGGTCGGGTAGATCAGCAGCAGCAGAAGGTTGAACCCCATCCATACCGACCATGCCCACAACCACCAGCGCGAACCGGCCACCTCCATCAGCCAAAGGAACAGCCAGATCAATGGGATGCCGATCAGGGCTCCGATCAACGCCGATTTCAACAGGTCGGCCAGCCAAAGGCCAAAGCCCATCTTGTTGAACCCGAATTTCTCTTCAAGCACGAAGGTCTGGTACCAGGACATGGGGAGGTCGATGGCACCACTGATCAATGCAAACCCGATGACGATGGCAATCTGCTGGAACATGCCAGGACCTGTTAGCGCCATCGTTGCAATATTGAGTGCATCAAGTCCTCCGAGCAGCGTCCAACCCAGCACGAGCGCGGCCCCAAAGGCAACCTCAATCAATGCCAGCCTGGTCTTGGCGATTGTGTAATCCGCGGCTTTCTGATGCGAGGCCAGTGAGACTGCTTGCGAAAATTCATGGGGCACGGTTCCGCGGTGGCCGGCAACGTGGCGGATCTGGCGTGATGCCAGCCAGAATCGCATCAAGGTGCCAGCCATCAATGCAATGGCAAAGGACGCGGTCAGCGCAAAGGAGGGAGATAACAAGGTGGTCATGGATTCAGGGGGCGCCGAATCACCGGCAGTTGGAGCGAAGGAGTTTAGGTGCAAAGCAGGAGCGGCGCGAGCGATGGGGGACAATGTTGCATGCGTGACTTCAACAACTTGCTCAAAAAGTCCGACAAGAATCTGGTCTGGCTGGACTGCGAGATGTCTGGCTTGGAGCCCAATCGGGAGCGCCTGCTTGAACTCGCTGTCATCGTTACTGGGCCTGATCTTGAACCTCGAATTGAAGGGCCGGTTCTGGTCGTTCATCAGCCTGACGAAATTTTGAATGGCATGGACGCCTGGAACAAAGGAACCCATGGCAAAAGCGGGCTGATCGACAAGGTGCGTGCGTCAGTCTTGACCGAGGCGGAGGCTGAGCAGCAGTTGCTGGATTTCGTCTCGCGGTATGTTCCCAAGAATGTCTCACCACTGTGCGGCAACTCGATCAGCCAGGACCGGCGTTTTCTGGTGAATTTCATGCCCAAGCTTGAGGCGTATTTCCACTATCGCAATCTGGATGTCAGCACCCTCAAGGAACTGGCCAAACGATGGCGGCCGGACCTGGGCTACAAGAAAAAGCAGCAACACACAGCACTGGCGGATGTTCATGAGTCCATTGACGAACTTGAATATTACCGAGCGCACTTCATCAAAACTGGCGCGTCTTAGGTAGAAACCCGAATCCGTGCCATAATCCGCGGCTGCGCTGCCCTCGGCACCGCATTTGTGCATCTCCCCTCACACACCGGTCCCTCCGATACTGGGTCCCTCTAGAGTGCAGCAGTCTTGCTGCGGCCAGCGGCGCTGGCACAGAGTTTCGTTTGATGGTTGATGTTTTTTTGACCAAAAACGAAGCTGCCGCAGTTGGCTGCGGGCTCGTGCGAGATCCAAATCATGAACGACGCATTTGAAATGCAGAGCGACTTGTCGCCTGCCCCTTCCCATTCCCACGATGGCCACGACCGGGACGATACCGCGACGCAGACCGAATTTTCCGAACCCGTTGAAATCCTTGTCGATGACGCCGCGTCATCCGCAGACGCCGAGCCGGCGCTGCCCAACGGCTTTGAAAAGATGGGATTGGCGCCCGAGTTGCTGCAGGCGGTACGCGACATGGGGTTTAGCCAACCGACTCCGGTGCAGGAAAAAACCATTCCGCTGGCCATGCAGGCACAGGATTCGCAGAACGCTTCCGCCAAATTCACCGACCTGATGGTCTCCAGTCAGACCGGCAGCGGAAAGACGGCGGCGTTTTTGTTGCCAGTGCTGCACACCCTCTTGAAGCAGCAGGCAGACGCGGTGACGAAGGAACGCGAAGACTTCGAGCGCGCCTGCGCCGAAGCAACTGCCAAGGGCGAAGCCGCTCCCAAGCGTCCGCGCCGCAAGGACCCCACCAGCAGCCGGAATTTCAAGGCCGCAACTCCCGGCGCGCTTGTGCTGTGTCCTACGCGCGAATTGGCGCAACAGGTTGCACATGACGCAATTGACCTGGTCCGGCATTGCCGCGGCCTTCGCATTGCCAACGTGGTTGGTGGCATGCCCTACCAGTTGCAGATCGCCAAATTGCAGAATGCCGATCTGGTGGTCGCGACTCCTGGTCGCTTGCTCGATTTGCAGCGCTCGATGCAGATCAAGCTCGACCAGGTGCAGTTTCTGGTGGTTGATGAGGGCGACCGCATGCTGGACCTCGGGTTTGCCGACGACCTGGCTGAAGTGAACCAACTCACCATTGAACGCAAGCAGACCATGATGTTCAGCGCCACACTGGCACCGCGCATCCAGCAACTCGCCACCCGTGTGATGCGCCAGCCCCAACGTGTACAGATCGACAACCCGCAGGACAAGCACCAGAACATCAAGCAGGTCCTATTCTGGGCCGACAACGCAAACCACAAGCGCAAGCTGCTCGACCATTGGCTGCGTGACACCAGCATCAACCAGGCGATCGTATTTGCCAGTACCCAGATCGAGTGTGACGGCCTGGCCAATGACCTGCAACAGGATGGGTTCAGTGCCGTTGCCCTGCATGGCGCCCTGAACCAGGGCTTGCGCAACCGGCGCCTCATGGCACTGCGCGAAGGCCACGTGCAAATCCTGGTAGCTACCGATGTGGCGGCGCGCGGCATCGACGTCCCCACCATCACCCACGTTTTCAACTTTGGTTTGCCGATGAAGGCCGAGGACTACACCCATCGCATTGGCCGTACCGGTCGTGCTGGCCGGGATGGTCTTGCCGTGACCCTTGCCGAGTTCCGCGATCGGCGCAAGATATTCGACATCGAGGCATACACCCGCCAGCAGTTCAAGGCCGAAGTAATTCCAGGGCTGGAGCCACAGCAGCGTTTCCCGGACAGCCGCCCGTCGTCCAACTTTGGTGGTCGCAACACACGTGGTGCTCCTGAAGCGCCTTCGCGTGATCGCAAGTTCGGTCCGGCGCGTGGCCGGGATGCTGCTCCGGCGGCCCCGCGCGAGGGGTTCAGCTACAAACGCGAAGGTGGTTTCAATGACCGCTTCGCGGGCCGCCGTGAACCGCGCAACGACGGGTTTGCGCCGCGTCCGGATTTTGTTCCACGCAAGCCGGGGGTGGACAGACCTGACGTTGCTCAGCCCCGCCACGCCCAGGCGATCAGCGCGCCGCACGATCCGTTCAAGCGGCCCCTCAAACTGGGCAAGCCCTCCCGCGCCTGACACTGATGTAGGACGATCGCAAGCCCGCGCGTCGCCTGACGCGCGGGCTTTTTTGTTGTTTGACGATCCGGCGCTGGGCCGTCTTCCCCGCCATCCATGGCGCTTGGGTTGGATCCAACTTGACCGGCATCAAATACTGGTCGGAGTTGTGCCGGTGCGCATGGTGGGGTTCTCCCCGCAGTGTATTCTGCGCACATGACCGAGAAGTCGAACAGGCTGGTGGGCGACCTATGGGGGGGCTTGGCGGCGATGCTTGTGGCCCTGCCATCGGCGATCGCTTTCGGTGTGGCGACTTATGCGGCCGTTGGTGGGCAGTACGCCGCCCAAGGCGCTATGGCCGGAATGCTTGGAGCGACCGCATTGGCATTGGTTGCCTCCGGCTGGGGAGGCGCGCCGCGCCTGATCACGGCGCCCTGTGCGCCCGCCGTTGCCGTCCTCTCCGCATTGGCCATCGAATTGACCTCACTTGGCACCGAGCCCGTGACGACCATGCTGCTGCTGCTGGTGACGGCCTTGCTCGCTGGCGCGTTGCAGGTGGTGTTCGGTGTGGTGGGTTTGGGGCGCTTGATCAAGTACATGCCCTACCCGGTTGTCAGTGGTTACCTCAGCGGCGTAGGGCTGACGATCATTCTGAGCCAGGTGGCCAAGTTCCTTGGCACGCCGGCGGGTACCAGTTGGCATGCAGCGCTGTCGAATTCGGCGCTGTGGAACTGGCAGGGAATCGCCATTGGTGCGACCACGATTGCCGTGATGACCGTGGCGCCGCGATTCACGCGCGTCGTGCCCGCCGCTATCCTGGCTTTGGGTGCGGGCGTCCTGTGTTACTTTGCACTGGCGATACGCGACCCCGCACTTTTGACACTCAACGGCAACACCTTGGTGGTCGGCAGTCTGGGTGGCAGTGGTGCCAGCTTCTCTGACTCCCTCAGCCTGCGCTGGCATGCGTTGGGGGGGCTCGGCCTGAAGGATGCTTACCTGCTGCTGGTGCCGGCGATGACGCTGGCAGTGTTGTTGTCGATCGACACCCTGAAAACCTGCGTGGTGCTGGATGCGATGACCCGCGGCCGCCACGACTCCAACCGCACACTGATCGGCCAAGGCCTGGGTAACATCGTTTCGGCGTTGGCAGGCGGCATGGCAGGCGCCGGAACCATGGGTGCAACACTCGTCAACCTGTCCAGCGGTGGACGCTCCCGGTGGTCAGGGCTGATCGAGGGAGCGCTTTCCTTGTTGGCCTTTCTTGTGCTGGCGTCTGCCTTGGCATGGTTGCCCATGGGTGCCTTGGCGGGGCTCCTGATCGTGATCGGCGTGCGCATGCTGGATCGGCAAAGCCTGCACTTCCTGCGGTCGCGCGAAACCGTTCTCGACTTTGCCGTGATTGCCACGGTGGTCGTCGTGGCAATCACGGTCGGCCTGATAGCGGCGTCGGGTGCGGGCATTCTGCTGGCGATTGCGCTTTTCGTGCGCGAGCAGGTTGGCGGAGCGGTCGTGGTGCGAAAGAGCCTGGGCTCGAACCGGTTTTCCAAGCGCGTGCGGACCACAGCCGAGATGGACATCCTTGAACAGCAAGGGGCGCAGAGTGTCGTTCTCGAGTTGCAGGGCAGCCTCTTTTTCGGCACGACCGACCAGTTGTACACGGCACTCGAGCCAGAACTTGCGACCAGGCGCTTTGTGGTGCTCGACCTGCGGCGCGTCCAGTCGGTCGACGTCACGGCGGCACACATGCTGCAGCAAGTCGAGGACCGCCTGGCCGAACGCGGTGCGGTGTTGATTTTCAGCTCCATTCCGGCGCGGGTTCCCAGCGGACGGGATATCCGGCTCTATTTCCAGGAGGTCGGGCTGGCCAATGCGCAGAGCCGGGCACGGGTGTTCGATGAAATGGACGATGCCCTGGAATGGATCGAGGACAGCCTGATCGCGCAGGCGCAGCTCGAACGGGTGGACGAGAAGCCGCTCGAACTGCGGGAAATGGATCTCTTCTCGGGCCGCAAATCGGAGACTCTGGCCGACCTGGCGGCCGGTATGCAGACGCTCAGCTGCAAGGCTGGCGAGCGCATCTTCGGGCGCGGTGATACCGGCGACGAGATCTATTTGATCCGCAAGGGCATGGTGCGTATTCTTCTTCCAGTGGGCACGGCGCGCAACCGGCATCTGGCCAGCTTCGGGCGCGGCGCATTTTTCGGCGAGATGGCCTTCCTGGACCACCAGCCGCGTTCAGCTGATGCAGTCGCTTTCACCGATTGCGAGTTGTACGCGCTCTCGCGCCAGCGTTTCGATGCGCTGGTTGAACACCACAAGCTGCTTGGCCTCAACCTCATGGAGGCTCTGGCGCGGCTGCTTTCAGCCCGCCTGCGTCACACCGATGCGGAGCTCAACGCGCTGGAAGCATCCTGAAATTCAGAGCATGCCCTCGATGCGGTCGCACAGCGAGGTGATCACCTGGATGCGGCCGTGGTGCTTGTCGTTGGCGGGCACCAACGTCCAGGGAGCTTCGGCGGTGCTGGTGCGCCCGATCATTTCGGCAGCCGCCAATTGGTACTGTGCCCAACGCTTGCGGTTGCGCCAGTCTTCGTCCGTGATCTTGAACTGCTTGTGCAGGGTCTTCTCACGCTCCTGGAAGCGCCACAGCTGCTCGTCCTTCGAGATCTGCAGCCAGTACTTCATGATGATCCCGCCATTGCGCGCCAGTTGCTCCTCGAAATCGTTGATCTCGGAATAGGCGCGTGACCAGGCGGGTGGTGCGGCGAACTTCTCGACCCGTTCCACCAGCACGCGGCCGTACCAGCTGCGGTCATAGATGGTGAAGCGCCCCTTCATGGGCACATGCCGCCAGAACCGCCAAAGGTAGGGCTGGGCGCGTTCCTCGTCGGTCGGGGCCGCGATCGGAATAATTCGGTACAGGCGCGCATCCAGCGCCGCTGTGATGCGGCGGATGGCACCGCCCTTGCCGGCGGCGTCCATGCCTTCGAACACGGCGATCACATGGTGTTCTCTGAATTTCGGGTGCCGCGTCAGCAGTGCCAGGCGCTGTTGCTGCAAGGCGAGTTCGGTGTCGAAAGATTTCTTGGGCAGGGTTTGCGACAGGTCCAGCTTGCCCAGCACGTCGCTGCCTTCAAGCGGTGGAACCAAGGGTGGCAATGCGTGTGGTGGCGCGGCGTTCGGGCCGACGGTAGCCTGCTTGGTGCGTGCACGCATCGCATCGAGCAATGTGCGCGCCACCGTAGCAACGCGGTATTGCGGGTCAGACCCCTCCACCACCGTCCAAGGCGCCCAAGGCACGCTTGTTTGTTGCAACGCGTCCTCGCTGATCTTGTAGAAGCGGTCGTAGTACTTGAAAAAGTCCCAGTCGCGCTGCGTGACGCGCCAGTTTGTCAGGTCGTCCGCCTGCAAGGCCTGCAGGCGCTCGCGCTGCCGCTTCTTGGACAAGTGAAACCAGAACTTGAGCAGCAAGACGCCGTCGTCTGCCAGCATGCGTTCGAAGCGGCGGATCTCGTCGAGAGACTGGACAAGGTCTGCTGGCCGGGACCGCTTGAATACCCGGTCGATGATCGGCGCCGTGTACCACGATCCGAACAACATCCCGATCTTGCCTTTGGGCGGCAAGGCACGCCAATAACGCCACATCGGCGGACGGTCGCGCTCCTCGTCGGTCGGGTTGTCAAAGGCATGTGTATGGATATGGCGCGGGTCCATCCACGCATTGAGCAGGTTGACCGTTTCTCCCTTGCCCGCCCCGCGCACACCGGAGATGAGGATCACCACCGGAAACCGACCGTCCTTCGACAACTCGTATTGCGCATCCAGCAGATCAGCCCGCAACTGAGATTCGATGCGCTTGTATTCGCCCTTGGGGAGCTTCTGGCCGGTTTCTGCTGCCTCGAACATGGTGGTCTCCCGGAGTGGATCGGATTGCAAACTGGAGCCTGCCAATAAAGCGCCCCCTGCAAGCGATCCGTGAAGCATAGATCGCTGTGGCGCAACCGGCTTGATGCGTGTCAACGGATGCTGCCCGGAGCAATCGTCCCGAATGCGCCGCTGGCGCTGGTGGGCGTCTCATGTCCGGGGGCTGTGTTCCCGGGTCCGCACCACGGCAGTGGCATGCCCGCGCAAGAATTCGGCGATCGGTGTTTGCCCCGGCAGGCCTTGCACCAGGACCGCAGCCTGTGCCGCGTCGCGTTGATCGCCAATCGTGGTTTGTATCCGGACCGCCAGGCGGTGCCAGCGTTGTGCCCGCAGCGCTGGCAAAAGAGGCCGCAGCATCTCCACGCCATAACGCAGGCGTTTGGCCAGGATGCGAGCCCGGTGCAGGTGGGCCTCGTCGTCTGCGTATTCCTGCACCTCGCGCAGCGCCCTTCGCAAGCTGCGCAGCCGGCGCATAGCCCACGCACGGTCCAATGCCGGGTTCACAGAGGTGGGGTTTTCGGGGGCCAGGGACTCCAGCCAATGGGTGACATGGAGCAGGGCCTCGCCCGTGGCTGCCTGCTCCAGCGTGCGTTGTAGCGCCGCGCGCGAGTGTGTTGCACGGGCGCTCAGTTGCCCCATCATGCGTTGCCATCTGCCCGCGCGCTCCGGGTTCCCGGCGACATACAAGTCCACCATGGCGGGGAGCGTCTCGGTGCGTGCGACGTCGAGGTCGCGCAGCGCACCGAGTTGGTCCAGCAGCGGCTGCAGGCCCGTCGGGAAGTCCGGAAATTGTGGGATCAGGATCGACCTGAACAGCCGCCTGGCACTGCGAAATCGGCGCCATGCGACGCGCGCCTGGTGGACCAGCTCCGGGTCGTCGTCGCCGCACATGGCGATCAGGTGGGAGGTGAACTGGTGGAATGCCAACTGAAGCGCAGTGCGGGCCAACACATCTGGTGTCATTGCGCCTTGCCGGTTCGATCCGGCAGGCATGCTGGCACCCGCCAGACGGTAGCCGCGTTCGGATTTGCTCGCGCCCGCCGGTATCACCGGCAGTGTCTGTGCAACTTTTTGCGCGATGTCGAACAGGCCCGCAACCTGACCGCTTTTCAATTCCAGCTCCAGCTCGCAGATCGGGGCACGCCGCTGCCCCGCCACGATTTGCCCCAGGTCCAGCGCCACTTCGACCTCGCTTGCATCGGCCAGTTTCACCATCCATCGGGTGCGGCGAAATTCCGTACAAAAACAGGGTTGGAGCCGGGCAAATATTGTGCCGTCCGCATCGATGTCAGCCCATGGCGTGCCAGCAAGCGCTTGCGTGGATGGTTCCGGCTGGTCCAGGCGAGACTCCCACTCGCCGCGTCGGCTCAGCGCCGACAACCGGCCTTCACCGGTCTTCAGGGTCTGCAGCCAAATGGCCCTGGCGCCGTTGCCGACGCGGCGCACACGCAACACCACACCTGAGCGCAGCAGATGGTGCTCGGGTGTGTCGTAATAGGTGTTGTGCAAATGCTGGCGCTGTGGGCTGCAGCCGGCCAGCCATGGCAGCAGCGCCAGCCGGCGGGGCAACTGCGCCGGCGCGTGTGCCAGCACGGCGAGTTTGAGTTCGACCTCTGTCACGCAGCCCGCCTCTGCATGTGCTTGCGCACCGGGACGTCCTTGTTGCCGTTCGCGCCCGCCTGCTCCGTGTGGCTCCGGACGAGCGACTCTTGTGCACCACGTGCATCCCCATGTGGTGGCGCAGAGACGCAGCGGTAGGTGCCGGCACCGTCCATCGTCCAGGCATCCCGCGCATCCAGCAGGTAGGGAACCAGGCATTCATCGATCACGCGCCGACGGATCGCCGGATCAGTGACCGGCCAGGCCAACTCGACGCGGCGCAACATGTTGCGGTTCATCCAGTCTGCACTCGACAGGTACAGGTCCTCCGCGTCGCCAGTGCGAAAGTAGAAAACCCGCGTGTGCTCCAGAAACCGACCGACGATGGAGCGCACCCGGATGTTGTCGGTCTGCCCTGGCAAGCCGGGCGGCAACATGCAGGCGCCCCGCACGATGAGGTCGATTCGCACGCCATTCTGTGCGGCCCGGATCAGCGCGCGTATGAGGGGCTCGTCGGTGAGCGCGTTGGTCTTGACGATGATGCGCCCGGCAATACCCTTGAGCGCAGCGTCGCCGATTGCGTGGATCTTTTCCTGGAGGCGCTTGTGCAGCGTGAGCGGCGCGACCAGCAGTTTGCGCAGCCGGGGCAGCTTGATCTGGCTGGCCAGGTGCAGAAACAGGTTGTCGATGTCCATCGTCAAGGCAACATCACAACTGAAGTAGCTCAGGTCGGTGTACAGGCGCGCGGTGACCGGGTTGTAGTTCCCGGTGGACAGGTGCGCGTAGCGCCGCAGCCGGCGCCCTTCGCGCCGCGTCACCAGAAGCATCTTGGCGTGCGTCTTGAGGCCGACCACTCCGTAGACCACTTGCGCGCCGATGGACTCCAGGCGTTCGGCCCAGTTGATGTTCACCTCTTCGTCGAAGCGGGCCTTGAGTTCCACAACGACCGTCACTTCCTTGCCGCGTCGGACGGCCTCCTCCAGCAGGTCCATGAGCTCCGAGCGCGCGCCGGTACGGTAGATGGTCTGCTTGATCGCCAGCACCGCTGGATCCTCGACCGCCTCGCGCAGGAAGCTCAGCACCGCGTCGAAACTCTCGAACGGCTGGTGCACCAGGGCGTCACCCTGGCGGATGCGTTCGAACACCGACCGCCCGGCACCCTGGAAGGCGAGCGGCTGCGCCGGTTTGTACGGAGGAAACAGCAGCTTGGGGGCGCGTGTCTGCGAGACGATTTCATTCAGGCGCACCATGTTGACCGGCCCATGCACCCGGTACAACGCCTCCCTGGGAAGCTTGAACTCGGCCAGCAGAAAATCCGACAAGAAGGTCGAGCAGCCAGACGACACCTCGAGCCGGACCGCGTCGCGGAAATGCCGATGCTGCAGCCCGATACGCAGGGCCGTGCGCAGGTTCTTGACCTCTTCCTCGTCCACGGCCAGATCCGAATGCCGGGTAACGCGAAACTGGGAAAACTGCGTGACCCCGCGGCTGGTGAACAACTCGTGCAGATGGGCACGGATCACGCTGGACAGCGACACCCAGAGCTGCTCACGCCCGCTGACCTTGGCCGGCATCAGGATCATGCGGCGCAACGTGCGCGGAACCTTGACGATCGCGATCTCGTTGTTGCGGCCAAACGCGTCCACGCCACTGAGGCGAACCACGAAGTTGAGCGACTTGTTGGCGACCAGCGGGAACGGGTGGGATGGATCGAGGCTTACCGGCACCAGCAGGGGGCGCACCTCACGCTCGAAATACTGCTTGACCCAGAGATTCTGTTCCCGGTTGCGCTCGCCGTGCGACACGATCCGGATGCCATGGTTTGCCAAGGTTGGCATGACCTCGTCGTTGAAGATCGCATATTGACGCTCCACCAAGGCATGCGCTGCGTTGGCAATGTGGTTGAAGCTGGCATGTGAATAGGCGGCGTCGTGCACCCCGTCCCGGCTCGCTTCGAGGTGCGGTGCGCCACGGATTTCGAAGAACTCGTCCAGGTTGGACGACACGATGCACAGGTAGCGCAAGCGCTCCAGCGCCGGAACATCGGTGCGGTGTGCCCATTCGAGCACACGCTCGTTGAACGCCAGAATGCTGATGTCGCGGTCCAGCAGCTGGATTTTTGCCGCTTCGGTGGTGATGGAATCGGCTTTCATGTCTGGACCGATTTTCTACCAGCAATGGAGCGAACCAACCGGCACATCGCCCGGAATTGATCTGGATCCATTTTCGGTTGCCATGCTTGTGCTGCGACCCAAAGCGACGGCGCCGGCTGAACGATGGCGCATAGGCGACAGGGCGGGGCCGTCGCGCGCCAACCCGACAGGTGAAAATGGGCGCCATGAACCTCACCAATACCGTCGACGACTCGATCACCTCGCGCATGTCTTGCCGAGCCTTTACCAGGCAGGAGGTGCCACGGCAAACACTGCTGGATCTCCTGGCGGTGTCCAGTCGCGCACCCTCGGGCACCAACACCCAGCCCTGGCAGGTCTATGTCTTGCGTGGCGCGACCCGGGATGCACTGGCCGCCAAGGTGTGTGCCGCCCATGATGCGATCTACGCCAATCCTGAACTGGCGACCCAATACCGCGAGGAATACGACTACTACCCGACCCAGTGGGTGAGCCCGTTCATCGACCGGCGGCGCGAAAACGGTTGGGGTCTGTACAAGTTGCTGGGCATCGAGAAGGGCGAAAAAGCCAAGATGCACGCGCAGCACCAGCGCAACTACCACTTCTTTGGCGCACCGGTGGGCTTGATGTTCACGATCAGCCGAACCCTTGGGCGCGGCAGCCTGCTCGATTACGGGATGTTTTTGCAAAACACCATGGTGGCAGCGCGTGCGCGGGGCCTGCACACCTGCCCGCAGGCGGCCTGGAACGGATTTGCCAAGCTCATCCTGCCCCACATCGGTGCCGGGCCCGATGAAATGCTGGTCTGCGGCATGTCACTGGGTTATGCCGACGAGACCGCCCTGGTCAACAGCTACGTCACTCCGCGGGTGTCTGCCGAATCGTTCACGCACTGGGTGGATTGAGCGGTTTGGGGCGAGTTATCCAGCCCGCTCAGCCCTTGAAAACCGGCGGACGCTTTTCCAGGAAAGCCGCCACGGCTTCCCGGTGGTCGTCGGTCTGGTGCGCCAGCGCCTGGAAGGCCGCGGCCATCTCCAGCAGGGTGTCGAGCCGCGTGTGCAGCGACTCGCGCAACAAGCGCTTGGCCAGGCGCACCGCATGTCCCGGGTTAGCCGCCATGCGCGCCGCCAACGAATTGGCCGCCGGCAGCAGTTCGTCGGGTGGCACAACGCGTGACACCAGTCCCCATTGCTCTGCCTGCTTCGCGTCGATCGTGTCACCCGTAAATGCCATCTCGGCTGCGCGCGACATGCCGATCAGCCGCGTCAGCAGCCACGCTCCACCATCACCCGGGATGATGCCCAGCTTGACGAAGCTCTCGGCAAACTTGGCTTTTTCCGACGCAATGCGCACGTCGCACATGCAGGCGAGGTCGAGTCCGGCGCCAATCGCCGCGCCGTTCACGGCCGCTATCACCGGCACCTCCAGGTTGAACAGCGCCAGCGGAATGCGCTGGATGCCGGTGCGGTATTCGTGCCGGATCTCCATGCCGGTCACCTCCCCGTTGGCCTGGCGCAGCATGTTGCGGACATCGCCACCGGACGAGAAGGCGCTGCCTGCCCCGGTGAGAATCACGGCGCGCACCTGGCGGTCGTTGTGTATGCGGTCAATCGCAGCGATGAACTCGGGCACTGCGGTATTGCCGGTCAACGGGTTGCGCCGCTCCGGCTCGTTCATGGTCAGCGTGACGACATGGCCGACCTGTTCGTACTTCAGAAACTCTGGCATGGGGTTATCCTGTTGGGTTGATGGCGCCGACGAAAAATCCCCTATCCTATCGCGCATGGGCACCGTGACCGCGAATGGGTTGCGACGGACCCGCCCTGAAGCATTCGATCTGAACCGGGAGACCTCTTGAGCCGACTATTGAGTGAGCTGCGCCTCGCAGCGCTGCCGCCCGCCGCGCAGGCCCTGCGTTCCGATATCAAGGCCTTCCTCGCCGCATCGCTGGAGCCGGCGCCTGCCCATGTGCGGGCGCGCTCCTGGATGGGTTTCGATGCCGCTTTCAGTCGCCAGTTGGCTGCCCGAGGCTGGGTCGGTGTGACCCTGCCCGCTGCATATGGCGGGGCCAGTCTGGACGCGTTCTCGCGGTATGTGCTGGTCGAGGAACTTCTGGCTGTGGGTGCACCGGTAGCGGCGCACTGGATCGCCGACCGCCAGAGCGGCCCGCTGATCCTGAAGTTCGGCACCGAAGCGCAAAAGGCCTTCTATCTGCCGCGCATCTGTCGCGCCGAGGCGTTTTTCTGCATCGGCATGAGCGAGCCCGGTGCGGGGTCAGACCTCGCCAGCGTCACCACCCGCGCGCGGTCCAATGACGCGGGCTGGTTGCTCAATGGCCAGAAGATCTGGACCACCAATGCCCACCACTGCCAGTACATGATCGCGCTGGTGCGCAGCTCAGGCGAAAAGGAAGACCGCCAGGCCGGCCTGTCGCAGTTCATCGTCGACCTCTCCTTGCCTGGTGTGACGGTGCGACCAATCCGGGACCTGAGCGGCGACGCGCATTTCTCCGAGGTGTTTTTCGACAATGTGCAGCTGGCGCCCGACGCCCTGGTGGGCACCGAGGGCAGCGGCTGGGCCCAGGTCAACGCCGAACTCGCCTTCGAGCGCAGCGGGCCGGAGCGCATCTACTCCAGCATCGTGCTGCTGGAACTGTGGATCCGGTTGCTGCGCCAGAACCCGGGCGGCCACACCCATGCGGCCACGGTGGGGCGGCTGGCCGCGCACCTGGCGACTTTGCGCAACATGTCGATCACGGTCACCGCCCGGCTGGCGCGCGGTGAAAGCCCGGTGGTCGAGGCAGCATTGATCAAGGACCTGGGCACCGAATTCGAGCAATCCATTCCCCATGTGATCGAAGCCACGCTGGGCCGTGGCACGGGCTCGGAGCTCGAGTCCGAACTGTGCCGCGCCCTGGCCTACGTGAGCCAGATGGCGCCAAGTTATTCGCTGCGCGGTGGCACGCGCGAGATCCTGCGCGGCATGATCGCCCGCGGGCTGGGCCTGCGCTGACCGACCGAAAGGAGTTCCCACCGATGTTTCTCGAAGCCCTGGACAAAATACTCGTCGCCCATGCGGGCAGTGACGCCATCCGGCGCGTGGAGGCTGGCGGATCGGCTGCGCTTTTGTGGCAGCCGATCGAGGACGCCGGTTTCCTGGCCCTTCTGCTTCCCGAGGAGCAGGGCGGTGCAGCGCTGGCCTTGCCGGAGCTGTTCCCCATCCTGGAGTGCCTGGGTCGCCACGCGATGCCCCTGCCTGTTGCGCAGACGATTGCGGCGCATGGTCTGGTGGGACCACGTGCCAGGCTGCCGACGGGCATGGTCACCATCGCCACGCAGTTGCAGCGCCTGCCTGCCGGCGGGCTGCGTTGTCCGCATACACCCGGTGGTTCGATCGCCGACCACGTACTGGTCGCGGATGGGGACGCCATGCTTGTGTTGCCTTGCGCTGCCGCCAGGCGCGAGTCGGTTGGCGACCCGCGCAGCCTGGCCGCCCACCTGACATGGTCTGACGCTGCGCCAAGCCTGCGCCTTCCCTCGGGCGGGCTGGCGCTGGACGCGTTTGCCGCAGCGCTGATGGCCGCCCAGCTCAGCGGAGCCATGCAGCGCAGTTTTGACATGGCGCTCGACCAATGCAACAACCGGGTCCAGTTCGGCAAGTCGATCGGCAAGTTCCAGGCGCTGCAGCAGCAACTCAGTGTGATGGCCGAGCACGTGCTGGCTGCCGCGATTGCCGCGGAGGCCGCATTCCGTGCTTCGGGGGTGGCACCCGCCGCGTTGGCCGCGTCGGTTGCGAAATCGCGCACCAGCGAAGCGGCTGCGCTGGTGGCTGCCACGGCCCATGCCGTCCATGGCGCTATCGGGATGACGGACGAGTTCGATCTGGGCCTGCTTACACGCCGGCTGCATGATTGGCGTGGGGCCTACGGTGGCGAGCACTACTGGAACCACCGCATCGGTGAGCAGGTGTTGGCCTCGGGTGTGACATTGGCGGATTGGGTGCTGCAGGTGTAGGCGCAAAGGCAATTTCGCGTTGGCAAGGCAATTTGCATAGAATATATTTTCACGTTCGGTACCCGCTGCCGAATAGAACAAGATCGTCGAAGCTGCGCGCAAGGAGGGCAAGGTCATCCTGTATGCCACCATGGCCCCTGCCGTCGACGACCGCATCGTGGCGGCCTTCAATGCGGCCAACCCCGGCATCAAGATGGAACTGGTGTGCGTCTTGGGCGCTGCCATGAGCGTCAAGTTTGACCAGGAACGGCTGGCACCGAATGTCGAAGGCGGCGACACCATGATCACGGCCGGCATCCGCTGGTCGTGCCGGCGGTGGCCGCCGTCACCGGATGTATTTTCCTGCTCTCACCCAAGGTGGGTTATCTCAACATCATGCTGCGCAAGCTGCCTTTCCTCGCGGGCCTGGAGCAGGGGCCGTTCGATATCTATTCGGTCAGCTGGACCGTCATCATCACCGGGCTGTTGCTGAGTTCTTTCGTTTACCTGTTCGTGTTTACCGGCATCAAGAACATGGGCCCGGAACTCGAAGCCGCTGCGGCGGCCTGTGGTGCGTCGCCGCTGCGCCGCTTGTTCACCATCACACTGCCACTGCTGCGCCCGTCCATCGTGGCGTCGGCGGGGCTGGCATTTCCGATTCGGGTGGCCGGGGTGGTGGCATGAGGATCGTGGTGGATAGCCAGGCCTGTGCAGGCCACGCTTTGTGTTCCGCCAAGGCGCCCGACGCCTACCGTCTTGACGACGAGTTTTTGCTGTTCCGACGGGGCCACGGTGGCGCCGCATCTGCATGCGCAGGCCCGTCTGGGTGCACAGCATTGCCCGGAGGCAGCGATCACCCTGGTCGCGTACGGCACCGAGTTTGCCGGCGCCAGCCGCTGCCGCACCGCCTCAACTCTCTCCGCGCCGGCCGTTTGCCGTGGCCACCGGTGGCCGCAGGTAGTAGTTGTCCCACTCTGCCTGTTCGGCCAGTTGGAAGCCGTGGCGCTGGTAGAAGCGGTTGGAGGCGCTGTCCTTGAGCGCACCCACACGAATCGGCAACCCCAACGCATCCGCTTCGGCAAACACGGCGTCGAGCACCCACCCACCCAGACCCGGGTACCGCCCCGCAGGACATGGCGCGTATGGGCGGCGCAGAACCCGTCCAGGAACCGCGCGCGCGCCCGCTGCGGGTCGAAGCGGCCCAGATGCTCCAGGCTGGGCTGCATGGCGCGCATGCGCAATACAGCCAGGTCTTCGGCATCGGCATCCGACGCGGCCTGCAAGGTGACGCTGGTGTACATCGGAAGTCTTTGCGGTGCAGCAGGCCGACAGGTCAACCCGCAAACCGGATCTCGGCCGTTGGCACCGCCACGATCGGTCGCGCAAAACTGACCATGTTGGGCAAGGTGGCGTTTTCATGGGCCCTGATCTGGGCGGCTCCGGCATGGGGCTTGTCGTGCGTGGTGTGCGCATCCGCCGCGAGCGTGACCGCGAAGCCCAGGCCGGCTGCACGCCGTGTCGTGGTATCGACGCAGAATTCGCAGGCATAACCTGTCACCACCACGCTGTCGACGCCATGCTCCCGCAGCAGCGCCTCCAGTGGTGTGCCCATGAACGAATCCGGCGTGGTCTTGCGCAGCCGGTGGTCGGTGGGCACCACCACCAGGCCGTGCGCCAGTTGCCAGAAGTCGCTGTCATGTTCCAGCGGGCTGCCCGGGCGCTCGTGCTGGATGAAGACCACCGGGCAGCCGGCTTTGCGCGCCGCCGCTGCCAGGCTGTTGATGCGGGCGACCACCTCGTCGGCCTCCAGCGGACGTGGCTCCCGGTCCAGCAGGCCGTGTTGGACGTCGACAACGAGCAGAGCGGACTTGTTCATTGCGCGGGGACCTCATGGGTGATGCGGCAGCAGCAGGGGCGGGCGGCCGCAAGTGCATGCCCGCCTGGCGATTTTCGCCCAACAGCGCGGACAATGCTGTGTCTTTCAACGCAACCTGCCAGGCCCGCCATGACCACACCTGCTTCCGGCAGCACCAAGCCCGTCCGTATTGCCACCCACAACGGCACCTTCCACGCCGACGACGTCTTCGGTGTGGCCGTGTTGCTGTTGCTGCACCCGCAGGCCGAACTCGTGCGCACGCGCGATCCGGCAACTATCGCCGAGGCGGACTTTGCGGTCGATGTCGGTGGCGAGTGGGACCAGACCCGTGGGCGCTTCGACCACCACCAGCGTGGTTTCTCCGGTGCGCGGCCCAATGGCGTCGTGTATGCCAGCGCCGGCCTGGTCTGGGAGGCCTTTGGGGCCCGGCTGGTCGCACAAATGATCGGCCCTGGCCGTGCCGACACCGCGCTGGCCCAGGCCGTGGCCAATGACCTGGACGTCGAACTCGTCCAGCACCTGGACCGCGCCGACACCGGTGCATCCCATGGTGCACCCGGCTTGTTCGGCCTGTCGGCCCTGTTGTCGCAGTTCAACACCACCTGGGACAACCCGGATGCCGCTGGCAAGGACGGCCGCGCTGCGCTGGCGGGTTTTCGCAAGGCGTTGGAGGTCACCACCGTTTTCATCCAGGCGTCGGTGGACCAGTTGCGGGCCAAGCACGAAGGCGCCCAACTGGTGCGCCAGGCCGACAAGGCGCATGGCGGCGCCGTGCTGGTGTTGCCGCGCGGCAGCCTGCCCTGGGCCGACGTGGTGTGTGCCGAGATGCCTGAAGCCTTGTTCGTGGTCTACCCGGATTCGTCCGACACCCAATTTCAGGTGCATGTGGTGACTGTCCAGCCCAACTCCTTCGTGGCCCGCAAGGACCTGCCGCGTGACTGGGCCGGATTGCGCGGTGCGGAACTGGCCGCCGTGTGCGGCGTGCAAGATGCGGTGTTCTGCCACAACGGCCGCTTCATTGCCGGTGCGGGGTCGCTGCAGGGCGCGCTGCGCCTGGCCGAACTGGCGCTGCTACCCGATGCAGCGACTTGATCCCATCGGGTTCGGCCCATGATGCAACACAGCCCCGCCTCCGAGCGCAACCGCCAGCCGATCCTGGAGGCGCTGCAACACGTGTTGCCCGCAAAGGGCTTGGCGCTCGAAGTCGCCAGCGGCACCGGCCAGCATGCGGCCTTCTTCGCACAGGGCCTGCCGGGCTGGATCTGGCAACCCAGCGACGCCACACCGGGCGGCTTCGCGTCGATCCGCACCTGGTGCGCGCAGGCTGGTGTGGCCAACGTCCGGGCGCCAGTGGTGCTGGATGTGTTGTCACCGCGCTGGCCCGACGACGGCGATGTGTTCGACCAGCCGTTTGATGCCGTCTTTTGCGCCAACATGCTGCACATCGCACCCTGGGCGACATGTTCCGGCTTGATGCGCGGCGCGGCGCGCCACCTGGCGGTGGATGGCAGCCTGCTGACCTATGGCCCCTACCTGGAACAGGGCGCGCCCACCGCCCCGGGCAACCTGGAATTTGATCGCAGCCTGCGGACCAGAAATCCTGCATGGGGCATTCGTGCCCTGGAAGACGTGGTGCGCGAGGCAAGGGCGGCGGGGCTGCAGTTGCACGCCCGCATTCCGATGCCGGCCAACAACCTGCTGCTGGTCTTCAAGCGCCCGGCGAATGCAGGGTCGGCCGGGCCGCAGACCTGAACCTCACCACCGCTGCACGTAGGGCAGCAGCATCAGCACCAGGATCAGCAAGGTGACCACCAGCGACCAGTGGGCGAGTTTGAGCGAGCGCCGGGGCGGTTTTGGGTGGGACCGTCGGGCGGGGGAGGGGCGCGCCATGGGTGTGTTTCCGGTTCGGCTGTCAGTCCAGCACCTTGAACGAACCGATGATCAGATTGAAATCGGCTTCGTGGGCGGGCCAGGACGCGAGGTGTGTCTCGGCATCGAGCAGGAACCTGCGATCCCGGACGACCACAATGACCTTTCGCGACTGACCGACCCGACCCGTGCCGATGTGGTGCACGATTTCGATGGCAGTCAGATCGCCAGACAGGGTCACGCGATGGCGCGAGACCCGCTTGACGATGTTCACCCCTTGCATCTGCCGCTCCCATTCTCGAACGGTGGCGTCGGCCGCCTCATCCAGGGAATCTCCGGCGACATGGACGAAGCTGTGGACTCCCACAACGGCCTGCCCTTTGCTGATTTTCACGAAGCGGGCGCCGCCCTCTGTCTTCCAGTCCGCAGGGTGCAAAACCGACCAGCGCTGGTCCGCGCTGGTGTACGGCTTGGCGGCCGTGGCACGCGCACGCGTGGCGCTGTCACTGGTTTCCTGGGCCGGGGCCTTGGCACTCCCGATCATGGCCTTGGTGGCCAGGTCATGCAGACTGGCGGATTGATTGGCGCAACCGCATAACCAGCTGGCGCCGGCTGCAAGTACCGCTCTGTGGAGCATCCGCCAGGCAGTCATGTTTTCATCCTCGGAAATCCTGGCCTGGCAAGGCCGCCAGCAGCGGCACGAATGCTGCGCGTGTCATGCCAGTGCCCTTATGCCAGCCGCTTGGCGCGCGTCCGCAAACCATCCGGCTACCGACCAGACTCGGCACCACGGAGTGCATTGGCCGCCCTGCCGTCGCTGCGAAGTGTGTTCGAAAAATCGCCGATGCACCGACGCATCACCCCGGCGATGACCGCCTGGCTCGGCCAGACGTAGGTGCGGTCGGTGCAGCGCGCCTGGTAGTCAAGCCGCGTCTGGGGACCGGTGCCCCTGGCAACCGCGATGTTCAGCGACACAGCCAGGTTCCCGATCACATCCCAGTAGAGCAGCGACGTCTCGGTATGGGCTTCGAACGCGCGAACGGAACCTGTGATTTGCGTGCCCTGCGTGTCATCCCTCACCGTATGACCAGCGGCCGCGATCTCGGTGCGGACGACCTGGCCCAGCAGGGTGGCCGGGCTCGGATCGAACCGGATCCTGCCCATGGGCACCCCGAATGCCGCCGTTGCTGTGCCTTCGGTGTCCTGGTCCGCACGGTCGTCGTTGAAGGGAAGCAACTGGACCAGCACCGGAGGAATCGACGACAGGCTGCTGCCACCCGTGGACGCGCTGTGTTTCGGAATGCCAACGGTGCGTACGGCTGCGGAAAGTGTGGGCGCATTGTTCCTGGTGAGGTTGCCAGCCGCCACAACCGCAACCGTGCCGCCGGGGGAGGCACAGGCTGATAACAGCAAAGCAGTCAACAGAACCGGGACCAGGCGCAATGCCGCCATGGTGGTTTCATTTCCTTGGCCTGCGAATGGTTCATGTGCCATGGAGCCGGATCGCCCAATACACGGCGATACCCACTTGCACCGCGAAGGCGGTGAACCGCGCGGATACGGCAGGCGACGACGTGGATGCCAGATGGATACACGACTGGACGACGCGTGCGCCGAACAAGACCCCGGCCAATGGGTCGGTGACGGCCGATCTGCCGGCCACGACGGCAACCAGCATCAGGCCGCCGAAAACAGGCAGGCCTTCAAGGCAGTTCGCGTGCGCACGTGCCAGGCGCTGCATGAAGGGAGAGAGGTTGGAATTTTCGGGATTGAAACCGTTCGCCGGCACTGCGCCCGAGACGACCAGCTTGGTGCGGATGGCCTCCATCAGCACGAGCAGGAGCAGAGTCCAACTGAGGAATCCGAGCAAGGCAATAAGTGTGGAGGACATGGTATTCAATACTCCTGCAGACCTGCGCCGGCCGTCTTGGCGCTGCGGTACTGGGTGAAGTCGCACGCATCCAGGCCCCGATGTTCTGAAAACCTCGCGCGGCAAAGTCTTCATCAATGCCCGCGCTTTCGCCATCGCTACCGAACAGGTTCTTCTGAAACGTTCGTGTGGAGAGGGCCCAGGCATGAAGCGAGGTGCCGCCGATGCCGAGCGGGTTGTTGATGTCCTGGTCCGGGCCGGCGCCGAAGCCGTCGAGCGAGATCGTGAAACTTTCTACACGAAGCTTGGACATGGTGTTTCTCGGGGGTGTGGGTGGCTGAGAAAGATGGCCTGTGATGCCTGACGCCGCCGCTCAGCCGACGCTGAAGGCGGTCGGACACAGCGGCCTGTTAACCCACTTACGCCAGTACTTCACGCACGACCTCAGGATGACGCTTTGCGATTTGAATGAGCGCCTGCGCGGCACCGGAAGGTGACCTGCGCCCTTGCTCCCATTCTTGTAGCGTACGCTTGGAAATATGCAACGCCTCTGCAAATTGGGATTGCGACAGCCCAGTACCTTGGCGCGCCTGGGCCACATCATTGAGTTCAACCTGGGTCACCCGAGCGGCAACCCCGGCTTTCATTTCTCGCACCGACTGAAGGAGTTTGAGACCGATGGTTTCTCCTGCGGAAACTCTCTTGGATGGCGTCCGACTAGACATTTTCAATTTCCTTCCGAATTGCTTTCAACAGATGGCGTGGGATCGTAGCGCGGCCCGCTTTGGCGTACACAACCAATCGCCATAGCTCTCCCGCCGCCAACCACGAGAGAAATTCAAGCCTCTCGTCTACACCCCAAAGCCTGTCGGCGTCACTGGCAAAGGTCGCGTCTCAATGCAGGTGAACATCGGATTTAGTGTGCGTCAATGACGGATGATACGGAAGTGACTGGCTAGCGGAGGCTAATGCCGGAGTCAAGCCGCAACGCGCTTGCGGGTTGTCGCTCTTGGACGACCAGCCAAATTTCGGTTGACCTCTTTGCGAAGGGCATCGTTGATGCGCGACTGGTAGCCACCCCCCTGAGACTTGAAGAACTCAAGTACGTCGGCGTCCAGTCGTATGGAAGTCAGCACCTTGGTTGGCGTCGCCTGCGGTCCGCGCCCGCGCTTCAGAACGGGAGCCCCAAGCATCTCTTCTGTCCACGCAGGATTGTCCGGGTCGGACACCTTAGCTGAAGTTTTCTTTGGCAATTTGGCGGTAGTAGCGAGCTTCATGCTTTTCTGCCTTTCGCAGCGAGATGACGTGCGGCCCTCCTAGGCGCTCCGTGTAAACCATTACAACCACTTCGCCGGTCAGCAACCCGAAGCAGACCTGCCGGGCCTCGCCGTAGTCTTGTCGCCGATCTTCACGTGTGACAGTGAAGTGATCCCAAATTGCGTCGCATCCAGCGAAGTCCAAGCCGTGGTTCTTGATGTTCTGCTTGCGCTTGGCTTCATCCCATGTGAGCATGGCAAATTGTATTTACAAAATAACTACGCGCCTAGAGAAATTTAGCGCCGGCGGTGACCCACGCAAGTCGGATCGATCAACCTGTTAAACCGAAGCATCACGAAACGCCCGCAACACTGAATTGATGCGAGTCTGATAACCGGTTCCTTGCGCCTTGAACCATTCGAGTACATCTTGGTCTACCCGCAGGGAAATGGAGGCCTTGGATGGTACCGGCTTTACACCTTTTCGTACCATTCCATGAACGATATGGTTTACGTCTGCCTCCGGATGCTCTGACGTTGGCTTTGCGGTGTCCGCACCCGCCTTCAGACGAGACCAATCAGTCTTGGATTTCATCGAGGCAGATTTGCGATTCACGCTTGGTAGCTTTTCGGTACGAGATGATGCGGATTTCATGTTCATTCTCCGTATGTACGACTGAAACAGGAATGCCAGCAAGCAGTCCCAAAGTTACAAAGCGCTGCTCGCCGTAGGAGAAACGGTCGTCCTTGAAAGTGTACGTCACGCCTTCGAATACGCTTCTTGCATCGATGAAGTCAAGGCCGTGGGCCTTGATATTTGCGGCAGGTTTGACTTCGGACCAAGTGAACTCAATGCGGCAAGTGTATATACGAATCGTATTGGCATCAAGTCACTTGCATCGTTTCGGTTTGACGCCGCCGCTCAGCCGACGCCGAAGGCGATCGGATGCAGCGGCATGTTATGTCGGTTGTTGCTCATTTCGATGGCCAGGGGCATAAGTGATTGGAGAAGTCATAAGTGCGTGGATTCTTGTATGCCAACTCGACCCCCTCAGCCGAGCCAAAGACGACAAGAGCAATGCGCGCCACGTCATCCGAAAAAAATTCCGACAGACTGGCCACGCAGGGTTCAAAATGATTTGCCTGTGCGCACCGCACCGCAGCTTCCTAAGCGTCTGTTCAAGATGGATGCAAGGTTCCGCATGAATGACTGAACTGTCAGGACACTGTCACCGAACACCCTGGTCAACGGGGCCAGTATCCCGCTCTCGCACATTCGGCAGCGATCAGTGGGCGGGTTGGCCTGCGCGCCGCGCGGCAACCCCTCACGCCCTGCGTTCACCCCACAAAGCTGGCGATGGTTTGCAGCAGCTTTTCCGGCTCGTCGACCCGCACCGAATGGCTGCTGTGCTCCAGAACCACCAGCTCCGAACCCGGCACCAGGCGGTGGATCTCTTCAGAAAACTCCGGCGGACAGATCCAGTCGTGTCGCCCTGCCACGATCAGCGTGCGTGCGGTGATCGCAGCCAGCTCTGGCCGCAGGTCGAAGGTCTGCAAAAACCCGCCCGGTGCGAATGCCTGGTTGATCGCATCGGGCGCCATGATGCCGCGCGCGCGGCCCACGCTGGCTGCGACAGGGTCGTATTTCAGGGAGTACAGCGGCCCCATCACCTCGTAGTAGTGGCGCAGCCTGTCCACGGTGTCAAGTTGCCCGGCCCACAACTGCGCCGACACGGCAACCTGCTCCGGCGTTCCGCGCTCGGCCACGATCTGGCGCGCCCGCGCATTGAAGCCCGCATGCGAGGCCGTGACGATCAGCACCAGGTGCGACACCGATGCCGGGTACCGCGCCGCATGCGCCATCGCCACCATGCCGCCGTAACTGGTGCCGATGCTGACGATCGGGCCCAGGCCGAGATGTTGGCGCAGGGCCTCCATGTCCTCCACGTTCTGGTCCAGGTTGTAGAGCCGCGGGTCACCGCGTGCCGAACGGCCCTGGCCACGGTGGTCGAAATACACCAGCTGAAGCTGCTCGGCCAGCGGCTTGAACGGCAATTTGAAATCGCTGTGTTCACCACCCGGCCCGCCGTGGATGACAAACGCGGGCCGGTGCTCCCGCATGTGCGGGCCGTCGGGCACCAGGCCCATGCCGTCGATGTCGAAGTAGATTTCGGTGTTGCGGATGCGGGCGAACATTGGCGGGTCTCCTGCTTGCGGGATGTGTGGGCCCGCGCCATTGGCCGGGTGGTTGCGGGGGTGGGTTGCTCCCTGCATGCTACCGCGTTGTTGTGCCGGATATTGCCAAACACCGGCTCCACCGTGCCGATGCGCTGGCTGTACAACTGCCGACCTTTGAGCGCAGGAGAATGCGCTGTTGACAAGGGTGGATGGTTACTGCATCACGACTGGAACGCACAGGGCATAACCCACCTTGTGCAAAGCCTTGATGTGTGGTGACGGCGCACCCACGGCCGCCAGTTTCTTGCGCAGACGGGTGATGCGCATTTCCAAGGTCGAGGCTCCGGTGGGCTCTGTGCCGTTGCCCCCCAAAATTTCGGCCATTTGCCAACGCTCGAGTCTTTTACCGGGTGCGCGCACGAATGCACTCAGCACCAGCACGTCACTGGCTGTCAACTCCACCTTGCCGTCGGGGCCACTCAGTTGCATGCGCCCCAGGTCAAGCAAGAAAGCCGGTTGGTTTTGGCCGAAGGTGCGTAGCCGTTTTCCCAAAGCGTTCACGCCTGCCATCAACTCCCGAGAGTCCACGGGTTTGGTCAAGTACATGTCTGCGCCACTTTCGTAGCCCAGCACTTTGTCGCCAATCTGGGCGCGGGCTGTTGTGATCACGATACCGATATTCGGTTGCGCCTCGCGCAGTCTGCGCGTCAGGCTCAAGCCGTCCTCATCGGGCAGATTCAGATCAATCACATACACGTCGGGCAGAAAGCCACCGGTCACGTCGTCGATGTCTTCCGCCATGGCGATGCCGCGAACGTAATGCCCTTGTTGCTGAAAAAACGCCAGCATCGCTTCACGAAGCGCATCGTTGTCTTCGACCACCAGGATCTTGAGGGCGACATCTTGCATGGGGTGGTGGTTCAGCTTTTTGGGTGTCAGTTTTGCTGATTTTGCAATTTTTACGATCCGATTCCCCACCATAACTAACATCAGGAAGGCTGCTGTGGCAACCAGATGCTGAAGACTGCGCGGTCAATTTGTGTCTCGTAAGCAATACGTCCCTGCATCAACTCCAGCAAGCCCTTCACCAAAAACAGACCCAACCCTGACCCGGATTGGCGGCGAGCCTGGGGGCTGCGGTAGTATTTTTCAAATAACCGGTCGGCATGGGGCAGGCCCGCTGGCCCGACCTCGTTGCGCACCTGCCACAACCAGCCGGCCAGCCCGTTTTCCTGTGCGCTGCGCAGGCTGATCTGGATGCGGCTGCCGGGTGCGCTGTATTTGCAAGCGTTGTCCAGCAGATTGCCCAGCACGATCGACAACATCTGTGCGTCGGTTTGCAGGTGGCCGCTCGCGTCTGGCGCCAACAGATCCACCTGCCCCGACAGGCGGCAACTCTGCACGCAGACCTGTGTGAGCGCGATCGGATCCAGGCTTTGCCAGTCAGGTTGCAGCCCCTGATCGGCCAACTGCCCGGTGTGCACGCAGCGCTCTATCACCTGGTTCATGTCGGCAATGGTGCGTTGCATGATCTCGGGCTTGAGCTGACCCATGTCCATCCAGATGCGCAGTGTGGCGAGCGGGGTTTTCATTTCGTGCGCCAGCATGGCAAAGAGTTGGCTTTGTTCTTCGCGGTGTCGTTTTTCGCTGACTGTTTGCTGCTGGCTCAGTTGCAGGTCCAGCGCAGTTTGCGCTTGTTTTTTTTGTTGAATACGGGAGCGTATCTGCAGCATGAAGAACATCACAATGCCGTCCAGTACCGCGTGGGCCAGCGCTGCAAACAGCACTATCGAATTCGCCTCGATCAAATCCAAATGAATC
>CAMAWD010000078.1 GCA_945861785.1 Rhodoferax sp. OV413 | reverse complement strand
AGCAGCGCGCCGGCCAAAATCAGGTGCCCGGTGGATGAAATCGGCAGAAACTCGGTCAACCCCTCCACCACGCCCATGATGGCGGCTTTGATCAGCAATGCAATGTCCAAATGGGGTTCCTGATTGATTTGGCCGAGCCGAGATTATCCCCGGCAGGCTTTACTCGTAGCGCAGCGCCTGAATCGGCAGCAGGCGCGAGGCGCGGCGGGCCGGGTAGAAGCCGAAGAACACACCGACAAACACCGAGAAACCCACCGCCAGCAGAATGGAGGCCGGCGTCATGCTGACCTGCCAGCCGGCAAAACGCTCAGTGGCCCAGGTCGCCACCCCACCCAGGGCCACGCCAATGGCGCCGCCGATCAGCGAAAGAGTGACCGCCTCAATCAAAAACTGCGACAGGATGTCGCGCCCGCGCGCCCCCACCGCCATGCGCAGGCCGATCTCGCGCGTGCGCTCGGTCACGCTCACCAGCATGATGTTCATGATGCCGATGCCGCCGATGATCAGGCTGATGCCCGCCACCGCCGACAGCAGCAGCGTCATCACCCGGCTCGACGCCTCCTGGGCCTGGAGGATCTCGGTCAGGTTGCGGATAGAGAATGGGTCGTCGGCATTGGGCTGCACCTTGAAGCGCTGGCGCAGCAGGTCCTTGATGTTGTCCTCGGCGGCCTTCATGCTCTGGCCCTCCTTGACCTTCACGCTGATCGAGCCCACACGTTTGAGCTTGCCGCCCCATCCGCCCTGCACCCGGTTGCGGAAAGTGCTGATCGGCAGCATGATCATGTCGTCCTGGTCCTGTCCCAGTGAATTCTGACCCTTCTTGGACAGGACCCCGATGATGGTGACCGGTACCTTCTTCACCCGGATGACCTGGTCCAGCGGGTCGGAGTCGCCAAACAATTCACGCGCCGTGGTCTGCCCGATGATCGCCACCTTGGCCGAACCAGCCACTTCGGCGGCTTCGAACAAGCGACCGGAGTCCAGCGGCCACTCGCGCGCCTCCAGGTAGTCATTGGTGGTTCCGAACACACTGGTGCTCCAGTTGGCATTGCCCGACACCACCTGCGCCGCGCTGCGCATGGTGGGCGCTGCCACCTGCACCTCGGGCACGTCGAGGGCAATCGCCAGTGCGTCTTCTTCGGTCAGGGCCTGCCCGGTCTGGGCCCCCATGCGCGCGCCGCCCTGCGTGACGCTGCCCGGCAGCACCAGCATGATGTTGGAGCCCAGGCCTTTCATCTGCTCCTGCACGCGGTCGGTGGCCCCCTGCCCCACCGCGATCATCGTGATCACGGCGGCCACACCGATGATGATGCCCAACATGGTCAGGATGCTGCGCAAGGTGTTGGCGGCCAGCGCCCGCAAGGCGCTGCGCAGCGCTGCCAGGCTGTTCATGGGGTGGTCCCCTCCACGGCCCGTGCGGCAGTGGGCGGGCGCAGCCGCCACTGTTCCGGCGTCATGTGCTCCAGGTCCTGCACGATCAGGCCGTCCTTGAACACGATCTTGCGCCGCGCCCAGGCGGCAATGTCGCTCTCGTGCGTCACGAGCACCACGGTCATGCCCTGCCGGTTGAGATCGATCAGCAGGCGCATGATGTCTTCGCTGGTTTGCGAGTCTAGTGCCCCGGTAGGTTCGTCGGCCAATATCAGCTGCGGCTGGTTGACCAGCGCACGGGCAATCGCCACCCGCTGCTGCTGCCCGCCCGACAACTCCGAGGGCGTGTGCGCAAAACGTTCGCCCAGGCCCACCAGGCGCAACGCGGCCATCGCGCGCGCTCGCCGGCCGGCTGCGTTGATGCCCGCATACACCATGGGCAGCTCCACGTTCTCCAGGGCGCTGGTGCGCGCCAGCAGGTTGAACTGCTGGAACACGAAACCGATGCGCCGGTTGCGGATCGAGGCCAACTGGTCGGGCTTCATGGCCTGCACCGCTTCACCGGCCAGCGCATAGACCCCGGAGGACGGCAGGTCCAGGCACCCCAGGATGTTCATCAATGTCGACTTGCCCGAGCCCGAGGCCCCCATGACGGCAACAAAATCGCCTTCATGGATGTCCAGCGACACACCGCGCAAGGCATGCACGGTCTGGTCGCCCATGGCGTAACTCTTGGCGATGTCGCGCGCCTGGATCAGGGCGGTGGGGGTGTTGGCCATGGACATGCTAGAACTGCAGCCGCGGCCCGGACGGCGGGCGGCCGGAAGAGCCGGCAGTTCCTGCGCCCGCGGGGGTTTGCACCCCGATGACAACCAGCGCGCCTTCCTTCAGTTCGGCGGCATTGGGTCCGCCGGGGGCGACCAGCAGTTCGGTGCTACTGCCGTCGGTGATGCCCAGGCGCACGTTGAAGGCTTTCGGCTTGCCGTCCTGGCCCAGCAGGTAGATGCGCCCGCGGGTGTTGGTGCGGGCCGCAGCCTCGCTCAAGAAGGCGGCATATCTGGTTTTTTGTTCAGCCGTCAGCACATCGCCGATACGTGCGCGCAGGTCGGCCATGATGCGGTCACGCGCCTTGGGCCGCTCCTCGGGGGCGAGGTCGCGCAGGGTCATGAATTTGGGTCGCGCTTCGGCGATCAGGGCGTCGACCTTGGCAGCTTGCTCCACGCGCAACTGCAGCTCGGACACCAGCCGGTTGCGGAACTCACCCAGTGGGCCACCACCGCCCACCGCTGCCGCAGCCGGTGCAGCCGGGCCACCAGCCAACGCCGAAGCAGGCGGTACCGCCGCCAGGCCCGGCTGCACCGGCGTGCTGGCGGCAGCGCCTGCTGCTGGAGGAGGTCCCCCCGCCTGGCGGGCCTGCCCTTGGGCCTGCATCAGTTCGTAGGCCGCCCGCTGGTCCGGATTGAGCATGGCGTTGATCCGCTGCTGCATCTCGCCCATGAGTTTGGCACGCACTGGCCCACGCTCGGCCTCGGGCAAGTCACGCATGGCCATGAAACGCGGTCGCATGTCCGCGCTGATGGCGTCGAGTTTGGCCTGCTGTTCCTGGTCGAGCTTGAGGCCGTTCACGAGCCGCTCCCGCTGCGCGGCCAACCCACCACCGGCACCGGCCGCCGGCTGCGCCACCGCCGCCGGCAGCCAGGCCCAGCCCGACGCACCACTGGCAGCGCTTGCGGAGGCCCCCGACGCAGCACCTGCCGCACCCGAAGCCCCCGCCGCTGGAGGCTCCACGCCCGCGATGCGCACCCGCAGCGCAGCATTGGGAACCTTCAGCACACTGTCGCGCAAATCGGTGACGACCCGCACATTGGCCGTCATGCCAGGCAGCAGGCGCCCGCCGGTGTTGGAAAAACCCACCACCGCCACGTAGGTCACCACATTGGCGATGGTCTGTGCGGCCTTGCGCACCTGGCGCACCGAGCCTTCGAAGGTCTGGCCCGGAAACGCGTCGACCGTGAAGGTGGCCCGCTGCCCGGTGCGGATGCGGCCGACATCGCTTTCGTCCACGCTGGCGTCGACCTGCATGTCCGACAGGTTCTGGGCAATCACGAACAACTCGGGAGATTGCAGGCTGGCGGCCACGGTCTGGCCCTTTTCGATGGCGCGTTTGATCACGATGCCGTTCACCGGAGAGGTGATGCGGGTGCGCGCCAGGTCGATGCGGGCCTGTGCCAAGGCCGCCTCGCGCTGCGCAACGTTGGCGGTGGCTGTCTTGATCTGGGCCTCGGTCACCGCAAGTTGCGCCTGTGCCGCCTTGAGCGCGGCAACAGAGGTGTTGACCAAGGCCCGCGCCCGGTCGGCCTCGCTCTGGGCCACGAACTGCTTTTCGACCAGGCTTTGCTTGCGGTCCAGATCGCGTTGCGCCTCGTCCAGGTCGACCTGGACCCGTGACACCTGGGCCCGGCTGGCGGCGGCCGTGGCCTGCGCCGTGAGGACAGCGGCAAGGGCGGCGTCCACGTCGGCCTGCGACGAGCGCACCCGGTATTCGAAAGTTTCGGGGTCGATCTGCGCTATCATCTGGCCGGCCTTGACCTCGGAATTGAAGTCAACGAACAGGTCGCGGATCTGGCCCGACACCTGGGTGCCGACCGACACCTGGGTGACCGGATTCACGGCCCCACTGGCCGACACTGTCGCCTGCAGACTGCCGCGTTCGATCTTCGCGCTGCGGTACTGCACCACTTCAGTCTGCGCACGCTGGCTCCACCACCACCAGCCGCTGCCGGCCAGCGCCAGCACCACCACCGTCCATCCGATCCAGGCTTTTTTCATCGCCCCATTCTAGGAAAAACCAGTCGCCAAGCAGCGGGCAGGTCAGTGCATCCGGTAAAGCTTGTGCAAAGTCACGCCGCGCAGGGTGCATTTCGCGCCTTGTTTTCCGCGTTTCGTCGCATGCCTGTAAATGGGGGAGCCCGAAGGGCGGGCGACAGCCGCGGAGCCGAATGCGCCGCCGGCCTGACCCCACGCTGTGCTTGCGGCATCCGGTTTGTCGTGATTCTCCCAAAGACCCATAGAGCGTGCCTCCGACCTGCAGGGGCAAACGCTTCGGCCAGTGACGGGGCACGCGCGCCGGGTCAATCACGACCGCGGCCGCGATGGTGACGGTCTTCATCGAACCCGCGGTGGCGGTGATCCCAGTGGCCCCATTGGCCACGGTGGTAAGGGCCCCAGCCCCGGTAGATGGGCTGCGGTGCGACGACCACCTGGGGTTGCGCGTAAACCACCGGTTGCAGCGCAGCATAATAGTAGACTGGCTGCGGCTGCACCAGCACTGCGGGGCGATGCCAATAGACGGGCTGTGGCTGCACCAGGACCGGCGGCGCGTTGGTCACGCCAAACTGCACACCCTGGCCTCCCACACCAACCGACCAGACCACCTCACGGGCCTGTACCGCGCCAGCCGCCGCCCACAGGGCGACCACCAGGCCGGGGGCCAGCACCCAGGACCGTATGCGATGCGTATTGCTCATTTTCGTCTCCTTGTCGACTACAACGAGACAACGGCGTTGCCCCTGCAACCACAACGCGCGGCTCGCCCAGTACGATGGCAAGCCAGTTGTGACAAGGGTTGCCAAACGTAACCCCCAAGATGCCGGCGAGGACAGGTTGCGTATTTGCCTTCCAGGACCACGCGCCTAAAATCGGCCCATGAGCCTTCCCGCCCCCTCCCAGAAGAAATTCGGCACGTCACAGCCGACCGAGCCCGCAAAACCCAGCAATTTCCTGCGTCAGATCATCGAGTCCGACCTGACTACCGGCACCAACGCGACGCGCAGGTGGGGCGGAAGCCCTGGGGACAACACGCACCACGCACAGGGCCCGCTCGATCCGGCCCGTATCCGGACCCGTTTCCCACCCGAGCCCAACGGCTACCTGCACATTGGCCACGCCAAGAGCATCTGCGTCAATTTTGGTCTGGCACGCGACTACGCTGGGGTCTGCCACTTGCGGTTCGACGACACCAACCCCGAGAAGGAAGACCAGGAGTTCGTCGACGCCATCATGGACACCGTGCGCTGGCTGGGTTTCGACTGGGTGGCCAACGGCACCAGCCACCTCTACCACGCGAGTGACTATTTCGACTTCATGTACCGCGCGGCCGAGCACCTGATTGAAACTGGCCACGCCTATGTCGACGAGCAGAGCGCCGAGGAAATGCGCCTGAACCGGGGCGATTTCGGCAAGCCTGGTGTCAACAGCCGTTTTCGGGACCGCGCGGCTGCCGACAACCTGGCCCGATTCCGGGAAATGCGCGATGCCAGGCATGCCGATGGCAGCATGGTGTTGCGGGCCAAGGTCGACATGGCCAGCCCCAACATCAACCTGCGCGACCCCACCATCTACCGCATCCGACGCGCCGAACACCACAACACCGGCGACAAGTGGTGCATCTACCCGATGTACGCCTATGCACACCCGATCGAGGACGCACTGGAACAAATCACGCACAGCATCTGCACGCTGGAGTTCGAAGACCAGCGTCCATGGTACGACTGGTTGCTCGAGCGCCTCATCGAAGGCCGGTTGCTGCAGGCGCCGCCGCCACGCCAATACGAATTCGCACGCCTGAACCTGACCTACGTGATCACCAGCAAACGCAAGCTGGCGACACTCGTCTACGACCACAAGGTCAGCGGCTGGGACGACCCGCGCATGCCCACCTTGGTGGGCCTGCGCCGGCGCGGCTACACGCCCGAGAGCCTGCGCTTGCTGGCCGAGCGCACCGGCACCAGCAAGGCCGGCGGCTGGACCGACTACAGCACGCTGGAGGGTTGCCTGCGCGAAACGCTCGATGTGTCCGCGCCGCGTGCGATGGCTGTGCTCGACCCCGTCAAGTTGCTGATCACGAATTGGGACGATGTCATGGGCGGCGGCAACGGCCAGCCCGGTTTCCTCGACGCCTGCAGCGCACCGCTGCATCCGCACCTGCCTGAGTTGGGCCGGCGCCAGTTCAAGATCGGCCGCGAGGTGTGGATAGAACGCACCGACTTCGAGGAGACACCTGCCAAGGGGTTCTTCCGCCTGTTCCCTGGCAACCGGGTCCGACTGAAGTACGGCCATGTGGTGGAATGCACCGGCTGTAGCCGGAACGCCGACGGGTCGGTGGCCCAGGTGCACGCGCTGCTGGTGCCCGACACCAAAAGCGGCACGCCAGGCTCGGACGCGGTCAAGGTGAAGGGGGTCATTACCTGGGTGGCGGTGGCCGATGGCCTGCCGGCCGAAGTGCGCCTCTACGACCGGTTGTTCACCGAGCCCCAGCCCGATGCCGGAGGCAAAGATTTTTTGGCCAGCCTCAACCCCGACAGCCTGAAGGTGGTACAAGCGCTGGTGGAGCCGTCACTCGCAACCGCCAGCGCAGACGAAAAATTCCAGTTCGAGCGCCACGGCTACTTCGTGGCCGATCGGGTGGACCATGCGCCGGGCAGGCCGGTGTTCAATCTGGCGGTCGGTTTGAAGGACAGTTGGGGCAAGTAGCGCAACACCAGGAGACACACATGGCCAAACTTTTTGCAATCTACCAGCAACCTGCCGACGCAGCCGCTTTCGACGCCTACTACTTCCAGAAACACGTTCCGCTGGCCAAGACGATTCCCGGTTTGCGCAGCTACGAGGTGACCCATGGTGACGTCATGGGCATGGGCGGCAAACACGCGGTGTACCTCGTCGCCATACTCGAATTTGATTCAATGGCGGCGATTCAGGCGGCCATGGCATCTCCCCAGGGGCAGGCCACCGCGGCCGATCTTGCGAACTTCGCCATGGCGGGTGTCGACGTGCTGATGGGTGAGACACGCATGGTGTGATGGGTTGGAGGGTGTGGCGCAAGTAGGCGGCCCGCTCTAAGATAACCCGCCCATTTAGGGTGCGGCCACCATGGTCGATCAGGACAATTGTCTGCAGTCCCCGATCGATCCTGTTGCAGATGGTTGAGGTACTTTTCCCATCCATCCCAACTTCAGGATCCCACCATGACCACCCAGACCCTTTCTACCGCCGCGACCCAACTCGTCGAGTCCTACGGCAACACCGCCAAGAACGTCATCAACGCCTACCGTGTTGGCAACGAACGTGCCATCGGCTTCATGGACCAGCGCTGGGAATCGGCCCTGCAAAAGACCAGCAAGAAACTCAGCGCCGAAGTGCGCGGCAATGCCCTGTCGGCACAAAAAAAGCTCAGCGCCTGCTACACACAAGGCGTCACACTCGCATCCCACAGCGCCGACAACCTGGTGAACAAGGCAGTCGCACTGGCTGGCATCTGCACCTGCTGACCGGCATCCGGGGCGTTTGGTACGATGGGCCACCACAAGGGCCCTACATGCTGCGCACCCCCGACTCATTCGTTTCTCTGCTGACTGCACAAGACCACGCCGCGCCACGTTGTCTGGTTTTCCTGGGCGACTCACTGCTGGTGCAGGAGGCCGATCTGGCCTTCCCGGGCCTCGCCAGTATGGGCACCGCGATGGGGCCGTTCCTGCCGGTCGGCATGCTGGATGGCCATTACCACCAGTGCACCTGGGTCGGGGCGGACTACCAACCGGCTCCCGGCCTCGTATTTCGCAGACTGCGCTCACTGTTCGGGTCCATCAACGACGAACTTGTCGCCGTTGCCGGGCGCGCCTACCAGATCGCCGAATGGGCGCGAACGCACCGGTTTTGCGGTGCATGTGGCAGCCCCACCAAACACGTCCCCGGTGAACGCTGCGCCCGTTGTCCGGCCTGCGGCCACAGTGCCTACCCGCGTATTTCTCCCGCCATGATGGTGCTGATCCGCAACGGCGACGCCATCCTGCTGGCACGCCACACCAATTCGCCGACCCGGTTCTTCACCGCGCTGGCGGGTTTTCTGGAGGCCGGGGAATCGATCGAAGATGCGGTGCACCGCGAAGTATTTGAAGAGGTCGGCCTCAGGGTACGCAATGTGCAGTACTTTGGCAGCCAGCCCTGGCCGTTCCCGCACTCGTTGATGATTGCGTTCACGGCCGACTACGTCAGCGGCACGATCCGGGTCGATGAATCCGAGATCGCCGAAGCCGGCTGGTTCGGGCCGGACGACCCGTTTCCGAGTGTGCCACCGCTGGGCTTGTCCATCGCCGGGCACCTGATACAGGCGCACCGGCCAACGCGCTGAACGCGCCGCAGCCTATTCGCCGAGGTAGGCCGCGCGGACCTTCGGGTCTTTCAGCATGTCATGGGCGTCGCCACTCATGGTGATGAGGCCGGAATCCATCACATAGGCCCGGTTGGCAACCCCCAGCGCGCGGCTGGCGTTCTGCTCCACCAGCAGGATCGTGACACCCTGGGAGTAGACGTCGCGCACCACTTCGAAGATCTTGTCGACCATGATCGGCGACAGGCCCATCGAGGGTTCGTCCAGCAGCAGTACCTTGGGGCGGCTCATCAGTGCGCGGCCCATGGCCAGCATTTGCTGCTCGCCGCCGGACATCGTGCCGGCGAGTTGGTCCTTGCGCTCCTTGAGGCGCGGGAAGATCGTGAAAACCTTGGCGGCGTCTTCGGCAATGGCAGCCGTGTCGCGCCGCACATAGGCGCCCATCTGGAGGTTTTCCATGATGGTCATGCGGGCGAAAACACCCCGGCCTTCCGGCACCATTGCCAGGCCCTGGCGAACGAGATCCCAGGGGCCCTGGCCCTTGATGCTCTTGCCCAGGTACAGGATGTCGCCGGCATTGATCCCCAATGTGCCGGTGATGGCTTTCATGGTGGTCGTCTTGCCAGCGCCGTTGGAACCGATCAGGGTGACCAGTTCTCCCTCGTGGACCTCGAAATCGACACCCTTGACGGCCTGGATGCCGCCATACGCAACCTTCAGGCCGCTGATCTTGAGCAAAGTGGCTGCCATGTCAATGTCCTCCCGTGCCCAGGTAGGCCTCGATCACTTTTTCGTTCTTCTGCACATCGGCCGGCAGACCTTCTGCAATCTGCTTGCCGTAGTCGAGCACCGTGACACGGTCGCACAGTCCCATCACCAGCTTCACGTCGTGTTCGATGAGCAGGATGGTGCGCTGGTCCTTGCGGATCTGGTCGATCAGGGCGCGCAGTTGCACCTTTTCGGTGGCGTTCATGCCAGCGGCGGGTTCGTCCAGAGCGATCAACTGCGGATCGGTGGCAAGCGCGCGTGCGATCTCGAGGCGGCGCTGGTCGCCGTAACTCAGCGTGCGTGCCTTGTAGTCGGCGAATTTGCCAATACCCACGTACTCCAGCAGTTCCTGGGCGCGTTTGGCGATCGCCGCCTCTTCCGACTTGAAACTGGCAGTCCGGAACATGGCACCCAGCAAGCCCGAGCCGGTGCGAATATGGCGCCCGACCATCACGTTCTCGAGCGCCGTCATCTCGGCGAACAGGCGAATATTCTGGAACGTGCGCGCGATGCCGGCCTTTGCCACCTCGTGCACCGCCGTGGGTTTGTAGGGCTTGCCGGACAGCTCGAACGTGCCGCTGTCAGGCGTATACAGGCCGGTGATCACGTTGAAGAAAGTGGTCTTGCCAGCGCCGTTGGGGCCGATCAGCCCATAAACCTGGCCGCGTTCGATCGTGATGCCCACGTCGCTGAGCGCCTGCAGGCCGCCGAATCGTTTGGAAATGCCTGCAACTTTGAGGATGATGTCGGTCATGGCGGGCCTCAGGTGTTGGTCTGCAGCGATTTGCCGTGGTCCGGCGTGGGCCACAGGCCTCGCGGGCGCAGCAGCATGACCACGATCATCGCCAGCGCGATCAGCAACTGGCGCAGGATGGAGGCGTCGAGCCGGCCACCTGTCAAGTGCTGCAGCGGGCTTGCCACATAACGCAGGACCTCCGGCAACGCCGCCAGCAGCACGGCGCCGAGCACCACGCCGGGCAAATGCCCCAGGCCTCCCAACACCACCATCGCGACGATCATCACGGACTCCATCAGCGTGAACGACTCGGGCGACACAAAACCCTGGAACGATGCAAACAGCGCGCCGCTGACGCCGCCGAACGAGGCGCCCATGCCGAACGCCAGCAGTTTCATGTTGCGCGTGTTGATACCCATCGCCTTGGCGGCTATCTCGTCCTCGCGGATGGCCATCCAGGCACGGCCGATGCGCGACAGCTCGATGCGGTGGCTCAGCACAACGCTGACGATCACCAGGGCCAGGAACAGGTAGTAGTACATGGCCACCGACGTCAGCTGGAACGGCCCGACGGCCAGCGGCTTGCCAAGGCTGACACCAAAAATGCTGAACGCATCGATGCCGGCCAGCCCCTTGGGCCCGTTGGTGATGTTGACGGGATGGTCCAGGTTGTTCAGGAACACCCGGATGATTTCGCCGAACCCCAGTGTGACGATCGCCAGGTAGTCGCCACGCAATTTCAGCGTCGGCGCCCCGAGCAGGATGCCGAACAGGCCGGCCACTGCCGCCGCCAGTGGTATCACCAGCCAGATCGGCGTGTGCAGTCCGTTGGGGAAAATCGAGGCGAACATCGGGAAGGTCTGCGCCAGGTGCGGGGACGCCAGCAAGGCATAGAGGTAGGCGCCGACCGCGAAGAAGGCGACATACCCAAGGTCGAGCAGGCCCGCATACCCCACCACAATGTTCAGCCCGATCGCGAGCAGCACATACAGCAGGGCGGTGTCGGCGATCCGGACCCACGCATTGCCGAACACCTGCAGGCCCATGGGCAGCAGGACCAAGGCCAGGCCGGCAATCACATACAGAATCAGCTTGTTGCTTTTCATGGTGTTGCTCCTTATGCCCTGTCTGCGACGCGTTCACCCAGCAGGCCGGAAGGCCGCAGCGTGAGGATCACGATCAGCACGATGAAGGCAAATATCTCGGAATAGTGGCTGCCCAGAACCCCCCCGGTCAGGACACCGATGTAGCCAGAGCCGAGCGCCTCGATCAGGCCCAGCAAGATGCCGCCGACCACCGCACCGGCCAGGTTTCCAATGCCACCGAACACGGCCGCAGTGAACGCCTTCAGGCCAGGCAGGAACCCCATGGCGTGTTGCACGGTGCCATATTTCATGGCCAGCATGATCCCGGCAATCGCCGCCAGGATCGCCCCGATGACAAAGGTTGCGGAGATCACCACATCGGGCTTGACACCCATCAAGCCCGCAACGCGTGGATTTTCAGCCGTGGCCCGCATCGCGCGGCCCAGCGAGGTGTAGTTCACCAGCCACACCAGCGCTATCAGGAGGATCGCGGTAAGTGACAGGATCAGCAGGTCGGTTGGCGATATCACCGCTCCGGCGATCTCGTAAGGTTCGGTCGGGAGCAGGTTGGGGAATGCCTTGGGATTGGGTTTCCACATGATCATCGCCAGGGTCTGCAGCAACAGCGACATGCCGATGGCCGTGATGAGCGGCGCCAGCCGGGGTGAGTTGCGCAGTGGCCGGTAGGCGATTTTCTCGATGCTGAAGTTCAGGGCCGCAGACACCGTGCATGCGGCAAGGGTTGCGATGATCAGTACGCCCCAGCCCGGCATGCCGGGAAAGTTCGGTTGCAACACGCCGGCGACCGTCCAGGCCGTCAACGCACCGAACATCAACACTTCACCGTGCGCGAAGTTGATCAGCTGAATGATGCCGTAGACCATCGTGTAGCCCAGCGCCACCAGCGCATACACGCTGCCCAGCACCAGACCGTTGATGACCTGCTGGAGGAAAATATCCATAAATTGGCGCTCCGATATTGTTCAAGTTATATGGCTTCTGGTGCCAGCGCTTGTGGCGCGACACCGTGGGCCAGCAATAGACGCTACCGACTTCCGGGCGGGCCCCGGCCGGGCGTTTCGCTTCGACCGATTCTAGTGACGGGACACCACGCATCCCGCACCAAAAGGGGTGGGTTTACCCTTGAGATGCATGCAGATTTGCACGCAAGGAATGCGCCACATGCATGTCACGTGCCGCGCTGGTTGCGGCTTTTCAGGTCTCTGAGTTTCTCGGCAATACGGACCTCGAGTCCGCGCTCGACCGGCTGGTAAAACTCCTGCGCCTGCAAGCCGTCGGGCCAATAAGATACGCCAGCCGCGAAACCGTCCGCCTCGTCGTGGGCGTAGCGGTATCCCGCACCGTATTGCAGGTCCTTCATCAACTGGGTCGGCGCATTGCGCAGGTGCATGGGCACCGCACGGGTGCCCTCTCGCTTGACCAACGCCTTTGCCGAGTTGAACGCCTTGTAAACGGCATTGGACTTGGCTGCCATCGCCAGGTACACGACACATTGGGCCAGCGCCAACTCGCCCTCCGGTGCGCCGAGGCGTTCGAACACTTCGGCTGCATCGAGCGCCAGTCTCAAGGCCCGCGGGTCGGCAAGCCCGATGTCCTCGCTGGCCATGCGCACCAGGCGGCGCGCGAGGTAGCGTGGGTCTGCGCCACCGTCGAGTATGCGCACAAACCAGTACAGCGAAGCATCCGGGTCGGACCCACGCACAGACTTGTGCAATGCACTGATCGAGTCATAAAACTGCTCGCCGCCCTTGTCGTATCGGCGCATGCGCTCACCCAACACCCTGACCAGCCATGTGTCGGTGATGCTGGACTGCTTTTCGGCTGTCGCGGCAACGGCGAGCGTCTCCAGCGTGTTGAGCAGGCGCCGCGCATCACCGTCGGCATATGCGATCAGCCGCTCGGCAGCCGCCGGCTCCAGGGCCGGGACGGTGCCGATGGCGCATGCCTTGTCGACGATCTGTTGAAGGTCTTGCTGGGTCAGTGCCTGCAACACATACACCGCAGCGCGCGACAAGAGCGCCGAGTTGACCTCGAACGAGGGGTTCTCGGTGGTGGCTCCGACAAAAGTGAACAAGCCGCTTTCCACGTGCGGCAAAAAGGCATCTTGCTGGCTCTTGTTGAAGCGGTGCACTTCATCGACGAACACGATCGTTTGACGGCCCTGCCCGGCCAGCACAGACGCCTGTTCAACCGCGTCCCGGATGTCCTTCACGCCCCCGAGCACCGCGCTGATCGCCATGAATTTCGCATCGAAGGCATCGGCCATCAGGCGTGCGATGGTGGTCTTGCCGGTGCCCGGCGGACCCCACAGGATGCAGCTGTGTGGCCGCCGCGATTCAAAGGCCACGCGCAGCGCCTGCCCTTCGCCCAGCAGGTGCTGCTGCCCGATCACCTCGCCCAGCCGACGCGGGCGCAGGCGCTCCGCCAGAGGAACATGTGGCGAACCTGCGGGCAATCTGGCCACGGCTACTGGCGGATCAGGTCGGCCCCGGCCGGCGGCTTGAAGACGAAGGTGTCCGCAGGCAGGGTGGGGTTGGCCTCGAACCGGCTGAAGGTCAGTACCGACCGCTGGCCGAAGCCGTCAAGGATTTCAAGCACCGCCAGGTTCACTGCCCCGCTGTTGCTCGTCCTGAAACCGACACGCACACTCTGCAACTGGCCATCGCGGGATTTCGGTGTGGCCACAACCCACTCCAGGCCGTCCTGGTCCGGGGCGGATTGCAGCGAGAACTCAGCCTGCAGTGCGCGAAGGTCGGGGGCCGACGCGATCAGCGCCGCGGGTGTGGAGCCCAGCGCCTGGGCCTGTTTGCGGGCTGTTACCTGGTTCAGTTCCGCATCAAAAAGCCAGAGGGTCTGGCCATCGGCCACAATGGTCTGGTCGAACGGCTTGCGATAGACAAAACGGAATTTTCCCGGCCGGGAAAATTCGAAACTGCCGCTCGACGTCTTGGTCTTGGCGGCCTGCCCGTCGCGCGCCGGCGCCGTGACCACCTGGCTGAACTCGGCGCGTGCACTGCCCACCGTGCGCAGGAACGTGTCGAGGCTGTCCATGCCGGCCGCGCAGGCGCCCCTGGCCGCGATCAGCGTGCACAACAGCAGCAATTGGACAAACACGCGACGCATCATTCGGCCCGTGCAGGAACAAGAATTTCGCGCTGGCCACTGGTGCTCATGGAGCTCACCAACCCGGCCTTTTCCATGTCCTCAACCAGACGGGCTGCGCGGTTGTAACCGATCTTGAGGTGGCGTTGCACCAGGGAAATGCTGGCCTTGCGATTCTTGAGAACCACTTCGACCGCCTGGTCGTACATGGGGTCTTTCTCGTCGCCCGCGCCGGCGCCATCGCCCACAGCGTCACCCTCACCATCGACCGTTCCACCCTCGAGCACCCCTTCGATGTAGTTGGGCTCACCCTGCGACTTGAGGTATTGCACCACCCGGTGGACCTCTTCGTCGCTGACGAACGCCCCGTGCACGCGAATCGGCAGCCCTGTGCCGCTGGGCATGTACAGCATGTCACCCATGCCGAGCAGGGCTTCTGCGCCCATCTGGTCCAGGATGGTGCGGCTGTCGATCTTGCTGCTGACCTGAAAAGCGATACGGGTGGGGATATTGGCCTTGATCAGGCCGGTGATCACGTCGACACTGGGACGTTGGGTGGCCAGGATCAAATGAATTCCGGCTGCGCGGGCCTTCTGGGCCAGCCGCGCAATGAGTTCCTCGATCTTCTTGCCCACCACCATCATCAGGTCGGCCAGTTCATCGATCACGACCACAATGTGCGGCAGGCGGTCCAGCGGCTCGGGCTGTTCCGGCGTCAGGCTGAACGGGTTGCCGATGTGTTCGCCACGGGCCTTTGCCTCATCGATCTTGGTGTTGTAGCCGCTCAGGTTGCGCACACCCATCTTGCTCAGCAGCTTGTAGCGGCGCTCCATCTCGGCGACGCACCAGGTCAGGCCATGCGCAGCCTGGCGCATGTCCGTGACCACCGGCGCGAGCAGATGCGGTATGCCTTCGTAGACCGACATTTCGAGCATCTTGGGATCGATCATCAGCAAGCGCACGTCCCGCGCGTCTGCCTTGTAGAGAAGGCTCAGGATCATTGCGTTGATACCGACAGACTTGCCCGAACCGGTGGTACCTGCCACCAGCACGTGGGGCATCTTGCCCAGGTCCGCCACCACCGGGTTGCCCACGATGTCCTTGCCAAGGCCCATGGTCAGCAGGGATTTGGCCTCGTTGTAGACGCGGGAGCCCAGAATTTCCGACAGGCGGATCGACTGGCGCTTGGCATTGGGCAACTCCAGCGCCATGTAGTTCTTGCCGGGGATCGTCTCGACGACGCGGATCGACGTGAGGCTCAGGCTGCGCGCGAGGTCCTTCGCCAGGCCGACTATCTGCGAACCTTTCACACCCACTGCGGGCTCGATCTCGTAACGCGTGATAACTGGCCCGGGCAGCGCTGCGATCACCCAGACTTCGACACCGAAGTCCTTGAGCTTCTTCTCGATCATGCGGCTGGTCATGTCCAGCGTTTCGGCGGACACACTCTCCTGGCGGGCCTGCGCACCGTCAAGCAGGTCGACCTGCGGCAACTTGCTGTCGAGCATCTCTGCAAACAGCGGTTTCTGGCGCTCCTTGGCCACCCGCTCACTTTGCGGCACATCCAGAACCACCGGCTCTACCACCACCGGCGTGGCATGGTGCTCCTGGATCTCGACCCGCTCGCTCGAAACCACCTCTTCACGCTCGCGGGCCGCCTGTTGGCCCAGCACGATGTCCTGCACGACTTCGCGCTTCTTGCGACTGGACTCCAGCCAGGCGTAGACGCTCGCGCCAATGCGCTCGGCCAGACTGCCCCAGGAGAACCGGAATGCCACCGCACACCCAGCAACACCCGCAGCGATCGCCAGCAAGCCCGAACCCGTGAATCCCAGCCAGCGAATCCCAAACGGCCCCAGCAAAGCCCCGAGCACACCGCCACTGTGACCTGGCAACAGGGCCTCCAAACTGTACAACCTGGACCACTCGAGCATGCAACTCGCCACCAGCAGCAAGGTCAGTCCGATCCAGAAGCCTGCCCGGCCGGAAAGGGCGTGCTGCAACCAGCGCCCGCGTGTCTGCGGCAGGTTATTGCGAACGTCCTGGCGCAGCCAGCCGGCCAGGAGCCCGGCGAGCCACATCCGTGCGGCGGCAGCAAACGCCCACCACACAGAGAAGCCGAACAGGTAATAACCGGCATCGGCGAGCAGCGCCCCCAGGCGGCCACCACGGTTGCGCAGTTCCGCACCGGTACCGGAGGTCGACCAGGCCGGGTCGGTCGGTGCATAACTGGCCAGCGACAGAAGCCAGAACCCCAGCGCGACAAGGCCGATCACCAAGCCCAATTCCGACGCGAAACGTGCCAGACCTGACTGCGGCGACGTTCTCGCCGGTGACGGCGAGGTACTCAGGGAATCCAACGAATAAGTCATTTGACAAGCACCATGGTGCGAGCTTACCGCACGGCGGCGTTCAGGCTCAGCGGGGTTTGAGGCGGCGCTCTTTGACCAGCAGGCTGCCGTCTTCACGGGTTTCTATGAAGCCCTGCTCCTCAAAGTCCTTCATGACGCGGCTGACCATCTCGCGCGACGCCCCGACCATCTTGGCGATGTCCTGGCGCGAGATCTTGTCGCGGATGATGCGGATGTTGTCCGCATTGGGCGTAACACTGTCAAGCAGGACACTGGCCACCCGGCCATAGACGTTCATCAAGGCAAGGGATTCGATCTTGCGATCCGCATTGCGCAAGCGTTGCACAAGGCCCTTGAGTACGGCTTTCATAGTGGAGTTGTTCTCGAGGAGACAGCGGTTGAAATCCCCGCCACCCAGAACCAGTGCATCGGTCTGGACTTCAGCCGCCACCGTTGCAGAGTGGGGATCGTGGTCAATCAGGCTCATCTCGCCAACGTAGTCGCCCGGATGCAGCGTCGCCAGGATCACTTCACGGTCGCGGCGGTCAGTCACCACGACGCGCGCGCGACCGGCCAGGATAATGAACAGGGATTCGCACTTCTTGCCTTGTTCGACAATGTACTCTCCGCGCTTGAACCTGCGTTTGCCAACAGCACCAGCCAGCGACTCGGCCTGGGCCGGCGTCAGCATGGAAAACAGCGGCACCCGCCGTATCAGGTCCAGATTGGTCAACATCGACATTCGGCGATCCTTTTTGACAGGTTTTCAGTTCCTACAATCTTATTCCGTATTTGCCCAACGACCTCAGACGACAAATGGCAGTGACAAATTCCCCAGACTGCCGCATGCCTTGACCATCGCCTTCGTTCATTTTCACATCGAGCCACCACCATGACAACCACCCAACATGCCCGCGTCCTGATCCTGGGTTCCGGACCGGCAGGTTACACGGCGGCCGTGTATGCCGCCCGCGCCAACCTCAGCCCCATGCTGATCACCGGGATCGCCCAGGGAGGCCAGTTGATGACCACCACCGACGTGGACAACTGGCCTGCCGACCCGATGGGCGTGCAGGGGCCAGAGTTGATGCAGCGTTTCCTGGCGCACGCCGAGCGCTTCAAGACCGATGTCGTCTTTGACCACATCCACACGGTGGACCTGGCACAACGCCCCTTCAAACTGCACGGTGACAGCGCGACCTACACCTGCGACGCCTTGATCGTGGCGACGGGAGCGTCCGCGAAATACCTGGGGCTGCCATCGGAAACCGCATTCATGGGCCGCGGTGTTTCGGGCTGCGCCACCTGCGACGGGTTCTTCTACCGCGATCAGGTGGTTTGCGTCGTGGGCGGTGGCAACACGGCAGTGGAGGAGGCCTTGTACCTGTCGAATATCGCCAGCAAGGTCTACCTGGTGCACCGCCGCGACAAGTTCAAGGCCGAGGCGATCCTGATCGACAAACTCATGGAGAAGGTCGCGGCCGGCAAGGTGGTGCTCAAGACGTTCCGTACGCTGGATGAAGTGCTGGGTGACAAAAGCGGCGTCACGGGCATCCGGCTCAAGGGCACCACCGACGGCACAACAGAAGATCTGCTTCTCAGCGGTTGCTTCATCGCCATCGGCCATGCGCCGAACACGGACATCTTCCTGGGGAAACTGGAAATGGCGGGCGGGTACATCGTCACCCAGTCAGGACTCAAGGGGTTTGCCACGATGACCAGCGTGCCTGGCGTTTTTGCCGCCGGAGACGTTCAGGACCATATCTATCGCCAGGCGGTCACCAGCGCCGGAACCGGGTGCATGGCGGCACTGGACGCACAGCGCTTCCTGGAACAGAGCTGAATGCCGGCCACGGAAATTCCCGTGGCTATAATCCAAGGCTTTACCAAAATTGCCGCTCAGCGGGAAACTGTTGGTGAGATCTCAATACCGCCACACTTTACCCTGTGCATTCCGTGCCCGGGATCCTGTGGCGAGGTGCGGCGAAAGCCGTTAACGAATTCGCGACACACCGCTATGTGTCGCGTGTCAAACTGGAGTGTCCACATGGCACGTGTATGTGAAGTAACGGGCAAAGGCCCGATGGTCGGGAACAACGTTTCCCACGCCAACAACAAGACCAAGCGCCGATTCCTGCCGAATCTGCAATACCGCAGGTTCTGGGTCGAAACCGAAAGCCGCTGGGTGCGGCTGCGAGTTTCGAGCGCTGCGCTGCGTTTGATCGACAAGAACGGGATCGAATCCGTGCTGGCCGACCTGCGCGCCAGGGGTCAGGCATAACAAGCTCCACAGACTGAAGGAAAAATCATGGCTTCCAAAGGCGCACGCGAAAAGATCAAGCTGGAATCGACGGCCGGCACCGGTCACTTCTACACTACCAGCAAAAACAAGAAAACCATGCCCGAGAAAATGCTGATCAAGAAATTTGATCCCAAAGCACGCAAGCATGTGGATTACAAAGAGATCAAGCTCAAATAAAGAGCCGGTATCGTCCAGCAAAAGCCCGACCAGTTCGGGCTTTTTTTTGGCCGATTTCCAGATCGGGCGCTTGTGCTCGGCACATGGCGGCTGGTCAAAACCAGCCGGCCACGCCGTCAGGCACGCGCCGCGCGCAACCGGATGGAGAATTCCCGCAACGCGGTGATCCCGCTGTCCTCGGCGCGATGGCACCAGGCCTGGAGATCACCTGCCAGTTGTTCCCTGGACTGCGAACGGCTCAGCCACAACTGGCGAAGTTCCTCGCGCATCGTCACCATCTTGTCGAGCACTGGATGGGCCGCACGGGCCAAAGCCAGTTTCGGCACAGCTTCGGCCGGTACTTTGTCTGAGTCCCGCGGCAGCCAGCGCTTCGCGGCCAGCAACACCGCAACGTCGCCGCGTTTGGCTTTGATGGCGGTGATTTCAGCCTTGCAGGCGCGTCGCATGTCATTGGCGTAACCAGCCATCACCTCGTAGCGGTTGGCGATCAGCGCCTCCAGCGTCTTTTCATCGGCCACTGTCCGGATACTGCCAAGCTGCAGTTTCGGTGGTGTCTTCTTGACGCGCGCCAAACCGACCTTTTCCATCAGGCTGATGTAAATCCAGCCGATGTCGAATTCGTATGGCTTGACCGAGAACTTGGCCGAAGTCGGATAGGTGTGGTGGTTGTTGTGCAACTCCTCGCCACCGATCAGGATACCCCAGGGCACAACATTGGTGCTGGCGTCCGGCACTTCAAAATTTCGGTAACCCCAGTAATGGCCAATGCCATTGATGACGCCCGCTGCCGTCACGGGGATCCACACCATCTGCACGGCCCACACTGCGAGGCCAAGTATGCCGAACAAGGCCAGATCCAGGATCATCATCAACCCGACGCCCTGCCAGCTGAACCGGGAGTAAAGATTGCGTTCGATCCAGTCGTTGGGGCAGCCCTGGCTGTATTTGCTCAAGGTTTCCTGGTTCTTGGATTCGGCGCGGTACAACTCGGCCCCCTGCCAGAACACCTTCTTGATTCCATGCGCCACAGGGCTGTGCGGGTCATCGATGGTTTCGCATTTCGCGTGGTGCTTGCGATGGATGGACACCCACTCCCTGGTCACCTGGCCGGTACCGATCCACAACCAGAACCGGAAAAAATGGGCCGGAATCGCGTGCAGATCCATCGCGCGATGCGCTTGGTGCCGGTGCAGGTAGATGGTGACACTGGCGATCGTGATGTGTGTCGTGGCGAGGGTGTAGAGAACCACCTGCCACCAGGTGAGATTCAAGAAACCGTGAGACAACCAATCAATAACCGCATTCAGAACAGCCCAATCGGGTAACAACATATTGCTCATTTCTCGAAACTTGACAATGGAGTGCGCCTGGCAAGCTCTGTGCCAAGCGATTCCCGCGATGGTAATGCTTTGGGCGAATTTTATCTACCCCATCCCCATAAAAACCGTAAATCACATCAAAATTCAGCTAAATATCTACTTCTTCTGCCAAACTGCAGCAAAGAAACCATCCGTCCCATGTTTATGGGGCCACAACTGCAAGTAGAGAAGGCCATTTTCGCCCCCAGAACACATGCTTTCTGCGCCCGCCACCTTCAAGGTGGTCATGATCTCGCCAACATCAATCTGGGCAAATCCCTCATTCGCTGCCGAGAATGCACTCGCCACCTGTTGGTTTTCCTGTTGCAGCAGGCTGCAGGTTGCATAAACCAGCCTCCCACCAGGTTTTAGCAGGCGCGACGCACTCTGCAGGATTTCAAGTTGCCGGGCCGCCAGTTGCGCCATGCCAGCCATATCCTGGCGCCATTTCAGGTCCGGATTGCGGCGCAAGGTGCCCAGACCCGAACACGGGGCATCCACCAACACGCGGTCGATCTTGCCCGCCAGGCGCTTGATGCGGTCGTCACGTTCGTGCGCGATGGCCACCGGGTGCACGTTGGACAAGCCGCTGCGGGCCATCCTCGGCTTGAAGGCCTCCAGCCGATGCGCCGACGTGTCAAAGGCGTACAGGCGCCCAGTGCTTCGCATGGCGGCCCCCAGAGCGAGTGTCTTTCCCCCGGCGCCCGCACAAAAATCAACCACCATCTCGCCGCGGTGCGGGTCTGCCAGCATGGCCAGCAACTGGGAGCCTTCGTCCTGGATCTCGAAACTTCCCTGCAAATAGGAGTCCAGCTTCTTCAAAGCAGGCTTGCCCTCGAGCCGCAGACCCCAGGGTGAATAGGGTGTGGGCGTCGACTTGATACCGATGGCGGACAGCGCCTTTTGCACGTCTGCGCGTTTGGACTTCAGCGTATTGACACGCAGGTCGAGCCCGGCGTTGTGCCCCAGACTATCGACCAGCGGCCAGAAATCTGCACCCAACTGCTCCTTGAGCGCTGCAGCAAGCCACTCTGGCAGGTTGTGCCGGTGGCGCTCCATCAGGTCGGTCACCTTTACCTCGTCACACTGCCCGAGCCAGGCCCTCTCCTGGTCGGAAATCGCTCCATGCAAGAAATCACGGGGTCCGTGAAAACCGAGAATCGCCAGGCGGCGCTCCTTGGAACCACTGCCAGACGGCGCCAGATGGTCAAAGAAGAGTTTCTTTCGCAATACCGTATAAACCGTCTCGGATATCGTGGCCCGTTCCCGCGGCCCGAGGCTCTTGTGCTCGCGAAAGAAGCGCGCGACGACGGCGTCTGCCGGATGCTCAAATCGCAAGGTCTGCGCCACAAGATCGGAACAGGCAACGAGCAGGGTCTTGGGATGCATAGGCCCGGATTGTCCCATGCTGCATCTCCAGCACGGGCCGGCAAGACGTGGTGTCAGGCCCGGAGATAACTGGCAATGGCCCGGCTGTAGATCAAATGCTCCTGCGTCAACACCCGGCCCGCAAGCGTCTGCGCCGTGTCGGTCCCCAGGACAGGGACCACCGCCTGCGCCAGGATGGGGCCTTCGTCAAGCTGCGCGGTCACAAGGTGAACCGTCACGCCGGCAAACTTGCAACCCGCCGCAAGTGCACGCGCGTGGGTGTGCAGCCCGGTGAATGCTGGCAGCAGCGATGGATGGATATTCATCAGGCGCCCCTCGAAGTGGCGCACGAAGCCGGGCGTCAACACCCGCATGAAACCAGCCAGCACGACCAAGGCCGGTTGCCCGTCGGGGTCCTGCCGATCGATCAGGGCTGCCAAGGCTGCGTCGAAACCTTCGCGCGAGCCAAAGGACGTGTGGTCCAGCACGGCAGTAGCAATGCCTTGCTCCCGGGCATAGGCGAGCCCGGCGGCGTCCGCCCGGTTGCTGATGACGGCGGCCACCCGCGCGCCCAGCGTCCTGGCCCAGTGGTCCCGCTGTGCCGCCCGGACGATGGCGGCCATGTTCGAGCCACCACCAGAGATCAGGATCACGATGTTCTTCATACCGCCGGAATTATCACCATGCCGACCGCAGCGTGACGCAGCTACAGGCGCCCCTCCACAATTTGTGCGATGGGCGCGCAGACACGGCGCAGCACGCAGCCTAGACTGCCACGAACGCAGGCCGGCATTCCCGCCGGCCACGTCCGGGGGCCACAATGGCATCACTTTCGTTTCCGCGCGGGCGCCATGCCCAGGGCCTTGAGAGCCAGGGCTTCGACCCCTGGCTGACGGGCCGCTCCTTTTCGATGCTTGTACCGATGTGCCGTGTCGGGCTTGCCGTCGTCCTCACCATGCTGCTGGTGGTCGACCCGCTGCTGTTTCACGCCGGTGTCTGGGGACACGACGCGCAGCACCGTGCGCTGGTCCTGTGGCATGCGTGTGCGGCCACGCATTTTCTGGGTTTTTCGCTGGTCGCCAAACACGCCCGCGACCACACGGCCCAGTCTCGCGCCCTGACTGCATTCATTGTGCTGAGCGCGTGCCTTTTTTGCTGGTTCGGGCTGATCTCCTGGATGCTCAGCGGGGATCTGTCGACCTACGCCATCTTTTTGCTGACCATGGTGTGCGTGTTTGCGTTCCCCGGGCCCCTGCGCGCAATCGTGAACCTCGCCAGCGCCGCCTTTCTGGTGGCACTGGTCTACAGCGTGGACCGGCGCGGCACGTTCCACACCAGCGGCGCTGCGCTCAACCTGCTGGCGCTGCATGTCGTGGCCTTGTTGATCGACCGCTTCCTGATGGGCCTGAACCTCGCGCTGTACCAAGAAAAGTGCCGGGCCGAATACGAACGTGCGCGGGCCGACAGCGTTCTCTACAACGCGCTCCCGGTGTCGATCGCCAACGAGCTCAAGAGCAACAACATGGTCAAGGCCGAGAGTTACGCGCGCATGGCGGTGCTGTTCGTCGACATCGTCGGTTTCACCCGCTTTTCTGCCAGCCGGACGCCCGACAGCGTGGTGAACATCCTGAACGACATATTCAGCGGCTTCGACCGGATCGTCGACCGCTACGACGCCGAGAAGATCAAGACGATCGGCGACGCCTACATGGTGGTTGGCAAGGGCAACCTGTCCGACATTGCCCGCCTGGCGCTCGACATGGTCGACAGCATGCAAAGCTACCAGCAACAAAGCGGATTCGCACTCACGGTCCGGTGCGGAATCCATGTCGGGCCCACGGTCGCCGGCGTCATCGGGCTCAAGCGGTTTCTCTACGATGTCTGGGGCGACGCTGTGAACACTGCCAGCCGGATGGAGTCCATGGGAGAAGCCGGCCGGGTGCATGTCAGCCAGGAGGTCTACCTGGAGCTTTCGGGCAGCTTTGCCTTCGAATGCAGGGGAGTCATGGAAGTCAAAGGCAAAGGGCCGATGCAAACCTATTTTCTGCAGCCGCCTGCGGCAGCCCCTGCCCGTGTTTAGGCCATCAAGCGCGATGACTTCGGCAGGTGCGTCATGAGGAATTCCATCTGGTCGGCCAGGATCCTGCGGTTGCGCAGGATGAAGTCCTCCCAGAGGCTGGGCACGTAGGGCGCGTACAGCAGGGGCATGTGCGCCTGCTCCGGCGTGCGGCTGCTCTTGCGGTGGTTACAGGGGCGGCATGCCGTGACCACGTTCATCCAGGTGTCGAGGCCGTTCTGCGCAAACGGGATGATGTGTTCGCGGGTCAGGATTTCTTCATGGAAGTGCTGACCGCAATAGGCACAGACATTGCGATCCCGTGCAAACAACTTGCTGTTCGTGAGGCCCGGCTTGAGGCTGAATGGGTTGATGTTGGGCACCCCTTTGGTGCCGATGATGCTGTTGACCACGACAATAGACTGCTCGCCGGTGATGGCGTTGTGCCCACCGCGAAACACGGCCACCTCACCGCCAGACTCCCATCGTACTTCACCCGCCGCATAGTGAATCACCGCTTGTTCCAGCGATATCCACGATTGCGGCAACCCCTGGGCTGACAGCTTCAAGACCTTCAAGACACGCCTCCCTGAACCATGTGACGAACCGTTGACACGAACCGCTACCGCCTGTGCGGGCCGGATGCACGGGGTACCCGGCACCGATGCGCCACAATATACCTGTTTTCCATTACAGCAGACGCGCAGCGGCCGTTGAACGGGTTCCATCTGCTATCAAAAATATAACATCCGAATGAAAGTCTTTCGCGGCTTCCACCATGCCGCCATGGCGCCGGAATGCGCCGTAACGATCGGCAATTTCGATGGCGTGCACCGCGGCCACCAGGCCATGCTCGCGCTGTTGCGTGGCGAGGCGGCGCAACGCGGCGTGCCGAGTTGCGTGCTCACATTCGAACCCCACCCGCGCGATTTTTTCGCCTCCAGGACCGGGCAGCACGACACTGCACCGGCACGCATCGGCACTTTGCGCGACAAGCTGACCGACCTTGCAAACTGCGGTGTCGACCAGACCGTCGTCTTGCCATTCGACGCCAGGCTCGCCGGGCAACCAGCGCAGGATTTCATCAGCACCGTTCTGGCCATCGGCCTGCGGGCAAGGTATGTGCTGGTTGGTGACGACTTCCGGTTCGGTGTAAAGCGCAGCGGCGACTACGCGATGCTGGATGCAGCGGGCGCCGCCCAGGGCTTCGATGTGGCCCGGATGAACAGTTACGAGGTGCATGGGTTGCGCGTGTCAAGCTCGGCTGTACGCGACGCGCTGGCGGATGGGCGGATGGGCGACGTGGCACGGTTGCTGGGTCGCCCGTACCGTATTTCCGGCCATGTGGTGCACGGGCGCAAACTCGGCCGCGAGCTCGGCTTCCATACCCTGAACCTGCGGTTTGCCCACTGGAACCCGGCCGCCAGCGGCATCTTCGTGGTGCTGGTCCACGGCCTGCACGACAGCCCCCTGCCGGGCGTTGCCAACCTCGGGGTGCGGCCCTCACTCGATCCCGATGACGTCAATGGCGGGCGCGTGCTGCTCGAGACCCACTGCCTGCTGTGGCCCGGCCAACTGGGGGCGGAAGGCGCCTACGGTAAGATCGTCCGGGTGGAACTGCTACACAAACTGCACGGCGAACTCAAATACGACGGCCTCGATGCGCTGCAGCGCGGCATCGCCCGGGACTGCGACGACGCCCGGGCCTGGCTGGCTTCGAACCCCGCGCAGACCCACCGGCAAACCACACGCGACCGAATTTAGGTCGCGCGTCACCCAAGGCCCGGGCCCCCGGGCGTTTCCGGAATCACCCTGTTCACTCCAAAACTGGCAACAAGCCAGCCAGCGCCACACCGCCATGACCGACAAAACCGACTACCGCAGCACCCTGAATTTGCCCGAGACCCCGTTTCCCATGCGGGGAGACCTGCCCAAGCGCGAACCGGGCTGGGCCAGGGAGTGGGACGAAAACGGAATCTACAAAAAGCTGCGCATCGCCCGCGCTGGTGCGCCCAAGTTCATCCTGCACGACGGCCCGCCGTACGCCAATGGCCAGATCCACATGGGCCACGCCGTCAACAAGATCCTCAAGGACATGATCGTCAAGGAGCGTCAGCTAGAGGGGTTTGACGCGCAGTACATCCCCGGCTGGGATTGCCACGGGCTGCCGATCGAGAACGCGATCGAGAAGAAATTCGGCCGCAACCTGGCGCGCGACGAGATGCAGGCCAAGAGCCGTGCATTCGCCACCGAGCAGATCGGCATCCAGATGGGCGATTTCAAGCGTCTGGGCGTGCTCGGCGCCTGGGAGCGGCCCTACCGCACCATGGATTTCAAGACCGAAGCCGAAGAGCTCCGCGCCTTCAAACGCGTGGTCGAACGCGGCTTCGTGTACCGCGGCCTGAAGCCGGTCTACTGGTGCTTCGATTGCGGCTCTTCGCTGGCCGAGTTCGAGATCGAATACAAAGAGAAGAAATCGCAAACCCTCGATGTCGGATTCCTGTGCGCCGAGCCACAGCGTCTGGCGTCGGCCTTCGGCCTGGTGGCACTGGACAAGCCCGCCTACGCAGTGATCTGGACCACCACCGCCTGGACGATTCCGGCCAACCAGGCCTTGAACCTGAACCCCGAACTGACCTACGCTCTGGTCGACACGCCACGCGGCTTGCTGGTGCTGGCCGACAGCCTGGTCGAGAAGTGCCTGGCGCGGTACCAACTCGCCGGTACGGTCGTCGCGCGCACTCCGGGCAAGGGCCTGGGTGGGATTGAATTCCACCATCCGCTGGCACATGTCGACGCCGGTTACGACCGCCGCTCGCCCGTGTACCTGGCGGACTACGCCACTGCCGACGACGGAACCGGCCTGGTGCATTCCTCGCCCGCCTATGGCATGGAAGATTTCAACAGCTGCGTGGCGCACGGCATGGCGGTGCAGGACATCCTCAATCCGGTCCAGGGAAATGGGCGTTACGCCGCCGAGCTGCCGCTGTTCGGGGGCCTCAACATCTGGAAGGCCTGCCCCGAGATCATCAACACCCTGCGTGACGCCGACCGGCTGTTCGCCACCTCAGACATGGAGCACAGCTACCCACACTGCTGGCGCCACAAGACACCGGTGATCTACCGCGCCGCAGCGCAGTGGTTCATCCGCATGGACGAAGGCGAAGGTGTGTTCACGAAGGACAAATCACCCGGCACGCTGCGCCAACTCGCACTCGACGCCATCGAACAAACCGCGTTCTACCCGGAAAACGGCCGCACCCGCCTGCGCGACATGATCGCCGGTCGACCCGACTGGTGCATCAGCCGCCAGCGCAGTTGGGGGGTGCCACTGCCGTTTTTCATCCACCGCGATTCAGGCCAACTGCACCCGCGCACGATGGAAATCCTCGACACCGCAGCCGACATGGTCGAGGCCGGAGGCATCGAGGCCTGGAGCAAGGCCACCCCGGAGTCGATCATCGGCGCCGACGATGCGGCGCTGTATGCCAAGAGCAACGACATCCTCGAAGTGTGGTTCGATTCCGGCACGACACACACCACGGTACTCAAGGGTTCGCATCCTGGCAGCGGCCACGCCAGCGGGCCCGAGGCAGACCTGTACCTGGAAGGGCACGACCAGCACCGGGGCTGGTTCCACTCTTCGCTGCTTACCGCCTGCGCCATGGTCGGCCGCGCACCCTACAAGGGCCTGCTGACCCACGGTTTCACCGTCGACGCCCAGGGCCACAAGATGAGCAAGAGCATGGGCAACGGCGTCGACCCGCAGGAGACGTCCAAGAAGCTGGGTGCAGAAATCATCCGCCTGTGGGTGGCCGCCAGCGACTACTCTGGCGACATCGCCGGCGACGACAAGATCCTGGCACGCGTGGTGGACACTTACCGGCGGGTGCGCAACACGCTCAAGTTCCTGCTCGCCAACACCAGCGATTTCGATCCCGTCACAGACGTGGTGCCGCTGGCCCAGATGCTGGAGATCGACCAATACGCCTTGTCGCGTGCGTCGGTATTGCAGGCCGACATCCTGGCCCACTACAAGGTCTACGAGTTTCACCCGGTGGTCGCCAAGCTGCAGATCTACTGCAGCGAAGACCTGGGCGCCTTCTACCTCGACATCCTGAAGGACCGCCTGTACACATCTGCGCCGAAGTCGCTTGCCAGGCGCAGCGCCCAGACCGCCCTGTGGCAGATCACCCAGGCGATGCTGCGCTGGATGGCGCCTTTTCTCAGCTTCACCGCAGAAGAGGCCTGGAAGATCGTCGGCCAGTCGGAATCGATCTTCCTGGAGACTTTTGCACAACTGGGCGCACCCGACGAGGCTCTGCTCGCAAAGTGGGCCCGCATCCGCGAAATTCGCGACATCGCCAACAAGGACATCGAGACCGTGCGCGCCGAGGGTCGCGTGGGCTCGTCCCTGCAGGCGACCCTGTCAGTGGGCCTGCCAGAAGCGGACTTCACGCTGCTCGCGTCGCTGGGGGACGACCTGAAATTCGTGTTCATCACCTCTGCCGTATCGATTGCCCGGCAGGAGAACCTGGCGGTGCAGGTCACGCCATCGACGGCCACCAAATGCGAACGCTGCTGGCACTACCGTGAGGATGTGGGCCATGACGCCGCGCACCCCACCCTGTGTACGCGCTGCACCAGCAACCTTTTCGGCGCGGGTGAACAACGCCGCTTCGCGTGATGGCCAGGAAACCGTTCCACCCACCGGCGGGCACCCCAGCCACGGGCATGGCAACCTGGCTCGGCCTTTCACTGGTGCTGCTGATCCTGGACCAGTTCACCAAGGTGATGGTGATCGGCGCCTACAAGCTGGGTGACAGCACCACCGTGACCAGCTTTTTCAACCTGGTGCGGGTCCACAACGAGGGCGCTGCATTCTCGTTTCTTGCGGGAGCTTCAGGCTGGCAGCGCTGGCTTTTCACTGGCATCGGAGTCGTGGCGGCCCTGTTCATCCTCTGGATGCTGCGCTCCCACTCCGGCCAGAGGCTGTTTGCGTTCGCGCTCGCCTGTATCCTCGGGGGGGCCATCGGGAATCTGGTAGACCGCGTCGCTTATGGCCATGTGGTGGACTTCCTGCAGTTCCACTACGGTGGCTGGTACTTCCCGTCTTTCAACGTCGCCGACAGCGCGATTACCATCGGGGCGGGAGCCCTGATCCTGGATGAAGTTTTGCGCGTGCGCCGTACCCAATAGATCGAGGAACAAAACAACTTGACCCACCTGCTGAACCTGCTTGCCGCGATTGCCCTGCTTGTGTGGGGCACCCACCTGGTGCGAACCGGAATTCTGCGCGTGTTTGGCGCCAGTTTGCGCAACGTTCTCGCAAAAAGCGTCAGCAACAGATTCAACGCGGTCATGTCCGGGCTGGGTGTCACGGCCGTCGTGCAGTCCAGCACCGCGACGGCATTGATCGTGTCCTCATTCGTCGGCAAGGGGCTGATGACCCTGCCCGCAGCCCTTGCTGTGATGCTCGGGGCCGACATGGGCACCAGCCTGATGGCGGTGGTCTTTTCGCGCGACCTGTCATGGTTGTCGCCGCTTTTCATCCTGGTCGGGGTAATCCTGTTCATCACCCGCCAGTCCACCACGGTGGGGCGTGTCGGCCGGGTCATGATCGGCCTGGGCCTGATGCTGCTGGCCCTGAGCCTTGTCAAGGTGTCGGCCGGCGTGCTGACCAAGGCACCTGCAGTGCAGGCCCTGCTGGCGTCACTGAGCAGCGACCTGCTGCTGGAAATCACAGCCGGCGCGGTGCTGGCCGTGTTGTCCTACTCCAGCCTGGCGATCGTGCTGCTGACTGCCACCCTCGCCCACAGCGGCGTGATTCCGATCGACGTGGCGCTGGGTCTGGTGCTGGGCGCCAACCTGGGCAGCGGTTTACTCGCCGTGCTCACCACGCTCAACGCCAACATCGAGACACGCCAGGTGCCCCTGGGCAACCTGGTGTTCAAGGTGATCGGCGTGGCCATCGGGGCGCCGTTTATCGGCGTGTGGCTGCAGACAATGCGCCCGTGGGTGCCCGAAGTCGCCACGCTCGTCGTGCTGTACCACCTGAGTTTCAACATCATCGTGGCCTGTATCTTCATCGGTTTCACGCAGGTGGTGGCAGGCTGGGTCGATCGCCTGCTGCCCAAGCCCGAACGCACCACCGTTGCGGGCCGCCAACGCCACCTCGACCCGACAGCGCTGGCCACACCGTCACTGGCCATTTCCTGCGCCGTGCGCGAATCCATGCACCAGGCCGACGTCGTCGAGGCCATGCTGACCGGCATGTTCCGCGTGATCAAGAGCAACGACCGCAAGCTCTCCGAAGAACTGCGCAAGATGGACGACACGGTCGACGAGTTGTACTCGGACATCAAGTACTACCTGACCAAGATCTCGCGCGAGGCCCTGAGCGAGAACGAAGGCCGGCGCTGGACCGACATCATCAGCTTCACCATCAACATGGAACAGATCGGCGACATTGTCGAACGCATACTGATAGACATCGAGGACAAGAAGATCAACCCCGGTCGCGAATTCTCCGATGCCGGCATCGCCGAGATCAGCGACCTGCACAGCCGGCTGCTGGGCAACCTGCGCCTTGGCATGAGTGTGTTCCTGCACGGCAATGTGCGCGACGCGCAAAAGCTGCTCGAGGAGAAGACGCGCTTTCGCGACCTGGAGCGCGAATATGCATCCACCCACCTGGGGCGCCTGGCGGTCAACACGGTGCAGAGCATCGAGACCAGTTCCCTGCACCTGGACCTGATCAGCGACCTCAAACGCATCAACTCGCTCATCTGCTCCATAGCCTACCCGATCCTCGACTCGGCGGGTGTGCTCGCCCCCAGCCGGCTGCGGCAGGCGGTGCTCGACGAAAAGGCCTGAGGGACACAAAGCAATGCGCCACCGATTGCAACACGGCTTCTGCGGGCTTTCCATCGCAGACCTGTAGGCCGTCCTGCCCGCCCAGGCGCAAACCCACATGCTGCTTGTCCAGTAGGCCACTGCGCTGCGTGAGGCCCCGGGGAGAAAACGCGCGCGGCCTGAGCGCCGACGACATCACCAATGCACAGCCCAATCCGCAGGCCGTGACGCGGGCCGAGGGCCTGGGCCAGATGGCTCTGGCCATGGGCTATCGGGCAACATCGCCCAACCCAACAAAAACGGCACCCGAAGGTGCCGCCAATGCCTGCAAGTCGCCGCTCACTCTTCGGCAAAGGCCTCTTCACGTTTCTTCTTGACCGCGGGCAGCAGCACGATGACCAGCAACAACGCGGCCACTGCCAGCAGGCTCGCGGACAAGCCGCGGGTCAGGAACACGGTCCAGTCACCACGCGACAGCAGCAGTGCCCGTCGCAGGTTTTCCTCCATCATCGGGCCCAGAATGAACCCCAGCAGAAGCGGCGCGGGCTCAATGCCAAGCTTGATGAACAAGTAACCGATTACGCCAAACACCCCGACCAGCCAGATGTCAAAAGTATTGTTGTTGGTGGAATACACCCCGATGGCGCAGAACAACACAATGGCCGGGAACAACCAGCGGTAAGGCAAGGTCAGCAGTTTGATCCACATGCCAATCAGCGGCAGGTTCAGGATGATCAGCATGGCGTTGCCGATCCACATCGATGCGATCAGTCCCCAGAACAGCTGCGGAT